>CAJUQP010000025.1 GCA_910588245.1 uncultured Muribaculaceae bacterium | reverse complement strand
ACCTTTTGCAGGTTTCACTGTTTTTTATCCCCGCGACGCATTTTTTCTTGCTTCCGGGGGCTTCTTTTATCGCCTCCGGAGGCTTTTTTATCGGTCTACATCCCCCTCCACACCCCACACTTATCTTCACGGCATAACACTGCCGGAAATACATACCTTATGAATTGGCCGAAACATGCGGCACAGTCGGCCTTGACGCAACATTTAATACGCGCGCGAGGATCTATTGCGTTTTTTATGCTCTTTTTCTTTTTTAACGGCTTTATTTTTGTAATTTTGCAATGTGATGACCGACAACATGAAACTCCGGCATATCTCGCACGGAGAGATGGACAACGCGGAACCAGTCACGAAACGAAAAAAATGGATATACTTCAGGTAAACAATGTAAGCAAGAGCTATACGAAGCATCTTGCCCTCGACAACGTATCGCTCTCGATCCCCGAAGGTTCTATCTATGGACTCCTGGGGCCTAACGGAGCCGGGAAAACCACACTGATAAGAATCATCAACCATATTACGGCTCCCGATTCCGGAGAAGTGATCTTCGACGGCCACCCCCTGGTGGAGGATGACGTGGCACATATCGGCTATCTTCCGGAGGAACGTGGCCTATATAAGAAAATGAAGGTAGGCGATCAGGCCATGTTCTTCGCCAAGCTCAAAGGACTTTCAAGCAGGGAAGCAATGGCAGAACTGCGCCAATGGTTCGAACGTCTCGAAATAATGGACTGGTGGAACAAGAAAGTGGAGGAGCTTTCCAAAGGCATGGCACAGAAAGTGCAGTTCATCGTCACTGTGCTCCATCGTCCCAAACTCCTTATATTCGATGAACCATTCTCCGGCTTCGACCCTATCAACACAGATATACTGACCCGCGAGATTCTCCGGCTCAACCGCGAGAACGGTGCCACCGTGATATTCTCAACGCATAATATGGAAAGCGTGGAGACGCTGTGCGACAACATCACCCTGATCAACCGTTCCCACAACATTCTTTCAGGCAATGTGGCTGAGATCCGCCAGAACATGGGGAAAGGCCGCTACCGGATAAGTTTCGAGGGAGAGCCCTCCAACCTGCTCCAGGCCCTCGGCGAAAGAATAATGGACTGCCGTTTCTCCACGGAACACGGTCTGAACAAAGCCGTAGTCCGTCTACAGCCCGATACTGACCGCCGCGAGGTGATCGACCTCGTAAACAAGGCAGTGGATCTGGTGACGTTCGACCGTGCCCTCCCCTCCATGAACGATATTTTCATACAGACAGTGGAATCAAACAACCAGCAGCAGTGAGGCAATCTCCCAACTCATAATTACGGCAACGGAAAACAACTCAAGAACTCTATTCAAATGAAATCAAGGATAAACATCATCATCGCCCGTGAATTCCGCGAGCGTGTAGCCAAGAAAAGCTTTATCATCACCACCCTCCTGATGCCAGTGCTGATGGTGCTCTTCATGGCGGCTCCGGCGCTGATCGCCATCTTCTCAACCCCCACAGAACGCACCATAGCGGTGGCCGACGGAAGCGGACTGGTGCTTCCTCGCCTCATGGAGGAGAAACCTGACCACGTCACTTTCGTGCCTGTGAAGGATGCCGACACGGAGCTGACCAACGAACGGTTCGACGGAGTGCTCTCCATACGCGGCGATATAGCTGACAACCGGAAGAGCTCCATCACGCTATATCTCCACGACGCAGCCTCCATCGAGCTTGAGAGCCAGATAAAGGGCATTGTCAACCAAGCGATTGAAGACTATCGGTTGAATAAATACAATATCGCCAATCTCCAGGAGATACTCGATGACATCCATAGCGACGTCACCCTCCAGACCGTGCGCCTCGATGAGTCAGGCCAGGGGGAGAACACATCGTCGATGCTTTCATATCTCCTCGGCATAGCCATGGCTTTCATCCTGTATATGTTCCTGTTGATGTACGGACAGATGGTGATGACCTCCATCATCGAAGAGAAAAACAACAGGGTGCTCGAACTCGTAGTCACCTCCGTGAAACCTATGCAGCTGATGCTCGGCAAGATTCTTGGTGTCGGCCTCGTGGCCGTCACTCAGATAGTGATATGGGGCGTGCTGACATGCATGATCTCGGCTTTCCTCCTCCCGGCTCTCCTCCCCGAATCGGTGAGCGCGCAGGTTGAGATGTTTAATTCGGGCAATCTCGACATGGCCCAGGCCACGGTCGACACCGATCTTCTGCAAGCCATCTCCATACTCGGTTCAGTGGCATATATAGCCAAGATCTTCTGCTACATACTCCTCTTTCTGATCGGCGGCTTCCTTTTCTATGCCTCCATCTTCGCGGCCATCGGATCGGCCGTCGACAGCGTGCAGGACGCTTCACAGCTCGTATCTTTCGCCACAATTCCCATCATCATAGGCCTTATCGGCGGCATGGCCGTGGCGCAGGATCCCAGCGGAACTCTCGGCATGTGGCTGTCGTTCATACCCTTCACCTCTCCGATGGTGATGCTCATAAGGATACCCTTCGATATACCAGGATGGCAGATCTGGGCCTCCCTCGGATTGCTCTACCTCTCCTTCATATTCATGGCATGGGTGGCCGCAAAAATATATCGCATCGGAATATTCATGCACGGCAAGAAGCCATCTATCAAAGACCTCTACAGATGGAGCACCTATAAGTAATTAGTAATTAGCAATTAGCAATTAGTAATTAGCGATAGTGATTATGAGTCAGCGAACTGACGATTAATTCATGACAAATAATTGACGTTATCCTGCCGGTCGGGTATCTACGACCGACAGGATAACGGAAAACCTAAACCAACGAAAAACGATACAATATGTTTGAGATAACCAGCAGACGTGAACTCTCCCCCAATATCGTGGAGATGAAAGTCCACGCGCCACGCGTGGCTGCCTCGGCCAAGCCCGGGCAATTCGTGATCGTGCGCACCGATTCCCACGGAGAGCGCATCCCCCTGACAATATGCGACTTTGATGCTGATAAAGGCACCGTCACCATAGTTACTCAGGCCATAGGCCTGTCGTCGCGCAAAATCGTAGACCTCCGGGAGGGTGATGCCTTCGCCGACTTCGCAGGCCCCCTTGGCAACCCTTCCGACTTGCTCGACCTTCCGGAGGAGGAGCTCCGCAAAAAGAGGATTCTTTTCGTAGCAGGCGGTGTGGGCACCGCACCGGTTTATCCGCAGGTGAAATGGCTGAAGGAGCATGGCGTGACGGCCGACGTGATAATAGGCGCGAAGACGCGCGACCTCTTCACATATGTCGACGAGATGAAGACCGTCGGCAACGTGTTCCTCTGCACCGACGACGGTTCAGAAGGATTCCACGGCATGGTGACAGGTCTTATGAAAGACCTCATCGACAATCAGGGGAAAACATACGACCACTGCGTGATAATCGGCCCCATGATAATGATGAAGTTCGCATCATTAACCACTAAGGAATACGGCATACCCACAATGGTGTCGCTCAACGCCCTCATGGTCGACGGCACGGGAATGTGTGGGGCTTGCCGCGTCACTGTTGATGGCAAGACCCGTTTCACATGTGTGGAAGGCCCTGAGTTCGATGCCCATAAAGTGGACTTCGACGAGGCTATGAGGCGCCAGAACATGTATCGCGACAACAGAAAGACCAATCCTGAAACCCATAACTGCAAATGCCATGGCTAACAGAATACCGAGAGTGCCCGTAAGGGAACAGGACCCTCAGGCGAGGGCCACTAATTTTGAGGAGGTGTGCTACGGCTACAACTTCGAGGAAGCCACCCTGGAGGCGTCACGCTGCCTCAATTGCCCGAAGCCGAGATGCGTGGGAAGCTGTCCCGTACATATCGACATACCGGGATTCATCCATCATGTGGCCGGGGGCGACCTGGCCGCCGCCGCTGCCACGATAGCCGCTGACAGCTCCCTGCCGAGCGTGTGCGGGCGCGTGTGTCCGCAAGAGAGCCAGTGCGAGGGCTCGTGTGTGCTCGGCATAAAGTCGGAGCCTGTGGCAATCGGCAAACTCGAGAGATATGTGGGCGACTGGGCCATAGAACACGCCGCAGAACTTCCAAAACCCGAAATCACTCCCAACGGACGGAAGGTGGCTGTGGTAGGTTCAGGACCTGCCGGGCTTGCGTGTGCGTCCGACCTCGCACGTCTCGGCTACCAGGTTAAGATTTTCGAAGCCTTACACGATGTGGGGGGAGTGCTCGTCTATGGCATCCCTGAATTCCGACTCCCCAAGGAGAGGATCGTGGCCCGCGAGGTGGAAGCCGTGAAACGCCTCGGTGTCGAAATCGAGACCGACGTGATAGTCGGACGGACGCTGACCGTCGACGATCTCCTCGACCGCGAGGGATATGATGCTGTATTCGTAGGCTCCGGAGCAGGCCTGCCCCGATTCATGGGTATCGAGGGGGAGAACCTCAACGGAGTCTTCTCAGCCAACGAGTTCCTTACCCGCGCCAACCTTATGCACGCCTACGACGATGACTACGACACGCCCATCTATCCGGGGCGCAAGGCCGTGATAGTGGGTGGAGGCAACGTGGCCATGGATGCCGTGCGCACGGCCAAACGACTGGGGGCGGAGGCTGTGATCGTATATCGCCGCAGCGAGGCGGAACTGCCGGCCCGCGTGGAGGAGGTGCACCACGCCAAGCAGGAGGGTATCGAGTTCCGTATGCTCACCAACCCTGTGCGCGTCATTGCCGATGAAAAAGGCAACGTCGCAGGCATCGAATGTGTGGAGATGGAGCTCGGGGAACCCGATGAGAGCGGCCGCCGCAGCCCAATAGTGAAAGAGGGAAGCAACTTCACCATCGACTGCGACGTGGTGATCATGGCCCTCGGCACGAGCCCTAATCCACTCATCAAATCGACCACCAAAGGACTTGACACTAACCGCCGCGGCTGCATAGTGGCCGACGAGGAGGGACGCACCACGCGCCCGGGAGTCTTCGCCGGAGGCGACGCCGTCACAGGCGCGGCCACCGTGATCCTGGCAATGGGCGCCGGACGCCGCGCCGCCAAGGCAATCGACGCATACATCTCCGGCAAATAACCCCTCTGCTGTCAGACATTACAACATAAAATCCCTTCCCACAAAAAAGCGTGACATTCATCGGCCCTATGGCCAATCGAATGTCACGTTTTTTATAGCTATCCCGGAGACGATCCGTCCTCAGCGCCCTCCCGCAGTAGAGCCTCCGACATTGTCGTCGCCTTCCAGAAGACGGTTGGCCTCCCGTTTCTGCTTGCCCCACTTCAAAGTGGCCGACAGCCGGACTCCGAACATCCGCTCTATAAATGGCGACCGCATGATGCTGGTGTATGAATAATTGGCATCAAGGCTCGTCTCCTCCTGGTTATATCGCCCGAACGGCATCATCAGAAATGCGGCCGCAGTATAGTCCTTCCATGAATATTGCAACATGAACATATTGAACGATTCAGGACGGTTTATCTCCTGTGCCCACAGACTGTTCTTCGCCTGATTTAGCTGAAAAATGAGATTGAATCCCCAATGACGCAACATAGCCTGCGCGCTGCCGCCCCACGTGCTGATGACATGGCGGAAATTCTTCCCTTTGGAGAATTGTCTTGAAAAGTCGACATTACCCTCAAAGAAAAACCATTCAGGCACAACCTCCAGACTGGCCGCAAGGCTGAAACCGAAATCCCGATAATCACCATCGTTGGAATAAGTCTGCATAAGCCGGTTATCCTCCCAATACGAATGCTTGAATATAGGATTATCGGCCGATCTCATCGTTGCCTTAAGATTGAAATTCGCACGCGGCACATTCACGCTCCATGCCAGATTGTAATGAAACCACGAATAAGGTTTCAGTGTCGGATTGCCATACTGATACTGAACAGGGTCGAGTTGCTGCACCACAGGATTTGTCTGACTCAAAGAGGGTGATGAGGTGCTGCGCCGGAGACTTGCGCGCAATGTCGACCATTCCTTACGCCACATGATGGAGATACGCGGTTGCACTTCCCAGGAGTTGGTGCCACGTGCTGATTCTCTCATATAGATGTCGGTGTATTGCGCGCCCAGGCCCCCTGTCAGCGACACATTGCCTATGCGATGGGTATATTCTCCGAAAAAATATAATGCATCCTGCCGCTGATGATACACCGCGTTATCGGAAGTCACATATTTGGATCGGTTGCGGCTGCCATTCCATTTTATGCCTCCCGTGGCGGAAGCTGCGCGCCATTCCTTGATATAGTTACCCTCCAGCGAAAAACCGAAGTTGTTGTCGATGATCGATGTCGTGATATCGGAGATCAGATCAGAACCCTTCTCCGCGCTTTCGATATATTCCGAACCCGGTTTGCCATACCTGTAGCTCGCTGTCGCATTGAATGCGATTGTCTGCCTATGGCCGATCTTATGATCGAGATAAAACTCTAAAGTGGGGCGCACAAACATGTTATACGAAGTGGAAGAGAGATAATGCCTCTCTTTCTCCGTGTCTGACACCGTCTCCAGCATACCCTCGTAACGAAGCGTGTTCGGATTCTGATGATTCAGACGCAATCCTGTCCAGATAGTGGTCTTTTCAGGATTTATGTAGGAATAACTGAGCCCGCTCCACATCTGATTGTTGTTGTAGTAACCACCTAACGGAGTTTCCACTCTTCTGAGCGTCTGTCCGTCAGGAAAATTAAAGGTCTCATTATAATCACGATGCATTGGCACATGGTCGCGCACCTGTGTCTCATTATAAATGCTCCACTGCGATTTCCCTCTGTTTATTTTCAGATTTCCCATATAATTACCAGAAGGCATATCCTTGCTCCATAACATAGTGGTTACGCTCAGCGACCCTCCCGCCGACGGATTTCTGACAATAATATTCAAAACAGCATTCACATCCTTATAGCGCAGCCCCGGATTCTCAAGATACTCCACCTTGACAATGCTCTCAGGGGAAAGATTGAGCACATCCTGCACCGCCACCTCGCGCCCGTTGATCCGCAACTGCACGCCTCCACCGGGATTCGTAACAGTATTAAGCACAGTATTTACCGAAAGTGCCGGTATTTTCATGTTTTGCAACAGCGACAAACCGTCGGGCGACACCTTTCGCGCATCCGCAGATGGAGTATACACATCGCGGTCTGCCTTATGAAGCACCGGCGATGCAACAATGACAAAGTCCTCCAACTCTTGCGAGAACGAGGTTTCACCGGTCAGCGAATCGGGTTCCACCGGATTCTGGGCCTGCAGTGTCATTGTCAGCACGGCAGATGCCATCAAAATGTTAATCTTTCGCATAAAAATGCAAGGAGAGGTTCTGATAAATGATAATAAGTTGCAAATTTAACCAAATTTCAACAATTTAAAACATTTATCATTACCCCCCCCGATTTTAACATTCATTAACCAATAAGTTACATCTGCCTTCTTATGGTATCTCCACCTCTATCATCACAGGGTAATGGTCTGACGGGACACGGATTGTACGCTTAAAGAATTTAACATCGAAGCTGTCATGGTCTTTCATCACGTCCTGTTCCTTTTCTGCCGTGAGATATGTGTCAGTCAGAATTCCATATTTTCCGACCTTCACCTGAGGCGACACGAAGATATGGTCTATACGGCTTATGGAAAAATTACCGGGTTTCCAGTTATTCCATGTCCCGTTGGGCGCGTGACGGAAAGATGCGCGCTCATAAGCATCATCCAGCTCGTCCGACCGCGCGATTGCCAGATAGCATTCATTGGTCTGATCCACATTGAAATCACCCGACAGAAAAACCGGCAGATCACTTCCGAATTCCTTTATCTTTTTCTGTATCAGCCGGCCGCTCTCCAGACGGGCTTTCCTACCTTTATGATCCATATGTAGATTGAAATAAAGAAACTCTTTGCCGGAATCCTTATGATGGAAGCGTCCCCACGTGCACACCCGGTTGTAGGCGGCATCCCATCCGCGTCCGGGCACATCCGGCGTCTCCGAAAGCCAGAAATCACCATGATCTACTACAGAAAACTTCGATGTGTCGAAGAATATCGCTGCATGCTCCCCTTTTGAGCCTCCATCATCTCGCCCGCCCCCTATGTAATCGAAGCCGGGGAGCAATCTTTTGAGATCCTCAAGCTGGAACTTAAGACACTCCTGAGTGCCGAAAATATCAAATCCGTGGTATCTGGCCAGTTGAGCAATCTGCGGACTGCGCCGCTCCCAGGTGTTACCCTTCAGGGAATCACGCTTGCTATAATAACGTATGTTGTATGTGGCGAGATTGAATTTTGCAACATTATTTAACTGGCTTTCACCGGCAACCTGCCGTTGACTCTCCTCCCCGGCATAAGCAACACAGAGACATGAGGCGCACAGGACGATAGTTGTGATAAATGCCTTTCTGATTCCCATAATTTCTGATTTTAGTTTTTACGCCAGAGGTAGAGACGGTCGGAAGGACGGACTTTGGCAGGCACCGGCAGGGAGAAACGGTCTCCCTTCTTCACCATCTCCACAGGTTTCAGGTCAAGACGCAATTCCTCGACATTGAATATCAGAGCACCCGTAGTGGGGCCTGTCACAACCACCTCGTCGCCGACTTTCAATTCACCGGCTTCCATCTGGAACTCCCCTATCCCGATTTTCGGGAAATGACGTATGGCTTTAGCGGCATAGACCTTGGTGCGGGTAGCCGACGAGCCGTATTTTGAACTCCATTCCCCCAGACGCTGTCCCAGATAGTATCCGTTCCAGAAGCCGCGGTTGAATATCTTATCAAGACGGGCATCCCATCCTGCCACCTTATCTTCCGAGAAAGAGCCGTCGCAGACGGCCTGCAGTGCCTCAGAATAACATTCCACTGCCTCATGTACATATTCGGGACCCCGGGCCCTCCCCTCAATCTTGAATACACGCACGCCGACATCGACCATACGGTCGAGGAAATGTATCGTCTTCAGATCTTTGGGCGACATTATGAATTTGTTATCGACCACCAGTTCCTCGCCGGTCTCACGGTCGCGCACCGTATATGAACGCCGGCATATCTGATTGCAGGCTCCACGGTTGGCACTCGAGTTGAGCTCATGAAGGCTCATATAGCATTTTCCGCTCACAGCCATACAGAGAGCACCGTGGCAGAACATCTCCAGACGGATCGGACGTCCCCCCGGGCCCGTGATGCCCTCCCTTACGATGGCTTCATGTATGGCCTTCACCTGATCAAGATTAAGCTCGCGCGCCAGCACCATGACGTCGGCAAACTGACTGTAGAATCTCACAGCCTCTATATTGGTGACATTTACCTGCGTGGAGATATGCACCTCCTGACCGATACTCCTGGCATAAAGTATCACCGCCATGTCGGAAGCTATGATGGCGCTGACACCGGCAGCTTTGGCGGCATCCACGATCGAGCGCATCAGTTCCATGTCGGAATCGTAGACGATAGTGTTGACAGTCAGATATGTCTTTACCCCTGACGCATCGCATTCCTCCACGATGCGCCGCATATCGTCGGCGGTGAAATTGGCACTCGAACGGGAACGCATGTTGAGCCCCTCTATGCCGAAATACACGGCATCGGTGCCCGCGGCGAGGGCCGCCGCAAGTGATTCCCAGCTCCCCACGGGAGCCATTATTTCAAAATCCTTTCTTTCCATATGATCATATGCCCCTTTTTAAGACGCACAAGGAGCGGAAACGTACCACATCAGTTATCCCAACTATTTGTCTTGTGATCATTCACCCTCAAAACCTACAGGATTATTCATTATCGCCATGTGGTTCTCCGGGAGTCCGAGCAGCTTCAGGATAGCGGCCGAATCCATTGTGGCACGTGGAACAGTGGCCAGTCCGAGTCCGGCACACGCCAGAGATATGTTCTCGCTGACGATGCCGGCATCTACCGCCGCCATCATCTTCGCGCGCTCGTCGGCTTTGCCGAACTTAGTCATGTCGGCTATCATCACCAGACTTATGGGAGCACTTTTCACGAACTCCTGACCTCCAGCCACAAGAGCCCTGTGGTCACCCGCCGCCACCTGCCTCACGGAATGGGAGGCAGGCATATATTCCCAGACTCCATCCTTCCCGAACACGAAAAGGCGTATCTCCTGGAAGTTACGGCATGACGGCGCAGTCAGTTTCCCGTCCGCACGGTTCTGCCCCATGGCTGCCCATAGGAGATTGCCCAATTCCTGTTGCGAGAGCTCCCTGCCCGAAAAATTCCTCACTGACTTCCGCCTGGCGAAAGCCTCCATGACCGGCATACCCGCCGATCTGTCAGCACTCGGCAGAGCCTTCTCCTCCGCCATCAGCGACATGCCCGAGAAAAGGACTGCCGCTATCATGATAAGTTTCTTCATCATATTCATTATCCTGAAATGCATATATCCCCATCACGTGAAAAAGGATATACAACGGTTGCAAAAAGCCTCAGCTCGTGAAAGTTGAGGCCTTCGCTTATTTTTTTAGGGTGGTTATGCAACACCCACTCACTATTCCGCGGCCTCCTCTCGGCCGAATGCCTCCAGTCCTCGATAACATAGGAATCACAGTAGGTTTCCTCACCGAAGGAGGGCAAAGCTTTGTGAAATCATTTTCATACCGGATATCCGGAGGCTTGATTCCGGAGGGGGATATTATCGTGTCCAGACGAGGCGCAGGCCAACGCTGGGCTCCACTCGGTCGGCCGTGGCGCGGTGGCGATAGGCAACGCGGAGCATGTTGTCGTTGGTGTCATAGGCCCCTCCACGGCGTACATGCCTTTTGGCCGTAGCCGGACCTTTGGGATCAGTCACTTCCTTATCGTCGAAATCCTCCTTGAAATCAGAGCACAGCTCCCAGACGTTGCCCGACATGTCGTAAATGCCGATCTCATTGGGTTTCTTTTCTTTCACCTTATGCGATCCCTGAGGGCTATTGTCATAATACCATCCAACTTCACCGGGATCGTCGCTTCCGGCAAAACGGGTGCGGGTCATCTTATGCGCGCCCCTGGCGGCATATTCCCATTCAGCTTCCGTAGGCATGCGGAAATTGCCGAGAGTTATCATCTTGTTTATGCCGGCGATAAAATCCTGAGCCTGGTTCCAGGATATATTGTCAACAGGGTGTTTGGCTCCTTTTATGATCGACTGATTGGCATCTACACCCATCACGAATTCCCAGAGGTCTTGCGTCACCTCGGTCTCCCCGATATAATAGTCTTTTGACAGACGTACCCAATGAGCCTTGGCGTCTGATTCATTTGAATTCTGTTCGGGAGTATCTCCCATCTCGAAGCGTCCGGCCTTGCAAAGGATCATGTCAAGCTTGAAAATCTGCTCCCCCGTGCCATCGTCGAATTTCAGGGTTATGGTACGTTTCGCCGGATTCTCGCCCGGGCGTATGATGTCGAGCACATACGTGTTATTGCCTTTGACATTCTCGGGAAAATCATAGCGGAGCACGGGATAGTCGTCGGTCTTTACCGTCAGATAGTTGGAGCCGTCTACAAGATAAACGTAGTATTCCGATTTCCCTTTCTCCTCCTGCTTTATTATGTCGCCTTCAAACACGGCAGCAGGCACTGAAAGGCTCACTTTCACCAGAGCACACGGTTCGCCGTTGAGATCCGACACCTGTTCGGCCTGCGCGGTGATATCCGAGGGGTCGATATGGAAATCAGCCACTTTTAGTGTCTGGCAAAAGACCGCGGACATGGAGGATGCAACGAGGTAGAGAAGAGTCAGTATTCTTTTCATTTGTATCTGATTGATTGATGTAATTGTATGTGATAGGCTTATGTGATTGGGCCAGGATGCCGTCTGTGCTCCGCCTCTCGCAGGGGGAGACCGGGAGCATCAGGGCAGTTTGAAATCGCTGAGTGCGAAAGCCTGTTCGGTGAGAGGCTGCCAGGTGCGCACGTGTATTTTCGGAGTGTCCTCATTTGAAAAATCCCATACGAGAAACACTATTCCCTGATCCTTGTAGGTGTTAGTGGCCCAATCCTGCTGTAGTGTCACGCCGTAGTAGTTGGGTTTTGATCCGTGGCGCACGATCTTATAATCGGAAAACTTTACGTTGATGTATTTAGCGTTTCTGAATATCCGGCGCAAGCCGTTGAGATACTGAGCTTTGTTCTGTTGCACGTATTCCACTTTCGAGGCATTGCTCATGGCGAGATCCGACTTGACGCGCTGGGTCTTGATTTTTCCCGTGATTATGATCGCATCGTCGCTGAAAATGTTCTCCATGAAGCCTATGTCGCACTTATTGTATGCATTCTGAAACTGCTCGCACCAGTGTATGATCTGCATTCTGCGGTCAAGGTCGCCCAGCTCGTCGCCTTTGCGCATGAGACCCGCGTATTCCGTGGTACCCATAGCGAAATTGAAGTCCTCGATTTTACCTGTAGGTGAAAGATCGATAGTTATCTCGCGAGTCTGGGGACCATCGTAGGCCCCATCGATCGGATTCATGATCACGGAGATGTTCCTGACCTGAAAACCTCTGATCTTTCCGGAGGCTGTCTTCTGCCGGATGCAGTGGTCAACTATGTCTTCGTCTTCAGTGTTGAAGCGGACGACTCTCCAGGTCATGCCGATTGACTGTGAGGCAAGGGGATCGATGTCGATGCCTGAATAATTAATGTCGGCCTTGTCGGCGGCAGCACGGTTGATGGCAGATAACAGCGCCGACACTTGATGTTCCATTTTTGTCTTGAGCGCTGAGTCATCAATGCCGTCGGAAAATCTGAAGCTAACTTCCTGTGCGCGGGCGCCGAATATTATTGCCATCAGGAAGATGTAGATGTATAATCTTTTCATTTGAAATGTTTTATGGAGATAGTAGTGTTTCCTTTATCTAAACTCGAAGAACATGGCTATTTTCCCTTGTCCCGAGGTGTATCTGTCGAGAGAGTCGCTGTCGTCGCCGGTTAGCAAGTTTATCCTTTCTCCCTCTTTCCCCGGAGAGAGGAGAGCTTCGAGATTCTTGCCGGTGGAGTCGTAGACTATCCAGAAAGCCCACATGCGGTTGGAGCATTTGGCGTAAGGTCCCAGACGTTTTACAACATATTCAGCCTTCAGGCGGTTGAGGTCGCCGAATGCTTTCTCTATGTCAGGAGTGGAGAGGAGATTTTTAAGTATTTTTTTCCTGACACGGGTGGCCGGATCGCTTTCCGCGTCAGGATCGAGCGATATCCGATTATCGGTGACATCAGCTGCAACGGCGTTGGTCGATGGTGCTGTCGATGATTCCGAATTTGTTTCTTTAAATTCCTTTTCAGGGGCGGTTGAGACAATCGTGGTTGTCTCGGTGGTCTTAATCTCTTTCTCGGGCAGTTGCGGCGTCGGCATCACGGCGGGAACCGAAGGAGCCTCCGCCCCTTCAACTACAGCGCATTTCTCAATATAGGAGAATACCCTTTTCCCTTTGGCACGGTCCATGGTGATATAGCTTACTCCCGGAAGGGCGTCGGGTGAGACCTTTTCACGCGTTATGCCGTTGTCGGCGATATATTGGTTGATGTAGCTCGCCAGGAACGTGTCGGCAGCTTTTCTCGCGTTCTCCTCCACGGGGTCGGTCGACTCGGCATAAAAATAGTATCCCGAGAGTTTGATGTCGTTGATCTGGCTTCCGGGACTGACTGCTACGGCGTATAACCCAGTCATCAGTGCTATCGCGCACATTATGGCCCGGAGGGATATCATTGATTTATTCTCTGGTGTGTTCATCGTTGAGGCGCGTCTGTACGCGGAAAGAGGCTTGCGATTTTTGAAATAGGGATATAACTGTTCATTCTCGCTTCGTAGGTGCCTTCCCTGGCGCCTATAAGTGATGAAGGTGCGGTGATTTTCAGCAGGTGGCAGAATCCTTCGTCAGTGTTGCGCAGCAGAAGCTGGCAAACGGTGCGTTCCTCCGTACTCTCGATGATTCCGAAGAAGGGGGTGCAACCACGCTGTAGGCAATAGCCAATAAATTGAGAGAGGGGCACAGTAACGCGTCGCTTCTTGAAATTGTATGTCACAAGACTAATGTCAAGTCTCAGATCATTAGCAACTTCCAAACTTGTCAGCACGTTTGCCAGACTTTCATGGGGAAACGACGGATCATAGATGGGCACAAATTCGGTAGAATCCTGACTGGTGTAATATCTGTTAGCGTTAAGATGGTCGAAATAATAGGATTCTCCCGGTTTTATATAATAATTAACCGGGAAATATGTGACGAGTTCTGAGCGGTCTACCTTACATGGGGAAAAACCGTTGAATCGCTCGTCCGGCAGATCATGCAGATCAGATAGAAGGCGTGACTCACATTCATCCATGTCGAGACCGTGGAGAAATCCATAAGTGTAAGGCATCACTATCTCTTCCAGCATGTGTCCGTCCTGACGCCAGGAGGCAACGTATTTCCTTCCGTTCTCGTTGCGGAGCTGAAACTCCAATCCTTTCTTATCATAAAAGGATGGTAGTCGCCTGATGTTTCCTGACCTGAATTCCACACCCTCTTCGAAGAGTTCGCGGTCAACGGTCTTGATGCGTTTCATCGGCAAAACATCGATAAGGGCGTAGCGTTCCACGGCATCATAGAAGGGGGAGGGGACCTGTTTCCTGAGTTCTTCCCCAAAAACCGTCAGCCCGATATGCGACACCTTTCCGTGCTCTTTCACGACGGTGACCGGTCGGGTGCCGTATTTAAGTGCCGCCACACTGAGGCCTTCAGGAAGGGAAGCGATGCTGTCTTCTTTTCCCAAGGCGGCTGCGATCTCGGCCAGCAGATCGGTGGCAAAGCTATCACGCGTCTGTGCGCCCGTCCGGAATGCGGACGGGCACACAAGCGCGATGATGAGGGCCGTATGCTGAATAAGGCGTTTCATTCAGTGTGTCGGTCTTGATGGTATGGGAAATCAGAGCGTGGCGCTGACTCCGGTCACATATTTACGGTCGTTGTTTGCGAAGATGATCTCCCCCTGCACGAACTTGCCGTTGTCGAACTTGGTGGATATGATTTTGTCGCCACGTCCGAGTTTCACGGTAGAGCCCTGTCCGTCTTTCAGGTCGAGGGTGTAGGAGGAGTTGAAAGTGAACGTTCCTCCCATGCCGTCGGGTCTACCATTCTTTACAGGGCCGTCGTATGTGCCGCACCCGAGTGTCAACTTGGCGGAGCCGCTCTGCGGCGCGGTCTGTTTGACAGATTCTTTGTTGTCATCTTTTCCCTTGGCATTATCATTTTTCGGGGTAGTAACGTCAACTACCGGAGTATCTACACTCTCCGTATCAACCTTGGGAGAATCAACCACAACTTCCCCGCCGTTATCAGGTTCTGGATCTGCGACTTTTTCTCCGCCACGGAATCCAAACCAATATACCACTCCGACTATTATGATAGCTACGCTGGCGATGACTGCTATCATGGCGGTTGACAGCGACTTCTTCTTGATCTCCTTAATATTGCCGCTTATTTCCGACAGGGAGCATCCGCATTCAGAGCATACGAAGTCTTCTCCCGGTTCTATCTCCTGCACCTCGCGCGACATACAGAGGTCGCAGTCGGGGTTCTTGCATACGCCCTTTCTTCTTCCGGGCACTTTTGAATCACTCATTTCTTATAGATTAGTTGTTTCACTTGTTTTTATTTGTCTGCGAGTTTCGACCTCATGAAGTCGATCGCGCTCACCTTGTATGCCAGATAATCTTTGTTCTGGTCGTTGCCGTTGAAGAGCGGGAGGATAGTGTTCTGTATCAGGTCGACGATCTTGGCACGCAATTCAGCCTTCTGGGCGTTGTGCATATACTCTTCGGCTATGATCTTTTCGATCTGTTTGGTCAGAGTAGCGGCGAGAGCTCCTTTCTGAGCCAGGATCGTATTGGCCTGAAGGAAATTCTTGCCGATCGGCGTCCAAGAGGAGAATCCAAACTCATCCTTTGTCTCAATGGCAAGGTATTTCTCGCCGGTGTCGGGATTCTCACGCTGCTTCACCAGACCCATTGCGAAAGCCGCCGTGATATAGGGCCGGAGTTCTTTTTCGTTTTCAATCTGGCTTGCCTCGAAAAGTGAGGGAAGGGGTTTGCGGAATGATTCTGTGTGAAGCACCATGCGGTTGAAGTCGGCTTTCGGACCGATCATCATCGAGTCGTATTTCCTGCGGAGGTTAGCCACATTGGCGACATAGCGGAGAGGGAAACCGCTTGCAGCGGCCACGATCACTATCTGGTTGGACTTAGGATTGACCGAGACATCCTGCTCAACCGAGAAATTGACCCCGGCACAAACACCGGCGAATGTCTCGATAAATTTCTGGCGGAAATTGGTTGGATCGTTGTACTCCGGGAGGCAGAGCTGGATCATCCTCATCATGGATGTCCTGTCGGTGCCTTTGCTCATCTCCTGAGTGTCGAACTGCAGATAGCTTTGTGCCGAGTTGTAGAGTCCTTTCACAAATATCTCGAGTTTCTCTGGAGTATTGTATTCCAGTTTGATTTTCTCGAGGATGTTTACGTTGGTCATCTTCTGTGTCGGATCGCTCTGCGCCAATTGATTCATCATCGACTCCGCCTTTGTCATACATTCGTTGACAAACATATCCTCAAATGTTGCGAGGTCACCGATTTTGTCATAGAGCGAGTTGAAACCCGGAGTCTCTTCTCCGAGAAGGGCAACAAGCCGGTTGCGGATATTGGCGGCATTTGATTTCTGAGCTTCCTCATCGGTGATGAAACGCTTCGTATTGGCACGCACACTCTGCGGATCATATTTTTTCAGGATCTTTGCGTCAGGTTCGTCAGCGGAAGCAACTTTGCATTTCGACTCAGCGTTTTCAACCACTCTGTGAAGAAGGTCAGAAAGAAGGTTGCGGAACTGTGTCACGCCGTTGCGTAGCATCTCAAGCTCATTCTTAACCTGAAGGAGTAGGTCGATGGCATAGCGGTAACCCTCTATCTTGGTCTGCATGGTGTATTTGTCGCACTGCAGGGTCTTGTATTGAGCGAATACCTTGTCGCTCTTTTTCGTGATGGCGTCGCGGAGCCAGCCGATGTTGTTCCATTCCACCTCGCATGCGCGTATCTCAGCGGCAACATCGCCCGCGAGAATGTTGTCGAGTTTGGCTATGTTCTCCTTGAATTTCTCTATGCGGGTTCCGCATTTGTCGATCATCAGTGAGACGTATTTCTCCACTTCAAGAATCGATTTCTCTCCTGTGTGCCACTCGTTAAAGAGAATCCTCTCTGCATTGCGGCGGATGTGAGCGGCATATCCCTTGATATCCTTTGAGTATGCGCGATAGAACTCCTTGACGCCCTGTCCGCGGTAAGCCTCGTTAAACTGCCGCTCGCAGCTGCGGAGGAATGCGGGGAGCCAGTTTTTCTTCTCCTCCTCGTTCTGCACGTTTTCGGCAAAGAACTGACTCCAGTTCTGCCATGCGGTGCCGATCTCTTTCCATTTCTTTGTGGAAGGATCCTCAATGATGGGCTTTGAGAGCATGAGATAGTGGTCGGAGAGTAGATATTTTTCCATGTTCTCCTTCTTATCGATGTCAGCCTGGAATCCGCTTCCCACCTCTTCGATATCTACCTCTTCGAAACCGATGCCGCCCACCCATTTGTTGTATTCCATCTGTCTGGCAGCCTGGGTGGCAAAGTTGAACGACACATATTCCTTGACTTCCGTCTCCGGATACTCTATGCGTTTGAGTCCGAAAGATATGAACCTTTTGCTGCGTGCGGGTTCTCCTGCCTTATCGAGTTCGGGGGAATTGTCATTGTTCTCGCATGACTCAAGTCTCGCCATCTTGCCACCCATGTCGGCGGATACGGTCTTCTGATAAATGAAGTCAGCAACGGCTGCCGGAAGCTCGGACTCGAGATCCAGTTTGTGGTTGTTTTCGTTGACATTTGAATAAAGGAACGCTGATTCGAAGGCATTGCAGTCTGTAAGCAGGCGGCGTACGCTCCCATATTCGTCGATTGATTTCCCTGTGACATCGAAAGGATGATATTTCCCGACACTCAAGGCATTAAGCTCGCAGAGAGCAGCATATCCGTTCGCCTGATAGAATCCGGCGTCTCGTTCAGGATCAACCACAATCATCTCGGGCACGTAAAGATAGAGATAGACCTTATATTTGTCTTTAACGCCTACAAGAGGCAGGTATTCCTTTCGTATCTGGGCAATGGCATCAACAATCGATCCGGATCCTGTCCCTCCGGCAAGACCGGCGCAGATATGGAATGACACCTCATCATTGTTGTCTCTTCTGGTTAACCTGTCGACTCTCTCCTTCAGACGCGCCACAAAAGTAGCGTTTGCAGGCCCCGAGAGGTTGTTGGCGAATAGCAGACGTCCCAGACGTCGGCGCTGACCACCTATTCCCGCAGATACGAGCGAGCCAAGATCATTGCAGAGCATGCGGTCGTTTTCATTGATGAAGCTTTCTATGCCGGGATATTGGTAGAGGTTGTCAAGTACGTTTGACCCCATGCCGTGGATCGACACCTTTTGAGAGTCATTCAAGTGAACGGATGCCCCGAGAGTTTTCCATGATGAGCGGTCATTGAGATCTTTAGGGCTTGAGTCGACGTAAAGGTATTCGATATTTGCCTTTCCGTCGGGTTCGTTTTTCCCGAACTCTTCGTAGATTCGCTTGCGGAGCGCGCGGATGACGGATCCGCCTGTCCCTCCGAGTCCGATGATTAGATGGTTTGCCATGATGAGATGGTTTTATGTTTGAATAATTTATTACAAGTCAAGATTATATCTGTCGCGTGCCGGAACGGCGCCATATGACCCGCGTCGTCGCCCGCGTGCTGGCGACGAAGGAAACATGATGAGAAGCACCGTGCCAACAACCATGAATCCGAAGGCCCATGCTATTCTTTGCCACAGGTAGGAATTGAGCGACGCTCTGTAGGAATCCGCGACCATGTCGGCTATCTGAGTGATTGTGGTGGCCGTCCCTTTCAGGTCTGAGGTTTTCTCGAGGATAGATCGGGGAATGCCGGGAAATTGGTCAGCCAGAATTCTGCTTATCTCTTCTCCGGAGGCATTTTCCGGCACGAGCGAAGTCAATGACGTGATAGAGCCGTGTATATCATCCACGTATCCCCGCGCATAAAGCGAACCCACACCCAACGCCGACTGATAGCAGAGTGGAATGAAGAGGAGTGCGCTCAACAGGAGGTTGCATCCTTTGTTGGTTACGCCTTTAGCTATCAGCATACATATTAAGGTGAGTATCACGGCGATAAGAATGCCCCATAAGATGCATCCGAAGATGTTGCCGGCCAGAGTAAGCATTTTATGTGTCGGTTAAGGTGAAGATTCTCATTTTATGTTGGCAAAAATAATAAATATACTCCATACTATCCATCTCCTATTGTTAAAGATTGTTAACCGACATCTCCTTTGGCTTTATACGAACATAGAATTCCGGAGAGGCTCTTCAACATGCGGAAAAACACACTATTATTTTCTTGCCGACACATTTTTACGCCAAAGACGCGACTACTTCCTTACAACAGAATCGGGGGTGAAGGCCGAAGCCCTCACCCCCGCGATCAACCCTTTCGGGACAGATCAGAGAATATCAGACATGCGATTTCTTACCCCAGTAGGTCGTCTGGTCGGTGAGGCCCGCAAAAACCAGTGTGGCCCGGCGTTCGGAATCCTCCCAGTCGCATTCACGTTTCACGTATAGTTTCACTCCTCCTATGGTCAGCACCTGCGACGCGGCGTCATAGCTCCAGTCCGCACCGTCCCAGACACCACCTGAAGCCTTATGGTCTTCTCCAAGCGTCAGAGCCACCGACTCCTTCATCAATCCATAGGCATAGGCCATGTCGATGAGCTCCCACTCTCCGGCGAGCTCTTCCTCCGCCACAGCCACCTGGGGTACGGCTCCATAGCGCTCCGGAAGCACCAGAGGCCAGCCGTCGGATGTCCACACTATTGAGCGCACATGACCCATCATGAGGGCATTGCTTGCGTCATTACCGTTGATGCCGGCAGGGAAACGGGCCTGCGAGGCATAATACCAGTTGCCCTCGCCGTCGTCAAACACCGTGCAGTGGGAGAATCCTACCCATCCGGGGGAATTGTTGAACTTATAGGGATGTGTCACCACGGGGAGAGCGTCGCCGCCGTTGGCCGTAACGTCCACACCGTTGATGTCAAGATACGGGCCATCTATATTCCGCGAACGCACCACCCGGGTGTTATAGGGAATATCCAGTCCGTCATACGCAAGGAACAGATAGAAATACCCGTTGTGGTAGACCACTTCCGGTCCCTCGGATCCCTGCCAGCGGTTGCCTGCCTGGCGTGTGGCTATCAGCTTGCCATAAGGAGCTATCTCGGCGTCGGTGCCGAAAGGAGCGCCCAGCGTCGCGGCCGGTTTGCCTGTGCCGGCGTCAAGCTTCACGGCAGCGATGCCCGAATGCCATGAGCCATAAATCATCCAGTGTTCGCCGCTGTCGGTGATAATCACCGACGGGTCGATGGCATTGAATTTGTAGTAGCAATTCCCCCAGTCGTTGGCCGGCACATGAAAATCCAGTCCGCGGTCGGAGGCATTGGTTATGACATAACCTTTGTCAGTCCAGCTGTCGTTGTCGGCAGGGTCCGTGGTCTCCATCATGCCTATGAACGCACGCTCTCCCCAGCTCCCGTCGCCGTCGATAAGACCCGGCACCACTATGGAATAATACATGCGATAGAGGCTGTCATTGACTTTCACCACACTCGGAGCCCAATAGCCGAAGGCGTTCTCATCGGGAGCAGCCTCTGCCAGGCCCATGCTCCTGCGTATCTCGTTAAGCTGAGGCACTACCCAGTCGGGAAGAGACTTCATCGTCCCCCCGAGATATTCCCAATTGACAAGATCTTTCGAGCGGCGCCCGTGGAAATGTCCACCCTCTGTGTGGGCATTGCCATAGGAGGCATCTGTCTGATACATATAGTAGTAGCCATCGGAGGCCTTCACCACGGAGGGATCGTGCACATTGGCGAGGTTCCATTGCCCGCGGTTGCCCCAGCCTGCGATATCCACATAGTAGTCGGGATATTTCGGTCCCCGGTAATGGGCAAGCTCCTCCTCCATGGTCCCTTCGGAAGTAGTGATCACCACATCTTCCGAATATATGACTCCACCTTTATACTCGTTCATGAACGCCCGGATATGATATTCCCGGCTCGGTGCGAGATCCGAAAGAGTCACCTTGATGGTGTCGCCCGACACGGTGGCGTCATACACGCTGCCATAGATGGTAGGGTTCGGATCGGTCGAGACCACATAGCCTGCTTTCGTGTAGTGCGCATCTCCCTTCATGTGGAAAAGACTGGCCAGGGTGGCGTAGGTGCTTCCTGACTCAGCGACTACCGGGGTCTCGATCACTATTCCCTGCCCTTCGGGATATACGATTTCGTTGTCATCGCTGCAGGCTCCCGTGAGAAGGAGACCTGCGGCGAACGCTGACGATAGATATATTCTGATATTCATTTTGCTCTCTTTTTATTAAAGTTCCCATCCTGGAGTCTGAGGCAGATGTGCCTTGACCGTCTCGGAATAAGGAATGGGTATGAAATAGTTTTTCGGAGCGTTGAACACTCGCGTCGGATACGTGCTCGCAGGCCCGTAGACAAACACTTCCCTCTGAGCGGGATGCACGGTCACTCCGTAAAGATTGTATACCTGCCTGTAGTAGGGTTCGTTAAGCTCCGACGAGGGGGTCTTTCCCTCGAAGAGTTTCCAACGGCGCTCGTCGAAGAAACGGTGGTCTTCGAAACAGAGTTCGATGCGGCGCTCGTTGCGTATACGCTCGCGCAGAGTGGCCTGATCCATGCCGCTGTAGGGGGGCATCCCCACGCGTGAACGCAGCTCGTTGATATAGGTGTATGCCTCGTTGGTGCGTCCGCATTCGTTAAGGGCCTCGGCAGCGTTGAGAAGCATCTCGCCGTAGCGGAATATCGGGCAGGCATGACGGTAGTTGGATGGTTTGTCCCACGACATGTTGTTGACAAACTTCTTCGTGTAGTAGCCCGTCATGGTGCCTCCGTGCAGGCTCTGGAAATCAACACCTTCTCCAAATGTCACATCTATCGTGCGCTCCTCGTTGTTGAGACGGTCGCCCCACACTGTGCCGTGGTGGAAGATGGTCTGCTCCAGACGGGGATCGCGGTTGGCGTATGGATTCTGCGGATCGTAGGAGGGATCCTTGTCAATAGGAAGACCGTTGATGGTCTCATACGAGTCAACAAGGTTCTGTGTGGGATTGGTGCGAGAATAAGAGCTCGCGTTGCCCTGGAAACCTACAGGAGCGAGACACTCCTCGATCACTCGTGTGGTCCACACCGAACGGCTGAGGATATACTCATTATTGAGCACCGGATTCGACACGAAGCATTGATAATAATTCTGTTGCGGATCATCGTCGGCAGTGCGGTACAGACGGTAGGGATCGTTCTGTTGCGCATTCTTTGTGAAGAAATCCTGACAGGCCCTCGCAGCCTCTTCCCACCAGCTCTGGTTGTTGGCGGGATTGTGAAGCGGGGATGCGCGATAGAGCAATGCCCGGGCTTTCAGGGCATAGGCCGCGGCCCCGTTCACACGCCCCCAGTTCTCCTCCTCGTTAGCGTAACGGAATGGAAGATCATCCTTATATTTGTCGCACTCATCCGCCACCCATTTCAGGGCATCGGCACACGGCGTGCGTCCCGGCAGTGTTGATGAAGGAGTGAGGATAATAGGGGTGCCATTCTCGTCATCCCCCACGATAGGGATATCGCCAAACCACTGAGCCAGGTCGAAATGGAAGATGGCCCGGAGCACACGTGCCTCCGCTATCCAACGGTCGTATAGGCGGTTGTCATCACCCTGCTTCTCGGCATTGCCTATCACGCTGGCTCTGGCATTGAGAAGAAACTGGTTGCAGCCGCGTATCGCCGGATAGTTGCGGTTCCAATAGTAGGTGGAATAGAAATGGTTGTTGGCCGTGAAACCGTCGTTCACCACCGAGTGATAGTAATGGCCGCTCCAATATGATATGGAATTGTCGGTCATATTGTCGCGTGAGCCGTTCTGAAGGTCACCCGAGTTGTAGGGGGCGAAAGCGTCGGGCAGCGACTCATAGAGATGGGCGAGGAATCCGCGCGTCATATCATAGTCGCCGAATACATTCTCCGCCTGCTGGGTGAGGTCGACCTCTTTATCGAGATAGTCGTTGCAGGAGGCGCCTCCCAAGAGGAGCGCCACGCCTGCCACTATCGGTAATATTCTGGATTTCATGATCTTATTTAATTATATGAGTGAGGTTTGAGAGTTTAGAGCTGAAGGTTGAGAGTTTATGGTTTATGGTTGAGGGTTGAGAGTTTATGGTTGAGGGTTGAGGGAGGAGGGAGGAGAGTGAGGGAATGAGGATTTATGGTCGATGATTGAGATCCAAGAATTAAACAGAAATCTCAAAACCCTAAATACCTAAACCCTAAACCCTAAACTCTAAACCCTTTAACCTTTAACCTTTAACCTCTAAACTTTAACCTTTATTAGAATTCTACATGAAGACCGAAATTGAAGATGCGGGTCTTCGGATACCACCAGCAATACGACATAGGCTTCTCGGGATCCATTCCCTTCGGGAGATGACTCCAGTTGCAGATGTTGTATGCGCTGAAATAGAAGCGGCACTGGCTCATGTGGATTTTCGAGATCAGCTTGGCTGGCAAGGAATATCCGAACTCGATGTTGCGGAGGCTCCAGTAGTCGCCGTTCATGATCCATATGTCGTTCTGGTACGTCTTGGTGTCGCGGTTGGAGTCGATATTGTTGAAACCGCCGTAGACGGGTCGCGGATACTTCGCGTTGATGTTGCGCGGATCGTTAGGATCGTCGGTGTAATAGCCCCACATCTTGGTCACCTCGTGTGTGCCCATGTTCGACCATCCTGAATAGGTGGCGGCCGGCGACACGAAGACACTACGGTTGAGATAGCCCGTTATCACGGCGCGAAGGTCGAAGCCTGCATAGTTCACGTTGACTGCGAACGAAGGCGTGAGCTCAGGCATGATTGTATAGCCTATCGGAGCCATGTCGCGCTCGTCGATGAGGCGGTCGCCATTGAGATCCTTGAATACCGCCGTGCCAAGTTGCTGGTTGCCTGCCGATGCCGAGTTGTAGGGATACTTCTCAGGATGGGCTATAGCGTCGGCCTGACTTGTCGCTATGCGGTCGGGATCGGAAGCCCATTCCACAAATTGATACTGATTCCAGCCGCCGATCGTGCCGTCGAAAGGACGTTCGTAAAGGGCCTGCACCGAAGTTCCCTCGAAAATACGCTTGCCGGTCTTGCGCTGCCAGGGCACGAGAGGCTCCGTCTCGTCCATCTCTGTGATCTTGTTGGTATTCCACGAGAGCTGTCCCTCGATTGAATACCCTACCTTGCCTATACGGTTGGCATGCCCGAGCACAATCTCATAACCGCGGCTCTCTACTTTTCCATAGGAGTCTTTCGCATAGCTGATGCCGATCATGTCAGGAATAGTGGAACGCGTCACGAGTATGTCGGAACGCCATTCCTTGAAGATATCGGCCGATCCGTATAGCTTGCGTCCCCAGAAATCCCAGTCAATGCCGAGATTAACCATCTTCGACACCTCCCAGCGGCTGTTGGGATTTCCGGCCACGCTCTCAGCGTATCCCGGCACCCACGTGGCGTTATGGCCGAATCCATAGCCGTTCTGCTGTGAGAAAATCGACTGATAGGGATAACGTCCGGCGCCGGTGTCACTCTGTCCGGCTGTACCATAAGACGCGCGTAGCTTCAGAAGGTTGACGGCCGTGCCGCGCAAGAAACTCTCCTCTGAGGCAACCCATGCGCCCGACACTCCCCAGAACGTGCCCCAGCGATGGTCGGGATCGAAGTTGTCATTACCCATGCGGGAGATATTTCCCGAAAGTATATAGCGGTTGTCGAAGCCGTAAGTTGCCGCCAGGTTATACGACAGGAAACGGTCGGAAGAATACATGGTGTTGTCGGCATTGGCCTCTCTCACGTTCAATCGCTGCTGATAGGAGCGGATGAAGGCGTTGGCATTCACATGATGCTTGCCGAAGTCGCGGTTATATTTGAATCCGAAACGGGCATTGAGTGTCCATGAGTTGGCACGCTCGTTGCTTGAAGGATTGGTAAGCTCGGAATACTGGGTAGTCTGGCTGAGCTTGAAATCCTCCACCCTCTGCACGTCCATATTCATATAGTCGTAGGAATATGTGTTGATGCTGTTGGTCTGGGTCGATTCATGCACGTCGAAACCGTCGAAACTTATCACAAGATTGGCTTCCAGGCCTTTTGTGATGGGATCAAGATATCCGTTCACCTCTGCCGTGGAGTAGAGGCTGCGGCGGCGGTTGCGCTCCTGGCCCGACGATCCGAGTATTCGCGCCGGGTTACGGGCCGACGTCGAGGAGTATATCTCTCCGGTCGGTGTGAAGACAGGTTCCATAGGATTGGCCTCCACGGCACCGAAAGTTGTGAGGTCGAACACCGACGATGTCGGCTGATTGATGTTGTCGATACGTCCGCCAAGGTCAAGACCAACCCGCAGATACTTGTTGACATTGATGTCGAGGTTGGAGCGGAGATTCCAGCGGTTGAGGATATGCTGGGTTGAATAGCGGTCCATCATGTTGGTCCAGTCGGAATTCCACATGCCCTCCTGACGAAGATAGGAGAACGACACGTAGTAGCGCGCGCGGTTGTTGCCGCCGGAGATCTGGAGATTGGTCTTGAGCACAGGGGCTGTCTCGCGGTAGAGCTGGTCAAACCAGTTGGTGTTGAAGTAGCGGTAGCGGTCCATCCCGTCGAGAGTTTCTCCCGCCGATACCCGGCGGTATTTCTCGATCTGCTCAGCGGAATACATCGGCTCCATCCCCGACAGATAGCGCACCTGGTTGCGGGTGAGCGCCATATTGTAGGAATTCTGGGTCTCGATCTTGTTGGAGAGGGTCTGGAAGCCAACCTCCTGAGTGAAGTTGATATGGGTCTTTCCGGCCTGTCCGCGCT
This sequence comes from uncultured Muribaculaceae bacterium, assembly GCA_910588245.1. GTDB lineage: Bacteria > Bacteroidota > Bacteroidia > Bacteroidales > Muribaculaceae > Lepagella. Next base: position 22,878 of record CAJUQP010000025.1, on the reverse strand, counting down.
TCGTTGTGACAAGAATCACGCCGTTTGCTCCGCGCATGCCGTAGAGCGCCGTGGCGGCCGCGTCCTTGAGCACTGTCACCGTCTCGATTGGGAAAGCGTCGAGGAAGGAGAGGTCGCGCTCCACGTTATCGACGATGATGAGAGGGTTACGGGCCGAGGTGTTCATGGTGCGGATGCCGCGCACATACATCTGGGTCTCTGTCCATCCCGGCTCCGACGACCATTCATATGTCTGCACTCCGGGAAGCAGAGAGTTGAAAGCGTTCTGGAGCACGGTCACGGGGTATCTCTGGAGCTCCTCGCCGGTCACCACAGACCGTGAGTCGGTCAGGAACTTCTTCTTCTGGGTGTCGAAGGCCACGGGGGCCAGATGCCCGTATGGATCATTGTCCGGCTGAAGCACGATCGTGATGGGGGTGCGGAAATCCTCCACAGGAAGAATAGTGGTGAGATAGCCCACGCAGTTGGCATTGACCTCATCGTCATAGTTGGCGTCGGAGATCGAGAAATTGCCGTCTTCATCGGTGAAGACAAGCTTGCTCTGTTCGGCAAGGTTGACCACGGCTCCCGGTATCGGCTTGCCGTCGGGATCTACAACCTTACCCTTCAGCACATTGCCTGTCTTGTCGGCATACACCGCCATGGAGCATCCGAGAGCCAGGGCCGCTGTCAGGGCGAGCCTCCCCTTTCTTGTGATATATTCTATGATGTTGTTCATATTGTTCGAATTTTTCTGTCAAAAGATTTTATGGATTACCATCCCGGATTGTTCTCGATGCCCGTCTTCCAGACCTCGGTCTCGGGTATGGGGTAGAGATACATTCTCTGCTCGAACACACGCTGCTGGGCGATCTTGCGGGTCACGGAGCCATCCATGGCCACGTTTATGCCGTAGATCGGGCGCCCGAGAGCCTCGGCTGCCACGTTCCAGCGACGCACGTCCCAGGAGCGGTGCTCCTCGAAGGCGAACTCCACGGTGCGCTCCTTATGTATAAAGTTGCGCATGGCATCCTTGCCGGTCAGATCAGCACGGTCGGCCACATCGCCGGTGATTCCCGCGCGATGGCGCACGGCGTCGAGCATGTCATACACTTCCTGGCAGGGGCCGTTGAGCTCGTTCATCGCCTCGGCATAGTTCATCAGGATCTCGGCATAGCGGATTATAGTCCAGTTGCGGTAGGCCGTGCCGCCGTGGTTGGAACTCAGGATAGTGGCCGGGATATACTTGCGCATATAGTAGCCCGTCGGAGTCGCGTTGGCGTTGCCCGTTGGGTTGTCGGCCATGCCGGGGCGCACGTCGATGGTGCTGTTGTCGCGGATGGTGCCCCAGGGAGTGCCCTGATAAAGCACGGTGGCTTTCAGACGGGGATCACGGTTCTCCCACATCGAGGCGTCGGAATATCCGCTCTCAGTGTTGACCGCAGGGGTCAGCGAGTTGCCGTAGACGGGAGCGCCCGTGACATCATAAGCGGCGAATGGCGATGAACCGTCGGCCATGTCATACATGTCGACGAGATTCTGCGACGGGCAGTTGCCGCCGCTGCCTCCCTCGCCCACCGGGGTGTCGCGCGAGATGCCGTCCCAGCCTATGGCGTTGTCGTTGCGGAAGAATATGGTCTCGTTGTTGTTGCCTGTGTAGGTGGTGAAGAGCACGGCGTTGCCGTAGTTCTCGTCGGCGGCATGATTCTCCTGGGAGAAGAGTCCGAAGTCATTGCCATAGCGGTCGATGAAGTCTTTGGCGGCATCGGCGGCATCCTGCCAGGTGATACCGCTCTCGGCGGCATAGCGTGGCGAAGCCATATAGAGTTTGATGCGCGATATCAGCGCACACGCGGCCGGCTGCGACACACGGCCCGCGCGCGACGAATCCCATGCCGTCGCCTTGTCGAGCAGGTCGGGCTCACACTCGCTCAGCTCCTTGAGGATAAAGTCTACCACATATTCCTTGACTGTGGGACGCTTGGTATAAGGGGTGATCATATCGTCCGACGGATCAAGCACCTCGTCGATGATGGGCACAGGACCGTAACGCAGAAACATCTCCCAGTAGAAATAGGCGCGGAAGAAGCGGGCCTCGGCGGTGAATATCTTCACAAGGGCGGCATGATCCTCCTCCGAGTTGCGCGGATTGCGGGGCACGGAATTGATCTTCTCAAGCACCTTGTTGCACTTGCGGATGCCGCGGTATCGGCTCTCCCACGTGTCGATGAATTCCGACGAGCCGCCACCACCGTAGTAATTGCCTATGTTGAAAGTGGTGCGGGTGCCGGCGTCGGAATATGACGTCTCCGCGAGATCGGTCGAGGCGTCAAGCCAGGAGTTGCTTATTCGGAGGGCGCCGTGGCGCAGGAAGTTGTATGTATCGTAATGGAACTGCTCGAACAGATTCCAGTCGGCGAATGTCTTCTCTTCGGTGAGCTCGTTCGACGGCTGCTTGTCGAGGAAGTCGCTGCAGGACCCAAGAACGGATGCCCCGCCAACGACTGCGGTCCACAATAGTGTTTTTGTTATTTTTTTCATTGCTTTCCGGAGATTAGAATTGGATGTTGACGCCGACGTTCATAGTGCGGCAGATGGGATAACGGTTGGAGCCGTTGCTCTCGGGATCGGTAAGGTTGTCGAGATGATCCCAGGTGATGAGGTTGTTGGCGTTGAAGAACAATCGGCACTGGCTCATTCCCACATGCTTGATCCATTTTTCAGGAAGCATATACGAAACCTCCACATTCTTCAGGCGGAAGAAGGAACCGTCTTTGAGGAAGAATGAGTTGACACGCTGGTTGTGGTTGCCGTAGCTGTCATAGTGGAGAAGAGGATAAGTGGCGTTGGCCAGGTTCTCAGCCTCTGATACCGCCGGATTCCAGCGTCCCAGATGATGTTCCTTCACCTTGCCGCCGTTGACGAAGGCATACATGGCCTCGGCATCATAGTAGCGGCTCACATGGTCCACACCCTGGAACATTACGCTGAGCCCGATCCCTTTCCATTCACCGCCGAGGGTGATCGCGTAGGTATTCTCCGGTATGTCGGAATATCCTATGAAGGTCTCGTCGCGGTCATCGATAAACCCGTCGCCGTTCATGTCGCGGTATTTCAGGTCGCCGGCCTTGACGGTGCCGAAGGTCGACACAGGGAGATTGCCTCCGTCAATATCGGCCTGAGTCACGAAGCCGTCGCAGAGAAGACCGAAATACTGGTTGATGACATGGCCCGTGCGCTTGCGGTAGTCTGTCTTCCCCGCAGGCTCGTCCATCTCGGTGATCTTGTTTTTCGCATGGGAGTATGTGCCTCCGATGTTGTATTTGAAGTCTCCTATATTATTGCTGTAGTGGAGCTCAACTTCGAAGCCTTTGTTCTCTGTCTTGCCGAGGTTACCGGCGGCGGAGGTCACGCCAAACCAGAGTGGACGTGTCAGGAATTGCGTGAGGATGTTGTTGCGTTTTTCCCAGAAGAAGTCGATGTTGCCGGAGAGGCTGTTATTGAGGAATCCGAACTCAAGGCCGACGTTATACTTGTGGGCACGCTCCCAGGTTACCCCGTAGTTGGGATACTGCTCCTCGAATATGCCTGTCACCCCGGTTGTCCCGAAATAGTAGTCGTTTGATATCTGGCTCCATTTCTGCTCATATAGGAATCGCTGCTGCACGCCGTTCACCTGATAGACGTCGTTGCCGACCTGTCCGTAGCTGCCACGGAGCTTAAGATTGCTGAGCCAACCGGCATAAGGCTGCATGAATTCCTCTTGAGAAATGCGCCAGCCGGCTGAGAAGGCGGGGAAGAAACCGAAACGGCGCCCTTTGGCAAAGTTCTCGGAGCCATTATATCCGGCGTTGAACTCAAACAGATAGCGGTTGTCGTAGGCGTAAGTGATACGTCCCACCACACCCTGGTAGCGGCGAGCGAGCTCTGAATTGCGGCGCAGGTCGTTCTGCATATAGAGTACCATGGCTGTCACGTCGTGCACATCGTTGAAGGTGCGGCTGTAGTTGAGCTGTGCCTCCATGTAGAGCTTGTAGAGCGAGAAGCTGCTGCGGCTGTTTGTAAGCTGGGTGTCTTTGTTGAAACGGTTGTAGGCCTCGATGCTCTCGTAGTTGTCGCGGTCGTTGAGCTCGTAGGTGGCGAAATTCTTCGAATAGAGCGTACGGTGGTAGCTCTCATAGTCGAAGCTCATCATGGCGCGGGCCGAGAGGCCCGGGGTGAGCCAGTCCATCTTATAGTCTGCGATGAAGTTGGTCTCGTTGACGGTGTTGGTGGCCTTGTAGTATCCTCCGTCGGCAAGAGTGGCGTACACATTCCCCTGATACTGCGACGAACCGCCGTAAAGCTTCTTTTCCGATTCCCCGTCTTTCACTGTGTAGGCTATCGGGAAAAGCCAGCTCGGAGTGTGGTTGAGCTGATAGAAGACATTGCTGTAAGAGCCGTCGTCGCGCTCGTCGGAGTTCGGGCCGCGGCGCTCTTCGAAACGGGTGCCGAAGTTGACCGACAGCTGCAGGTCTTTGGTCAGGAAGAAATCCGCGTTGGCACGGAAACCATAGCGTTTGTAGTTGAGCGATGAGGAGTTGCCGTATTTGTCGTTCGAGAGGTTCTTGAAGAGCGACTCCTGGTCGTAGTATTCGAGCGAGGCGTAATAGCGCATGCGTTTCGTGCCGCCGCGCACACTTGCGTTGTAACGTTGCGAGGGAGCGGAAGAGCGCAGGATCTCGTCATACCAGTCTACATTCGGATAGAGGAGAGCGTCCACTCCCGACAGTTCTCCGGCCACAGAACGGCGGTACATCTCCAGATCGGATGTGGAATACTGCGACGGCAGCCCGTCGTTGGCCAGGGCCTCCTCCAGAAGCGACACCGACTGATAGGAGTCGAGATAGGTGTTCTTGCGGGTAGGGGTCTGCCACTGCCAGGAGGCTGTGAGGCTGACCACAGGTTTCTGCTCCTTTCCGCGCTTGGTGGTGATGAGCATCACGCCGTTGGCGCCGCGCACACCGTAGACCGCCGTGGCCGAGGCATCCTTGAGCACCGAGATTGTCTCGATGTCGTCAGGGGCGATCTGAGAGAAGGAGCGCTCTATGCCGTCCACAAGGATCAGAGGCTGGGCGTCACCTGCGAATGTGGCGCGGCCGCGGATGTAGATCGAAGCGTCGTCGGCACCCGGCGCGCCCGAGGTCTGTGAGGTTATCACTCCGGGTATCTTGCCGGTAATGGCCTGCGAGAGGTTGGCAGATGGGGTCTCGAGAAGGTCGCCGGAGTTTACCTGCGAGATGGCTCCCACCACCGATTCCTTCTTCTGCTGTCCGTAGCCCACCACCACGAGGTCGGTGAGCACCTCGCTCTCCTCCGTGAGGATTATCTTGAGGTCGGTCTGTCCTTTCACGGGGATCTCCTCCGTGGTATAGCCTACATAGGAGACCACCAGAATGGCTTTCTTCGCATCTTTGAGGTTGAGCTGGAAGGCACCGTCGACATCCGTGGCGGTGCCGTTGGTTGATCCCTTCTCGAGGACAGTAGCACCGATCAGGCCTTCGCCCGACGGATCTGTCACGACACCCCTTACAATCTGGGCCGCGGCGGGATAGGCCGCGAAAGCCAGAAAGAGAAGCGGGAGGAGGAGACGGAGCGCTGTGCTCCGCCGTCCTTCTGCTGTTATGCTTTTGCTGTTCATTATGATGTCTGATTAGATTTTAAGTCAATTTCATTTATATACCGGAATATACAGGTAGCAGTCGCTGGTATTCAGGTTGACGTGCGAGCCGTCCATGATAAGGAAGGCATTTATGTTCTGATCGCCGTTGCCACACTCTGCATGGAAATTCTCGACATATCTGTTGCCGGAAACGCAGGCGGCGTCGGCCGTCACATTGACTGTCGCTCCCGACCGGGCTATGTTGAGGTCGACGTAGGCGCCCTCCATATCTATACGGAACTGATCCCAGTCGCCGTAGCCCGTATTGCTCCAGTTGTCGCCGTTGTATGCGCCGCCCCAGCCATAGAGGTCACTGCGGATCACGAAATATTCCTCATATCCGCCCTCTCCGCGCTCGGCCTCGGTCGACACGCAAAGGTTCCAGTTGTTCCAGTTGCCACCTCCCGATGTGTGGTTGGTGAATCCCAGATGCAGCGAATAGTTGGGCTGAATGGTGAAATAATCTGAGAAGGTGGTCCACCAGGCCGAGGTGTTGTCACTCGCGCCCACATTCGGTGTGGCCACATCCACCGGCCAGGTCACCATACACTTATCTTTCTGGAATTCAAGATAGGAACCGTCGCAGATGAAGAAAGCCCTCATCACATCGTCGGCATTGCCGGTGTCGGTAGTGAATTTCTCGTGGTAGACTGTGCCGTTGACAGCCGTGGCTACGGCATCAACCACAACGGAGCTTCCCGTACGCGTCACTGTTATCCTGACATGCGCACCCTCCATATCGACACGGAACTGATCCCAGTTGCCATAGCCTTCCGATTCCCAGGTGCCAGTGCCGTAGGAATCGCCCCAGCCGTAGAGGTCGCTGCGGAGCACGACATATTCGGCATATCCGGGAGCACCTCTGTCAGCATCGGTGCTCAGGCAGATATTCCAGTTATTCCAGTTCCCGCCACCCGATGTATGATTGATGAGATTAAACTGCATCGTGGTGTTGGCCGGTATCCTGTAATAATTGGAGAAGCTTGTCCACCATCCCGTACTGCAGTCTGACGATCCGACCGTGAAGATCGGGTCTTCCGTGAAATAATCAAACTTGAAATAGTCAAATCCGCCGCCTCCGCCGATGTTCGGACGTGCCGTCTCTTTGGCGGTGATACGGTTGCGATACACCTTGAGGTCATCGACCAACATGCGGCTTGATGTCTCGGATCCTCCCACTGTCATGGTCTTGACATTGTTGGCCAGACTAACGATCTTCGAGCAGTCGAAGCCGACAACCGGCTTGCTGACCTTGCGGTCGCCGTCAACCCACCAGTCATATCCGTCTTTGTCTATCATCACTGCCACATAATGCCATTCGCCGGGCTTGAGATATCCGGTCTTGGCTTCTGCGGGATCGTTCTCGATCCATTCGCCGTCGGCGGCATCATAAACCATTCCGCCGTTGGCGTTGATATGGAAGGTGCCGTTGCCCGTCTCGTTGACAAACGACACGATCGGCGACGTCAGGTCCTGCTCCTGGGGCTCCTCACCCTCCGCAGGCTCTGCCGGAGCCGCCTGATAAAGCCAGAATGTCAGGGATACGGCTTCCTGACACACCACATTGTTCAACGGGTTGGGGAGAGATGCGTAGCCGCCGTTTATCTCCAGAACTTTTCCACCCTTCATCTCGGTGTCGTCCTCTATTATGCGGGGAGCGTTCCCTCCGGGATTGGCGATGAGTTGCCATGTCGGGTCGAGCCCCTCCTCCGCCTCGAAATCATAGGTGGCCACATTCTCAAGCGTCGGCACGACCTGGTTGCCGGCAGGTGGATCCTGCTTTCCCCAGTCGTCGCATGCGGCTGTGATCGTCAGCAGAGCTGCAAAGGCTGCCGTAGGCATCCATTTTTCAGTCTTCATATTGATACAGGTTAGTTTTTATGAGGTATTATTATTTTCTTAAAGGTCAGTCACGAAATGTCGGCCGTACTTCCGGCCGACATCATACGCAGGCAGTATACACGGATGGTTATACCGGTGCAAAATTAATTTTTCGTTCACTCATAGCGGTGGACATTTATGCATGAGTAGTGGATAAATCATATAAAGGTTAACGTTTCTGAAATAATTGTATCGATTTCCGGGAAAAACACTGTTTCATATCCCGTTTTATCATATTCATCCACCTTCCGGGACACTTCATGAATGCCTCGGAGCCGTCAGATGTCTTCGCGGAGAATGGAGCTGGGACTCACTCCATACTGCTTGGTGAAGCAACGCGTGAAATACTTGCTGTCGTTGAATCCAACCTCAAAAGCTATCTCCGATATGTTCATGAGGCGGCTCGTGCGGTTCTTCACCAATAGCTCGTGAGCCACTTTCAGACGGTATGTGCGTATGAACTGATTGGGAGTCTCTCCGAGCAGGCTCGACAGTTTCTTGTTGAGAAGGCTCCGGCTCACTCCGAGCGCCTCCGCGAAATCACCCACTTCAAAATAGGAGTTCTTGTAGTTGTCGCGCATCACCTCAAGCACCTTGTCGACAAATTTCTTGTCGCCGCTCTCCTCCTGCATGTTGAGAGCGTCTGTCTTCATTTCCGCGGAAAACATCCGCTGGTAGCGGCGCTTGTTGTCAAGTATGTTCTTTATCCTCACAAGCAGTATCTCCTCGTCGAAAGGTTTCTGAAGATATTCGTCCACACCCGAGCGATAGCTCTCCAAGCGCGCCTCGTTGGCGGTCTTGGCTGTCAGCATGAGAAACGGGATATGGGAGATGGCGAAGTTCTCCTTTACCTGACGCGAGAGCTCTATGCCGTCCATCCCGGGCATCATGAGGTCGGAGATGATGAAGTCGATGGGACGCGAGAGCAATATCCTCATGGCCTCCTCACCCCCGCCGGCCTCCACCACATCGTAATAGTCGGAGAGGATAGAACGTACGAAGGCCCTCATGTCGCTGTTGTCCTCCACCACAAGCACCGTGAGCCTGGTGCCGTCGGGTAGACGTGGAGCCTCCACCTCGGGCGACGCCGAGAGAGCCCCCGGCTCGCCGCATGGAGCCTGCGGCATATCCTCATCGGGGACGCCCACAAGCACGCGGAACGTGCAGCCCGCTCCCCGGTTGTTGCGCACGGTTATGCTCCCCCCATACACTTCCATTACCTTACGGCACAGATAAAGCCCTATGCCGCTGTCTGACGCCCCTATCAGAGGATACTTTATCTGGCTCTTGCCCTGATAGAAACGGTCGAACACCTTGTCGATATCCTCCTCGGGAATACCGTTGCCGGTGTCGCTGACGCTCAGATATAGTGTGTTAGGATATGTGCACCTCGACGAGCGGAACAGCGCGGCATAGAGCGTCACGCACCCGTGGTCGGGAGTGAATTTTATGGCATTACCTATAAGGTTGGTGAGCACTTTGCGGATCGCTTCCTGGTCGTAGGAGAATTCGCGGCTGGAAAGATGATACACAGTGCGGATCTCTATGTCGCGGTCTTCCGCATACGCGCGGAAAGGTGGTATCAGTTCGTCGACAAACCGCACGAAATCAGAACGTGTGGGCAATATCTCTATCTTTCCGGCCTCCACTTTACGGAAATCCATAAGCTGGTTGATAAGGGATAGGAGATATTTCGAATTGCGCTCCACGAAGTTGAGCTGCTCTATCACCTTGGGATTGGTGCTAAGCTTCAACGCTCTCTCTATGGGGCCTATTATCAGTGTGATGGGAGTGCGGAACTCATGGGTTATGTTGGTGAAGAACGATATGCGGTCAACGGTCATTTTTTGCACTCTGCGGTTCATCTCGGCGAGCTGCGACTTCTGTTCGCTTATCTGAATGTTGCGGTGCTTGAGCTCCTCATTCTGCCGCCATAACTCACGGGCATGTTCCTCTATTAGGTTTTTCTGCTCCCTTATCTCCTTCACGCCGTCGTCCACGGCATGGCGCAGCTGGTTGCGCTGCCTCGTGAGGTCGCCCACACGCCAGCGGTATATCCCCCACACCAATGCCAGGACAGCCACCCCCACAAGTAGCAGAAACCACCATCGCTTATAGAAATTCGGCACTATCTCGATTCCGAACGATGCCACCGGAGCGCTGTTAAGCGACTGTCCGCCATCTACATATTTCACCTCAAGCGAATAGTCGCCGGGTGAGAGGTTCGTGTAAGTCACACTGTTGCGTCCTGCGGGAAGTTCCCGCCAGTTGTCGTCGAAACCCACCATGCGGTAGTAGAACCGGCCTTGTCCTCCTCCGATGAAGTCGAGCGAGGAAAACGCCACCTCAAACGATTTCTCATCCTCCGGAATGCGTCGCTGGTCGTCGGTGGGATTATAATGCTTCCCGCTCTCTGAAGTCAGATAGGTCAGCACCGTGTTCCCCCCGCCAACGCCCCCGTCGGGGGCTATGCCTTTCACCACGAGCAACCCGTCGATGCTCCCGAACAGAAGATCTCCGTTGGCTAGACGCAGAGAGGCGTTCCAATAAAACTGCTCAGTATCAAGACCGTTGTCACAGCCATAGTTGACAATCTCCCCGTCCTTGCGCATACACGCCAGGCCATGATAGGTCGACACCCACACATTCCCGTGCGGATCTTCGGCAATGCCGTGGGCCACGTCGTTGGGCAGTCCGTCGGCTGTGCTTATATTTTTAAAACAATTTATGCCCCCCCTCATAAAATGCCGGTATACTCCGTTTCCGTTTGTCCCGACCCAGAGCGTCCCGTCGTGAGTGATGGCAAGCGTGGTGACCTTCTCCGTAGACTGCGACTCTGGCTTGTCGAGCTTATACTGGAAGCGCTCCGCCTTGAACTGCGTGCCATTGTGGCGACGCAGGTCGATGGCGTAAAGGCCATCGAGACCTCCCATCCATAGTTTCCCCTCTCCGGAAATCACCGCACACACACTGCCACGGGCATCGGCAGCACCGGAGAAAGGCACCCTGACCTCTCCGCTGGCTATGTCATACATGTATATTCCCATGTTTGCCCCTATCCACACGGCATTGTTATATGGATCATAAACAAGAGTCCCCACATAATCGAACTTGTGTGCGCCATCATCAGTTATGCGTATCACTTTAGCGGGCGCTCCCGGATTAGCCCTGTCAACTATATTGAGGCCTCCTCCCCAGGTCCCGACCCAGAGATGACCGCTTCGGTCGGCGGTGATGGCGCTCACTGAGTTATGCGAGATGACAGGAGTGCGGAAATGTTCGAAACCCATGCTTCTGTCAGCCGCCGCACGGTTGAGGCCTCCCTCAACCGTGCCCACCCAAAGCGTCCCCTCGCTATCCTCGTAGATGGCATTGACAGGATTGGGAGATATCGATGTCACATCGGCCGGATCATGGCGTAAGGTCGTGGCGAAGATACGTTTCGGATGGATTATCCCTACGCCGCAACCTTCTGTGCCCACCCACAGGGTGTTGCCGACCTTGAGCATACAGTTCACGAAATTACTGTTCAGCCCGTGGGGCACCCGGCTTATATCATTGAGCGTGAAGGGATGAAAGCTGTCGCTGTGTGGATCGTAGAGATTCATGCCGTTGAGAGATGAGGCTATCAGGTCGCCTGTGGGGCTTTCTATGAGTCCGGTGATGAAATTTTGCGACAATGTCCCCTCCAGCCCCGGCACGGAATGATAGGCCCTCACGTAGTCTCCACGGCGGTCGTAGCGGAAAAGACCTACATCGGTCGATATCCACACACAGTCATCTATGGCGATGAAATCCGACACATGCACATCGCTGTCGAGCGACAGATCCGTCGACACCGGCACGGCACGCAGATGCCCTTTGTCGCGATAGATCCGGCATATCGAACCACCTATGCTTCCCCATACCGCCCCCGTCTCCCCGTCGACGGCCTTGACTGCTCCGTTGATGAAGACGGATTTCGAATTATGGGGCATACGCGAGATCCGGGCCACGCAACCCTCCACGTCAAACTCCACAGCCACGATCTCATTCTGGTTGCGGAGCCAGAGCGTCCCGTCCGCAGAGACCGACACGTAGCCGGAAGGAATCTTCTCAAGCCGTCCGTATTGTCCCGTGCGGTCTGCGGGCGCGATCACCTCAAGGTTCTCAAGATCTATTACATCGAGACCTCCGTCGCTCGCTACCCACAACCTTCCGAAACGGTCTTCGGCGACTTTCCTGACAAACACACTTTTTATACTGCGTCCCGCAGTGTTGGGCGTGAAATTCACAAACTCATAACCATCGTAGCGTGCCAGAGAACCCGACGTGGCGATCCATATGAATCCGCGTGAGTCAAGAAAAAGATCCTCCACGAAATTATGCGACAAACCTTCGCGCATGGTCAGCCCCGTGATCGAGTAATCGACCGACGTAGGTGGCCTCACCGCTCCGGAGGCGGCAAGCGTCACAATCATTATCAGGCAGGCTATGAGTCTTTGAGGTCTCATTTCAAGGCAGTTCTTTTAAGATAGGTAATGCCGCCGGAGGGCGGCTCTCTGATGTTTAGGAATGCTCATGCAAAGTAACATAAATTCCATGACATAGCACAATCCTTTTCGCCTTTCGCATCATCTGTGCACCCAAAATATTCAAAAATCCACTGTTTTTTCTCCATATAGCCGATTTCGTCCGTATTATGAACTCTTCGGACGCCATCAGTCACAGCAGGATTATGTAACTTTGCGACAACCAACATCCCGACATATGAAAAGACTCATCCGCACCCTCTCCATGATAGCCCTGATGACCTTCCCGGCCATCTCTACAGCTTTCGAAACCACTGCCAACGACAGCGTGCCGGCCCACCGTCACCGCTTCAATGCAGAATATCCCGATATGCACGATCCGGTCATGGCCTTCGACAACGGTCGATATTATATCTTCTCCACAGGTTTCGGTATCGGCCTCATATCATCGGCCGACATGAAAACATGGCGTCCGGAGAAATCCCCGCTCGACCCTATCCCGGAATGGGCGCAGAAGATCGTCCCCGCATATAAGGGACACACCTGGGCACCCGATATAATAAAGATGGGCGACAGATGGTATCTGTATTACAGCTGCTCGACCTTTGGCAAGAACATCTCGGCAATCGGGGTGGCGGTCAACAGGACTCTCGACCCAACTTCGCCCGACTACCGTTGGGAAGATCTCGGTATGGTTGTGCGTTCTGTGCCGGGAGTGACCGACTGGAACGCCATCGACCCTAATGTGATCATCGACAGTGAGGGTAATCCCTGGTTGACCTTCGGCTCTTTCTGGGATGGCATACAGCTCGTGCGTCTGGAAAAGGACATGAAGACCACTGTAGGTGAACCGGTCACCATAGCTCGCAGGAAGACAGCCGATACTGTGGAACACGGAGGCGGCGAGGCCAACGACAACGCCATCGAAGCCCCTTTCATCATCTTCCGCGATGGATGGTATTATCTGTTCGCAAGTCACGACTACTGCTGCCGTGGCAAGGACAGCGACTACAAGACTGTTGTGGGCCGAAGCCGCGACGTTCAGGGTCCGTATCTCGACAAGGAGGGTAAGGATATGGCGCTCGGAGGAGGCTCTCTCCTCGCCACCGGCAACGACCGGTATAGCGGCGTGGGACACTGCTGCGTCTACGATTTCGACGGAAAGTGGATTTTCGGCGCTCATGCCTACGACAAGACACTCCGCGGCGCGAGCAAACTCTACCTTCGTCCGATCCGTTGGGAAAACGACTGGCCCGTCATCGAAGACCGCCCCGAAAATTGAAATTCAAAAAAGAGAAATTTGGGAAATTGAAAAAAGTCCGGCCTGCCCGACAATAATACTCTCAGACCCAATCACTAATTACCAATTACTAATTGTTGCACGTTGCCAGATAAATGGTCACAGTGCCGAATGTCAGCGAGCGCCAGCCGGCGGCATCGAAACCGGCCGTACGCAGGATCGAGGCCAGGGCATCGCGCTGAGGAGCCGCCGCTATGCTCTCCGGCAGATAGGTATAGGCACGGCTGTCGCCGCTCACCATACGCCCTACATTGGGGATGATATGTTTCGTATAAAGTCGGTAACCCAGTCCGGTGAGCGCTCCGGTGGGACAGGAAAGTTCAACTATGCAGAGCACACCTCCCTTGCGCATGACCCTGCGCATCTCCTGCAGGCCGCGCTGCAGATTCTCGAAATTACGCACTCCGTAGGCCACCGTCACAAGATCAAACTCTCCGTCAGCGAAAGGCAGTTCAAGACAGTCGGCTTTCTCAAACGATATCAGTCCGCGCGCGTCGGCCGGCATTGCCCCGAGCTTGCGGCGTGCAACATCGAGCATCCCCCCCGACAGGTCTATACCGGTGATTCTTGCCTCGGGCAACAGCGAATGCAGACGGAAAGCCACATCGCCGGTACCCGTGGCCACATCAAGCACCGACAGCCCGCGTCCCATCCCGCCGATGATGCCGCGACGCGTACGCTCAAGCATCTTCAGCGCTCCTGTCAGAGCCTTGTCGCGCCACCATCTGTGAAGGCCGAAGGTCATGGCCGTGTTCATGAAATCATACGCCGGGGCTATGGAGTCGAACATCTCCTCCACTTGCTCCCCCTTCTCACGCCTGTCGTCATACGGGTTGATCCTCTCCGCTCCGGTCTTCTCTTCCATATCCATATATTCTTTCACAAAAAACTCTGCGTGAGTTTATTTACGGATCTTCACCGGCATGCCGGCTTTGCGTGCCGCAAAGGTCATATATTCTTATAATAGGAACGGCGCCGGCGGTGCTGCCGGTTGGTGAAATATTCCCATTGCCCCTGCACCTTGGCGTTGGTCTCCATCTCCGGATTCGACTCCGCCCACTTGAAGCCGTATTTCTGGTAATAGGGTATAAGATCCTGGAAAAGAAGAGCGTTGACCCCCTTGTTCTGATATTCAGGTTTCACTGCCACCAACAAAAGATCCACACGGTCGTTCTTCCCCTTCAGCCCCTTGAGCAGATGCCACCATCCCATAGGGAGAAGCTTTCCGTGGCTCTTCTGAAGCGCACGGCTCATCGAGGGCATCGAGATACCGACACCGACGAGTTTGTCTTCCTTGTCGACCACGAGAGTGACAAGGTCGAGGTTGAGAAGTCCGAGATATATGTCGATGTAGTAATCGATCTGACGCTCCGTGAGATGCGAATATTCATAAAGGCCATCGTATGCATCGTTGATAAGATGGAAAAGAGCACGCCCGTATTCCTCCTTTATGCGCTTGCGGCTCTTGTATTTCAGCACCCTCAGTCCGAATTTCTTCTTTACGATATCGGCTATACGGTTGTATTTGTCAGGAATGGAGTCAGGCACGTCCATCACGAACTCCACCCAGTCGGAGTCCTTCTTATATCCGAGGCTCTCGAGATGCTCCGGATAGTAGGGATAATTGTAGATGGTTGCCATGGTGGAGAGCTCGCCGAATCCCTCCACGAGCATCCCCTCATGGTCGAGGTCGGTGAATCCGAGCGGACCGATAAGCCGGTCCATACCCTTGTTGCGCGCCCAGGTCTCCACCGCTTCCATCAGCGCGCGCGACACTTCGCGGTCGTCGACGAAGTCGATGAATCCGAAACGGGCCGTCCGTTTCCCATGACTTTCGTTCACCTGGCGGTTGATCATTCCGGCCACACGCCCCACCGGTTTTCCGTCGCGGAAAGCCATGAAATAGCATGCCTCGCAGAAATCGAAAGCAGGGTTCTTGGAGGGGGAAAGTGTGGCGACATCGTCGCTTATCAGAGGAGGCACATAACAGTCGTTGCCTTCATAGAGATCTATCTGAAACTGCGTGAACATTTTCAGATTTTTCCTTGTAGGCTCTATGGTCTTGATCTCAATCATCTTATAAGAGTGTGAATAGTAGCGGCTCCGCCGCATAGGGCTTCCTCAGCCATTTGTTGTCAGCCACACAAGGAGTGTGGCCATCAGGATGATGAATACACAGATAAATACATACAGCTGACTGGAATTGTGCTTTTCCATGGCCAGCTGCACATCGGCGACAGTGCGGTAGGGATGATTTGAATCCTCACATTTGCGGGCGATTTTCCTCAGCTTGGGGAGGGAAGCGGGAAGATTGTCGAGCACCTCGTTGATGATCTTGCCGTAGCTCTCTATGTCTGCCCTCGCATCGTCTACGGTCATCTCGTCGCCTTGATCGAAGCCGATATCGGTAAGCTTAAGATTTTCGTTATATTCAGTGAAGAAAATCCTCTCCGGCGTTATGGGGTAATGTTTGAGATGGTTCTCCTGGATATACTCCATAGCGTCCAGAAGCTGTGTCTGCAGACGCTGCACGATCTTAGGCGTAAGGCGCTTTTCATCGATCAGGCGCCGCAGGGAATATCCGTAGATATCGTCGGTGATGATGGCTTTGCCCAGACCGGGGATTTCCTCGAAATCGTTGACCATGACAATGTTGGGATGGCAGAAATTATAGCGCACATCGAATTCCTTGTCAAGCCTGGCCTGATACTCCGGATTGTCGGCGTATTCCCGCTTAAGTGCCTTGAGCATCACCCATTTGCCATGTTTTTTTACGGTATAGACATCGCAATAGTCGTCTTTCCACTCGGGCAACAGATAGAGTTCCGACCATTTTCCCGTGGGGTCATTGATCGGGACCTTCTTCTCTTCTTTACTGATATAACTCACTTTGGGGAGATTTTGTAGGCGGCGTCTCCGCAGAGGAAACGCCGCCCTGTGATTGTTGTCAGTCGATTATATCAAAACCTGTGTATTTGCGCAGGCATTCGGGCACAACGATCCCTTCGGGGGTCTGATTGTTCTCCAGCAATGCCGCCACGATACGCGGCAGGGCCAGGGCTGAGCCGTTGAGTGTGTGGCAGAGCTTGATCTTCTTGTCGCTGTCGCGGTAGCGGCATTTCAGGCGGTTGGCCTGATACGTCTCGAAGTTCGACACTGAGGAGACCTCGAGCCAACGCTCCTGTGCGGCGCTCCACACCTCGAAATCGAAGGTGATGGCCGAGGTAAACGACATGTCGCCTCCGCAGAGTCGCAGTATATGCCAGGGAAGACCCAGCTTCTCAAGAAGTCCCTGCACATGGTCTTTCATCTCTTCGAGGGCCGCATAGCTGTTCTCAGGCTTCTCTATACGCACGATCTCCACTTTGTCAAACTGGTGGAGGCGGTTCAGCCCACGCACATCCTTGCCGTAGCTCCCGGCCTCACGGCGCCAGCACGGGGAATAGGCGCAGTTCTTGCGGGGAAGTTCGTCGCCGGGTATGATCACGTCGCGGTAGATATTGGTGACGGGCACCTCGGCCGTGGGTATGAGATAGAGGTCGTCGAGGTTTACGTGATACATCTGCCCCTCCTTGTCAGGAAGCTGACCTGTGCCATAACCGGAAGCGGCGTTTACCACGAAGGGAGGTTCAACCTCCACGTAGCCCGCTTTCCACGCTTCGTCGAGGAAGAACTGTATGAGGGCGCGCTGCAGACGCGCTCCCTTTCCAACATAAAAGGGGAAACCGGCGCCGGTCACCTTCACGCCAAGCTCGAAGTCGATGATATTGTATTTTCTTGCAAGTTCCCAGTGGGGAAGGGCGTCCGGGCCAAGCTCGGGCATCTTCCCTCCGGTCTTCTCCACCACGTTGTCGGCTGCCGTCAATCCTTCGGGCACTGCGTCGCAGGGGAGGTTGGGGACTGTGAGAAGCAGCTCTGTCATCTTGGCCTCGCATTCCTGGAGACGGTCCTGAAGACCTTTCGACTCTCCCTTTATGGAGGCCACTCGCTCCTTGGCCTGCTCGGCAAGATCCTTCTCCCCGGCTTTCATGTGGGCACCGATGGAGGCGGCCAGCTTCTTGAGTTCGGAAGCGTCGCTGTCGCATTTCTGCTGAAGGCGTCTCCGCTCCGCATCGATCTCAAGTATCTCCGTGATGACGGCTTTGCCGTCGAAGCCTTTTACGGCCAGGCGTTTCACCACGAAATCGGGATCCGCCTTTATAGTCTGAAGTGTCAGCATTGTCTTTTTATATTAACATTGATCCCTTAGGCGTCACATCGAGCCCAGCAGTTCCTTAACCTTGGCAGAGACCACCTTCCCTTCGGCACGTCCCGCGAGACGCTTCGTGGCGACGCCCATCACTTTACCCATATCCTTCGGGCCGGCAGCACCCGTCTCGGCTATCACGGCCTTGAGCTCTGCCTCAAGTTCATCGCCCGAAAGTTGTTTCGGAAGATATTCCTCGATCACAGCGGCCTCCTCCAGTTCGTTGGCGGCAAGCTCGGGGCGGTTGTTTTCCTCATAGATCTTCGCGCTCTCCTTGCGCTGCTTCACCATTTTCACCATGATCTTCACAGCGGTCTCATCGGAGAGTTCTCCATTGGCTCCCTTGGCGGTCTTTGCCTCGAGAAATTCCTTTTTAACACCGCGGAGCGCCTCGAGGCGCACCTTCTCTCTTGCGAGCATCGCTTTCTTGATGTCTTCGCTTATCCGGTCAAAGAGATTCATTTCGCTATATTGTTTTATCTGTTTTTCTTAATGGTTGCCGGGCATGCCCATGAAAACGGACACGACAAAAGCAGGCATATCAAGCCTTACCGACTGCAAAAATACTTCAAAAAAGCGTTACCTGCAATTCATAGGCGTTTTTTTTGCCACTTAAAGCTAAAAAAGAGACAAAAATATCTCTTTTGACTCTTCCCCGGAAATTTCAACCTCAAAATCGGCATATCAGACACCTGCGGTTATTACATAAAACATTACCTTTGTACTGCGAAACTAATAAAAACCTCTCCCCCTCAACCCAAACTCTCAACCCTCAACTCTCAACCCTCAACCATAAACCCAAACCCTAAACCCTAAACCCTAAACCCTAAACCCCAAAACAATGAATAGGATTATCAGACTTTCGTTATCCTGCTTGTTCTTTTTCTTCGTGGCCACCACCTCAGCCGGAGAAAGGGACTGGGCGAAATTCATAGGGAAATATGATGTGGCCAATGAAGCCAAAGAGCTTCCCGCCGATTCACCGGAGGAATTCTGGAAGACAGCGATACGCTATAACTACCGTTTCGGGAAGTTCCGAAAGGACATAAAAAAAGGGCGTGGAGCTGAAAAGGAAGCATTACACCGGCTGGCGGAACTGCCGAAGCTATATCCTGGTTTCGACATGGCTATCCTTCAGGACTGGCAGCCGTATTGCGACTCGCTGCTCAACGTCATGGGCATAACCGAGGTGACCCCGGAATGCAGGCTATACGTCATGAATACTCCTCTCCCTGACGTCTATACAATGCTGACCGACAATGGCTTCGCCATATGTCTTACGGAAGGGTTGCTTGATATGAAAGGAATGAACGACAGGACTGTGATAGGATTCGTGGCTCATGAGTTTGTTCATGGAGTATACAAGCAACACTTGCAGAAATTCTATCAGGAAGCGAAGAAAAAGCGCAAGGACAGGTTGCTCGAAGGCATGTTGTTTGTCGGTACAGTAGCTGCAGTCACTGCCGTAGAACTCACAACTCCAAGTCCGGCGCATAATGGAGATACATACTATTATGAAGACAACAGTGAAGTCACCATCATCAACAATCCACCGGCGCCGATGAAATACAATTTCTTATTCACTGAAGACCAGGTGCTCGAGGTCGATCTTGTGGCATATAGGTTCATGGAGAATCTCGGCTGCCGGAACGATTATCTCGACGGACTGAAAATCCTGAGTCCCGTCTACACCGAACGTTATGCCGGCTCCGACATACAGCCATCGATCACCACCCGGATTAACTTCATAGAATATTTGAAGCAACACCCCGGCCTCGGACTCGACTGATTTAGGATCCTCGCAGCTCGGAGACTATCATGAGAAGTTCGTCGCGGATCTCCGCAGGGAGTGTTATTCCTCTCACCTGAATGCTGCGGCTCCAGCCGGCCACATCCTGCGGAAGGAGGGTGAGAAGTACGTCGCGAAACTCCTCAATCTCTTCCTGTGAATAACTGTCCCCCTCGCGTCCGGCAAAGCGGTCAAGTTCCTCATCATCAAAATATACTATCTCCCCCGTGATCGGGGAGAGATTGGTCTTCTCACAAACAGCATGGGCGCCACAGCATATGCCGCCGCTCTCCGCCACGACCTGTTCGTCACTCTTGCTCTCCGGTGCGGAAGACGGAACCGGTGCATCGCCTGCATTTCCTCCCTCGGGATCTGGCTTCTGCATATGGCGCGGACGGTAATAAAACACGTCGGTAAGATAGATGATGATCCCGATCACCACCATCGCTATAAATATGACTAATGCTCCTTTCACGATTACTTAAAAGATATGCAAATTTATTCCTCTGTCTGCGGAAGTTATCTGCTGTTTGCGGAAGTTATCGGCAATCACTGATGAATACCCTCATCAAGTCGCCCTGCCGTTCACAACTGAGGCCGATCTTCGGAAGTTCTTCCCAGAAGGCCGCAAACGATTTCTCCACAACTTCCGGATGACGGATAAATATCTCTCCCCTGTAGAACGCGGCCATAGCGAATGCCATTGCTATGCGGTGGTCATCGTAGGTCTCGATCTCTATGGGATCATCTGCCGACCATGCCCCACCCGGCCATCCGATTGAATCTTCCCCGACCTCTATAGGACGCCCCATCCTCTCGAACTCGGTCTTCAGCGCGGCAAGACGGTCGCACTCCTTGACACGGAGATTGCGCACGCCCGTGAACTTGAAACGGCAGGCGTTGAACACGCACGCCACGGCAAATGCCGGTGCCAGGTCCGGATTGTCCGACAGGTCGGCCTCAACGTAGTCCGGGAGTTCGTTATATCTCTGAATCTCCACAAAACCGTCGCGGAATATCGACCGCACACCCAGCTTCTCAAAGAAACGCGCTGTGCGGGCATCCCCCTGCAGCGACTCTCCGGGAGGAGTCAAAGAGGCTATATGGTAAATATCATGTCCGAACGACACGGCCTCATAAAAGAAACCTGCGGCACTCCAGTCGGACTCAACCTCGAAATGCTCCGGAGCCTTATACTTTCCCTCCGCGACAACCACCTCTGAATCTGATAGTGTCACCTCTATGCCGAAAACACGCATCACCCTGGCAGTCATCTCCACGTAAGGGCGCGACACGAGAGGTGTCGTGAAACGCAGACGCATCCCTCCAGTCCATGTGGGAGCCACAAGCATAAGCGCCGACACGAACTGCGAGCTTACATCGCCACGTATGGAGAATTCTCCACCTTTCAATGTCTTGCCATGCACAAGATAAGGACCGGTTCCATCTGCACCAGTAGCCTCTATCTCCGCGCCGGCGCTACGGAGCACCTCAAGCATCGGAGCCATCGGGCGTGAGCAAAGGCGCGGTGTACCTCCCACACGGACTCTTATTCCCGGCATGGAGGCCGCCACGGCCGTCACAAAACGGAAAGCCGTGCCGGAGGCATGGATATCGATATCAGTCACACCATCGGTTACGGCTGAGCCACTCTCCTCTATCTTAGCCAACGCACGCCGGATGACACGGAGGTCATCACTATCGTCATATTCAGGACAACGCGAAAGCGTCCCCGCAAGACAGGAGGCCACGAGATATCGTGCCCCTATACTCTTCGACACCGGAAGATGAATCATATATTCGTCATCATGCATCATGATCTTAATCCCTTATATCAAAAACCAAACCCTAAACTCCAAACCCTAAACCCTAAACCTTTAACCTCTAACCTTTAAAAAACAAGCAGGCGTCACCATATGAAAGAAACCGGTAATCCCTCTCCAGCGCCTCCTCATATATCGTCCTCCACCGCGGCTCCCCATTCTCTTCGCCAAGAAACGACGACACAAGAAGCAGAAGAGTAGACTGTGGCTGATGGAAATTAGTCACCATCACATCTACCATTCTCCATTTAAACCCTGGAGCGATCATGATGGCGGTGGAAGCGCTGAGCGATTCCTCACCACGTCCGTCAAGATATGCGGTTATCGCCTCAAGCGCATGGATAGTATCGATGCCGGCCGACTCCCCATCATAAGCCTCCCATTGCGACACATGGAGATTCTCTTCCCCCCGCATTATGGCACGCCCTATATATGGTAGTGATTCAAGCGTGCGCACCGAGGTCGTACCCACCGCCACGAGCGGTTTCCCCTCTTCCTTATGGCGTATGAGATCGGCTAAGACGGCGCGCGTCACCGTGAAGGTCTCCGTATGCATGGGATGTCCGCCGATATTTTCCGACTTCACCGGCTGGAATGTGCCCGCTCCGACATGAAGCGTGAGCTTGCGGACCTCCACACCCCTATGCGAGAGAGCGGCGAACACTTCCGGAGTGAAATGTAATCCAGCCGTGGGGGCGGCCACCGAGCCTTTCGCGTCGGCATAGACCGTCTGATAGTCTGTGGTGTCGCTCTCCTCCGATTCCCTTTTGAGATAAGGCGGGATCGGTATGAAACCCGCAGCCTCCACCACGCTGGCGAAAGTCACCCCGGGATTGTCCCATGTGAACTCTACGGCATTGGCGTTACCCTCCGTAGGATGCAGACGTCGTGCCTTGAGAGTCACAGGGCCATCGCTCCCCCCGGGATGGATCTCCAGCGAGAGCTCACCCTCCTTCCATCTCTTCAGATTGCCGACAAGGCAATTCCAGACGCAGTGTCCGCGTCGCTGAAAAGTCAGCACATAGTCCGCAGGATCGATAGGCTCCAGCAGAAACACCTCTATCCTTGATCCTGTGGCTTTGCGGAAAGTCATCCGTGCGTTGATCACCCGCGTGTCGTTGCAGACGAGCATGGCGTCTGCAGGCAACATCGCCGGAAGATCCGTGAAATGCAGATGCTCCGCCACCTTGCCGGGCTTCGCCACAAGCAGACGGCAGGCGTCGCGCTGGCTCAAAGGATGGCGAGGAATGCGGCCATCTGGCAGGTTATAGTCGAAATCTTCTATTTTTATCTCTTTTACCATAAGAAAAATTTAAGACCGGCACCATTCAATAATCCTATGGATTTAAAGCATTTAACCAACATAAGATAAATCTTGCCGAAAAAATTTTTACAAATTTAGCAAAAAAATTTGGCAGTTATTGAATTTTGATATAACTTTGCACTCGCAATCGGGCGCTTAGCTCAGCTGGTTCAGAGCGTCTGCCTTACAAGCAGAGGGTCGGGGGTTCGAATCCCTCAGCGCCCACCACCTTTTAAAAGGTTCTCACAAAAGCAGCCGGAGCCAAGCGAGGCTCAACCGACGGCAACATTTCGGGCGCTTAGCTCAGCTGGTTCAGAGCGTCTGCCTTACAAGCAGAGGGTCGGG
>CAJUQP010000024.1 GCA_910588245.1 uncultured Muribaculaceae bacterium | reverse complement strand
CAGGTTATGAACGGGCGCGAAAAGAGGGTGCATCAGAATTTTGATACACCCTCTTGCTTTTTCAGTTATTGCCACTCCGGACCTTTCATGGCCGGATAACGGTAAAGTATTAATATCCTGTAAGTCATTTGGCTGAAACAATGCCTTTCAGCACGAAGCCCGACGCGGGATTGAGCATCACCGTCACTTTCGACGGATTCTTGACTTTCAGCTCACTCTTGACCGGCTCTCCTTTCTTGTCGTCGTTGATCATCTGAAGCGTGTCACCTTTTGCGAACATCGGAAGATCGAGCTCAAGCTTAATGGATTTACTGAGATTGCTCACTCCGGCCACATACCATGTGTCGGCATGGCGCCGCGCAATCACGACATACTTTCCGGGGGTGCCCGCTATATACTTCGTGTCATCCCAGGTTGTCGGCACCTCCTTAAGATGCTCTATGGCAACTGCAGGAGCATCCGTCAGGTTGTTCGGGGCCAGCGCGAAATACTGCACCGGATTCTGGAATATGACAGATGTCGCCAGCTCGAACGCATCGCTTGTACGACGGATGTTTCCCCCGTCATTACCCCTGTTGAAACGTTTGTTAAGCGGCGATCCGCCGTATTCCATGATAGCGGCGGCGTTACGTATGAAAGGATGCAATGTGGCATGAAGGGCTTCCTTGTCGCAGAAACCCTGGTCGAAAATCAGGTTCTCTGAAGCAAGAACCGCCTCCGCACCTACAAAGTTGGGATACATCCTCTCCCAGCCCCTCGGCAAAGTACACCCGTGGAACACGACATCTATACCGTAGTCGGCGGCATCGCTGAGTATATCCTCGTAAAGGCGCATGGTCTCTTGCTTGTCGCCCCCGAAAAAGTCTATCTTAACGCCATCAACACCGTTCTCTTTCATCCATTTCATCCATTTCTTTCGAACGATAGGGCGATCCATGCGGTTTATGGGACCTTGCTCGATGTCGTTCCAGTAGCCTGATGAAGAATGCCACAGAATGGGATTAACACCTTTGGAATGGGCATATTTTATAAGCTCTTCCATCTTCTTCTCCCCGATATTGGTGTCCCACCAATTGTCGATAAGCACATTGTCATATCCCATGTCGGCGGCGAAGTCTATGAATTTCACCTGGTCGTCATAGTTGATGCTCCCGTCCTGCCAGAGAATCCAGCTCCATGTTCCCTTGGCAGCGCGTGCTTTCCTCGCCTCATAGCGGGGTTCCACGAGATCCCACGGAAGTGTGGTCTCCACGATCGGGGCAAGCGTCTCT
This sequence comes from uncultured Muribaculaceae bacterium, assembly GCA_910588245.1. Classification (GTDB taxonomy): domain Bacteria; phylum Bacteroidota; class Bacteroidia; order Bacteroidales; family Muribaculaceae; genus Lepagella. Next base: position 48,862 of record CAJUQP010000024.1, on the reverse strand, counting down.
CCGATTGCCATCACACGCCAAGGAGTAGAGCCCGGCAAAGCGACTCCGGGGGTGGAGAGGCCGTTGCCATTGTTCTCCTCCGGCATCGGGAAAGCTATGGTATAGCGGCCATCCTTATAGTCGCTGAGATGCGAGCCGCAGTAATAACCGTCTACACCAGTCTCGGTCAGAAGCACCCAGTTCCCTTCCGCACCCGTCTTGAAAAGAGCGGGAAATGTATAACCGTGGCCATATTGCGACTTCTGTTCCATCGGGGCGTCGACAACATAATATTCCTCATAGCTTGGTTTGGTTCTCTTCCATCCTATCATCGCATCCGACTGGGCTGTGAGATAAGTGGTGGTGCCCTCAGGGAAAGCAAACGAGCTAAGCTCTTCCTTCACAACCATGGAACCACGGCCGTTGATTCTCGGCACATGATATCTGAAAGCCACACCGTTGTCGGCCACATGCCATTCCACATTGAGTTTCTTGCCGTCAGCTCCCTCATATTCCACCATCGCGTTGGTGGCCTTCACATCCACATGACTCTTCTTGATCTTGTCTTGATCATAGCTTCTTTCTACCACCGACGTCTTGACATCCTTCTCCCTCAATCCTCGGGAGAGATCGATGAAATCCGTCACGATGCCCAAAGGCGATTTCTCCACCACGGGAAGTCCGTTGAGGGTTATGGAATAAACGGGCGTGCCCTGTGCGTTGACCGAGGTGCTGACCACAAGCTTTCCATCAGGACTCGTGATCTCCGCAGCGCCACATGTCAAGAACGTCAGCGCCGAAGATAAAATTAATAATGTCTTCTGTTTCACGATTATAGCTAAATATATCTTATTTAAATAATGTTTGCGACGCATCCATGTACATCACGTCTGCGAATTTAGCCATAAAATATATTATCTGCAAGCTTTCATATATATTCGGTCGATTAAGAAGGCGTTTAAAAGTTTGCAAGTCTCTCTTCTCCATAGTTACAATGGCCACACTATTTTACAGAAAAAAGTCCGGCCTCCCTTCTGACGGAAAGCCGGACTACTTTTACACTCACCCGAGTAAGACAAACCGCACGAAGATCTTGCGGATCATCTGTATCAGCTGTATCGTCCTCGCGGCTTATATACAGCCATCAGGCGTGGTGAGGTAAGGAACCGATCTAACATGAGATAGATTTTTTAACCTGTCCATTTATAAGTACGGCCCAAAGATAGCAAATCAATTTCTGATATCCAAATTTATTTTAAAAAAAATTAACCAAAGTAACTTTTTGACCAAAATATTAGGAATTTTTAAGCTCAGACGCCAATTTTATGCATCATAAGAACCAATTTTATGCACAAAACATATGCAATATTTTAACATATATAAGATTTCATCTAAAATTTATACTTCCACTCGGTATTTTCACACACTTTGACTAATAAAGAAATTTTTCTTTAATTTTTAATCGAAAATAGGCAACGTTATATCTTTTTTATTAATTTTGTGGAATATTTGGAGATTTTGAAGTCATTGTTTAAATTTTTCATGATTCCGTCAGATTCTCAATACAGTTTTTGGATCCTGACAATGCCGGGAGTCCGGGCCGGAGCGACACCGGGAAAACAGATTCCGAACAAAAAATTTAAACATCTTCACTAAAAGCCTTATACTTCTGCAATGAAAAAAACTGAATTTTTAGATCATATCGACCATACGGGAGTGGTGACTTCCATTGACGCTGCCCACAACACAGTAATGGTCAGAGTCGACGACGAAGGGGAATGCGGATCATGCCCCGCGGCAGCTTTATGTTCCGGCCATACCGATCCTGCCAATCTGGTAAAAATAATAACTCCGCATGCGGGTCGCTACCGCAAAGATGACATCGTCACTGTCAGAGGCACCGAAAGGATGCATCACAGGGCGATCATGTATGCCACAGTGCTACCATGCATTATCCTTGTGGCGGTAATGGTGGGAGTATACATTATCTCGCATTCACAGCTCGCAGCGGCCTTATGTGGATTGGGGACTATGATCCTGTTTTTCCTGATTCTATGGGTTGCGCGCAACCGGGTGGAACATGAGTTCACATTTGAAATCGTAGGCCAACCGGAAAGAGCGGGGGAAGGGAAATGAAATCTTTCCTACTGAAGGCGGAATACATCATGGAAACAAATTTTCTTAGAAATCAATAAGCGTCATTTATCTCATGGAAATAACTGTATCGATAATTGTCCTGGGAGTGATCGGAGTGCTCGCGGCTGTCTTGCTGTATCTGGCGGCCAAGAAGTTTCACGTGAGCGAAGATCCCAGAATCGGGGAGATAGAGGAGATTCTTCCGGGCGCCAACTGCGGAGGATGCGGTTTCTCCGGTTGCCACGCTTTCGCCGTGGAATGCGCGGGAGCCTCCTCTATGGACGGCCTTAACTGCACCGGTCTTACCGCGGAAGGAATGAAGAAAATCGCCGATATCGTAGGGCTTACTCCGGTAGCAGCCGAAAGGAAAGTAGCCGTGCTGAGATGCTCCGCCTCCTGTGAAAACCGCGACTTGCGCAACCATTATGACGGCGTTCGGTCATGCGCTATTGAGGCCGCGCTCTATCAAGGTGAATCCGATTGCATCTACGGCTGTCTCGCATGCGGGGATTGTGTCGCAGCATGTCCCTTCGGCGCCATGACGATCTCTTCGGGAGACTCCTTGCCGCGCATTGATCTCGAGAAATGCACCGGATGCGGCAAATGCGTGGAGACGTGTCCGCGCGGTCTTTGCGAGCTCGTGCCGTTGCATGCCGACCGACCGATGGTGTGGGTGGCTTGCGCAAACCGCGACCGCGGACCCGTAGCCATGAAAGAATGCGGAGTAGCGTGCATAGGCTGCACGAAATGCCGCAAGGTATGCCCCGTCGAGGCCCCTGAGATATCCTCTTTCCTGGCCCATATTGACCAGAGCAAATGCACATCGTGCGGGGAATGCGTCAAAGCCTGTCCCCGACATTCCATAGTAACATCCTCATCGCAGTTATGAAGACTTTCAGAAAAGGCGGCATCCATCCGCCTGAATACAAACTGACCGCCGGCAGACCGATCGTTGGAGTCCCCGTACCCTCGGAGATCCGGATAATGCTCTCGCAATGCATTGGCACACCCTCCCGGCCTGTCGTCAAGGCCGGAGATCATGTCGTGGCCGGGCAGATGATAGCGGAAGCCGGCGGGTTTGTCGGCGCTCCCCTCCACTCCCCTGTTTGCGGGACTGTAAAGAAACTTGAGCCAACCCGCACACCACAGGGCATATGGCAAGACTCAATAGTGATCGTGCCCGATGAAACACAGGAGGACGCTATTCAGGCTACTCCCCGCGATGAAGACGAGATAATGGCTCTCTCACCCGAGGAGATCGTGGCAATCGTAGGTGAGGCCGGAATCGTAGGATTAGGAGGAGCAACTTTCCCAACCAGAGTGAAGCTCTCGGTGCCTAAAGGGAAGAAGGCTCGGACAGTCATAATCAACGGAGCCGAATGTGAGCCATGCCTTACATGCGACGATGCTTTGATGCGTACAGAGGCGCAAGCGATTGTAAAAGGAGCCTTCCTAATTATGAAAGCCACCGGTGCTCCCGAGGGGATAATCGGAATCGAGGAGAACAAACCGGAGGCTATCGCGGCGATGGAGGCGGCAGCAAAGACTGTCCCGGCAATCTCCGTGTGCAAACTCAAGAAAAAATATCCGCAAGGGGGAGAGAAACAGCTCATATACGCCCTGACAGGCAGGATTGTTCCTGCAGGAACACTTCCGATCGAGACGGGATGCATCGTCGACAACGTAGCTACGGCATTTGCCGTATACGATGCCGTGCGCAACCGTCGCCCGCTGACTGAAAGAATAGTGACGGTCACCGGGCCCGGTCTCTCCAATCCGGGAAATTTCCTGGTCAAAAACGGCACCCCTCTCTCTGCGTTGATAGACTTTGCCGGAGGGTTGCCCGAAGAGGCGGGAAAGATCATAGCCGGAGGTCCGATGATGGGACGTGCCGTATCAACGCTCGACTCTACCGCCACGAAAGGGCTGTCAGGACTTGTGGTCGTACCGGCCGATATGGCGGAAAGGAAACCTTCGGGTCCATGCATAAGGTGTGCGCGCTGCGTATCGGCATGCCCCATGGGTCTTGAGCCATATCTGCTGATGCTTCAGGCGGAAAACCGTGTATGGGACGACATGTCGGCACATGGCGTGATGAACTGTCTTGAATGCGGATGCTGTAGCTACATATGCCCGGCGTCGCGCCCGCTTCTCGACTATATCAAACTCGGCAAACAAGAACTGAGAAAAAAGAAATAGTTATGAACAGACTCACAATATCGATCTCCCCCCACATCCACACTTCAACTACGATCGACAGATGTATGTGGAATGTAGTGATCGCGATGCTCCCTGCATTGGCTGTGGCCATATGGACTTTCGGGATGCCTGCGCTCATGGTCACCGCCATCAGCGTAGCCGCCTGCCTGCTGACAGAATGGGCCGTGACGCGGTTTATGCTCCACAGGCCATGCACACTCGCCAACGGCTCAGCCCTGATCACAGGAATCCTGCTTGCCTTCAATCTTCCAAGCATCCTGCCATGGTGGATGGTCATTATCGGTGCGGTGGTGGCCATCGGCATAGGGAAGATGAGTTTCGGCGGCCTCGGATGCAACATCTGGAATCCGGCTCTCGTCGGACGCGTGTTCCTGCTCGTCTCCTTCCCCGCCGCGATGACCACATGGCCCGATGGTGTGCCTTCGGCATTCGACGGGACTACCGGAGCATCCACACATGCCTCGACAGGAGCCACCCTCCTCACACATCTTAATTCCTCCGAAGCAGTTCCATCCCTGGCAGACTATGACCTTCTCGACATGGTCTTCGGACATATGAACGGCTCGCTCGGAGAGGTGGGAGGCATCGCCATACTCATAGGACTGGCATATCTTCTGCTCACAAAGACCGTGACATGGCACATACCCGTGTCAATGCTCGGATCCGCCGCCCTCTTCTCCTGGGCATTAGGAGGGAATCCGCTTCTCGATCTGTTCGCAGGAGGTTTGCTTCTGGGAGCCGTATTCATGGCCACAGACTATGTCACCTCACCCATGACCCGGAAGGGGCAGCTCCTCTATGGCTTCATGATAGGATTCATAACAATAATAATCCGCCGATACGGGGCATATCCTGAGGGCGTTTCGTTCGCGATTCTCCTTATGAACAGTTTCGTGCCCCTCATTAACAGATATTTCCGTCCCGCGGTGTTCGGAGAGAAAGAAAGGAGGGCCATGGCATGAAAAAACTGACATCCACACTGCCCAACATGCTCATATCTCTGGGCACCGTCACGATCCTTGCCGGAGCTCTTCTGGGATGGATGTATACCCTGACAAAAGAGCCGATAGCACGCCAGATGCAGGAACAGCAGGAGAAAGCGATCTCCGACGTAACTCCGGCGTTCGACAACAATCCTGAGGCGGAGAAATGGACCACAGAGATAAAGGGAAGTACCTTTACCGTATATCCGGCCCGTAAAAACGGGATCCTTGTCGGCGCAGCTGTAAAAGGAAGCACCATGGAGGGATTCGCAGGGGAGATTACTTTGATGTGCGGTTTCACCGCCGACGGCACAGTGAAAGACTATCGGGTGCTCCAGCAAGCCGAGACTCCCGGACTCGGCACAAAGATGGAGACCTGGTTTCGCGATCCGACCGCAGCCCGCTCGGTTCTGGAGAAGAACCCGGCCACAACCGACTTCCATGTCTCGAAGGATGGCGGAGCGATCGACGGCATAACAGCCGCCACGATCTCATCCCGGGCGTTCCTGAAAGTCATGCGCAGGGCGTTCGACGCATATAAGGAATATCAGAATAAGATCGACACTCAAAAGGAGGCAAAATGAAAGATTACTGGAAAATACTCTATAACGGCATAGTGCCCGGGAATCCGGTCTTTGTGCTTCTGCTTGGAATGTGTGCCACGCTCGGCACCACATCCTCGGCCTACAACGGCATGATGATGGGTATCGCCACTGCGGCAGTGCTTGTATGCTCCAACGTGGCAATCTCCCTTATCAAGAACCTCGTGCCCGACAAAGTGCGTATCCCTGCTTTCATTGTGGTGATCGCATCATTTGTCACGGTGCTCCAGCTCGCGGTCAACGCATGGCTCCCCGCGCTCAATGCATCGCTGGGCATATTCATTCCTCTCATCGTGGTCAACTGCATCCTGCTGGGACGCGCAGAGGCCTTCGCAAGCAAGAACGGAGTGATCCCATCCCTGCTCGACGGACTCGGTACCGGACTCGGGTTCACTTTCGCTCTCATACTTCTCGGAGGGACCCGTGAGATTCTGGGCACAGGAAAGATCTTCGGCGCCACGATTTTCCCCGAGGATTACGGCATGCTGTTGTTCGTGCTCGCCCCGGGAGCATTCATAGCCCTGGGCTACCTTATAGCCATCGTGAATAAAATCCGTAAAACAGTCTGATCCTCATGCTCACATATATATCTATAATCATCACGGCGATATTTATCAATAATATCGTTTTTTCCCAATTCCTGGGTATATGCCCTTTCCTGGGAGTATCAAAAAAGATTAGCTCGGCCCTCGGAATGGGCGCGGCCGTGACATTCGTAATCACACTCGCAACCACAGTGGCATGGCTTTTGCAGACCTATGTGCTCAATCCCCTCGGGCTGCAGTTCCTCCAGACTATTGTGTTCATCCTTGTCATCGCCTTTCTTGTGCAGCTGCTTGAGATCGTGATGAAGAAGACCGTACCGGCACTCTATCAGGCCTTAGGCGTGTTCCTCCCCTTGATCACAACCAACTGTGCGGTGCTTGGAGTCGCGATCCTCGTGATCCAGAAAGAATTCAATCTCATGGAATCGATCACCTACGGAGTCTCGACATCTCTCGGCTTCACTCTCGCCCTCTGGATATTCGCAGGCATACGCGAACAGCTGTCGCTGACGGCCATACCGCGCGCCATGAAGGGAGTGCCCATTGCCCTGATATGCGCCGGCATTCTCGCCATGGCATTCATGGGTTTTTCAGGAATCAAAATTTGATTTTTTAAATCGCCTGTGATTCAACGCCATGTCGGCAGACATCTAAATTTTTCAAAAAAATTTAAGCTTAAAATTTGGCGGAATCAAAAAAAGTGCGTAACTTTGCATCGCTTTTCGGGAGAGACCTTGCGAAGCCTTTAGTGGAATCTCCAGGAGAAGCAAATGGTGAATGTAGCTCAGTTGGTTAGAGCGACGGATTGTGGTTCCGTAGGTCGTGGGTTCGAGACCCATCTTTCACCCTCTTAAGCCGAGCATAATGCCCGGCTTTTTTATTTATTCCTATCCCCTTAAACTGTATTTTTACAATCCTGATGAAAAATATGCGACATACTCATATCGAACCAGCCGGACACGAGATTCCACGAATCATCGACCGGTTGAGATGCCTCAGTTCGGTGAAAGTGCTTTTCGTATGCCTCGGCAACATATGCCGATCTCCGGCCGCGGAAGGCATATTCCGGGATCTCGTGGAAAAAAGAGACCTCACCGACAGATTTGTAATTGACTCCGCCGGCTTGTATGGAGGTCATGCCGGCGATCTCCCTGACCGCCGAATGCGTGTCCATGCGTTTCAACGCGGCTACAGTCTCATCCACAGAAGCCGCCCGGTCAGAATCTCCGATTTCGAAGACTTTGACCTAATAATTGGCATGGATGACTCCAACTACGACCGGCTGCGCGCTTTCGCCCCGACCCTCGAAGACCGTGAGAAGGTGGTTAGGATGATTGATTTTGTCAAAGGATTTCCGCAATACGACTGTGTGCCGGATCCATATTACGACGGTGCCGAGGGATTCGAGACCGTCCTCAATCTTCTCGAAGACGGGTGCTCCAATCTCCTCGACACCCTCACAGCGGGATGCGACCCCGAAAAATAATGATTTCCTTGGCTCACACTTTCTCCAGAGCCTGCTTTATATCTGCAAGAAGATCGTCGATATGCTCCGTGCCTATGCTCAGACGCACGGTTGATGGTGTGATATGCTGCCTCTCAAGCTCCTCTGACGAAAGCTGGGAATGTGTGGTGGTATAGGGATGTATCACAAGGCTCTTCACATCCGCCACATTGGCCAGAAGCGAAAATATCTCGAGTGAATCGATAAAACGCCACGCCTCATTCTGCCCACCCTCAATCTCAAAAGTGAAGATGCTTCCGGCCCCATGCGGAAATAGCCTCGAATAAAGGTCATGGTCGGGATGTGAGGGGAGCGAAGGATGATTCACCCTCCTGACCTTTGGATGGCGGCTCAGATACTCCACCACATTAAGGGCATTCTCCACATGCCGCTCTATACGCAGAGAGAGCGTCTCAACGCCCTGGAGCAACAGAAAGGCGTTGAATGGAGATATAGTAGCGCCGGTATCCCTGAGAAGCACCGCGCGTATACGGGTCACGAAAGCGGCTGCCCCTGCCACATCAGCGAAGATCGCACCATGGTAGCTCGGATCGGGCTTACCGAGTGACGGAAACTTTTCGGCATTACCCTTCCAGTCGAATGTGCCGGCGTCGACGATTATGCCACCAAGGCTTGTGCCGTGGCCTCCGAGGAATTTAGTGGCGGAATGCACTACCACGTCGGCTCCATGCTCTATAGGACGGATAAGGTAGGGCGTTCCGAAGGTATTGTCGACGATAAGAGGAATGTTGTGACGGTGGGCAATCTCCGAAAGCCTGTCGATGTCAGAAACGTCGGAATTAGGATTTCCGAATGTCTCGATGAAAAGAACTTTTGTAGTCGGACGTATAGCATCCTCCACCGCCTTTAGGTCGTGTACGTCAACGAAAGTAGATGCAACGCCTCTTGGCGCAAGAGTATGCGCAATGAGGTTGTAGCTTCCTCCATACAGATTGTCGGCCGCCACCACATGGTCGCCATTCCGGAGGATATTCTCAAGAGCATAGTCGATGGCGGCCGCTCCGCTTGCAACCGCCAGAGCCGCCACTCCCCCCTCAAGGGCCGCAACACGATCCTCAAGCACTCCCTGTGTGGAATTGGTCAGGCGCCCATAGATATTTCCGGCATCACGCAATCCGAATCGGTCGGAAGCATGCTCGGAGTTTCTGAACACATACGAGGTGGTCTGATAGATAGGCACTGCGCGCGCGCCCGTCGCTGTATCGGGAGTTTCCTGTCCTACATGAAGCTGAAGTGTCTCGAAATGAAGTTTCTTACCTGCCATAGTCTTTAATTTTTGGATTATTGTTTTTTCTGCCGCAAAGTTAATTCCACCATCTTTTCATTCCAAGAATACATGATATTTTAGATTTTTTCACTACATTTGCACCACCAGACAGAATAAATGATCTGACAAACTAAATCAACAGTAGATTCCAGAGAATATTTACCGTCAATAAATCTCACAAATTCCCCCATGACATCCACACTCGACCAGACCGACATAAGAATCCTGCAGACACTCCAGGAGAATTCAAACCTTACAAACAAAGAACTCGCGGCAGCAATCCACCTCTCTCCCACCCCTACGTTCGAGAGGGTGCGGCGCCTTGAGCGGGAGGGCTATATCCGGAAATACCAGGCTGTGCTCGACGCTGACAAGCTGAACTGCGGCTTCATCGCCTTCTGCTTCCTGAAGATGAAACAGCATTCATATGAAAACGGAGTCAAGATAATGGAAGCGGTACAGACAATTCCAGAAATAGCCGAATGCTACAACATATCTGGCGACTACGATTTTCTACTTAAGATATATTCTAAAGACATGAAGGAATATCAGCGCTTCATTCTCCGTATACTCGGTGACCTCGACTGCATCGGATCGCTTAGCAGCAGCTTTGTACTCGGAGAGGTAAAGGCAACCCATTCCATTCCGCTCTATTCTTGAGCCCAATAACGGAGGCAAAGCAATGCATGACAAAGCGAAGGCGGCCGGTTTCACAACCAGCCGCCTCTTGATTTTCCATAATACTTTTTCAAACTAACCTAACATCATGAAACGATTTTCTATATGTAAGACAAATCCACACCCCTTTTTGTTCTCGGGAAATCTGTTTTTTGAGTTAAAAAATCATTTTTAAGAATCCATTAACATTTAAAATCTCCCTTTTTACCCTGAAAAATTGCCTGAACATGCTCCAAAGAAAGGTTTTCGGGGGAAACGCGTCATTGATAAAATAGTTATGATATCGCCATTCATCCTTAAACCTTTCCACTTTACGGAAGTCAGAAGTACGTGTCCGGTAACGATGGAGCATTCTGATACGGGGCACATATCCTACTATAAACCAATATAATCCGATTAACAAATTCCCAATGAAGACAAAAAGATTACCACTTCTGATGATCTGCACGTCCCTTACAGCCGCCTCCGCGATGGCAGCGATTGTGAAGGGGTCGATCATTGACGCCGATGGCGCGCCCATGCCGGGAGCCTCTGTTCAGATAGTGGCCATGCCAGACTCGACCCGCGCAGGCTACATCCTCACGGAAGGGAAAGGCACTTTCTCCTTCGACAAAATCAAGACCGGCAACTATAGGGTATTGGTCGACATGACCGGGATGGACCGGATTATCAAGGATATCGAGATCAAAGAACCCGACCAGACCATCGACCTCGGCAAGATAACACTCACGGAAAACGCCCACATGCTGCAGGAAGCGGTTGTGACGGCCGTCAAGGCTGCCGTAGTGGCGAAACAGGACACTATCGAGTTTAATGCCGGATCCTACCACACAGCCCCCAACGCAACCGTCAACGACCTTCTCAAGAAACTTCCAGGAGTGGAAGTCGGGTCTGACGGATCGATCACATCCAACGGAAAGTCTATCAAGAAAATCCTTGTCGACGGAAAGGAATTCTTCGGCGATGACCCGCAGATGGCCACCAAGAACCTTCCTTCAAATATGGTAGACCGTGTGCAGGTCGTAGATCGCAAGAGTGACCTGGCGCGCCTTACGGGTGTCGACGACGGAGAGGAGGAGACAGTGATCAATCTCACGGTCAAGAAAGACATGAACAACGGATGGTTCGGTAATGTCGGTGGAGGATATGGCACGGACGACCGTTATCAGGGAAGTTTCGTGGTCAACAACTTCCGCAACGGCAATCAGATCACCCTTCTCGGAGGAGCTAACAATATCAATGAGCGGGGATTCTCCGACTTCGGTGCCGGACGTTTCCGTTCCTTCGGAGGCAACGGCGGCATCAACCGCTCCCAGCGATTAGGTCTCAACTTCAATGTCGGCAAGGAGGAGATATTCCGCATCGGCGGCAACATTCTCTATTCGCATAGCGACAGGACATCCAAAAGCCGCACGTCCACGCAATACCTTTTCCCCGATTCCGTAAGCTATCAGGATGCAGGTTCCCGCTCACGCGACAAGGGACACAACATAAGCTCAGATTTCAGGATTCAGTGGAACATCGATCCTAACAACACAATCGAATTCAGGCCAAACTTCAGCATCAACTTCCGCAACTCCCTATCCAACGACTCCTCACTGCTTCGTGCCGGCGATCCCTCCCTGACTTTGGTCAACTCCAACCGCAACAGCCGCACAAACAAAGGGCATAGCGTTCGCACGGGAGGTAATTTCATCTACAACCATAAATTCGCCTCTCATCCCGGCAGATCTTTCAGCGTGCAGGTCAACTATAATTTCTCCGACACCCGCGAGAAAGGGACGACATGGAGCGATATCGAGTATTTCCTGCGTCAGGACGACAGCGAACTCCTCTACCGTTTCCTTGACAACAGAAGCTGGTCTAACTCCACCGAGGGGCGCCTCACCTGGACTGAACCGATAGGCGACGTCAAGAACGGCAACTTCTTCAATATCGCCTACAGAATCAGATACAACTGGAACAATGCCGACAAGATGACCTACGACCTTCCGGAACCACCCAACACTGATAATTTCGTACCGGAGGAATTTGACAGAGTCCCTGCTGACGCCATCTTCTCAGAGACACTGAGCAACAGTTTCCGCAACAAATTCTTCACCCAGGAACTCCAGCTCGGCTATAAAAAAGTAAACAAGAAATACAACCTCGACGCAGGCGTGCTCTTCTCCCCCTCAATGTCGAAAAGCGAAGATCTGATCAACGACGCCCGCAACATACCCGAACGATGGGTGTTCAATGTGTCGCCTTACGCGCGTTTCCGCTATCGGTTCAGCCAGCACAGTTCAATACGAGCCAATTACCGCGCTCGCACATCGCAGCCGTCGATGAGTCAGCTGCAGCCGGTGGAAGACGTGTCAGACCCACTCAACATAGTGAAGGGAAATCCTTCGCTCAAGCCTACGTTCACTCAAAACATAGGCATACATTTCAACGATTACCGTCCGGAATCCCAACAGGCGACATTCCTGATGCTGAATGCCTCCTACGCGATCAACTCCATAGTGTCGAAGACTGAGACAAATCCTCAGACCGGCGGTCGAGTGACGACCTACGGCAATGTCAACGGCAATCTCAACCTTTTCGGAATGGCGATGATCAACCGACCCTTCCGCAACCGCAAGTGGAGATTCAACGCCCGCATGAACGGACGATACAGCTCTACTCCGGGCTATATCAACGGTGAATACAACCGCACAGGCAATCTCGGTCTGTCTCCTTCCGCCGGACTTACATTCTCCTGCGATGTCTTCCAGATGAGCGTGAACCCCAACTATTCTTACGGCCGGGTCGACAACACACTGCCTCAACAGAAAAACCGCATCACCCACTCTTATGGATTCTTCTCGGACGCATCTCTCTATCTTCCGTTCGGTCTTCAGTTAAACACCGACCTTCATTTCTCCAACTCTACCGGCTACTCTCAGGGATTTGATTCAAAGCAATGGCTCTGGAACGCAGAGCTATCTTACTCGGTGCTCTCCGACAAATCACTCACATTCTCGGTAAGGGCCTATGACCTACTCGGACAGAAACAGAACATCAGCCGTTCGGTGAGCGCCAATGCCATTGTCGACTCCGAGTTCAACGACCTCACACGCTACGTCATGTTTGGAGTCACATGGAATTTCAATACACTCAAGAAGAAGAACAAAGGGCCCAACGGAGAGGATATGTTCATGCCGGGACCTCCTCCGGGAGGACGCCACGGCAGAGGCCCCGGCGGACCCGGGGGCCCCGGCCGCAGGTTCTGACAAGCCGGTGGCATGAAAGATGGAACAAAACGACAAACGATATTGTTAAAGCCTTGGAGGGCCGGATAGATCTGTTCCTGTCCGGCCCTCCTTATTTTATTACCCCATAATCCCATCAGACGTATTAAAACAGGAAACATGAGAAAATTACCCCTGATACTCATCATCATCATAGGATACGCATGCGCCGCTGCTGCCTGGGACATCGACAAAAAATATGACGGGCCGAAAACCCCGGAGACCGACACCGCCTGGCATCCTGACATCCTGCCGGGATACGAAGCGAGATACGTGAACCAAGGTGAGGCCTTCGATGGCCCATGTCGGTCGACGATTGTAAGGAAACTTTGCGGTAAAGGCTCGAGAAAAGCATTCCTTTATATCCACGGTTTCAACGACTATTTCTTCCAGAAAGAGATGGGAGAGCGTTTCGTCGATTCCGGATTCAACTTCTATGCGGTAGATCTCCGCAGATACGGCCGTAGTAAGGAACCATGGCAATATCCTTTCAACGTCCGCAATCAGGAAGAATATTTCGCAGATATCGACTCGGCCCTCCTTCAGATAAGGAAAGACGGCAACACAGACATCACTCTCGGCGGCCACTCCACAGGAGGACTGACAGTGGCATTCATGGGAGCGATGAAAGGCAAAAACATAGGCGTCGACCGCATAGTGACCGACAGCCCTTTTCTCGAATGGAACTATAATTCCTTCATGCGCAACGTAGGAGCCCCGACAGTGGCCTTCCTCGGGAAAATTTTCAAGAACTCGAAGATCAAGCAAGGGCACTGCGATGGATACGCATATTCCCTTCTGAAAGAATATTATGGGGAATGGACCTACAACACCGACTGGAAAATGATCTATTCCCCTCCTGTGACGTTTTCATGGGTAGGAGCCATCAACTCAGCCCAGAGCAGGCTCATGAAAAAAGCGGAAAATATAGCCGTGCCAATTCTGGTGATGCATAGCAGCCGTAAGATAGAGGGATGCAACTATACACCTGAATTCCAGACAGGGGATGCCGTGCTCGATCCGGCCATGCTGCAGAAGCGCGGAGAAAAGCTGGGGCATGTGCGTGAGGTATGCGCAATAGATTCAGGCCTCCATGATCTCATTTTGAGTAATGAAAAAGCGCGAAACGCGGCATACGACACTATTTTCTCGTTCATAAGACGACATTAATCAGCAATGTCACGATTCTTTCATCCGAATGTTTGCCGGAATGAGTCATTTTTCATATTTTTGCAAGTGATAAACGATCGTGCCGGCTCTCTTTCCCGTCTCTCTCGGCTTGGCACGTCGCAAAGCAAACCGACGCAATCCATCCGCTTATGGAAGCCATCGTAACAGACAGTCTTGACTTTAAGGAAAAGAGAGAGATGGTCTCTCTCTTCACTGAGATAAGAAAATACACCGCGACAAGATTCTCGGCTGACGAGACGGCATCTTTCCGCCGCCTCATTCGCGGAGCGCTCCGTGAGACCGGCGCACACGACAGCAAAGGGCTGCCTAAAGCCATAATAGCCCTCAAATCGGCGCTCCTCTTTGCGGAGGCAATAGAGCCTGATCATAATATACTGCTCGCCATAGGTCTTTATCCTATGGTCACCGACAGGAAATTCGACCTGGCGTACGTGGGACGCAACTGGGGCGACGACGTAGCCGGACTGATAAAAGGCCTGCAGTGTGTCGATCGGTTCTCCAACAAGAACAATGTGGTCAATCAGGATAATTTCCGCGGGCTGATGCTCTCTCTTGCCGATGATATCCGCGTGATAATCATAATGATTGTCCGCAATCTCGTGCTCATGCGCTCCATCAACCACCATCCCGACGACGAATGGGTGCGCAACGTAGCTTTCGAGGCAAGCTGTCTCTACGCCCAGCTTGCCCACCGCATGGGGCTCTACAAGATAAAGGGTGAACTCGAGGATCTTGCCCTGAAATACACCAACCGCGAGATCTACACTCAGATCGCGCATAAGCTCAACGAGACAAAACGCAGCCGCGAGGCATATATAAAATCGTTTATCGATCCCGTGAAGGCCAAACTTGAGGCTGCCGGACTTAAATTCGACATAAAAGGGCGCACGAAATCCATATCCTCCATCTGGAACAAGATGAAGAAACAGAAAGTGGATCTCCAGGGCATCTACGATCTTTTCGCAATCCGCGTCATCATCGACACTCCACGGGAAAAGGAAAAAAGCGACTGCTGGCTCGCCTACTCGATAGTGGCCGATATGTACACCGCCAATCCTGCGCGCATGAAAGACTGGATCTCCATTCCGAAAAGCAATGGATATGAGAGTCTGCACGCCACAGTGATGGGCCCTGGCTCGAAATGGGTGGAGGTTCAGTTCCGCACCCGCAGGATGGACCTCGTGGCTGAGAAAGGCCTCGCGGCACACTGGCGCTACAAAGGTGTGAAAAGCGACAGCACAGACCAATGGATGAACAATATCCGCGACATTCTCGAGACTGCCGACTCCGGCCCCATGCAGCTTATGAAAGACATGCGCATGGACGTCTATGGTAAAGAAGTGTTCGCATTCACGCCCAAAGGCGATCTTTTCAGGCTCGCGGCCGGCGCCACAGTGCTCGATTTCGCATTCCAAATACATACGAATGTCGGGGCACACTGCACCGGAGCCGTTGTCAACGGACAGCACCGCAAGATTACGTATAAGATAAATTCCGGCGACACCGTTGAGATCCTCACCGCTTCCAACCAGACTCCCAAGGCCGACTGGCTCAATATCGTGGTGAGCACGAAAGCGCGCAACAAGATCAAGCAGAGCCTTAACGAGGAGCTTCAGCGAATGGCCGATCTCGGGAAAGAGATACTCGAGAGAAGGGCGAAAAACCGGAAAATCGAGATCGAAGAGTCAGTGTTGATGAAGCTCATCAACAAAGCCGGATATAAATATGCCAACGAGTTTTTCGCCGATATGGCTGATGAAAAGATCGATCCCGGCAAGTTCCTGGCCACATATATTGAAGAGACCTCGGAGAAGAGCGAGGGGCAGAGGATATCGGCTGAGGAATATCAGATGCGGCGCCCCGATGAGGAAACGCAGACGAAAAGCGATGTCATGGTGATCGGCGACAAGTCGATCGACGGGCTGAAATATAAATTCGCCAAATGCTGCTCCCCTATCTATGGCGACGATGTCTTCGGATTCATCAGCTCCGACGGATTGGTGAAGATACATCGCTGCGACTGCCCTAACGCCGCCAACATACGCGAACGATATCCCTACCGCATCATACGGGCCGACTGGAGCGGCCGCCAGGGAGACATGCTCCCCGTATCGCTGAAGATAATCGGCAACGACGACATTGGCATCCTCGCCAACATAACCTCCATAATTTCAAAGGAGGCCAACGTGATTCTCCGGAGCATCTCTGTCGACAGCCATGACGGCATGTTTCAGGGGATGCTCGTAGTGGCCGTCAACGAACAGCGACAGCTCACGACGCTGCTCAGGAAACTCAAGACAGTGAAAGGTGTAAAAGACATACAGAGACTATGAACATCAGATCATATATCATCCCCATTCTCTCCATTGCGATAGCTGCAGGTTCAGGATGCTCTCCGAAAAAACCGGAAGCCGCCGAACAACGTGAGAAATGGCTCGAGAGCCTCAACGATTCAATCACCGCCTACCAGAAACAGACGGAAGAAATAAACTCACAGCTCGATGACGCACGCAAGCGCGTGGGCGAGCTTATAGGCAGTTTCGATTATGTGAGCCATCCCCGTGAAGTGGAGGGATATTATATTCTCAACGGATGGAAGGAACGCTATCCACTCCGGGAGACCGGCCTCGTGGCACGCGTCACTGAAGACGAGCGCTTTGAACTCATCGCCACTCTTACAGGAGCCCACTTCAACGAAGTGGGAGTCACAGCCGATGGCGAGACACTCCAGACAGAGGTCGTGCCTCACGATCAGGCTCTCAACTATCGTGCCGGGAATCTCAATACGGTATGTTTCACAGGTTCGCGGGCTGACTCCATCGGGGCTTTGATATCGGCCCACGAGGCATCGAAAATAACGGTGACATATCTCAACGGCCCCAAAACCGGATCTCTTACACTGCCGGAGAGCGAGAAAGCCATGATAGCCGCCACCTGGCGCCTATACGACAGCCAGCGTACCGTGCACTCTTATGAAAAGGAGCTGCCGCGCCTTTCCGGCAAGATCGCCGCCTGCAGACGCATACTCGAGACCGTCGACTCCGTCTCCGACTAATCCCTCAACCTCAACCCTCCTAAACCATAAACCCTCAACCATAAACCATAAACCATAAACCATAAAACCAACAACCCCAAACCCATATATCACAATGGAATTAAATGAAAAAGACCTTGAGATTCTGAATGCCAAAGGAATCTCCGAAGAGAAACTTGCCGAAGAGCTTGAGATGCTCAAGAATGGTTTCCCCTATCTCCGCATCGAAGCCCCCGCCACTCCCGGCAACGGCATTTTCGTACTCACCCAAGAACTCGAAGACCAGTCTTCCGACCTCTGGAACCAGTATCTCGACAAAGGAGGGAAGGTACTGAAAATGGTACCGGCCAGCGGAGCCGCCTCACGCATGTTCAAAGACCTTTTCGCTTTCGTCAATGGCAAAAAGGATAAACCTGACAATGATTTCATGAAGAAATTCTTCGAACATATCGAGGAATTCGCATTCTTCGCAGTGCTCAACGCCAAATGTATCGAGCTATATGACCTCAGCATAGATTCTCTTGTCAAGGAGAAAAGATATAAGGACGTTGTGAAGGCGCTCATCGAGAAAGAGGGTCTTAACTACGGCCAGCTTCCCAAAGCCCTCCTGCGTTTCCACCGTGTTCCCGGCACAAGCCGCACGGCCATCGAAGAACATCTCGCCGAGGGTGCGCAGTATGCTTCCGGCAAAGACGGGAAAGTGCGTGTGCATTTCACCGTGAGCGAGGATCATCTCCCTCTGGTCAACCTCAAGTTTGAGGAAATGAAAGGGAAACTCGAGCATGAATATGACGTGGAATATGAGCTCTCCACAAGCGTACAGAAACCCTCCACAGATACTGTCGCAGCAAATCTCGATGGAACTCCCTATCGTGAGAAGGGTGGTCTTTTCTTCCGTCCCGGCGGCCACGGAGCGCTCATCGAAAACCTCAACGACCTCGACGCAGACGTCATATTCATCAAGAACATCGACAATGTGGTTCCTGACGCGCGTCGTCTCGATACTATCAGATATAAGAAGGTGATCGGCGGTGTCCTCGTCGGCATCAAGCAGAAAGCCGACAACTATTGCCGCTTGCTGAAGAAGGGAACTCCTTCCGAAGCCGAACTCGATGAGATGATGGATTTCCTCCACAAGGTGCTCTGCATCACCCACGATTCCGCCAATGGCATGAACTCCGAGGAAAAAGCTGCATATATCTACTCCAAACTCAATCGTCCATATCGTGTCTGCGGCATGGTTAAGAACGAAGGAGAACCCGGGGGCGGCCCGTTCCTGGCCTACAATCCCGACGGCACAGTATCTCCCCAGATTCTCGAATCGACACAGATCGACCCCAAGAACAAAGAGGCTCAGAAAATGCTCAAGGAGGCCACTCACTTCAACCCGGTTGACCTTGTGGTCTGCACCCGCGACTGGGAAGGCAAGAAATTCAACCTCCCCGAATACGTCGACAAAGCCACAGGGTTCATCTCGCAGAAGAGCCGCGAAGGCGTGGAGATCAAGGCCCTGGAGCTTCCCGGTCTCTGGAACGGCGCGATGAGCGACTGGAACACAGTCCTCGTGGAGGTACCCGTCAGCACCTTCAACCCCGTGAAGACCGTCAACGACCTTCTCCGTCCTGTTCATCAGTAATTCCTTATCACCACCATCTCCCCCGGCGGCCTATGCTTTACCAAGAAATGGCATAGACCGCCGGATTGCATTTCCGCATCAGATAGCATTAGCCGGGACACTTGTGACACCCCAGACTTCGTCGGAAAAGCAAAACCTTATAATAAAGGGATAGAGGATATATCGGGCGATATATCCTCTATCAATAAGGTAAAAAAGATTCAAGCAAAAAGTCGGGGGAAACATCCCGTTTCCGACGACAAATAAGATGGGATCAGAGGTTCTCGTGCTGGTAAACCATCGAGGCAGCCTCGAAATACCATCTCATAAATTTAGTAATCATATGTTTCATAATTCATTAATTTTTGATTCCTCCTTGTGGGAAAGCATACTCCCGGGCAATCACTCCTGACACATCCCGGAAACAAACCGGAGAAATCATGTTCTTAAATTATGTTTTACAACATATAAACATGTAGGCGACCCCTTTTGTTGTGTAAACCTCATAAAAAATTTTTACTATCAGACGTGAGTCAAAGTCCGGATATAAACTTAAATTACAAAGACTGAGGAGATAAGGGCTCAGACCAAGATAAATGGGGAATAGTATATCAGACCAATTCACAAGCCCATAAGATGAAGAGAAAAGAATCCGGCATCGTTATCCAATAAAATATTTTCCCTTTTGATACAACAATCTCCGAAATATATCGTTCTAAAGATACGATTATTGTATTTGCACTGTGTTTTATTCATGGTATTAGAATTTAATGCTATCAGAGAGCGTGATTGTGAAACCCCGCTCTTCTTTTTTTTACCCTTTTTTGATATACTTACCCAATAATTTGCTAACTTCGCGACATGATTGCATTACGACTGTCAATAATCTGCGCGGCACTCCTGACGGCAATCCCTGCAATTTCCCAGAACCAGCAGCTGAGGAGAAACCAGGGCGGTCAACAAAGCGGCCGTGACATGGAGACCGGGAAAAACCAGAACGACACTGTCCGTCCGGGGAGTGCCTGGACTCTCACATTCCCCCTCGGAAACCATGTCGAGTCGACACTCGACACGCTGACATATAACTTCCAGCGCCGCACGATTCCAACCATGGTCACCGATGCCTACGCCACTACCGGCAACTACGGCACCGAAGGGATCGACCTCATATACTATAACCGTCCGCGCCGGGCCACATTCTTCTTCCAGGACGCGCTCGATGCCTGGATACCGACATTCAATAAGCAGAAATTCTATAACGTCTACGTTCCCACCACAATAATGTCGTATATGTGGGGAGGCAACAAACTCAATCATCAGGACAGGCTAAAGACCGATTTCGCAGGCAACGTCAACCGCAGGGTCGGCATCGGCGGCAACCTCGACTATATCTACTCGAAAGGCGCCTACGAAAGCCAGGCGATGAAGAACTTCACCTTCGGTCTTTCGACATATTACATGGGCGACCGCTACGAACTGCAGGCGTTCTACAACCATTTCAACTCCCTCAACAAGGAGAACGGAGGTATCACCGACGACCTTTACATCACCGACCCCGCTCAGCTACAGGGTGGAGTCAGCAAAATCGAGCCCAAAAGCATCCCGACGCGTCTGAATGCGGCACACACACGCCTTAACGGCGACGAACTCTTCATGACCCACGCATTCAAGCTGGGATACTGGCGCTCAGAACAGGTAAATGACACCCTGACGAGGGAAGTATATGTGCCGCTGACAAGATTCATCTATTCTTTCGATCTCCAGCACCGCCATCACAATTTCATGAACACCAACACCGCGCAAGCCGCGGAGTTCTGGAAAAACACCTATCTTGACCCGACAGGATCGCGTGAGGAGACTTATCTTACCCAGATGACCAACTCCTTCGGCATTGAGCTTATCGAAGGATTCCGAAACTGGGCAAAATTCGGGTTGTCGGCATATATTTCATATCAGACTCAGAAATACAGGATGCCGACAGACTTCCGGCAGCCCGATCTCTCCGAAGGAGATAGCGAAAAGCTAACACCTTTGCCCGACAACTTCAACATCTCCCCCACTGCCTCGCGCAATTTCCTTTGGATCGGAGGGCGTCTGCAGAAAGACCGCGGGCAGATTCTGAAATATGCCGCAAGCGCTAAATTCGGCATGATCGGCGATGTGGTCGGCGACATGGAGCTTGACGGAAAGATCACCACAAAGTTCAAGCTTTTCGGCGATACCGTGAGGATTGCCGCCGACGCCTATTTCCACAACCTCGCCCAGCCCTATCTTCTCCAACACTACATTTCCAATCATTTCGCCTGGGACAACGACTTCGGCAAGACACGCACATATAAGATCGGAGGTGAGCTTCATATTCCATGGACACGTACCACCATCGGTGCCGGGGTGCAGAACATGCAAAACCTCGTTTACTTCAACAGCGAGTCGCTTCCCCAGCAGCATGGAGGCAACGTGCAGGTTTTCTCCGCACGCCTCGAGCAGCTCCTGAAATTCGGCATACTCAACTGGAACAATACCGTATACTATCAGAAAAGCTCCAACGAGAGCGTGCTTCCTCTCCCTCAGCTCGCCATCTACAGCAACCTCTTCATGCAGTTCACCGCTTTCAAGGTGTTGAAACTCCAGATCGGCGTAGACTGCGACTACTATACGAAATACAACGGGCTCGATTATCAGCCCGCCACCATGTCGTTCCATGTGCAGGGGGAAAATCCGGTGAAAGTCGGCAACTACCCGTTCTGCAACCTCTATGTCACTGCAAGGCTGTATCAGACAAGGTTCTACGTGCTCTGGAGCCACGTCAACCAGGGAATGTTCTCAAAAGACAGCTTCATACTCCCACATTATCCGTATAATCCGCGCCGTCTCGAAATGGGGCTCGCCGTGGATTTCTCAAATTGACGCGACCGCTGCCACATGACACCTCTCAGACAGAAATACGGACAGACCGTCATCTACATCCTGCTACTGGGCGCCGTGATAATAATCATGGCCGGCACAAGGCGCTGTGACCGTGGCATGACTTTGCCGGCCATTACCCAAGGCGACTCCCGGGGCGATACCATCGATGTGGGCATCGTCTACGGGCCGATGAGCTACTATATCTACAACGATACTCTCGGCGGCCTTAACCTCGACATGCTCAACGCGATGAAGAATGGGTTAGGACGTCCCGTAAGGCTATGGCCTGTTGTGAGTCTTCACGATGCCCTACGTAGACTCGAGAAAGGCAATTTCGACATGCTTGCCTCCCTCCCTTCCGACAATTCCATAAAGCAGCGTTTCCTCACATCGCGGAGCGTGTTCCTCGACCGGCTCGTGCTCATACAGCTCGCCGACAGCAATGGAGAGAAGAAAGTGAAGTCTGCCCTCGACTTAGGCAACGACACGGTCTACATTCCTAAGGAATCGCCTGCCGCCGCTCGTCTTACGAACCTTTCCAACGAGATCGGCACACAGATTTCCACAGCACAGCGTGATGATCTCTCGGAAGAATACCTGTGCATGATGGTGGGATCCGGCAAGATTCCCCTCGCCGTCGTCAATGAGAAGACGGCAAGATCAATGCAGAAGGAATATCCGCGTCTGTCATTCGACAGTCCCGTAAGTTTCACGCAATTCCAGGTATGGCTCTTCGCACGTGGCGACACAGCCCTGCGGACAAGTGTCGACAGATGGCTGGACGACTATCAGTCGACACCTGCATATAAAGAACTCATACGCCGGTATTAGAACCCAGACATTCCCCCTCGGCATAGCCGATCCATAACATCGGAGATATGCCGGAACATAAATAATTTTCACGCCATGAAACTACCTAAGATCAATCTTCTTGTAAAAATCCTTATCGCAATAGCGCTCGGTATTCTCGCCGGGCAATTCTTCCCCGTCTGGCTCGGACGCATTTTCGCGACCTTCAACGCTATTTTCAGCCAATTTCTCGGGTTCCTCATCCCTCTCATCATCCTGGGATTCGTTGCCCCGGCCATAGCCGACATCGGCCACAAGGCCGGGAGGATGCTTGTTGCCACGGCCGCCCTCGCCTATGCCGCCACTACCGCGTCGGGACTTATGAGCTTCTGGGTGGGCGACACATTCTTTCCACGACTCATCACCCCATCTCCTCTCGGAGAAATCGGCGAAGCACATGACCTTTCCCCATTCTTCACCGTTGAAATGCCACCGCTAATGACAGTGATGACAGCTCTTGTGCTTGCCTTCACCCTTGGCATTTGCCTGGCATACATGACAGGGAATACAATGAAAAATCTCCTTTCAGAGTTCAAGGAGATTGTTGCCAAGACAATATCTGGAGTCATTATTCCTCTTCTTCCACTCTATATCTTCGGCATATTCCTCAATATGACGGTAAGCGGACAGGTAGCAACCGTACTCGCCGCTTTTGCCAAGATCATACTGGTGATCTTCGCCATGCATATTTTCCTGCTTGTCTTCCAGTATGCCATCGCAGGTCTTGTGGCAAAAAGAAATCCATTCAAGTTACTCTATACCATGCTTCCGGCTTATTTCACGGCTCTGGGCACACAGTCGTCGGCCGCCACTATTCCCGTGACACTCCGTCAGGCCATAAAGATGGGGGTCAGCGAGGATGTGGCCGGATTCGTCATACCGCTTTGCGCCACCATCCACATGTCGGGGAGTGCCATGAAGATTGTGGCGTGTGCTGTCGCGCTCATGATCATGGAAAGCCATCCCTACGATCCCGGTATGTTCATCGGATTCATATGTATGCTCGGCATCTCCATCATAGCAGCCCCCGGAGTGCCGGGAGGTGCGATCATGGCCTCGCTGGGTCTTCTTGCGAGTATGCTCGGATTCACAGAAGCCGACCAAGCCCTCATGATAGCTCTCTATATCGCCATGGATAGCTTCGGGACCGCATGCAACGTAACCGGCGACGGCTTCATCGCCATCATAATCGACAAGTGCTTCCCCACCGCCAAGACTATCACCGAAGACAACAGTCTGTGATTCAGACAGGAAAGATAAAAAGATTGGGCAGCTTTGGAGGCTGCCCAATCTTTTTATCTTTCATATGACTGAAACGTATTCATTTCAGCACGCCAAGTTTCTTGCCGACCTTGATGAAAGCGGCGATAGCGCGGTCGAGATGCTCACGCTCATGAGCGGCGGAAAGCTGCACACGGATACGGGCCTGTCCCTTCGGCACAACAGGGTAGTAGAACCCTGTGACGAATATACCCTCCTTTTGCATCTCGGCGGCGAAATCCTGTGAAAGTTTTGCATCATAGAGCATCACGGCGCAGATAGCACTCTGTGTGGGTTTGATATCGAAGCCTGCCTCGATCATCTTGTCGCGGAAATAATTGACGTTCTCCACAAGCTTGTCGTGAAGGGCGTCGCTCTCCTTGAGCATCTTCATCATCTCTATGCTCGCGCCCACGATCGAAGGAGCCACGGAGTTGGAGAAGAGATAAGGACGGGAACGCTGGCGAAGCATGTCGATGATCTCCTTGGGTCCGGTAGTGAAGCCGCCCATGGCTCCGCCGAACGCCTTGCCGAGAGTGCCGGTGAAAATGTCAATCCTTCCATAGCAGTTGAACTGCTCTGCCACGCCATGGCCTGTGGGGCCTACTACTCCCGCGGAATGGCTCTCGTCGACCATTACAAGGGCGTCATATTTCTCGGCAAGATCACAGATCTTGTCCATCGGCGCAACATTGCCGTCCATAGAGAACACACCATCTGTTGCGATGATCCGATAGCGGCAGTCCTGTGCTTCTTTCAGGCAACGCTCCAGATCCTCCATGTCGGCATTCTTATAGCGGAATCGTTTCGCCTTGCAGAGGCGCACGCCGTCGATGATCGAGGCATGGTTGAGCGAATCGCTGATGATGGCGTCCTCCTCAGTGAAGAGAGGTTCGAACAGACCGCCGTTGGCATCGAAGCACGCGGCATAAAGGATAGTGTCCTCGGTCTTGAAATAGTCGCTGATGGCCTTTTCAAGCTCCTTATGGAGGTCCTGGGTTCCACAGATGAAACGAACAGACGACATTCCATAGCCTCTTTTATCCATGGCTTTCTTGGCAGCCTCTATCAGACGGCTGTTGTCGGCGAGGCCAAGATAATTGTTCGCGCAGAAATTAAGCACGTCGCCTTTGGTGTTCTCCACCTCGATGTCTGCTCCCTGGGGAGTGACGATAATTCTTTCGTTCTTGTAAAGTCCTGCATCTTTAATATCCTGCAATTCCTTTTCAAGATGTGTTCTGAAATTCTTATACATGATTCAAATGTTATGTTGAGAAAGTTAAAATCTGACATTTGTAAAGCAGACAGCTCCTACTGGAAGAGATGCTCCTTAAAAAAATTAGTCAAAGTTAATTCTTTTTTTCAAAATTCATGTTAATTTTGCAAAGAATTACTAACCCCCGGTCGGTTTTACCGGTCTGCGCGAAGGCTGCTGGCGATTTGTTCCGCCTTTGGCTTAACCGACGGCGCCCCGACCCAAACATGACGATAGAGCAATGAAGAATATCCTCATCATCGGAGCCACCGGACAGATAGGCTCCGAACTGACAATGAAGCTGAGAGGCCTTTATCCAGGCGGAAATGTAGTGGCAGGTTATATCAAAGGAGCCGAGCCGAAAGGCGTATTGCTCGAAAGCGGGCCGTCTCATCTGGTAGACATAACCGATCCTTCACAGATAGCGGATGCAGTAGACAAATATAAAGTCGATACGATCTATAATCTCGCAGCCCTTCTCAGCGCCGTGGCCGAAGCCCGTCCGCAACTCGCATGGAAGATCGGTGTTGGCGGCCTCTACAATACTCTTGAAGTAGCCAGGGAGAAAGGATGTGCAGTCTTCACCCCCAGTTCCATCGGTTCTTTCGGCCCCACTACTCCACACGTGAAAACCCCTCAGGACACCATCCAGCGTCCGGAGACAATCTATGGAGTGACAAAAGTGACCGGAGAACTCCTCTCCGACTATTACGCACGCCGTTTCGGTGTCGACACAAGATCGGTGCGTTTCCCCGGACTAATATCCTATGTGACTCCTCCCGGAGGAGGTACGACAGACTATGCCGTCGACATCTATTATTCGGCTGTAAAGGGAGAGACTTTCAAGTGTCCGCTTAAGCCCGGCACATTCATGGATATGATGTATATGCCTGACGCGCTCCGCGCCGCTATAGAGATCATGGAGGCGGATCCCGCAAGACTCGTACACCGCAACTCGTTCAACATAGCATCAATGAGTTTCGATCCGGAAATAATCTATGCAAAGATCAAGGAATACGTGCCCGACTTCAAAATGGAATACGAACCTGATCCGCTTCGTCAGGCCATAGCCGACTCTTGGCCCGACAGCCTCGACGACAGCTGCGCACGTGAGGAATGGGACTGGAAACCGGAATTCGATCTTGACGGAATGACCAAAGACATGCTCGCAAACCTCAGACTGAAATTCAATGCCTGAGGATCACCTGACAATAGGATATATGGCTAATTAGACTTATTATTTGGTCGATATCTCCTTTCTTACAAAATTAAGGCAAAAAACCGGAAACCGATTTTGGGTTTCCGGTTTTTTGCCTTAATTTTGTAAGACTATGAGACGAGACGAAATGACAGAGGAAGCCTATGAGACGCTGATCACCGCGATCGCACGTATCCTGTTGGGGAGTGGCCCCAAGGCCATGACAATGGGGTCGGTGGCTAAGGCCCTGAAAATGTCGAAGAAAACGCTCTACGAGATCTTCCCAAGCAAATCAGACATGGTGGAACAGACAATGAATGCCATCCATGGCAGGATGATCGATGCAAACAGAAAGATCTTCATGACCTCCGAAAATATCATGGAAGCCATGTTCAACGCCTTTCTCAACCAAAGAGACTTCATGAGGATGACTAACGTCAATTTCTTCCGTGACATGGACCGCCACTTCGCCGAGGCGAAAAGAAAATCAGAAGCTAAGAAAGCATGCTATTACGAGGAGTTCGTCAATCTTCTCAAGAAAGGCGTGACCCAGGGTGTCTTCCGCAACGACATAAACTACATGGTGCAATGCCGCATGATGGCTATCCAGATGGAATCGCTCAAACGGATGGAGGAGCTTTTCCCTCCCGACATAACGCTGCTCGAGGTCTACGACTCGATCAACATCGGTTTCCTCAGAGGAATCGCGACTCCCAAAGGGATGAAGATGCTTGATTCACTGATGGAAAGGTTAAAGTCCGCGCCATCACGACAAAACATGAATGAAACAACAACAATACCAACATATAACGCATGAATATCTATAAAAGAGTATTGGGCGCCGTGCTCCTAACCGCCATGGCATGCACACCGGCCGCAGCAGAGGAACTCGTGCTCTCAAGGGAACAGTGTCTTGAGATAGCGCTGCGCGACAACCCCACTGTGAGGGTGGCCGACATGGAAATCAAGAAAGTCGACTATTCGAAAAAAGAGGTGATAGCCGGTCTGTTTCCATCGGTCGACTTCTCTGCAAATTATCAGAGGTCAATCGAACTGCAGACCATCCGCATGAACATGGGGGGCGAGAGCCAGAAACTGAAAATGGGTTCCGACAACACCTGGAACATGGGATTCGCCGCAAGCGTGCCACTGATAGCCCCCACGCTTTGGAAATCGATATCCATATCCAAAGACCAGATCCTGGCCAACATGGAGAGTGCACGCGCCTCGCGTCTTGACCTGGTCAACAACGTAAATAAAGCATATTACGCGCTCCTTCTTGCCATCGACTCCCATAAGGTTGTGAAGGAAAACTACGATATCGCAGTCATGAACGCCGGCATCTACGAAAAGCAGTTCAAGGCCGGGACTGCATCGGAATATGATGTGCTACGCTCGTCAGTACAGGTCAAGAACATCGAGCCTGAGCTGCTTCAGGCCGATATTGCCATAAAGCAATGCCAGCTACAGCTGAAAGTGCTTATGGGAATTTCGACCGATACCGACATCAGACCATCCTCCACCCTCACAGACTATCAGAAGGATATGTATACCTATCCGGCAGGTGCCGATACATCGATAGCCGCCAACACCTCACTCCGCTCGCTCGACATTCAGAAAAAGATCCTCGACAAAAATGTCGACCTTAAGAAATTCGCCTGGCTACCTACGCTGGGAGCATCGTTCAATCTGTCATGGCTCTCCCTGAGCAATGGTTCTCCGCTTAAGAATCAGGAATTCAATCCCTACTGCAATATCGGCATATCATTGTCTGTGCCCGTATTCTCGGGTGGCGCGAGATACTACGGGTTGAAACAGGCGCAGGTGCAGCGCAAGGAACTTGAACTGCAGAGAGAAGATCTTGTCAACTCGCTCAACATGCAGGTTGACCTGGCCATTGACAACATCAACCGCGAGGCGCGCCAGATAGCCACCTCGGAGGAGGGTGTGCGTCAAGCCAAGAAAGCCTATGACATCATGCAGAAGAGTTTCGAGATCGGAGCCGCATCTTATCTCGACCTGCGCGACAGCGAGCTCGCCGACACGCAGGCCCAGCTGGCATATCTGCAAGCCATCTACAATTATCTCGTATCCACATCCGAGCTCGACACCCTGCTCGGCAAGAATATTGACTAAAGAACAAACCTATACAATGAAAAAATATCTTTACGCAGCCACGGCGTTGCTCTCCATCGCCACGCTTCCGGCCTGTTCGGGAAGCGACAATAATCAGACCTCGGAGAAGGAAGACAATACCCCCATTGTCAAAATCGAGACAGTCAACCAGCGCGAGGTCGTGCAGGAAGGGAACTACACAGCCACCGTCGAGCCGGATCTCATCAACAATATCTCCGCTTCATCCCCCAACAGGATAAAGGAGATTTTCGTCGACGAGGGGATGAGGGTGTCAAAAGGACAGAAACTCGTGGTGCTCGACGATGTCAACACATCGTCTTACGAGACGCAGGTGGCTAATGCCAAGGCCAATCTCGAGAACGTACAGCTAAACTACGACCGCGCCGTCGAGCTTCTCAAGATAGGCGGTGGCACCCAACAGAACGTAGACCAGATGCAGCTTCAGCTCACCAACGCACGTAACACACTGGCCAACGCAGAGCGCACGCTCCGCAACGTCAGGGAGAACACCGTGCTGATATCCCCCATAAGCGGGGTCGTGACCGCCCGCAACTATGATCCAGGCGACATGACCGGCACTCTCCCGGTGCTTACCGTGGCACGCGTGCAACCTGTCAAGATAGTGATCAACATCTCGGAAAGCGAGCTCTCCAAGGTCAGCAAAGGGATGCCGGCCCAAGTGACATTCGACACATATCCGGGGGAGGAATTCAGCGGGACGATAACCATGGTAGCTCCGACAGTCGATGTCAACAGCCGTACATTCGGAGCAGAGGTGACAGTGCAGAATCCCGACTCCCGCATACTCCCGGGCATGTTCGGACGCGTGAAGCTCAACCTCGGCACAGCCGAGCATGTCGTCGTGCCCGATCTCGCTGTGGTGAAGCAGCCCGGATCAGGCAACCATTACGTCTATGTTTATAAAGACGGCAAGGTCTGCTACAACAAGGTAGAGCTCGGACAGCGTCTCGGCGACGCCTATGAGCTGCTGAGCGGTGTGGAACCCGGGGCGCAGGTTGTAGTCTCAGGCCAGGCCAAACTCGCAGACGGAGCCTCAGTTAAAGTATCGAAATAACAATCCTCAAACCAACATAATATGTCACTATATGGCGCGGCCGTGAAGCGCCCGATCATGACCACACTCTGCTTCGTGACGGTCATAATCCTCGGTCTCTTCTCCCTGGCCAAACTCCCGATCGACCTCTATCCGGACATCGACACCAACACTCTGATGGTGATCACGATGTATCCCGGAGCCTCTGCCGAAGATATCGAGCAGAACGTTACCAAACCGCTGGAGAATACACTCAACTCCGTAGAGCATCTCAAGCATATCACATCCGACTCCCGGGAGAATACTTCCGTGATAACCCTCGAGTTCGAATACGGCTATGACATCGATGTGCTGACCAATGATGTGCGCGACAAACTCGACATGGTGGAGTCATCGCTGCCTGACGACAGCGAAAACCCGATAATCTTCAAATTCTCGACCGACATGATTCCTATATGCCTCCTTTCCGTGGAGGCGAAAGAGAGTATGGCCGGCCTCTACAAGATACTCGACGATCAGGTCGCAAACCCTCTTGCCCGTGTGGACGGAGTAGGTTCCGTGTCAATCTCCGGCGCACCCAAAAGGGAGATACACATATACTGCGACCCTAACCGTCTGGAATCATATAATCTTTCCGTAGAGTCGATAGCGAATGTGATAGGCGCGGAAAACCGCAATGTGCCCGGAGGAGCTTTCGACATCGGATCAAACACATATGCGCTACGTGTGCAGGGTGAGTTTGACGAGGCGAGCCAGATGGAGAACATCCCTGTCGGCAACTACAACGGCAAAGTGATCTATCTGCGCGACGTTGCCCGTGTAGACGACTCTCTTGAGGAACGCACGCAACAGACATATATCGGCGGCAAGGAGGGCGCGATGATCATTATCCAGAAACAGAGCGGCGCCAACTCCGTGCAGATCTCCGAGAAGGTGATGGAGATGCTGCCGCGACTGCAGAAGAATCTCCCTTCCGACGTGAAGCTCGGCGTGATCGTCGACACATCAGACAATATCCGCAACACCATTGCCTCGCTTGAGGAGACGGTGCTCTACGCCCTCCTGTTCGTGATGATAGTGGTGTTCGTGTTCCTGGGACGCTGGCGTGCGACCATGATTATCATAATCACGATCCCGGTATCACTGATAGCCTCGTTCATATATCTGTTCGCCACAGGCAACACCCTGAATATAGTGTCGCTCTCCGCGCTGTCAATATCTATCGGCATGGTGGTCGACGACGCCATTGTGGTGCTTGAGAACGTAACGACCCACATAGAGCGTGGAGCTGACCCGAAACAGGCTGCCGTCCACGGCACCAATGAGGTGGCAATATCCGTAATCGCCTCCACCCTCACCCTCATAGCGGTATTTTTCCCGCTCACGCTCGTGACAGGCATGACAGGCGTGCTTTTCCGCCAGCTCGGATGGATGGTGACCATCATGATGATCATCTCCACCACCTGCGCCCTCTCCCTCACCCCGATGCTTTGCTCGCAATGGCTGCGCCTCAACAACCGCCATTCTAAGCTTTATACCCTCTTCTTCACCCCGATAGAAAAAGGTCTTGACAGCTTCGACAACGGCTATGCACGTCTGCTGCAATGGGTGGTGACCCACAGGACTATTACCATATGCGCGTGTCTCGCCACATTCGTGGCTTCCATCTTCCTGCTCAAGCAGGTTGGCACTGAGTTCTTCCCCACCCAGGACAACGCCCGCATCGGGGTCAACCTCGAGACTCCTATCGGCACGCGTGTGGAGATATCGCAAGACGCAACAAGACGCCTCGATTCCCTCTGGAGAGCCAAATATCCTGAGATCATTGTGTCGAGCTACACTGTCGGTCCTGCAAGCTCCGACAACACGTTCGCATCACTCTCAGACAACGGGTCGCATATCATCAGCATGAACATCCGCCTGTCGGATCCCGGCGACCGCAAAAGAGGGATCAAAGAGATCGCAGACCTCATGCGTAAGGACATCGACAACGAATTTCCCGAGTTCAAGAAAGCCCAGGTGAATGTCGGTGGAGGACGCGGACAAGGAATGGGAGGACAGTCGACTGTCGATTTCGAGATCTATGGATATGATTTCGAAGAGACCGACTCCGTAGCCCAGCAATTAAAACGCATACTCCAGGGCATTAACGGAACCGCCGACATAACAATCTCACGTTCGGACTACCAGCCGGAATACCAGGTGGATTTCGACCGCGAGAAACTCGCGCTCTACGGGCTTAACCTCCAGACCGCAGCATACTACCTGCGCAACCGGATCAACGGATCCATAGCCTCACGTTTCCGCGAGGACGGCGAGGAATATGACATCAAGGTGATGTATGACAAGGAGCATCGCACGTCGCTCTCCGACATCGAGAACATCATGGTCTACACCCCGTCGGGCGCCGGAGTGAGAATAAAGGAGCTCGGTAAGGTAGTGGAGCGTTTCACTCCACCTACAATCGAGCGTAAAGACCGCGAGCGACTCATCACAGTCTCAGCGGTAGTCGACGGAGTCCCGATGAGTGAGGTTGTGACAGAAGCAGAGATGAAGATCGATGAAATGAACATACCGTCGGGCATAAATATAGGTCTTTCAGGTTCATATGAAGACCAGCAGGACTCTTTCTCCGACCTCCTCATGCTCGGAGTGCTCATTATCCTGCTCGTCTACATCGTCATGGCCGCACAGTTCGAAAGCCTGACATATCCCGGCATCATCATGACCTCATTGCTCTTCGCCTTCTCAGGCGTCTTCCTCATCCTCTGGATGACAGGCCATACCCTCAATGTGATGAGTATGATCGGAGCGATCATGCTTATAGGCATCGTTGTGAAAAACGGCATCGTGCTTATCGACTATATCACCCTCAACCGCGAACGTGGCATGTCGATCCGCAACGCGGTGGTGCTCGGTGGCAAATCACGTCTCCGACCCGTGGTCATGACGACTCTCACTACCATTCTCGGCATGGTGCCGATGGCCGTAGGCAGCGGGCAGGGTGCTGAGATGTGGCGCCCGATGGGAACCGCCGTGATCGGAGGCCTGACTTTCTCCACCATACTGACACTGCTCTTCGTACCGGTGCTTTACTGCGTCTTCGCCGGCAACGGCGTGAAGAACACACGCCGCAAGCTGCGCAAGGAGATCGCCGCCAAGGCTCATCCGGTAGAAAACTGAAAACCTGAAAACTGAAAATAAAATGCAAGCGATATTCATAGCCTACGACCAGGCTCACCACGAAGCGATCATAGAACTTCTCGAACGCAGTTCCTGCCGCGGATTCACATCTTTCGGAGAGGTTCAGGGACGCGGAAGCGTAAAAGGAGAGCCTCATTATGGTTCGCATGCCTGGCCTTCACTCGGAGGCGCCATACTGACTATGGTGGAAGACCAGCGCCTCGACACCGTGCTTGAGAAACTCAAGGCACTCGACGAATCAAAACCGAAACTCGGCCTGCGGGCTTTCGTCTGGCCCGTGACACGATCCATCTGACCATCTTCCGGTCATAATAAAGCATTTACGCTCCATCCTGGTTTTGCCCGGGATGGAGCGTAAATGCTTTATTATATAATTATATAATTTTATATGACCGATCAACGGGACGGAGAACCGAAATCAAGGGTAAAATTTCCCGACACGTGCAGCAGGGAAAGAAAATAGACCAATCCCTCATAGTAGCGATATTTACCTTGCGGCGGCTCGGCATTCCACAAACGTTCCACAAATTCCCGGGCCAGCTCACGGTCAGCGGGATCTCCGCCTGATGCAAGCGCAATGGCACCGGCTGCGTTGGCTCCCTCCATACCCTTGGAATATCCCCCCTCGGCATTCTGACCGTCAAGACTGAAATGGCCATGCTCAAAACCATCTGTCCGGAAAAAGCGGAGCAATCTCCTCATGACCTCTGCCTGACGTTCCTTGTCTTTTCCATAAAGATAAGAATCCATACCGATATTCATGGCACATCTTATCGCATCATACATATAAATCGAGGTGTCATAGCCTGCATGAGGCCATCTGTAGGCTGAGCCGTCATAATTACTATAGTCGGGATACAACCCCGTGGCAGGATGAGCACTCACAATAAGATGGTCGCGGGCAGCTTGCGCCGCCTCTTTCCAGAAATCGCGTCCCTCTTCTGCAATCTCTCCCCATCTGTCAAGAAAAGCGGGAAGCTGATACGACGGATCGGTAAACCCTTTGCCACCTTCATCGGGAACGAACGTTATCAGGCCACTGCTTTTATTAAAGAGATTGTAGACACCACCCGTGCCGTCTTTCGACATCACCTTTCGGAGTATCGTGTTGGCTTCCGCCGCATACGCCGGCTCATTCCAACGTTGTGATGCCAGGAAAAGAGCCATGACATAATACATCTCTCCGTCGGAGGCGTTGCTGCTTCCTATCTTCCTCCCGTCTGTGCCACACTGCCAGCAGAAATAGCCGTCCCATGGAGAATCAGCCGGATAGGCCATGTTGTCTTTGCTCCATCGCCAGAGCCTGTCGAACTCTTCCCGATGATCAAGCTGCACGCTTATCATCATACCATAAGACATCCCTTCAGTGCGGACATCGCTGCTACCCGTGTCCATAACGAAAGCCTTGTCGGAGCCGTCAAGATAATACACTGATTTCTGCTCCGGCTGCTCGTAAAGCGAGAGATCGCCGGGAGTGAAGAAATGCTTCCATACCCTTTCCACCTTTTCCCTGGTCTCCTCCTCGCTCTTGCCGAGAAGCGTGTGGAACAGATTCTCTCCATGCGCTGTGACAACCATTAATAACGGTATGCCCGCAGCAATAATCCTATATCGGTTCATATGTCTGATATTACGTTGGTTTTCAAAAATCTCTTGAGACTTATCAATACGATTGTCTCTATCAATAAGTTATTTCATCCCAGGCGGGAGGCTCCACGCCCATAAGATGCTTCACGAAGAAATCATAGCGCTTATGATCGCCATAAGCCTCTCCCATGGTGTGGTGGGCGCCGGGTATGACCACAAGCTCAAAGGGACGGTTGGCCTTGATCAGGGCATCGGCCACCTGCATTGTCGATGCCGGATCGACGTTGTCGTCGATCTCTCCGACAACAAGCATAAGCGGACGCTGGAGAAGATGGGCGTTGGCCACGTTCGAGCACTCCTCATAGCTCTTGTCGACAGGATATCCCATCCAGAGCTCATTCCACCATATCTTGTCCATGCGGTTGTCATGACATCCGCATGCGGAATAGGCTGCTTTGTAAAATTCCGGATGAAGGAGAACAGCATTGGTCGATTCCTGACCACCGGCTGAACAGCCGTATATACCCACATTGTCTATGTCAATCTCCGGATACTTCCCCGCGGCTGCCTTAAGCCATGCCATATGGTCGGGAAGTCCCGCATCCTTCAGGTTCTTATAGCATACATTCTCAAAATCTCGGCTACGGAAAGACGTGCTCATGCCGTCGCACATAACTACGATGAACCCGAGTTCCGACATAGGCACCATCCAATAATTCGACGGAGTGAACGCCTTAGGCACATACTGGTCGCCGGGACCCTGATATATATACTCGATGACAGGATATTTCTTGGAGGGATCGAAATTCGAAGGACGCTGTATAAGACCCCAGATAGGCGTCTTCCCATCGCGACCGGGAGCAGTGAACACTTCAGGAGCTCTCCATCCGTTGGCAAGAAGTTTAGATATGTCAGCTTTTTCCACATTCATGATCTCACGTCCGTCGACTCCGCTTCGAAGTGTGGCCACAGGTGCCTCCGTAGGCGACGACACGACATCCACGAGATATCGGCGACCGGGGGAGAATGTGGCCGTGTGCGTGCCTTTTCCGGGAGTAAGATCGGTCATGCCGCTTCCATCAAGGCCAATCACATAATAATGGATGTTGTATGGGTCATCGTCTTTGTCGACGCCATTGGCAGTGAAATAGATCTTTCCTTTTTCTTCATCCACCTCAAGCACCTCGCGCACATACCACTCCCCTTTGGTGATCTGACAGATTGGCCGCGCAGTGGCACGGTCATACATATAGAGATGGTTGTAGTTGTCGCGCTCGCTCGCCCAGATCATCCTCTTGCCATCTGAGAGGAAATGCTTGAAAACACGCGGATAATTCACGTATTTGTCATGGGTCTCCTCCACGAGCGGACGCACCTCACCGGTCTCGGCCGAAAGTTCAAGCACACGATACACCTTGTGTCCCCTCTCATTGTAGTCGAATGTGATGGCTTTGCTGTCAGCATTCCATTCCGGGCCATAGAGATCATACTGGGAATCGAAAAGTTCGGTCGACGGAATCACGGCGGCGCCTGTCTCCACATCATAAATACATGGCACCTTGAATCGCAGTTCATCTCCGGGCTTGGCATACTCCTGCTTGTGAAGTTTGGGCTGAGCCTGGTCGGATGGCGATGACTCAACATAGTAGACGTAACGTTTATCAGAGACAGGACGTATCCTGTTTACGGCCACTTTCCGACTGTCAGGACTCCAGGATATCCACGACGAATAATATTTTCCTTTCGTGCCGTCGATGCTCAGAGCTTTCTCCTTTCCGGTTTTCACGTCGCGCACGTACACATTGTCGTTTTTTATGAAAGCTTCCCTCTTACCGTCAGGAGACATTACCGGGCCGCTTCCTTTCTCATCATTGACAACCATCCAGTGCGGTTCCTCCGGGGGAACAGGGATATCACCCTTGTCGGCGAGGCGCCCGCTCTTCACTGCATACTCCCATTGCCTGCCGGAATAATTGAATTTCAGTGTGTCGCCTAAAGCAGACACACGCATCCACTGCACGTTGATATTATCGGGGTCGACCTTTCTGTCAGCCGCGGCAGAAAGTGCGGCCGCGAATTTTTTATGATCGAAAAGGTCCGCACGTTTCTTTGTCTTCACATCAAAAGCCACATAACGTCGTCCCTGTGGCGTCTCACGCACATACCAGAAGGCATCTTTGCCAGTCATCCATGACGGACGCACATTAGCATAATACACATTCGACATGCCATATTTGCGCGGAGCTGCAAAAGCCCTGTTGAAATCCTCAAGAGTGCCCTGGGCAGAGACTGAGGCACACGCGAGAGCGCCCGCGGCCACGACAAGGCATCGTTTCATGATATTTCCCATATCTGTCTGTTTAGTTTTATATTATCTTTTTCCCGGAATCTCCGGTCAACCTCTGAAGGCGTCCGGATGTGCAAAAGTAATAAAAACAAATGGATTTACCGTCGCAATATCGCGATAATAAGGAACCATGCCACGAATTGACAGCCATTACAATGGCGTAAAAATACAATCCGTTTTTCTTCTGATTCCGATATTTTTTATTAACTTTGCGTGGGCACTAAGCCCGGCATCATGATGGCAGAAAACGACCTTTTTCAATTCGACGACTTTTCAGGCACAGACAATGAGGAGCCGGTTTCCGGAGACATGTCCGGGAACTATGGCAACGACAATGACAACGGCAGCGATAACGAAGCTCAACAGGAGGAGCAGACTGTCGAGATAGAAGCTGAACGGATCATACCTCCGGGGGAGACATCCGACCCTGGATCGTATGACGACTCCGCCATACAGCATCTCGACTGGAACGAACATATTCGCCGCCGCCCGGGAATGTATATAGGCAAGCTTGGCGACGGATCTCACGCGGAAGACGGCATCTATGTGCTCATCAAGGAAGTGGTCGACAACTCTATCGATGAATTCAACATGGGCGCCGGGAAACGCATCGATATAACCCTTACCGAAGAGGGGGAAGTGACGATCCGCGATTACGGACGAGGCATACCTCTCGGGAAAGTAAGGGAAGTGGCCTCGGAAATCAACACGGGAGGAAAGTTCGACGATAAGAATTTCAAGAAATCCGTCGGCCTGAACGGCGTCGGCCTCAAGGCGGTAAATGCCTTGTCGACCTATTGCAGAGTGCAGAGTGTGCGCGATGGGAAAACCGTGATCGTCGATTTCGAAAAAGGGAATGTCGTAAGCCAGTCATCACCTACCGACACTCGCGAGCCAAACGGCACACTTGTGAAATTTCTCCCCGACAACACCCTTTTCCGCGACTACAGCTTCCGTCAGGAGTTTGTGGAAACAATGGTCAACAATTATACGTATCTCAACGCCGGACTGCAGATCTTTTTCAATGGCAAGAGATATCTCTCGCGCCACGGACTGCTCGACCTGCTACGCGAGAACATGACCTCGGAACCACTGTATCCCATAATCCACCTTCAGGGCGATGACATAGAGATAGTACTCACACACACAGACCAATACGGAGAGGAATACTATTCATTTGTCAACGGACAGCACACCACGCAGGGGGGCACTCACCTTACGGCCTTCAGGGAACATGTGAGCCGGACTATAAAGGAGTTTTCCGGCAAAGGATATGAATTTTCCGATATCCGCAACGGAATTGTGGCCGCAGTGAGCGTCAGGATCCAGGAACCTGTTTTCGAGAGCCAGACCAAGACAAAACTGGGAAGTAAAGAGATAGCTCCCGACAGCAATATCACCGTCAACAAATTTGTCGGAGATTTTATAAAGAAAGAGCTCGACGACTATCTCCACAAGAATCCGGACATTGCCGACACCATGCTCCGCAAAATCGCCTCAAGCGAGAAAGAGCGCAAGGCGATGGCGGGAGTGGCGAAACTCGCGCGGGAAAAGGCAAAGAAAGTGAGCCTTCACAACAGGAAACTGCGCGACTGCCGCATACACTACAACGACAGTCTTAAACAGAACGCCAAATCCGAGGACATGAGGGAACTTTCATCCATATTCATTACCGAGGGCGACTCTGCCTCCGGCACCATCACGAAAGTTCGCGACGCCCAGACGCAGGCGGTGTTCTCCCTCCGGGGAAAACCTCTCAACTCTTTCGGCATGACGCAGGAGGTCGTCTATAAGAACGACGAGTTCAACCTCCTGCAGGCTGCGCTCAATATCGAAGAGGGTATCGACGGCCTGCGCTACAACAAAGTGATCATCGCCACCGATGCCGATGTCGACGGCATGCATATCCGCTTGCTGGTAATCACGTTCTTCCTCATGTTCTTCCCCGATCTGATAAAGAAAGGACACGTCTACATACTTCAGACACCGCTTTTCCGCGTGCGAGACAAAAGCTCCACACGCCGCAACAAGGGGAAACGTTCGCGAAAGGCAAAGAGCGATGACCCCAATGAACGCGACACGTATTACTGCTATACCGACGAAGAGCGAGAGGCAGCTATCGCACGTTTCGGCAACAACGCCGAGATAACCCGGTTCAAAGGTCTGGGAGAGATTAATGATGTGGAGTTTGCGGAATTCATCGGTCCGCAGATGCGTCTTGATCCCGTCACTCTCAAGAAAGACGACACTCCCGACAAGCTTCTGGAATTCTACATGGGTAAAAACACTATGGAGCGCCAGAACTTTATTATCGATAATCTTGTGATAGAAGACGATTCAGAGATATGAAAGCGGTATTCGCAGGGAGCTTCGACCCCTTCACCATAGGCCACAAAGATATTGTCGACAGGGCGAGAAGACTCTTTGGAGAAGTGGTCATAGCCATAGGCCACAACGAGCATAAGCCCGGAGAATGGACTGTGGATCAGCGGCTGAAAGCCATAGCCTCGCTCTATCGTGACGATGACGGCATTGAAGTGTGCGCCTACGACGGACTGACGGCAAGGTTCGTAAAAGAAAAAGGAGCCGATGCCATACTCAGAGGCGTGAGAAATCTGGCGGATTTCGAGTTCGAGAAAAATCTTGCCGATACAAACTCAGCCATAGCGGGAGTAGAGACAGTTTTTCTCGTCAGCAGTCCGGCGACGGCGTTCGTATCGAGCTCAATGGTGAGGGAACTGATCCACAACGGCTATGACGCCTCGCGGTTTATTGCCGGCGACTTTCCTTTACCTCCACGCTTATCGGAAGGAGAATGAAACCGTCACACCTACATGACAGATTCACCCGCGAGGTATTTCTTGATAAAGTAGACATGCGCCATAAACTTTTTCCAACCAGCGGTGTCATATAATCTATAACCCGGCACTGACAGGCCGTGGCCTTATAAAAGGCTTTGCAAAGTAAGAAATGAAAAAAACACTAATATTCCTCGGCGCGCTTGCGCTTCTCGGAGCATCAGGCATCTCCAACGCACAGCGCATCAATCAGAATCAGAAACTGAGGATGGCGGAAGCCGCCATCTCGCAGTTCTATGTCGACACAGTCAATGAAAACAAACTTGTGGAAGACGCAATCAGGGGTATGCTGGAGGGTCTTGATCCTCATTCCCAGTATTCAAACCCGGAGGAAACCCGTGAGCTCAACGAACCTCTTGCCGGCAACTTCAGCGGCATCGGCATATCATTCAACATGAATCAGGACACCCTCTATGTGATCCAGACCATCAGCGGAGGGCCGTCGGAACGTGTAGGCATTCTTGCCGGCGACCGTATCATCGCAGTCAACGACACTGTCATCGCCGGTGTAGGCATGAAGAACACTCAGATAATGAAGAAACTCAGAGGTCCCAAAGGGTCTGATGTCAATGTCAAGGTGCTCAGGATGCTGGGGGGCCGTCAGGAGCCCATAGACTTCACCATAACACGCGCCGACATACCAATCTATAGTGTCGATGCCGCATATATGGTAGATCCTAAGACAGGTTACATCCGTGTCAACCGTTTTGCCGCCGAGACGGCAAAAGAGGTCGCCACAGCACTCAAAGACTTGAAAAAACAGGGTATGGACCGCCTGATACTCGATCTTGTGGATAACGGCGGAGGATACCTCAACGCTGCCGTCGACCTGCTCGGGGAATTTCTTGAGCCGGGGAAACTCGCCGTCTACACCCAGGGCACTAATTCATCGCGCCAGGAACTGACCACCAAACCTTCCGACGGCAAGCCACTCTTCGCCGACGGGCGCCTCGTGGTCATGACCAACCAATATTCGGCATCAGCCTCCGAAATCACATCAGGTGCCATTCAGGACTGGGACCGCGGGCTGGTGGTCGGGAGACGGACATTCGGTAAAGGACTCGTGCAACGTCCGATACCCTTCCCCGACGGCTCCATGATCCGCCTTACCGTAGCTCACTACTATACACCCTCCGGACGCGACATACAGAAGCCATACAAGAAAGGAGATCAGGAAGCATATGCCGAGGATATCCTCGACCGTTTCAACAGCGGGGAGCTTATGCATGCCGACTCCATAAAATATGTCGACTCGCTGAAAGTCTCCACCCTAAAACTACACAGGCCTATATATGGTGGAGGAGGAATCTCGCCGGATAGATTCGTGCCGCTCGACACGATGGAATTCACAAAATACTATCGTAATGTGATGGCCAAAGGCCTTATCAACAGATATGTGATAAACTATGTGGATCAGCACCGCAACGAAATAAAGAAGCGTTACCGCACTGATGATGACTTCGTAAAGAGCTTCCAGGTGAACCAGGAGATTCTCGATGGTCTGTATGAGATGGCGAAAAAAGAAGACATTGAATTCGATGCAGCCCAGGCCAAGACCAGCGCACCCCTCTTCTCTATGATTATCAAGGCTCTTATCGGAAGAGACATCTATGACAATGCCACCTATTTCAAAGTCTATAATCTTCACGATCCCATATTCCTGGAAGCATTGAGGCTTGTCAATTCTCCGGAATATGACGACCTCCTGAAGTAATTCACCATCCTCCTCTCTCCTCCCCTTTCTTCCTCTTCTCTCTCTTCAGGCTCCCATGAGGAGCCGCCACTTTCCGCTATATTGACAACTTCTTAACCCTTCAACGCATGAAACGAGCTTCAAGTGTGATCTTCCTCATCCCATTCCTCGCGGTTTCAACGTTTTCCGGATTCCGGGCCAACGCGCAGAGCGAGGTCTCATTTCGTCACATCCCATCGTCGGAAGAGATAGAGGCGAGGATAAACCTGAATGAAATCAAAGTAGACACGATCCAGCTGCCACAGATCGACTCAACCGCTTTTATCGTCAGAGACCTGGATGAAATAATCGCATCGATCGGCGAGCCCACCATCAAGCCTCTGATCAAGAACCGGCATTTCGCACCCTGGGTTTTCTCCGGATATAAGAAAATCGCAAAGAAACGCCTTGATCCGGAAGAGATATTCCAACTCCGCGGACTGAAGGTGATCAACGGAGACGTGGCGGCAGCCGACTCGCTGCTGCTTGAGGAAGGACAGCTGATCGACGGCAACGACACCATCGCGATTGTCAGCGAACAACTCACCACCGATGTCATGACAACAACAGAAAGCATGGACATCAACAATATGCAATACACTCCGAAATGGCTCCGCGACGCACTAACGATCAATCGGCTACAAGACGATATGATGTATGAGGCTATGATCCTGAACCCATACAACATCGACTACGCATACTGGAACCTGCCTGAAAGGCCGCGTCTGCCGGAAGATGAGGTCAGTTTCTCGGCATATATAAGGAAACTCGACCTTCCGGAAATAGATCCGGAAAAAGTGGAACTGCCTGATGAGGACCTGCGCAGAATATATTGGCTCCACAGGGTAAACACCGGACTCCAGTTCTCCCAGGCGTTTGTGTCGCAAAACTGGTATCAGGGTGGCAACAACCATCTCGCGCTGCTCTTCAACTTCAACTGGGACGTGCAGCTCAACCAGGTATATTATCCCAACTTCCTTTTCCAAAGCAGCTTCGGCTACAAACTCGGAATGAACTCCACTCCGCAGGATGAGGTGCACGACTATTCAATCTCAGAAGATCTTCTGCAGTACAACCTCAACGCCGGTCTGAAAGCATTCAAGAAATGGTTCTATTCGTTCAACCTGATGTTCAAGACCCAGCTCCTGAGGAACTACGAGAAGAACTCGATGGTCAGAAAGGCATCATTCCTCTCTCCCGGCGACCTCAACATCGGTCTCGGTATGTCGTATTCCACCACCAATAAGAAAAAAACCTTCCAGCTCACGGCTACTGTTTCTCCCATATCTTACAACCTCAAGACCTGCATATCCGACAAGGTTGACCATGGCCGGTTCAATATCGCT
Organism: uncultured Muribaculaceae bacterium; assembly: GCA_910588245.1. Lineage (GTDB taxonomy): Bacteria > Bacteroidota > Bacteroidia > Bacteroidales > Muribaculaceae > Lepagella. The sequence continues at coordinate 6,082 of CAJUQP010000024.1, read as the reverse complement.
CCCGACCGCAAAGCTCACAGCGAGATTGGTAGCAACGGTGAAGTCAACATGACCTGGAGACTCGCCTGGAACATCGAATACAAGAGCCGACTCTTCCTTTTCACCGACTATAAGTATTTCCTTTCAGACTGGGAGCATACCGTATCGTTCAACATAAATAAATTCCTTTCGACACAGATTTATGCCCATATGCGGTATGACACTTCAGTGCCATCCAACACATCTTGGAAAAAATTCATGCTCAGGGAAGTGTTGAGTTTCGGCCTATCGTACACGTTCTCCACCAAACCCTGATGGGCGCTTCACTGAAAATACAAGGGCACAGCCGGTCTTTCCCTCATCGGGGAAGAATGGTCTGTGCCCTTCTTCTGTTCTTACCATGCCTGTTGGGCGCAGCACCTCCCTCGCCCGTGGCATATGATATGGAAAGGGCAAAGGAAATATGTGATTCAGCGGCTTTGTCAGCTCCGGAAGGGATATGGCTATATCCCGACGACAATGTGACAGTACTCGTTCTGAGAAAAGATATTTCCTCACCGTCTGCGTTGCCGGAATTCGAACTCTCGGTGATAGAGACCACCGATGTCTCCCTGCGTCCTGGAGAAAGAATAGGCTCCCTGCACTCCACAGCCGACCCTCGCAAGTTCACAATGCGTCTTTTCACCGACCGTCGCAAGGGCGTGCTCTCAAAACCTGAATCATGCATCGTGACTCTCGGCAACGACAGCGAGACCCTGATGCTACCCAAAAAGAAAAAATCAAAGCTTAGGATACGTTACTCTCTGAATCCGGCAAGTCTTTTGCCTAAGATGTGGAGAATAGTAAGATTCGGAATCTCTTCCGGCAACGGCACAGATAATGAACAGGCTCCCGTAGGGCTGGTGAAAATATATCCATCATACGATGGCAACGGATCTTCCAAAAGAGACATAAGATATCTTTGACAGAGATTCAGCCTCACTTTCCTTATAGAATAGACTTTCAATGTCAAAAAACGCAATCGCATGAAAGCCATCCCCGCATCAATACGCTTTATATCACTGCTGTCAGTGTGCGCGCTAAGCTTGCACTCATCTGATGCCCAGGCACGAAAAATCAAACTCTCATTAAAGACAAACGGCACTAAAGAGCATACCGTCAAGGCCGGGAAAAAGGAAACGCACGTAGGCTTACGCATAGACGGCATCCGGATGGTAGCCTCGGAATCATGCCGTATCCCACTGGCCGACGGCGACACCGTAACGTTCGACCCTGCCAAGGTTTCATTCTCGGGATATGAGAAAGAAGCAGGCGCAGCCAGGGAAACGATGCTTATCTCCAACCATTCGGGATTATATATTTCAGGAATAGAGATGACAGTGACATATCTGGATATGTCAGGGAGGATGCTCCATTCCAGGAAAATCACAAAAAAATGCGACGTACCACCCGGAGAGACGCGAATGTTTGACTATCCCACATGGGACAGGCAGAAAACATATTACTATCATCTCGGAAACTCCCCCCGGAAAGTGGCCACACCCTACGACGTAAAAGTCAGCCCCATAGCATTCTGGATAAAAACAGATGAAATAGAGACTGACAATAAAGAATAAATAGATTCCGGAAGCCGGAGAAATAATTCAGTAAGGCTATCAGTTATATGATGGATCCTGAGGCACCATCAGCCAGCTACGGTAGTTCTCCCCGAGACATTTCACTTCCCGGCGCCAGTAAGAATTGCCCTCATCACTTAGGAGATCTGACGTATCAGGATGAAGGTCTATAGCCCAGGAATGAGACTTTCTCTCATGTTCAAGCTGGTCTTTGCTCCAGCCACTATAACCGAGAAAAAAACGGATCTTACCTTCAATAATCCCTCCGGAATCAATATAGTCAACGATATCCTCGATCTTTCCGCCTACGTATATGCCCGGGATCACTTCCGAAGCACCCTGAAAGATCCCACCCAGAGTGTGGAGCATGAAAAGACGCTGCGTGTCGACCGGGCCGCCGCAAAAGACAGGCACATCGGCGCCACCTACCCAATCGGGAAGAAGACTCCGCAGTGTGAGATGAGTGGCCTTGTTCATCACAAGGCCAAGATGTCCGCGTCCGCGGTCTATATCAAGAATCATAACCACAGAACGACTGAAAAACGCCTCTTCCATCATAGGCTCAGAAACCAGAAGACTGCCGCGCTCTGGGACAATCTCCGGATTATAGTCATATAGCAGGTTACCGATATTCATACTCATCTTAGTTTTTATCGTGACGTCCGTCCGATGTCCTGAATACGGGAAATCAGAGTGAAACGTCGCGATGTAGTGCCTTTATATGTTAACAATTTCCAATATCTTTTTATCATACATTCCGCAATTTTTATGTATATTTGCATCCTCTAAGCCGCCGCGGAGTTGACAGGCCCGGCTATTACCATAGCGTGCCAAGCGCTGTATTAACCCAATATTCTTTCTATGAAAGTTTTAAAATTCGGAGGCACCTCTGTTGGCTCCATAGCGAGCCTTCTCAATGTGAAGGCGATAGTGGAGGCGATACCGGCTCCTGTCATAGTTGTGGTGTCGGCTCTCGGTGGCCTTACCGACAAACTCATAGCCACGGCCGGTCTGGCCAAGGACGGCGACAGATCGTATGTGGATGAAATGGATGCGATCGCATCCCGGCATTTCGACATCATATCGGCGGTTGTCGGTGAAGAGTTGCGCCCCGGAGTGACCGACAGAATCAGCGAGCTGCTCTCAGAACTCAAACGAAGATACGACGGAGTATTCCTCCTCAGGGAACTGTCGGCCAGGACGCTCGATTCGATAGTGAGTTTCGGCGAAAGGATGTCGTCGGTGATCGTCAGCGCCATGATCGACGGCGCATCGCTCCATGACTCTTTGAATTTCATCAAGACTGAGAAGTGGTTTGCAAAAAACATCGCCGATCAGAAAATCACCTCCGAGGCCATATGCACTGAGTTCGAAGGGATATCCGACAGAGCAGTTGTGCCGGGATTTATCTCCACTGACCGTGACACCGGCGAAATAACCAATCTCGGGCGTGGAGGCAGCGATTACACTGCGGCGCTTATAGCAGCCGCGCTCGACGCAGAGTCGCTTGAGATCTGGACAGACGTCGACGGCTTCATGACTGCCGACCCTCGCGTCATATCAGATGCCGTGGTAGTGCCCCACATGACATTCGTGGAGAGTATGGAGCTGTGCTCATTCGGAGCCAAGGTGATCTATCCACCCACTATCTATCCGGTATTCCACAAGAATATCCCTATCCGGATACTCAATACTTTCAATCCTCAGGCACCTGGCACGCTGATAACCGACACGCCCCTTGCCGACGACATGAAGGTGAAAGGCATATCCGCCATCAAAGGGACAGCCATGTTCTCGATCCGCGGAGAAGCCGTATGTAATCTTCCGGAAATCAATACCCGGACATTCAATGCTCTCGCGCGACGCGGGGTCACGGTATTCATTGTGTCAGGGCCAGACAATTCAGGAGAATTCTCATTTGCCGTGGCGGAAACAGACACGGCACCGGCAAAAAAAGCTTTGGAAACGGAATTCGCCCCGGAACTCTCTACCGGAGGGATCTCCGGTATCTTAATAGAGGAGAACCTCGCTACCATCGCTGTGGTCGGAGAGGGAATCAGGGAAGACGCCCGACTCGGTCCGAGAATAAGAAACTCCTTGCTCCGCGACAGCATACATGTCGTTGCATCTTCCAACGGCAACAGTGACACAACGCTTACTTTTGTAGTGCCGCTTCCATCACTTGGCCGATCGTTGAAGATCATCCATGCGCTTGTAGTGTGAGAATCATTCATTTTTCGTCTCCGGCATTTTCCACTCACGATGACTATTGTTTTTCTGCCGGAGGCAATAAAAAAGATGTGAATAATTCTCTCAAAACACTAATTTTTATTAACTTTGCAGATATGGAAATCAAAAATGCCAGATATGAGATAAGCAATGCCCGGGTTGAGAGCTGTCCCGACACAAACGTGCCGGAATATGCCTTTATAGGCCGCTCAAATGTGGGCAAATCCTCGCTTATCAACATGCTTACTCACAACAGGAATCTTGCCAAGACCTCACAGAAGCCGGGTAAGACCTTGCTCATCAACCATTTCCGCATCAACAACGGTGAATTCTACATCGTCGACCTGCCGGGCTATGGCTACGCCGCCCGAGGGAAAGAGCAAAGGGAAGATTTCCGGAGAATCATAGAGCAGTATATCCTGGGGAGAGAACAGATGACGTTGCTGTTTGTGCTGATCGACATTCGCCACGAGCCCCAGAAGATAGATCTCCAGTTTCTCAATTGGCTTGGCGAAAACGGTGTCCCTTTCGCCATTGTCTTCACTAAAGCCGACAAACTGGGTCCGAACGCAGGCATGGCGAAAGTGGAGGAATACAAGAAGATACTTCTGAAAGACTGGGAAGAACTTCCGCCTGTATTCGTCACTTCTTCCGAAAAAGGTACAGGCCGCGACCAACTGCTCGACTATATTGAAAGCATCAACAAAGAAGTGCTCCTTCATCAAAAGGAGCAGGCGGAGAATCATACACAAAGTAATGAATCTTAAAAAACTCATAAACGGCGACAGCAGGCTTTCTGAGATTGTCAGATTCGCGCTTGTCGGAGGTCTCGCCACAGTCCTCCAATATGCGTTTTATGTGATATTCGTCAATGTCGTCCATGTAAGGGCTGTCCCCTCGTCGATGATAAGCTATGCCTTGAGCTTTATCGTCAATTTCTTCCTTTCAAGCTATTTCACATTCCACTCGCGCCCGAATGCCAAGAAAGGGGTCGGCTTCACACTCAGTCACCTATTCAATATGGGACTCCAGACCGGCCTGGTGGCGATATTCAAAGGAATAGTGGGTCCGACCTTGGCCCTTCTTCCGGCCATGGCCATCTGCATACCTGTGAATTATCTTCTGGTAAGGTTTGCCTTCACAAGCCGGCTATTCACAAGCGGCAACGAAAAGCGCAAGGCTTGAATTTTACCGTCTGCATGTAATTTAAACTACCCGCATAATGAAAAAGATCGCTATGGCGTCTGACCACGCCGCCTATGAACTCAAAGAGATTATCAAACCTTATCTGATCGCCAAAGGCTACGAAGTAAAAGACTTCGGCACAGACAGCACCGATTCTTGCGACTACGCCGACTTCGGACATCCCGCCGCCAGAGCCGTGGAAACCGGTGAATGTGATTTCGGGATCGCGATGTGCGGTTCGGGCAACGGTATCCAGATCACCCTCAACAAGCATCAGGGCATACGCGCAGCACTATGTTGGCTCCCCGAGCTTGGCGCGCTTGCCAAGCAGCATAACGACGCGAATTTCCTGGTGCTCCCCGGCCGTTTCATCTCGGAACACCTCGCGAAAGAAACCGTCGACGCATATCTTGACGCCACATTCGAGGGTGGACGCCATCAGCGACGCGTGGAGAAAATTCCGGTTGAGAAACTCTGACTTCCGGCGTGGAAAAAGCATATTTCGAAATATCACTGACCGACCTTTCTTTTCACAGCCACCATGGAGTGATGGCTCAGGAAACAAAGGTCGGCAATGAATTTCATGTCTTCGTCACAGTAAGGATACCTTATACCGATGACATTGCCGCCGACAACCTCGATGCCACTGTCAACTACGCCATTCTCCATTCCATCGTCGCAGAAGAGATGTCAAGACCCAGGAAACTGCTTGAAGCGGTTGCAGCCTCAATCGCCGGGAGAATAAAGGAGCTGTGGCCCGGATGTCTTGGCGGGAATGTAAGAATCTGCAAGTCAACCCCTCCCATAGCAGGCATTACAGGGAAAGCAGAAGTGACCATAGTTTTTTAAAAAATTTTCTTTAAAAAACTTGCATAATTGAGTTTTTGGCAGTAACTTTGCACTCGCAAAACGGGAACAACCGGGTGCAACAACGGAACGGCTCCTTAGCTCAACTGAATAGAGCATCTGACTACGGATCAGAAGGTTGCAGGTTTGAATCCTGCAGGAGTCACTTGACAGGAGGGTGTATCAAAATTCAGTTTTTGGTACACCCTCCAATTTTTAAGCCGCCT
>CAJUQP010000023.1:19782-54722 GCA_910588245.1 uncultured Muribaculaceae bacterium | reverse complement strand
GGTGCTGCTCAGATGGACGGTGCTATCATCGTGGTTGCCGCTACCGACGGTCCGATGCCCCAGACTCGTGAGCACATCCTTCTCGCCCGTCAGGTGAACGTTCCTCGTCTTGTTGTCTTCATGAACAAGTGTGACATGGTAGACGATGAGGAGATGCTTGAGCTTGTTGAGATGGACATGCGCGATCTTCTTTCGCAGTATGACTACGATGGCGATGAGACTCCTATTATCCGTGGTTCCGCTCTCGGCGCCCTCAATGGCGAGCCCCAGTGGGAAGAGAAGGTTATGGAGCTTATGGATGCTGTCGACAACTGGATTCCGCTTCCTCCGCGCGACGTTGATAAGCCTTTCCTTATGCCTGTTGAGGACGTGTTCTCGATCACAGGTCGTGGTACTGTTGCCACAGGTCGTATCGAGGCTGGCCGCGTGAAGGTTGGTGATGAGGTTCAGATTCTTGGCCTTGGTGCTGACAAGAAGTCGGTTGTTACCGGTGTTGAGATGTTCCGCAAGATACTTGACGAGGGCGAGGCTGGTGATAATGTTGGTCTGCTTCTCCGTGGTATCGACAAAGACGAGATCCGTCGTGGTATGGTTATCTGCCATCCCGGACAGGTTAAGCCTCACGATCACTTCAAGGCTCAGGTCTATATCCTTAAGAAAGAGGAGGGCGGCCGTCATACTCCGTTCCACAACAAATATCGTCCCCAGTTCTACATCCGTACTCTCGATGTGACAGGTGAGATCACACTTCCCGAGGGAATCGAGATGGTAATGCCTGGCGATAACGTAGAGATCGAGGTTAAGCTCATCACTCCGGTGGCTTGCGATCAGGGTCTTCGTTTCGCTATCCGCGAAGGTGGACGTACAGTTGGATCGGGTCAGATCACATCTGTAATCGACGACTAAGAAAGAGGGCGTAAGCCTGACTTCAGACATATCACAGGGGCCTTCGCCTAATGAAGGCCCCTTAATTACGGGAATAGCTCAGTCGGTAGAGCACTGGTCTCCAAAACCAGGTGTCGGGAGTTCGAGCCTCTCTTCCCGTGCCAACAAAAATCAGTATGAAATTAATCGACGACATAAAGGAATCTTATAACGAACTCGTATATAAGGTTTCTTGGCCAACTCAGAAACAGCTTATCAACAGCTCGGTGCTGGTGCTGATCGCTTCCATCATCATCGCAGTCTTCATTTGGGTTGTTGACAAGATTTTCAATCTTCTGATGGAATTGGTGTACAGCATCAGTTTTTAAACTTTAAACTCGTAGTTCAATGTCTGAAGATAAGAAAGAATGGTATGTTCTGCGTGCCATTTCAGGAAAGGAAGCGAAAGTCAAAGAGGTTCTTGATGCAGCTATCAAGAACACAGATCTTGGACATTACGTTTCGCAGGTCTTGATTCCTACAGAGAAAGTTTATACCACGCGCAATGGCAAGAAAGTGATTAAGGAGCGCAATCTCTATTCCGGTTATGTCTTTGTTGAGGCAAAGCTTACGGGTGAGGTTATCTATGAACTCCGCAACACGACTAATGTCATTGATTTTTTGCGTGGACGCAGCAAGTCGAGTATGCCTGAGCCTTTGCGTGAGAGCGAGGTGATGAGAATGCTCGGCACTGCCGATGATTTGCGTACGCCTCAGGAGGATGCTTCCGGCGATTATATCGTGGGAGAGAGCGTGAAGGTCAATTTCGGACCTTTCACGGGCTTTACCGGAGAGATCAGGGAGGTTAATGCCGACAAGAAGAAGATTAAGGTCGAGGTCAAGATCTTCGGACGCCCCACTGACCTTGAGTTGGAGAATTCGCAGGTTGAGAGAATCTGACAGATGATGTTACGCATCAGCGGATACGAGACCTGCATAACAATCATAAACAAACAGAACAATGGCTAAAGAAATTGCTGGACAGATCAAATTGCAGATAAAGGGTGGTGCGGCGAATCCGTCGCCTCCAGTAGGACCTGCGTTGGGTTCTAAGGGCATCAATATCATGGAATTTTGCAAGCAATTCAACGCCCGTACCCAGGATAAGGCCGGTAAGATTCTCCCTGTAGTCATAACATACTACACTGATAAATCTTTCGACTTTGTAGTCAAGACTCCTCCTGTCGCAGTGCAGTTGAAGGAAGTGGCCAAGATCAAGAGCGGTTCGGCTCAGCCTAACCGTACGAAAGTGGCAGAGATTACCTGGGATCAGGTGAAGACTATTGCAGAAGACAAGATGCCTGATTTGAACTGTTTTACTTTAGACTCGGCAATGCGTATGGTTGCCGGCACAGCGAGAAGCATGGGTATCACCGTAAAAGGGGCGTTCCCCGAAACTATCTAAAAATCTTCAGAAATGGGAAAACTGACAAAAAATCAAAAGTTGGCTTTGTCGAAGATTGAACCCGGGAAGGCTTATACACTTGCTGAGGCAGCTGAGAAAGTAAAAGAGGTTACCTTCACAAAATTTGATTCTTCGTTCGATATCGACGTCCGTCTGGGTGTCGATCCGCGTAAGGCCGACCAGATGGTGCGTGGCGTCGTTTCGCTTCCTCACGGCACTGGCAAGCAGGTTAGGGTACTCGTGCTTTGCACTCCCGATGCCGAGGCTGCCGCCAAGGAGGCTGGTGCCGACTATGTCGGTCTTGACGAATATCTTGCTAAAATCAAAGGTGGTTGGACAGATGTCGATGTGATCATCACTCAGCCTTCTGTGATGGGTAAGCTCGGTCCTTTGGGCCGTATCCTCGGTCCGCGTGGCCTCATGCCTAACCCCAAATCGGGCACGGTGACAATGGATGTCGCCAAGGCAGTCAAAGAGGTCAAGCAGGGTAAGATCGACTTCAAGGTTGACAAGACCGGTATAGTTCATGCTTCTATCGGTAAGGTAAGCTTCACACCCGAGCAGATGCGTGAAAACGCCAAGGAATTTATCAACACTCTCGTAAAGCTTAAACCGGCAACGGCAAAAGGCACATATATCAGGAGCATTTATCTTTCGAGCACAATGAGTCCCGGCATTAAGGTGGAACCCAAGTCTGTGGTTGAATAATCTAAATTGAACACGACATGAAAAAGGAAGATAAAGACTTAATCATCAAGAAGATCAGCGATACTCTCGCAGAATATTCCTGTGTATATCTGACTCAGACAGCCGGTCTTGACGCTGAGAAGACAAGCGCGCTCCGTCGCGCCTGCTTCAAGGACGGAATCAAGATGCTTTGCGTGAAGAACACTCTCCTCAAGCACGCTCTTGAGGCAAGTGAGATCGACTACAGCGAGCTCTATGACCTTCTTCACGGCGAGACCACTCTTCTTCTCAGCAACACGGGCAACGCTCCCGCAAAGCTCATCAAGAAGTTCCGTCAGAAGAACGACACTCTTCCCATGCTGAAGGGTGCCTATGTAGAGGAGACTGTATATGTTGGCGAAGAGCAGTTAGACACTCTCAGCCACATCAAGAGCAAGAGCGAGCTCATCGCCGATGTCATCGGCCTTCTCCAGAGTCCTGCCAAGAATGTTGTCAGCGCTCTTCAGAGCGGTGCCACAAAGCTCCATGGCATTCTGGAAACCTTGTCTAACAAAGAAAACTAATCAAGTAAAAAATAATAAAAAGATACACAACAATGGCAGATTTGAAAGCATTTGCAGAACAACTGGTGAACCTTTCCGTAAAGGAAGTGAACGAACTGGCTCAGATCCTCAAAGAGGAATATGGCATCGAACCCGCCGCTGCAGCAGTGGCAGTAGCAGCAGGCCCCGCAGCCGGCGCAGCTCCCGCCGAGGAGGAGAAGACCAACTTCGACGTAGTCCTCAAGGCTGCTGGCGCAAGCAAGCTCGCAGTTGTAAAGCTCGTGAAAGAGCTGACTGGTCTTGGCCTGAAAGAGGCTAAGGCTCTCGTTGACGGCGCTCCCGGTGTCGTTAAGGAAGGTCTTCCCAAAGCTGAGGCTGAGGGCATGAAGAAGCAGCTCGAGGAAGCAGGCGCTGAAGTTGAGCTCAAATAAGATAATCCTTATCCTATAAATAGGTTAAGAACGCACGAGAAGTGGCGTTCTTAACCTTTTTTTGGCATATTTAACCGCGCGTAGGCCTTTTAGGCCTATGCTTTGCGGTGTCTTTCTGTGTCATGCCGTCGGCGGATTATGCCGCTCCTCTTTAATTCTTGCAATATATTATTAGGAGTCATATTACGGCAAACACTTCTCGTGGAGTAAATCTTACACTAACCCAAACCCCAATGTCAGTAATTTTAACCGAAAAACCGCGCGTAAACTTCGCATCGATTAAAAATCCGCTCCCGTTTCCTGACTTCCTGGAGGTGCAGCTGAAATCGTTCAAGGATTTCCTTCAGCTTGATGTGCCCCCGGAGGAAAGAAAGAACCAGGGTCTATATAAAGTATTCGCGGAAAACTTCCCTATTGCCGACACACGCAATAATTTCGTGTTGGAGTTCCTCGATTATTACATCGATCCTCCACGCTACACCATAGCCGAGTGTCTGGAAAGAGGGCTCACTTATAGTGTGCCTCTCAAGGCAAAGCTGAAGCTTTACTGCACGGATCCCGATCATGAGGACTTCGACACCACGATCCAGGACGTTTATCTCGGTCCCATCCCTTACATGACGGAGCAGGGAACGTTTGTCATAAACGGGGCTGAGCGTGTTGTCGTGTCACAGCTTCACCGTTCTCCCGGTGTCTTTTTCGGACAAAGCACTCATGCCAACGGCACAAAACTCTATTCCGCGCGTATCATTCCTTTCCGTGGAAGCTGGATAGAGTTCGCTACTGACATCAACAACGTCATGTATGCCTATATTGACCGCAAGAAGAAGCTCCCCGTGACAACTCTTCTTCGTGCCATAGGCCTTGAAAGCGACAAAGACATTATTCAGATCTTTGACCTTGCGGAAGAGATCAAGGTCACAAAGGCTAATCTGAAGGCTGCTGTCGGTCGTCGTCTTGCCGGACGCATCGTTAAAAGCTGGGTGGAGGACTATTCCGACCAGTCGACCGGCGAGGTCGTTTCTATCGAGCGTAATGATGTGATCGTTGACCGTGGCACCGAGCTGTCGGAAGACAATATCGACGCCATAATCGACAGTGGAGCAAAGACCCTTCTTCTCGAGAAGGAGAATGTAAGCGCCATCGACTACAGCATCATCTTCAACACTCTTCAGAAAGATAACTCTAACTCCGAAAAGGAGGCTATACAATATATATACAGGCAGCTTCGCAACGCCGAGCCACCGGACGATGCTTCGGCGCGTGAGGTGATCACCAACCTTTTCTTCTCTGAGAAAAGATATGATCTCGGTGAGGTGGGTCGCTTCCGTATCAACAAGAAGCTCAATCTTGACATTCCGGATAATGTCAAGGTGCTTACCCGTGAAGACATCATCGCCATCATCAAATATCTTATCGAGCTTATCAACTCGAAGAGCGATGTCGATGATATCGACCACCTGAGCAACCGTCGTGTGCGTACGGTCGGTGAGCAGCTTTACAACCAGTTCGGTGTCGGTCTGGCACGTATGTCACGCACTATCCTCGAGCGTATGAACGTGCGCGATAACGAGGTCTTCAAACCTATCGATCTGATCAACGCCAAGACTATCTCGTCGGTGATCAACACTTTCTTCGGCACCAACGCCCTTTCTCAGTTCATGGACCAGACTAATCCTCTTGCTGAGATCACCCACAAACGCCGTATGTCGGCCCTTGGCCCCGGCGGTTTGTCGCGTGAGCGTGCCGGATTCGAGGTTCGTGACGTACACTATACCCATTACGGACGTCTCTGCCCGATCGAGACTCCTGAGGGTCCTAATATCGGCCTTATCTCCTCGCTTTGTGTCTATGCAAAGATCAACAACCTCGGTTTCATCGAGACTCCCTACCGTGTAGTCAAAGACGGTAAGGTAGATACCGACAACAACGATGTGGTCTATATGACTGCTGAGATTGAGGAAGGACAGATGATCGCCCAGGGCAACGCCCCTCTCAACGACGACGGTTCTTTCATCAACAATAAGGTGAAAGCGCGTCTTGACGCCGATTTCCCGATCGTGCCGCCTGAGCAGATACAGCTTATGGATGTGTCGCCGATTCAGATCGCTTCGATAGCCGCCTCGCTTATCCCGTTCCTTGAGCATGATGATGCAAACCGTGCTCTTATGGGATCGAACATGATGCGTCAGGCAGTGCCGTTGCTTCGTAGCGAGGCTCCTATCGTTGGCACAGGTATCGAGGGACAGCTCATACGTGATTCCCGCACACAGATCATGGCGGAAGGAGCCGGCGTGATCGAATATGTGGATGCTACGGTGATACGGATAAAGTATGACCGCACAGAGGATGAGGAATTCGTGGAGTTCGAACCCGCGACCAAAGAATACAAGCTGCCTAAGTTCCGCCGTACGAACCAGGGCACGACTATCGACCTCCGTCCTATCTGCGAAGTAGGGCAGCGCGTCGAGAAGGGCGACATCCTGACTGAGGGTTATTCCACGGAAAAGGGCGAACTTGCTCTTGGTCGTAACCTTAAGGTAGCGTTCATGCCCTGGAAAGGCTACAACTACGAGGATGCCATCGTGCTCAACGAACGCATGGTGCGTGAGGATATTCTGACTTCCGTGCACGTAGATGAATACACTCTTGAGGTGCGCGAGACTAAGCGTGGAATGGAGGAGCTCACAAGCGATATCCCCAATGTCAGCGAAGACGCTACGAAGGATCTCGACGAGCGCGGTATCATCCGTGTCGGCGCGCATGTCGTGCCGGGTGATATAATGATCGGAAAGATCACGCCTAAAGGTGAGAGCGATCCCACTCCTGAGGAGAAACTTCTCCGCGCCATCTTCGGCGACAAGGCCGGCGATGTAAAGGATGCTTCACTGAAGGCTTCCCCCTCGCTGAAAGGAGTCGTGATCGGCACCAATCTCTTCTCGAGAGCCATAAAGAAAAAGAACAACAAGAAGAGCGCGAACGCCCAGCTTCCCCGTCTTGACGAGGAGTATGAGGAGAAGCAGTCTTCTCTCAAGGAGATACTTATAGGCAAGCTTGAGAGTCTGCTCAAAGGGAAAGTTTCGGCAGGTGTTAAAGATTTCATCGGAGTCGACATAATCCCTAAAGGAGCCCGTTTCGACGACCAGACCTTCGGAAACATCGACTATGAGACCGTCAACCTGGGAGCATGGACTGATGACGAGCGCATCAATAAGATGGTCATGGCTCTTATCACCAACTATCTGCGTAAGTCGAAGGAGATCGACAGTGAGTTGCGTCGCAAGAAATTCGACATCACCATCGGTGACGAGCTTCCTTCAGGAATCATGCAGATGGCCAAAGTCTATATCGCCAAGAAGCGTAAGATCGGCGTCGGCGACAAGATGGCTGGTCGCCATGGCAACAAGGGTATCGTGTCGCGTGTGGTACGCCAGGAAGACATGCCCTTCCTTGAGGACGGTACTCCAGTGGATATCGTGCTTAACCCTCTGGGTGTGCCTTCGCGTATGAACCTCGGACAGATCTTCGAGACCGTGCTCGGCTGGGCCGGCAGGGAGCTCGGCGAGAAATTCGCCACTCCGATTTTCGACGGTGCGAGCCTCGACGACCTCAACGCATGGACCGACAAGGCCGGCCTTCCCCGCTATGGAAAGACTTATCTCTACGATGGCGGCACAGGCGACCGTTTCGACCAGCCGGCCACAGTCGGCGTGATCTACATGCTTAAGCTCGGCCACATGGTTGAGGATAAGATGCACGCCCGCTCTATCGGCCCATATTCGCTCATCACCCAGCAGCCTCTCGGCGGTAAGGCACAGTTCGGCGGCCAGCGTTTTGGAGAGATGGAGGTTTGGGCGCTCGAGGCATTCGGCGCCGCGCACATCCTGCAGGAGATCCTCACCATAAAGAGTGACGACGTGATGGGGCGCAGCAAGGCTTACGAAGCTATCGTCAAGGGTGATCCGATGCCTAATCCGGGCATTCCCGAATCACTCAACGTGCTTCTGCACGAGCTTCGCGGTCTTGGCCTGAGCATAACACTCGAATAACCACAGAATTTTAGGAGACTAACACAATATGGCTTTAAAGAAAGACAACAAGATAAAGAGCAACTTCTCCAAGATCACAATCGGCCTGGCTTCCCCGGAGGAAATCAAGGCCAAGAGCAGCGGAGAGGTGCTCAAGCCCGAGACCATCAACTACCGCACCTACAAGCCGGAGCGCGACGGTCTTTTCTGCGAGAAGATCTTCGGCCCTGTGAAAGACTACGAGTGCCACTGCGGAAAATACAAACGTATCCGCTATAAAGGCATTGTCTGCAATCATTGCGGTGTGGAGGTGACCGAGAAGAAAGTGCGCCGCGAGAGGATGGGTCATATCGAGCTCGTGGTGCCCGTGGCACATATCTGGTATTTCCGCTCCCTCCCCAACAAGATCGGCTATCTTCTGGGTCTCCCCTCGAAGAAGCTCGACGCAGTTATCTACTACGAGCGTTATGTGGTGGTGAATCCGGGTGAGAGCGGAACGGAGAAGCTCGACCTTCTCACAGAAGAGGAGTATCTCGACATAGTTGAGAAGCTCCCTGAGGGCAACCAGTTCCTTCCTGACGATGACCCCAACAAGTTCATCGCCAAGATGGGCGCGGAGGCTATCTTCGACCTGCTTCATGAGATAGATCTCGTGAAGCTTGCCGCAGAACTCCGCCACAAGGCCAACATCGACGGATCGCAGCAGCGTAAGACCGAGGCCCTCAAACGACTCCAGGTTGTAAACTCCTTCCTGGCGTCGGCCGACCGCAACAAACCTGAATGGATGATTCTCAAGGCTGTGCCTGTCATTCCCCCCGAGCTTCGTCCCCTCGTACCTCTTGATGGCGGTCGCTTCGCTACTTCCGACCTCAATGACCTCTACCGTCGTGTCATCATAAGGAACAACCGTCTGAAACGCCTTATAGAGATACAGGCCCCCGAGGTGATTCTGCGCAACGAGAAACGTCTTCTTCAGGAGGCCGTCGACTCCCTTCTCGACAACAGCCGCAAGGCCTCTGCCGTGAAGAGTGATGTCAATCGTCCGCTGAAATCACTTTCTGACAGCCTCAAGGGTAAGCAGGGACGATTCCGCCAGAACCTTCTCGGTAAGCGTGTCGACTATTCAGCGCGTTCGGTTATCGTCGTAGGCCCTGAGCTCAAGATGCATGAGTGCGGTATTCCCAAACTCATGGCAGCCGAACTCTACAAGCCCTTCATCATCCGCAAGCTCATAGAGCGCGGCATCGTGAAGACCGTGAAGAGCGCCAAGAAGATCGTAGACCGCAAGGAGCCGGTAGTATGGGATATCCTGGAGCATGTGATGAAAGGACATCCCGTGCTTCTCAACCGTGCCCCGACGCTTCACCGTCTCGGCATCCAGGCTTTCCAGCCTAAGATGATCGAGGGAAAGGCCATACAGCTGCATCCCCTCGCATGTACGGCATTCAACGCCGACTTCGACGGTGACCAGATGGCCGTGCATCTTCCGCTTGGCAATGAGGCTATTCTCGAAGCGCAGATGCTCATGCTCGGTGCACACAACATCCTCAACCCCGCCAACGGCGCGCCTATCACCGTGCCTTCGCAGGACATGGTACTCGGCCTCTACTATATCACCAAGCTCCGCAAAGGAGACAAGGGTGAAGGCTCGAAGTTCTACGGCCCCGAGGAGGCGGAGATCGCCTATAATGAAGGCAAGGTCACTCTCCATGCCCCTGTCAGTGTCCTCGTGGAGGATATCGACGAGAACGGCAACCGTGTGAAAGTGCTTAAGGAGAATACCTCTGTCGGCCGCGTGCTCTTCAATCAGTATGTGCCCAAGGAGATCGGCTATGTCAACGAGATCATCTCGAAGAAGTCTCTCCGCGGCATCATCGGCCGGGTCATCAAGGCCTGCGGTGTGACGCGCTCCGCCCAGTTCCTCGACGACATCAAGAATCTCGGCTACCGTATGGCATTCCGTGGCGGACTGTCGTTCAACCTCGGTGATGTCATCATCCCGAAGGAGAAAGAGGAATATGTCAACGAGGGTTATGCTCAGGTAGAGGAGGTCCTCATGAACTATTCCATGGGTCTTATCGGTGACAACGACCGCTACAACCAGGTGATCGATATCTGGACACATGTCAACGCCCGTCTCGCCAATACCCTTATGAAGCAGATGGAGGAAGACCAGCAGGGCTTCAACTCTGTCTACATGATGCTTGACTCCGGCGCCCGTGGTTCGAAAGACCAGATCCGTCAGCTTTCCGGTATGCGTGGTCTTATGGCCAAGCCGCAGAAGGCAGGCGCGGAGGGTGGCCAGATCATCGAGAACCCGATTCTCGCGAACTTCAAGGAGGGTCTGTCGGTGCTGGAGTACTTCATCTCCACCCACGGTGCACGTAAAGGTCTCGCCGATACCGCCCTTAAGACGGCCGACGCCGGTTATCTGACGCGTCGTCTTGTCGATGTGGCCCACGACGTGATCATCACCGAAGAGGATTGCGGCACGCTGCGTGGCCTGGAATGCCGTGAGATTAAGAACAACGAGGAGGTTGTGGCCACGCTCAGCGAGCGTATTCTCGGCCGCGTCTCCGTCCATGATATAGTCGATCCCTTCAATCCGGAGGAGATCATCGTCCATGCAGGCGAGGAGATCACGGAGGCTATCGCCGACCGTATCGAGAAGTCGCCGATCGAGATGGTTGAAATCCGCTCGGTGCTCACCTGCGAGGCCAAGAAGGGAGTATGCGCCAAGTGCTATGGCCGCAACCTCTCCAACCATCGTATGGTGCAGAAAGGCGAGGCTGTCGGCGTGATCGCCGCCCAGTCGATCGGCGAGCCCGGTACGCAGCTTACTCTCCGTACGTTCCACGTCGGTGGTGTGGCAAGCAACGTGGCCGCTATCAAGGATGTCACATCGCGCTATGACGGTAAACTTGAGATCGACGAGTTGCGTACGGTTAAGAACAAAGACAATGTCGATGTCGTTGTGGGCCGTATGGCAGAGATGCGTATCGTGGAGCCCAAGTCCGGAATAGTGCTCACCACCGCCAACATCCCTTATGGTTCCAAGCTTTACTTCAAGGATGGAGACATGGTGAAGGTCGGCGACATGATCTGCGAGTGGGACCCCTTCAACGCCGTGATCGTATCGGAAGAGGGTGGTAAGGTCCGCTTTGAGAACATGGAGGAGGGTCTTACCTTCCGCACAGAGAGCGATGAGGGCACCAACATGAGTGAGAAGATCATCATAGAGTCGAAAGACCGTACGAAAGTGCCTGCCGCCGAGTTCTACGACAAAGCCGGCAATCTCATGCGTACGTATTCACTCCCTGTGGGCGCCCACCTTCTCATCAACGAGGGCGAGGAACTCACTCCGGGTGAGGTGTTCGTCAAGATTCCGCGTGCTGCCGGCAACGCCGGTGACATTACCGGTGGTCTGCCTCGCGTCACCGAGCTTTTTGAGGCCCGCAACCCGAGCAATCCCGCTGTGGTCAGCGAGATCGACGGCGAGGTGAAGTTCGGCAAGATCAAACGCGGTAACCGTGAGATCTCCGTTACTTCGAAACTCGGTGAGGAGAAGAAGTATCTCGTGCCTCTGTCGAAGCAGATCCTCGTGCAGGAGAATGACTTCGTGCGTGCCGGAACGCCTCTTTCCGACGGACATATCACCCCGGCTGATATCCTCAACATCAAGGGCCCCACAGCCGTTCAGGATTATATCGTCAACGAGGTGCAGGACGTATACCGCATGCAGGGTGTGAAGATCAACGACAAGCACTTCGAGGTCATCGTGCGCCAGATGATGCGCAAAGTCAATATCCTCGATCCGGGCGACACACGCTTCCTTGAGCAGCAGGTGGTCGACAAACTCGAGTTCATGGAGGAAAATGACAACATCTGGGGCAAGAAGGTCATCACCGACGCAGGCGACTCCACCCAATATCTCGCCGGACAGATCATCACCGTGCGCAAGCTCCGTGACGAGAACTCCGCGCTGAAGCGCAAGGACCTCCGCATCATGCAGGTGCGCGATGCCGTCCCGGCCACTTCGGAGCAGATACTCCAGGGTATCACGCGTGCCGCTCTGCAGACTTCGAGCTTCATGTCGGCCGCATCCTTCCAGGAGACCACGAAGGTGCTCAATGAAGCCGCCATCAATGGTAAGACCGACAACCTCGAGGGCATGAAGGAGAACGTGATCTGCGGTCACCTCATCCCTGCCGGAACCGGTCTGAGAGAATACAACCGCCTTGTCGTCGCCAACAAAGACGAATATGCGGCTCTTCAGCTCACCGACAATCCCGAGGAACTTGTATTAGACTGACATTGAATAACTGATAAAGCAGCGAGGGGGAGCATCCGTTATGATGCTCCCCCTCGTTGCTTTAATTTATCCGGAGTCGTGCCGTCAGTCTTTGAGGAAGTAGACGATTGTGGAGACGACGCGCACACGCTTGATATAGGGGGTGTATTGGTCGCGATCCTCTATGGAGAATTGTCCCTGTGAGGCTGTCTTGATCTTGCCGAGCTTGCTCTGCGAGTCTTCGGCAAATTTGTTGGCGGCCTCGCGGGCATTTTTTGTCGCGTCGGCTATCATGCCAGGTTTTATAGTGTTGAGATCGGTGTACTCGTAGGTGGTCTGATATTGGTAGTCGCCTGCCACGATCGCTATGCCCTGCTTAAGAAGTTCGGTCTGCCTCTCTATGAGTTTTCTCACGAGGTCGACCTGCTGAGACGTCACCACCACGACATTGGTCACGTTGTAGCGGAACGGGATGGGGTTGGAGTTGTAGCGGTCGGCCTGCATATCGACCACCTGCGGGGCGTTGATGGAGATCTCGTCATCCTTGATGCCGTTGTTTTTCAGAAACGCGAGAATCGCGTTGTTTGTATTTTCTATCCCCGAATAGATCGTGGGGAGGTCGTTGCCCACGGCTTTGCTGACGATAGGCCATGTCACTTTGTTGGCCTTGACCTCTTTCTCACAAAGACCCCTGACCGTGACTGTGCGCTGATTGGCGGATATGCTCCCCAGACCACTGTTCACTTCAACTCCCAGGAGGAAAATGCCCACGGCGAGAATCACCGCGCATACGATTGCTGAACTACTGAATTTCTGCATACGATAGATTATTAGGTTGATGATGTTATTTAGAACGGGCCCGGAGGGTAAAGTTTAATCCCGGGAATGCCCTGATTAATCTATTAACAATGAAAATAGGCAATTGATACGTTTAATTCAAGTTTTTTTTGTAATTTCGCGAAATGAATGCCCGCTTTTGCCTGACAGGGCAAAAACGGAAAACAACAGCATAACAACAGAAAATGATAGAGAAGATAAACCGCCTCCGTGAGGAAGTCGAGGCCGCGGTCGCCACCACTCCCGAGGCTGTGGAGGAACTCCGCATAAAATACCTGAGTAAAAAAGGAGCCGTATCGGCTCTTATGGCCGATTTCCGAAATGTGCCTGCTGAAAACAAACGTGAGGTGGGGCAGAAGATCAACGAACTGAAGGATTTCGTGACAGAAAAGATCAATGCCCTCAGAGAGGGCCTCTCGGCCGGTGCCGACACTGAGGCAGCCGCTATCGACCTGACAAGAACGGCCACTCCGCTTCCCGTGGGCTCCCGCCATCCGCTGTCGATCGTGAAGAACGACATCATACGCATCTTCGCCGGAATGGGCTTTACGATAGCCGAGGGCCCGGAGATCGAGGATGACTGGCATGTGTTCTCATCACTCAATTTCCCTGCCGACCATCCCGCACGCGACATGCAGGACACTTTCTTCATAACCCGTAATCCGGTGGATGTGCTTCTCCGCACCCACACCAGCTCCGTGCAGACGCGCGTCATGGAGAAGACCCAGCCCCCTATCCGTATCGTATGTCCGGGACGTGTCTACCGCAATGAGGCCATATCGGCGCGTGCGCACTGCTTTTTCCATCAGGTGGAGGGCCTTTACATTGACCGCAATGTCTCATTCGCCGATCTCAAGCAGGTGCTTCTCTCATTTGCCAAGGAGATGTTCGGCCCGGATACAAAGATCCGTCTGCGTCCTTCATATTTCCCCTTCACGGAGCCCTCGGCTGAGATGGATATCAGCTGCGATCTCTGCGGCGGTAAAGGCTGCGCTTTCTGCAAGGGCACCGGTTGGGTTGAGATTCTAGGCTGCGGCATGGTAGATCCCAATGTGCTCGAAGCATGTGGAATCGATTCAAAAATATATTCAGGCTACGCTTTCGGCATGGGCATAGAGCGCATCACCAATCTCAAATACCGGGTAAAGGATCTACGCATGTTCAGCGAGAACGATGTCCGGTTCCTCGAGGAATTCGAGTCGGCGCGCTGACACATCCCGCAGAGTCTTCAGGTCTTCACTTTATGACAGCAAAACAGCGTTACGAAGGGATAATAGCCTGGTTTTCGGAGAATATGCCCTCTCCCGAGACCGAGTTGCGGTATGACACCCCTTTCCATCTCCTTCTCGCCGTGATTCTTTCGGCACAGTGCACCGACAAGAGGGTCAACATGGTCACCCCGGCGCTTTTCGAGGCATACCCCACGCCGGAGTCGCTTGCCGCAGCCACTGAGGAGGAAGTCTTTCCTTACATAAAGAGCGTGAGTTTCCCCAACAACAAGACTCGCCACATCATACGTGCCGCACGGGTGCTTACTGAGGAGTTCGGAGGGGAGATGCCATCTGATATCGACAATCTCATGAAGCTCCCAGGCGTAGGGCGCAAGACAGCCAATGTGATGCTCGCCGTGGTCTGGAACAAGGCGGCGATGGCGGTCGATACCCATGTGTTCCGCGTGAGCAACCGTATAGGGCTTACTGACAACTCACGCACGCCGCTTGAGACCGAGAAGACACTCATGCGCTATCTTCCGGCCGAGATAGTGCCTAAGGCCCATCACTGGCTGATACTCCACGGCCGATACGTGTGCAAGGCGCGGCGCCCTGACTGCCTGGAATGCGGCATACGTGAATATTGCAAGACGTGGAATTCCGGGAAAGATAAATGACCCTGGCCATCCCTGTCTTGCGGTAGGGGTGAGTGATAGACAGCTACGATAAAACCAAAGCGGGCTCCATTGGAAGGGCCCGCTTTGGTTTTATCGTAGCTGTTGAAAGTCACACTGTGTAACCAAGGAGGTGAAGTATGATAGGGGAGAGAATGGCGGTGAGCAGTCCGTTGAGTGTGAGCCCGAGGGAAGAGAACGCACCGTAGCGGTCGCTTCGCTCCATGGCTGCCGACGTGCCCATGGCATGGGCGGCTGTCCCCATCGAGAGCCCTTCGGCGATAGGGCTTTTCACATGCCCGAGTCTTGTTATCCTGAATCCGGCCATACCCCCGAAGATGCCTGTGCATACCACGACGGCCGCGGTGAGAGCCGGAATGCCGCCTATCGACGAAGAGATCTCCATGGCGATGGGAGTGGTGACCGCTTTCGGAGCGAGCGACATCATGACAGCTTGCGACGCGCCCAGAAACTCTGCCACAAGCACTACTGATATGATGCCGGCCACACAACCTGCCATCTCAGCTATGAGAAGCGGAAGCATCTGTTTTTTGATGGTGCCCAGCTGTTTGTATAGTGGAACACCGAGAGCGACTACAGCCGGCTTGAGCCAGAAATCGATATATTCGCCCCCCTCCCTGTAGGTGGAATAATCTATATCCGCAGCCATGAGGATGCAGATTAGCACAGCTATGGATAGGAGAATCGGATTGAGAAGTTTGATCCCTGTTTTCCGTTGCAGATACTGCGCCAAGACAAATGTCACGAATGTCAGCGCTATGAGAAATATCTTATTGTTCAGGAATTCCATATTGACTTGATAAATTCTTATAAATGACTTCAGATCACTTGGTTGTTTGGATTTTTATTCGGCGGCGTCTGGCTGGGGGGTGATAGCCTTGCGGCGTCGGGAAATGCCGCGCGCTCTCATGCGCCGTCTCACGATCTGGTGCACATGTCCGGTGACTACAAGGATCACGGCGGTGCTTATCGTCATGGCTCCTACTATCGGCAGCCATTCATCGGCAAGAAGCCCGAGGCAGCTCATCAGGCCCACACCTGCGGGCACAAAGAAAAAACCGAGATTATGGACAAGAAAATCGGCCATTTTCTCGACTTGTGAAAGTTTCACCACTCTCAGCTTAAGGGCGGCTGTGAGGAGAAGCATGCCTATGATGCTCGACGGGACCGGGATATCCGTGAGCCACACGATGAGTTCGCCGAGAGCGAGAAATGCGAAGAGCACCCCGCATTGTAGTATCATATTCATAGTTCCATAAAATAAAAAAACGCCCATAAGAGTCACTCATGTGCGATTTATAGGATTTACGGTTAAAAATAGCTTAAAAAGCGTGCAAAGTTACACATTTGCATGGTCACAGCCAAAAAAAACTGCGCAGCATACGAAGATATAACAAACTTTAAATCATTTTTCATTTAGATAATGCTGTTTTTTTATTACAAATACGCTTTTTCAGATTACTAAAATATAGATGTTTCCCCTTGCAAAAAAATCACAATATCGGCATAAGGATATCCTATGGGTCGAGTATTCTTAAAATATTCTTTCTGTCGGGAAATAGTCTGAGCTGAGGTGGGAAAGATTGGTTTGCATATATGGCGGATTATGGTTAAATTTGCATAGAGTCAACGTCGCCCGTTTCTGTTGTGTCAGAACTTATATCTGAGGGCATTGTTATATTTATGAGTAAGGAATCACAATGTGACTTTCAGAATACTGATGCAATGAAATTATGGAGATACAGTAATTTACTATTAAATATATAGCCTGAAAAACTTTTCTGTTATGGAAGAAAAATGTGACAAAGGATTCCGTGTGGAATCCGATCTTCTTGGCTCCGTCAAGGTGCCTGAGTGCGATTTGTATGGAGTGCAGACCATGAGAGGTCTGGAAAATTTCGAGATAAGCAGGTTCCATCTCAGCGACTATCCTGCGTTTGTGAAGGCTCTCGCCATCACAAAGCTGGGTGCGGCAATGGCCAACCATGAGCTCGGCCTTCTGACCGACGAGCAATACAACGCCATAGCGCAGGCATGCCGCGAGATAATGGATGGAAAGTATCTCGATCAGTTCCCAGTCGATATGATTCAGGGTGGTGCCGGCACGACCACCAACATGAACGCCAATGAAGTGATCGCCAACCGTGCCCTTGAGATCATGGGTCATAAGAGAGGTGAATATCAGTATCTCTCGCCCAACGACCATGTCAACCGTTCGCAGTCTACCAACGATGCTTATCCGACGGCCATTCATCTCGGCCTCTATATGGACAATCTTCGTTTTAAGGAGCACTATAAGACCCTTATCGAGGCTTTCCGTAAGAAAGGGGAGGAGTTTAAGTCGATCATCAAGATCGGGCGAACCCAGCTTGAGGATGCCGTGCCCATGACTCTCGGACAGACTTTCAATGGTTTCGCATCGGCCATGGAGGAGGAGCTAAAGCATCTCGACGAGGCAGCCGATGATCTCCTGTATGTCAACATGGGAGCCACCGCTATCGGTACAGGTATCTGCGCCGAGCCCGGATATGCCGAGAAATGTGTCGCCGCCCTGAGCGAGATCACCGGCTGGAACGTGCGTCTGGCCCCCGACCTTATCGGCGCTACCTGGGACACATCTTCGATGGTGGGCTATTCATCGGCCCTGAAACGTCTGGCCACAAAGGTAAGCAAGATCAGCAACGACCTTCGTCTCCTCGCCAGCGGTCCTCGCTGCGGTCTTGGAGAGATCAACCTTCCTGCACGCCAGCCAGGTTCATCCATCATGCCAGGCAAGGTGAATCCTGTCATTCCGGAGGTCATGACCCAGATATGCTACAAAGTGATCGGCAACGATGTTTGCGTCACAATGGCCTCAGAGGCTGCCCAGATGGAGCTCAACGCCATGGAGCCTATCACGGCTCAGTGCAACTTCGAGTCGATAGATATCCTGATCAACGGCTTCGAGACCCTGCGCAAGAACTGTGTGGAGGGGATCACGGCCAATGAGGCGAAATGCCGCAACGACGTGCATAACAGCATCAGTGTGGTGACTGCCCTCAATCCGGTGATAGGATATAAGAATTCCACGGAGATCGCAAAGATCGCCATGAATACCGGCAAGAGCGTCTACGACCTGGTGCTTGAGCTGGGAGTCCTCAGCAAGAAGGAGCTCGACACAGTCCTCTCGCCAGAGAACATGATACGTCCTGTGAAACTCGACATCAAGCCTCGTAAACATCTCTGACAAGACAGGGCCGGAGTTCCCGGCGCCCGAAAGACATACGGCACCCCGGCAGGAGAAACGAGCTCCTGCCGGGGTGCCGGTGTGTTTAATGATCTCTCAAGCTTTCGCTATCAGCGGGGAAGTACATTCACCTTCAGGGCATTGTAGGCGCGTTCGGCTTTCTCGCGCGCCTTGCCGACACTCTCGTCGGTGGCGAGTATCACTCCCATGCGCCGGTGTCCCTTGAGTTCAGGCTTGCCGAAGATCCTGATCTGTACGCCGGGCTCGCCCAGCACCTCCTCGAGGTTGTCGAACTCAATTTTGTCGGTATCTCCCTCCACCACTATGGCTCTCGACGCCGAAGGCCCGTAGAACCGGATGGCTGGCACGGGGAGTCCGAGAAGTGCGCGTGCGTGGAGCCCGAACTCGCTTATATCCTGCGATATCATGGTGACCATGCCGGTGTCGTGCGGACGAGGAGAGACCTCACTGAATATCACGTCGTCTCCCTTGACGAAAAGTTCCACTCCGAAGATGCCGTACCCTCCGAGCGCGTCGGTCACTTTCCTGGCGATATCCTTTGCTTTCTCAATCGCGGCAGCTGCCATTGGTTGCGGTTGCCATGAATAGCGGTAGTCGCCATCTACCTGGACATGACCCACAGGCTCGCAGAATGTCGTTCCGCAGCAGCTGCGCACCGTCAGCATGGTGATCTCATAGTCGAAATCCACGAAGCCCTCTACGATCACACGCCCGGCTCCGGCGCGTCCACCCTCTTGCGAGATCTCCCAGGCTCTGTCGATAGCCGAAGCCTCGCGTATGACGCTCTGTCCGTGGCCTGAAGAGCTCATGATAGGTTTTACCACACAGGGTATGCCAATATCGGAGACCGCGGCCTTGAATTCGTCATAGTCAGATGCGAAACGGTAGGGGGATGTCTTTATGCCGAGTTCTTCGGCGGCCAGGCGCCTGATTCCTTCCCTGTTCATCGTAAGCCATGCCGCATTGGCGGTAGGGGTCACGTGGTATCCCTCTTTTTCGAGCTGGCGCAGGGTGTCGGTTGCGATGGCCTCCACCTCCGGAATGATATGGTCAGGTTTCTCTTGCTCTATGACTTTGCGAAGGGCCACAGGATCGAGCATGTTGAATACGTGGCTGCGGTGGGCTATCTGCATTGCCGGAGCGTTGGGATAGCGGTCGCAGGCTACGACCTCCACTCCATAACGCTGCAGCTCTATCGCCACTTCCTTGCCCAGTTCCCCGCTCCCTAAAAGCAACGCTTTACGCCCTACGGGAGTCATTACAGATCCGATTTTTGACATATTTTGTATCTCGTTTCAATGTTATTTTCTGCAAAATTACAAAAAAACAATCATTCCGCCATAAAAGTGACGGAATGATTGTTTTTCAGGCCATATTCACCGTGCAATGAATCGCATCGTGTCAGAATACAGGCATTTTCCATATGAAGCCCACCGAGAGTGTATTGGTGGTGTAGTCTGAGGCTCCGAAGGCACGTGCGCGTCCTGTGTAACGGTAGTCGCGCCCGATGTAGGTGGCGAAAAGATGTAGGTTGCCGTTCTTTATGGGGTAATACTCTATGCCTGCTATGTAGCCCAGCGCGGTACGGTATCGTCCTTTCCTCAGGGTTACGTCCGCCCCGTCATATTCGGCGGAGTGGCTCTTGTAGATCCCCTCGTTCTCATACATGAATTTGGCAAACACATTCCAATGCGGATGGAAATTATAGTTGGCATGGAGCACAAACGACATGTAGCTCACGTCTTCAGTGTTGCGTGTGTGTCCCGTGCCCCCTACGATGTCGGTTATGATCCCTTTTCTGTCGACCCCCTCGATCGAATACATCCAGTCGAAATATGCGCTCACCCGGTCGCTGATGCGGAAGTTGTTGCCCAGGGCGAAATAATAGAGATGTTTCCCCTTTGTCTCGTTCATCACCGAGGCTGACCAGCGGGTCTTGTAGAAATTGTTGAAGTTGCCGTTCCAGTTCAGGGTGAAGAGCAGGGGCATCCTGGCCTTCTCATAGTCGCCAAACATATCACGGGATGATGTGCTGTAGGAGTTGAGCACCTGGAATTGCAGCTGCTGCCTCGGAGTGAAATTGTATGTGGCTCTCACACCGCTTGAGAAATTATTGGTGAAGGCGAGCTGGTCTGAATATTGATAGATCTCTATAGGGTTGAGGTCGAACTCTATGCCGCCGTAGACGGCGCATTGCTTGCCGAGGAAGAAACTCCATTTTCCCAGACGCAGTCCGACGCCGAGATAGTCGATGCTCCCGAGCACATTGTCGTAGTATCCTCCCGGAGTGTCGCCCTTGTTGAGGCGCTGGCGGTAGCGGTAGCTCAGCCATTCGTTGATATTCCCGTTGGCCTCTATCCTGAGCTGGTTCATGCGGAATTTCCCGTCCTGGAAAGAGCTCCCCCTCCAGTTGGCCTCAAAACTTCCGTGCATATCGAGATAGAGGTTGAACTTGTCGGTCTTTTTCTCTATTTTGGCGATCGACTCGATGATCCCCTTTTCATGTTCGGAACAGAACTCACGGATGCTGTCTGACTGCGCGTGTGCGACCGCCGCTCCCGAAATGGCCGCGAGAAAGCATAATATGGTGGTTTTCATAGTGTGTCTTGTGTTTGGCGTGTGATTAAGGTAAGGATCAGGCTACACGTCAGACAGGGGCGCGGCGTGCCGCGCCCCTGCCGGTGTCTGCCTGCCTGTCAGTAGATCTGGATCAGGAGAAGCCCTGCGAGCACGGCCACTGTCGTGGCCACCATTCCCGGCATCATGAAGGAATGGTTGAGGATATATTTCCCGATCTTCGTGGTGCCTGTCCTGTCGAAGTTGATTGCCGCCACGATTGTGGGATAGTTGGGAATGAAGAAATAGCCGTTGACTGTCGGGAACAGGGCTATCAGCATCATGGGATTGATGCCGAGGGCGATGCCGAGAGGCATTATGGCCCTGACCGTGGCGGCCTGGCTATAGAGAAGGATTGACATGACGAAGAGCGCGAGGCCGAAAAGCCAGGGCATCTGGGTCACGAATCCCTTGATTGATTCGGTGAGCACCCCGATGTTGCCGTTGATGAAAGTGTCGCCCATCCAGGCGATACCGAAAATAGCGATCACAGCCTGCATGCCCGCTATGAATATGCTTCCCTGGGTAGGGGCAATTCCGTCTGTGCGTGTTATGATAAGGATTATGGCGCATGTCGAGAGCATTATGATCTCTATCAGGGCCGGCATCTGCATGGCGGTGTCGCCGAAAGTGGGTCGCATGGATGGTATGGAGCCGAAGAGCACGATGAAGACAGTGGCCACTATGAAGAGGGCCACCGATGTCTTGGCTTTCCAAAGGCTTTTTATACGGTTGAACTGGAGCTCGTTCTCCTTTATCATCCCTGTTTCCACCCGGTGTAGGTATTCCGGATCCTCCATAAGTTCCTTGCCCACTCTTTTCGACAGGAAAGCGCCTGCCAGGACTCCGATAAGTGTGGCCGGGATTGTGACCTTGAGTATGTCGAAGAGGGTGATGTCGAATCCGGTCAGCAATCCGAGGAGAGCCACGGTGGCCGCGGATATGGGGCTTGCCGTGATTGCCTGCTGTGAGGCTATGACAGCTATTCCCAATGGCCTTTCCGGACGTATCTTGGTTTCATGAGCAACCTCGGCTATGACGGGAAGGACGGAGTAGGCCACATGGCCTGTGCCGGCCACGAAGGTGAAGAAATAAGTAACCAGCGGGCTGAGAATAGTCACCTGCGACGGATTCTTGCGCAGGAGTTTCTCGGCGAGCAGCACGAGATAGTCGAGTCCTCCCGCCGCCTGCATCGCCGCCGCCGCTGAGATCACGGCGGCGATCATCAGCATGACATCGATGGGAGGTGACGTGGGCTGCAGACCGAAGAAAAACACAAGGACTGACATTCCTACGCCTCCCATGACACCCAGGCCGATGCCTCCGAGCCTGGCTCCGATGATTATTGCCACAAGTACAAATAAAAGTTGTATCAGCATAACTTCATGGATTAAGATGATGGATTGTAAGGTGTGAATTAACTCAATACGGGTTTGTGACGTGGCGTTTCCGGAGAAGCGTGGTGGAGATAGGCCATAAACCTTATCTTATAAACGTATTAGCGCGAGTTATGTTTAAGAAAGTATGCTAAAACTGTTGCTTGTGGTTGTTTGTTGGTAAATATTTGATAGTTATGTCATTATGTGGAAATTTGCTGTTGTGCGGCATTTATGGGACGTTCAAGACTGTTGTCTCATTCTCAGTGCTTTGGCGAGCTGGTCGGGGCAGGAGGTGCTCTTTGTGCCGCATTTTATCCCCTCGAGGCGCTTTATCACTTCCTCTTCTCTCATCCCTTTCACGAGCGAGGCGATTCCCTGAAGGTTGCCGTTGCAGCCCCCTGTAAATCTTACGTCTTCCACTATTCCGTTGTTTATCTCGAGTTCTATAAGCCTCGAGCAGGTGCCTTGCGGTGTGTAGCTGTATTTCATTTCTGTTTATGATGGTTAGTTTTGCAAAATTAGCAAAAAAGAGGGATTTTATGATAGTACCGTAATTAAATTACAGTGTATGTCCGTAAAATTCATAAATAAGATGTAACTTTACGGCTGGAAAGGGAGATTTGTGTCTCTGACATTTAAACGGAAGTAATTTCTATTCCATGATAGATATAAAAACAATCCTGACAGCGGTTTTCTCCGCATCTGTCTTATTTCTTGCCTCTTGCGGTCGTGTTGAGGTGCCGTCGGGCGATGTGGCCGACGGTGGACGGCCTCCGCATATATGGCCTGATTACACCGCCATAACCGTTCCCCCGAATATCGCCCCTCTCAATTTCGTCATAGAGGAGAATGGCGGTGAGTTTATCGTGAGGATGAAAGCAGACGGTGGCACGCTCGTGGAGAAGGGGCCCTCAGTGAGATGGGACCTGGACGACTGGCATGAGTTGCTGGAGAAAAACCGGGGAAAAGAGATCATGCTTGAAGTCTATGTGAAAGGTGACGACGGAAAATGGACGCTTTATTCATCTCCTCTTAAGGTGGCGAGTGAGGAAATTGATCCGTATTTCAGCTATCGGCTGATTGAGCCTTCTTTTGTGCAGTATAACTGTCTGAGCCTCAATCAAAGGAACCTTACTAATTTCGATACGGAGGTGATCTTCAACAATTCATACACTGCCGATGAGAGCGATATGTCATGTATCAACTGCCATGTGCCGCGCAACCAATATCGCGACGGAAAGACGCAGTTCCACGTGCGCCAGTCGCATGGAGGGACGCTCATAATGGATGGCGACAGGATCAAGCGTGTTGACCTCTCCACCGACAGCACGAATGCCGCGGGAGTGTATCAGGCATGGCATCCCACGCTCGATCTCATAGCGTATTCCACCAACGGCACGCGCCAGTATTTCTTCACAAAGGATCCTCAGAAAGTGGAGGTGCTCGATGAATGGTCGGATATAATACTCTATGATGTGGAGAGGGAGAAGGTGGTGTATGTGGCCAACGATTCCGCTCTTCTCGAGACCTTTCCGGCCTGGAGCCCTGACGGAAAGAAACTATACTATAGCGTGGCACGCAGGCCGGGAGGCCCCGGAAAGGATGGCCTTTCGGAAAGATACGCGGAAGTGAGATATGACGTTGTCTCAAGGGATTTTGACCTTGCGTCGCGCGGTTTCTCAGCGCATTCCGACACTGTTGTGGCTGCTTCCGCTGCCGGGAAGAGCGCGTCGTTGCCGAGGGTGTCGCCCGACGGCCGTTTCCTCATGACCTGTGTCAGCGATTTCGGCACGTTCCACATATGGCACCGCAGCAGCGACCTCTGGCTCACGGATCTTAAAGACGGTAAATCCAGGTGTCTCTCCAATGCCAACAGCGAGAATGCCGACAGCTATCATTCCTGGTCGTCTAATTCCAGATGGGTGATATTCAGTTCGCGCCGCGACGACGGATCATATACACGCCCTTATATCACATATGTCGATGCTGACGGCAACGACAGCAAGGCTTTTGTCGTGCCCCAGGAGGATCCCGGCTACTATCGCATGTTGATGAAATCGTATAATGTGCCGGAATTCATGGTCGCTCCCGTGAAATATAGCCGCAGTGATGTGCTTGAGGCCCTCGGACATGATCCCGTGAGAGTCGCTTACGGGAAATAGATGTTCAGAAGAAGACCTCTGTCGCAGTATTGGCGGGGATGGAGGCGAATTCCGGATCCTCTTTCATCAGTTCCGGATTATCGATGAATCGTGCCGTGCGTTCTGCCCATTCCTTGTGGAAAATTGTGCGCCGGAGCATGTCGTTGTATTTTTTCGCGAGTCCGTATTCTCCGTTGACGAGGGCGCACTTGGTCATATACTTTATGAAATACGCCCTTTTCCCGAATTTCACGCAATGTTCCATGGCCCATCGGTAGCTGAGGTTAGGACGCCCGATATAGTAGCTCAGTGGCACTGTCAGCAGGGCGGTGCTGGTATACGTGGAATTTTTGCGGAAGCTGCCCCCGTTGCCATTGCCGTTCTTTTCCGCAGGCACGGGCATTCCGTCGTGACCCAGCATATTGGCTGCCAGATTGGCCACGAGTATCATCTCGCGCGACGGCTCCTCCTTGATGTTGTTCATGATGGATATTATTCGGCCCCATTCATTTCGCTGCATGTAATGCTGCATGAGTACGAACGCGCGCCATTGCTCCGGCTTGGATGAGCAGGAGAAGCACCAGATGCACATTATCCCGAGAATGCCGGTGAATGAAAGGAGAGTGGTGCGCGATCTGCTTTCGCGTATCGTGGGAAAGGCTGATAGCAGACAGAGCAGAAGCATCAGCGCCGACATCACGATCAGCGGCATCCAGAGCGGCAGGTCATCGCCCGAGGGAATCAGATCCGGCAGTCCTTTTAGATAAATTGTCTTGCGTTCTGCCCATGTTCCGGTCCAGTATGTATGATATATCAGTGGAAGTATCACCGCAGCCGTCCCTCCGGCCGCGGCGGCTGCGCATGCACGCCATCTTTCACCTCTGTTCCCCCCGGCGCATTCCGCGATTGCTTCCAATAGCCATGCGAGAAGCGCGTAATATCCGAAAAATGGAAAGCCGAGGAGCGTTATGGCAGCGATGATGCAGCGGAGTGCGAAGGAGGATGCAGCCCGGTAGAGGAGTAGCAAGGTGAGGGTTATGGTCGCTCCGAGTGTCTGGGAGAAAAGATAACCCTGCGAGGGGATGGTGAGCCATGTTTCGTCGACAATGAGGATGGAGGCGAGCAGTGCCATGGGAATCCCGAGGGCGAGGATGGACGAATTGCCACGCAGCCTGAACGCTTTTATGGCCAGGGCTGTCAGCACTCCCCACAGCGCCATGAGTATCATACTCCCGACCCAGGGGTGATACATGAACTGCGAGAGGAATGCTCCCGCGAGTTGGAGAACGCCTCCGGGATAATGGAGCAGCCACTCGATGTTGGATGTCGACGGATCATAAATCGACATATCGTCCATCCAGCGGAGAAATACCGCGTTGCGCACGGGTAGCAGATAGATGATGAGAAGAGCTACGGCTGATGCCGTGATGGTGAAGGGAGAGGGTTTAATATATGCAGACAGTTTCATTGACATTGACAGGGGATCAAATGCTTATTTATTTGGAGGGAAATGCTGCGGAGGCCATCGATTGGTAGAGACGCAGTCCGAAGCGTGGAAACGCGGCTGTGATCTCGTCGATGAAGTCGGCCTGGAGTTCCTCGAATTCCTCCCAGTCCAGACATCTGACGAAGAAGAACACTTCCAGCGGGAGGCCGGTCGGTGTGGCGGGGAGTTCTCTGACGAATACCTGCATGGCGGTCTCCGGTGTGGATTCCGCTATGCGTGGGTGATTGCGCATCGCGTGGCGCAGCCAGCGTCGGAAGAGGCTGAGGTTGACAGCGCCCTGCGATAAGTCGATATTTCCGCACCATTCTTTGTCGGCGAGGCGTGCCGTCTCCTCCGCGTCGAGTTTCCTGACGCTTTCGATGTCTACGAAGAATGTGCGCCGTATCTGTCTTACGCCCATGTCGAGCATGCGTTCCTTGTTGATGAATCCTTCGCTAACGAGTGCGTGGGGTGGTATGGTGGAGATGCTTTTGTCCCAGTTCCTGACTTTGACTGTGGTCAGGGAGAGATCTTCCACACGCCCGTCGGCGTTGTAGCGTGGCACAATGATCCAGTCATTCTCCTTGAGCATGCCGTTCACACTCAGGCGTATGCCGGCGATGGCGCCGAGGATCGAGTCTTTGAAAACCAGCATGAGTACGGCAGCCATGGCTCCTAAGGCGGAGATGACATAGGCCAGGTCGCGGTTGAGGATTGTACTGATGATGAGAAGTCCGGCCACTGCTCCTATTATGCTCTGCAGCACATTGCGGAGCACGAGCACTCCGGCATGCTGCACGTTGCGCATTCTCAGGAAGTTGCAGAAAGCGCTGCTCTCAAGCACTAAAAGATAGGTAACAGCTCCGATTGTCAGCACGCTGCAGCATGTCGTCACAGCTTTGTAAGCATTGGGGTATAGCAGAGTCAGGCCCGGCACAGTCTTGGTGATGATGATGCTTATCACCAGCAAGCAGATCGCGTTGACCACTTTCCGGGAGAGGAAGATGTCGTCGATCTTGGTCTCCGTATCTTCAACTTTCTTATTTATATGATTGGCGATCAGCTTCAGAAGTAGGTAGAGCATCACGCATCCGGCCACCCATATCAGGGCGGCCGTGAAAGTGGCTGTGGCCCGCACTGCTGATTCGGGCAACGCGGCGGCTTCAAGCCATGATGTCAGTATGTCGAAAAGTCTTTTCAAAATCTCTTTGTATGGTGTTTGAACATAAGGAATTGCGCATGGATTTATTGCCATTGCGGCGATGTCGATATGTGACCGTTTTCTTTGAGTTCCGGCATGAGACGGGTGATGAGTTCGTCAAATTCCGGAGTTTTCCGCAGATCTTTGAAATCGTAATCCCTCAGGCAGAGTGGCATGGTATGGCCGCAATATTTGTGAGCCTTCTCGAGATAGGAGAGACTTGCGGGATTGTCTCCGAGAATGGCCGCTACAGATGCTGCAAGGAAATACACCATTCCGTCGCGGGAATGGCGTGATATGACTTCATTGGTGATCTTCATGGCTTTTTCGGCATTGCCAAGTCTGGCATAGGCTGTGGCGCAGGTGAGAAGATCTCCATCGTCTTTCTTATGTGTTTTCTTTACTGCCCTTTTGAAACATACGGCTGCTTCTTCCGTATCTCCTTTCATTTGCAATACCCTCCCTTTCTCATAGTTCAGGGCTGTCACGTCGTTCTTTTTCGTTGAAAGTCGGTCGAGCAATGTTTTTGCATCGTCATGACGTCCCTCCGTGGCATAGTATACAGCTTCAGCAACCCCGAGATTATCATCATAGGGGTATTTCCTATGAAATGCATCTATTGTTTCCCGGGCTTTCGCGTATTCACCAGCGATGTAGCATATGTCGGCTTTCAGTCTGACATATGCGGCATCCTCCTGGGAGAGGAGTATTGCCGATTCCGCGGCTTCGAGGGCTTTGCGGAAGTTTCCTTTCATCATATGGCAGATGGCGAGTGATTCGTATTCTCCCGCTGACGGCTCCAATTCAATCACTCTTGAGATCTGTTCGACAGCCTTGTCATATTGTCCTGTATACATGAAAAGCAGTCCAAGCAGGAAAGGATAATGCCATTTCCCTTCTGCTTCCGTTGGATGGCGCTCCACGTAGTCGATTATCCGGAGCTGATCTTCCTCCATAAGGTCGAGGGCACAATGCATGGCCATGGTCTCTCCCCCTTCCATGGCGCGGAAGAGATTGCTGAAAGCTTCTTCCCAGTTCCCGGTCTCAATCAGGAGCACGGCTTTGAGGTCGTTTGCTGCCGCGAGACAGGAGTCTTTCTCAAGAGCCATATTGAATAGTCCAAGTGCTCCCTGAGGCTCCTTTTGATTTAGAAAGAGATATCTTCCCATAGCGAAGTAGCCATATGCATTGTCCGGAAATTCTTTCATAAGGCGCTCCGAATATTTCTTTTCCTCTCTATGGTAACCGGCCGCGAACGAGGCATCACAGATTTTCTCGAGATATTGGGGTTGAGTCTTGTCGAGACCGATAGCTTTGGAATAATGATAGATGGCCACTTCAAAATATCCCACTTGCATGAGTACGTCGCCGACATATGCGTGGCAGGAAGCCTTGTGAGGTTTATTAGCTTTCCCTCCAAGGTTCTTTACCGCCTTTTTCATATTAGCGTCGAAAGCATCCACATTCATATTCTCCTTAGAGATCATCGCCAGATAAAAATAAGCCAAGCCGTTGTCGGGATGTTCGGCGATCTCATCCTTGAAATATTTTTCAGCATCGGCATATATATCATTTGTGAATGCCTCGATTCCTTTCTTGAAGGAAGACGATTCACCATAAAGCACAAGGCAATCCTCTTTCTCCTTCGCGAAACATTGAAAGAAAGGGAGGAATGCCGTTAGTAATATGACTGCTCTCCGGAGGTAGATGACGAAAAAAGCCTTGTAGTTCATGAGAAGAGGTGTTGGGAAAGTTAGTATTCAGTGTCTGCCGTCCAAGGTCGCCATGGGCTATGTGTCCGTTGGCGGCGTATGTCAGGGCTGGTAGAGGAATCGTTTTATGCTGCGCTTGGGGGTTTTCTCAAATTCGCTGTCCATCACTTTCAGTGAACTGATCCTGTTGAACGATTCGAGCTGCCGGTTTACGTTCTTCAGGTCTTTGTCGAGAATATCTTCAAGCGCTTTGCGGTCGAGTCCCGCTTTCTCAGAGGCTTCGAAGTCCGGATGTATGAGCGCCACGAGCTTGCCGCCGTCGTTCACTACCAGACTTTCGCTGACGTATGGCATGTTGTTGATGATCTGCTCGATCTCTTCCGGATATATGTTCTGGCCTGAAGGGCCAAGGATCATTGTCTTCGAACGGCCTTTGATGGAGATCATTCCATCCGGAGTGATGGTGCCCATGTCGCCGGTGTTCATCCAGCCGTCGCCGGCGGGGAAGGCCTCGTGTGTGGCTTTTTCATTCTTGTAATAGCCCTGCATCACGTTGTCGCCTTTCACGTATATGTTGCCGGGGATGTGTTCCGGATCCGGAGAGTCGATCCTTGCCTGCATACGGTCTACGATACGGCCTACTGTATGTGGCCGCGACTCTTCCGGCGGGGCATAGGTGATCAGCGGACCGCATTCTGTCATGCCGTAGCCCACGGTGATCGGGAATTTTATCTTGTAGAGAAACTGTTCCACTTCGGCGTTGAGCGGGGCGCCGCCGATGATTACTTCCTGGAGACTGCCTCCGAACACGTCGATAAGTTTCGCTCGCACTTTCGCCAGAACCTTCCCTTTCACTATCGGAAGCGCGAGGAGCACACGCATAGCCGGCTTACGCAGCTGCGGGAAAACTTTCGCCTTGATGATCTTTTCGATGACGAGGGGTACTGTGATGATGAGCTTAGGCCTGACATCGGCGAAGGCTTTCAGCAGCACTGCCGGCGACGGAGCCTTGGTCAGGAACCGGCAATGGCAACCTTTCACGAACGGATGGAGCATCTCGAAGATCATGCCGTAGAGATGGCCTAACGGTAGCATGCACACTATACCGTCGCCCGGTTTCAGGAATACAAGGTCGTCGATGCTGTAGCGTATGTTGCTCCAGAGGCTGCGGAAGGGGAGCATTACCCCTTTGGGTGTGCCGGTCGATCCCGACGTATAATTGATAAGGGCTAACTCTTCGGGCGAGTCGCGGTAATAGCTTACATCCCCGGGGCCGAATTCTTCAGGATAGAGCTTGCCGAACTCTTCGTTGAGATCGGCGAATGCCTTGGATGCGGCTTTGCTCCGGCACAGCGGCATCTCTCTTTCCGAAATGAAGAGCGTGGCCACGAGCGCCGGGAGCTCTTTCTCATCGAGTTTATCCCATATGGAGGGATCTGTGAAAAGGATTTTTGCATCGCTGTGATTCACGAGGTTGTGCACACTCTCGGGCTTGAACTCGTGGAGTATGGGCACAGCCACGGCCCCGAATGTCAGACACGAGATGAATACCACAGCCCATGAGGCCGAATTCTTGCCGCATATGGCGATCTTGTCGCCCGGTTTCAGCCCTGCGGCCCGGTAGAGTATGTGCAGCTTCTCTACATATTCCGCAGTTTCCGAGAATTTATAGCTCAGTCCGCCTCCGAAGTCGGAGAGGGCCATGCGTTCCCAGTTATCTTTTATCGCATCCTCGATTATTCGGTTGAGGGAATGCCTTCCGTAAGGTTTCGGTTCGTTTGCCATATCAAGCTTTTGTGATTAAGGTTGCGCCTGCGTTGGCAGACACAACCTTACAACCATTTATTCAGACAGATTGTTGAGTCGGGCCTCAATCTGGGCCACTGTCTCCCCTCGGGAGATGATCTTCCCGTCGGGGCCTATCAGCAGATGATGGGGAATTCCTGAGAACCCGTATATGTCGTAGGGCCGACGCTGGGTGTTGAACATCACCGGCCAGCTTATGCCATGCTTCTTGATGGCCGCCTTTGAGTCGTCGGGCACATCGCGCACGGCTACTCCCACTATCCTCAGCTTCTTCTCTTTCATTTTTTCCTGCAGTGCGATCAGCTGAGGTATCTCCTTTATGCAGTAGGGGCACCATGAGGCCCAGAAATCTACGAGGGTGTAGGTGCCCGGCTCGATATACGCCGAGAGGGCCGCGGGTTTCCCGTCTTCGGTTTCCCCCTCGAAGTCAACATACTGTTTCCCGGGAGCGGTGTTATCACGTAGCTGGGCGAAATTGCGGTAGTGTCTGGTCTTGGGCGAGTTGCGCAGCGCCTCGGGGGCGTCGGCCAGGATACTGTCAACCTGTGCGAGGTCGGCGTATTTTATCCATTCCATTCCGAAATATGATGCGAGTGGAGTGCCTTTGTTGTCGTTGTATGCTTTCTCCACGAAGTCGATATATGCCGGCATGTCGTCGAGGTTCTCGATCGAGTCGAGTGTGGCGAGAAGTGTTGAGAACTTGTCGTTGAGTGGTGTGCCTTTTGCGTATCCCGTGGAGTCGTTGACCTGGGCCGCGCCGGGCTCTGTGATGTAGAACGCTCTCGTGCGTCCGTCGATGAGCACTGCCGCGAAGATAGGCTCCCCTTCCGGCGCTATGATCGTGGCTTTGCCGTCGGTCACGGTGGCCGAGGCCAGCGATGTGGAGTCGAGGAAATTGATCAGTTCAACGTTCTGCCCCTCGAATCGGTCGGATAGGGTGAGGTCGAGGCTTGGCTGTTGCGAACAGGATGCTATGAGCAGCGTGGTTGCGGCGATTGCTGGTAAGAGTGTTCTTTTTTTCATAATGATGAGGTTTTCGGTTCCGTGCCGCGTCTTTGTCATGGCGTTGCGCCGCGCGGGGTATCGGACAGGTTTATAAAAACAGAGGCGGGCGCAAGCGGAAAATCCGTTGTGCCCGCTAAAATTATTGCGAAGATAGTCAGAATTTCTGAAAAATGAAAGGAAAATGCCGTGAAATATGATTTTTGGTCATTTCATCAGGTCGTAGCGCAGACTTTCGACGGGAATCTTCCCCTCCATGTATACCACGTCTACGGCATAACCCCCGTTCTGGGTTATGACCATGAGGTGGGTGATATATTTCGAGTCGTTGGTCATGCGGGCCAGCACATCGTAGCGGTAGGCATCCTGCTTCTTGGTCGAGAGGGTCTCCAGTTTCTTGCTTTTCTTCAGGTCTCTTATCATTTTCCAGAGCTCATCGTTCTGCCCGTCGGAGGCGGTGGAGACCATCTCGAGCGATGTGAGGTCGCTGGTCATCACAGGCAGGCTGCCGTAGGCTCGGTCGGAGAGATACTGTTCGCCCATGGCCTTGAGCATGGTGGGGGAGATGTAGGAATAGTCATAACCCGGCTGGAGGGAAAGACTGTCGAAATACCGCTCGGAATTGGCGGCTAATGCGTTTCCGGCGGCTATGGCCGCCAGGATGGCTGTCAGAAGTATTCGGATATACGTTTTCATATGTTGTGTTGGGATTAATCCGGTGGAATAAGAGTGGGTCGGGTCATATGTCGTGGAGGCGGAGTCCCGATGCTATCTGCAGTTTGTCGGCGGCATCGTCGAGGGTGGAGCTTGTGCTGCGGAGGGCTTTGGCCACCATGTCGAGCGACATATACACGTTGTCGATGCTCTGGCTGATTGTGGAGAGGGGCTGCGCGAGCACGTCTGACGGGTCGACTATGGCGGAGGCGAGTATCGGCCTGACATCCCTGATGGTGGCCGTTACTATCGGGCTCAGGTCGAGCTCGGGAAGGGTGGCTTTCATGGGTGCCTCCGCGGGGACGGAGAGCGGTGCTGCCTTCTGCGCGGCCTTTGCCATGGGGCGTGGAGCGTGCGACGCACGACGCGGAGCCGGAGTGATGATTGTAGCCGGAGTGGCGCCGGCAGGGTCGGAGGTGACGGTGCCGCGGGTGTCGGGCACAGCGAGGGTCAGATCAGGGAGCACCGACGGGGTGTCGGCCGAAGGCAGTCCTGTGGTTTGGTCGACGCCATGATGACGGAGGCCGATTGTCATGACTACGGCCACTGCGGCTGCCGCGGAGCATGCCGCGAGCCAGCGTCGCATGGCCGGTCTGCGCCGCGCAAGGGTGGATATGTGGCTGTCGAGCCTCTCCTCAAGGCCGGAGAGTACAGGCGCGAGCATCTGCCCCAGATCCGGGGAGTGGAGTGCCCGGATCATCCTCAGGTCGGCGAGCGTCCGGGCGTCATATGCGTTTCCCTCCGCTGTGTCGGCCGCCTCGAGAAGCGAGTGCGTCTCCTCCGGCGATATGTCGCCGTTGAAGTATTTCTCGGTCAGTCGCTTTATGTCGTTCTCGTTGGTCATCTTTATATGTTTTACAGTTTGTTGAAGAGCTGTCTCAGTCTTTTACGCCCCCGGGAGAGAAGAACCCTGACATTTTCGTCGGCTAAGCCTGTCGCCCGGGTTATCTCGGTGTTTGTCAACCCTGCGACGGCGCTCATCACGACTACTTTCCGCTGATTGTCAGGCAGGAGGTCAAGGAGTTCTCTCACCGTGTGGAGATCGTCTTTCCCCTCGGCCGAGTCGCCCGGGGTGGGCGCTGTGTCGGCAAGGTCGGGAGGGTTGTCGCCGAAAGGGCACATGCGCTGTCGCTGTCGGGTCAACATTGTCAGGGCGATGTTTCTGACGGTTGTCGTGGCATACGCCCCGACGTTTTCGATCTTTTCCAGACGCGAACGGTTTTCCCAGAGTTTCGTGAATGACTCCTGCAGACAATCCGCAGCGTCGTTCTCATCGCGGAGGATGGAGAACGCGTACGAATAAAGTGTCTTATGGAGCGGCATTACGCAGCTTTTGAACTGGGTCTCGTTCATATGTCGGATAAGTTCGGAAGCAGATGGTTTAGTGGCTTTCAGAATTTTTAACGGCCGCCTTGCTATCTGCCCTCCTCATGGAAATCGTATCCCTTTGCCGGCGGGCGTCCGCGGGCTTGGGAGGCTCTTTTACTCTAATGACTCTTTTCCGCTCCGATTGTTACACAGCATTGCATGGAAATCCGGATTTTTTCCGGATTTCCATGCAAAAAAGTGGCTCGGGCCGCTATTTCAGTGTGCACCCTTTGGGGGGTGTGATCTTGTCTTTGCGGCAGCGGTCGGCTATATGCTGTATGCGTGCCGGAGTGGAGGGGTGGGAGGAGAACATCTGCTGCAGTCCGTTGGGTGCGGCTCCCGCCTCCATCGACTCCAGTTTCGAGAATGCCATGGCCATCGACCAGGGGTTCTTGCCGTTTGCTTTCAGGAAATCATAACCGTAGTCATCGGCGTTGCTCTCCTGTTTCTGGGAATAGCGTGCGCTGAGCAGGCTCTGGCCGATCTGCGACAGCTGCGAGTTGGTCAGGGCTGCCGCCGTGGCGCTCGTGGAGCCGATGCCGTCGAGCACCGCGCTCTGGAGCAGTGCTTCCTGGAAGGCTTTGCGCGTGTCTTTATGGGCCACATGGCCTATCTCATGGCCTATGACGCCGAGCACCTCGTCGTCGGTCATGCGGTCCATCAGGCCTGAATATACTCTGACGCTTCCGTCGGCGCAGGCGAAGGCGTTGACGTCGTTAGTGAGATACACCTTGAAGTTGAGCGGAATACCGTCGACGGAATTGAGTCCCTGGGTGAGTCGTGCGAGGCGCACGGCATATTTGTTGCCGGCAGGGGCCACTTTGTTCTGTTTGTCGGAATATGCGATGTATTCATGCACATATCCGCGCACCTGATCGTCGGATATCGTGGCGGCTTGAAGTGCCTTTGAGGCTCCGCTCATGAGCCCCGACATGTTGAGGTTGGATGTGCTGCATCCTCCCGCGGCTATGGCCAAGGCCAGAAACACGCCTGTCCGTATTTTTCTCAATAGCTTCATTTTCTTATATAACTTTAAATCAACAAGTTCAACTCAATTCATAATTCATAATTCATAATTCATAATCAGCCATGGCCGTCTAAGATAATTCATAATTCACAATTCATAATTCATAATTCATAATCAGCAAAGGCCGTCTAAGATTATGCATTATGCATCATGCATTATGCATTGACTCAGCCTGGCCGTCTAAGATTAT
>CAJUQP010000023.1:0-19682 GCA_910588245.1 uncultured Muribaculaceae bacterium | reverse complement strand
TATGCATTATGCATCATGCATTATGCATTGACTCAGCCTGGCCGTCTAAGATTATGCATTATGCATCATGCATTATGCATTGACTCAGCCTGGCCGTCTAAGATTATACTTTATGCACTATGCATTATGCATTGACACAGCCTGGCCGTCTAAGATTATGCATTATGCATTATGAATTATGCATTCAATCATAAACCTTCACTAAAAAAACGGATGAGATTTTCAAATGTTTTTGGATTGCGACGTATTTATGCCTTCGCGAACCTGAAGATGGGCTGAGACGTTATAAAGTCGGTTCCCTTTCCGAGGGATCCTTATTAATGTAAAAACACTATTAATGTAAAAACACTCAATTTCATATTATGGAATACGATCAGATTATCAATACCACTCCTGTGGTGCTTGTAGAGTTTTTTGCCACATGGTGCCCTCATTGCAAGAGGATGATGCCGGTTGTAGAGCAGATCCGTGAACTCCTTTCAGGATCGGCCGACATATATCAGCTCGACATAGATCAGAACGATGAAGTTGCGCAGGCTCAGGAAGTGGAGTCAGTGCCCACGTTCATCATTTATAAGAAAGGTCGCGAGATGTGGCGCCAGAGCGGCGAGATCGACGGACAGGAACTTCTTTCGAAGATCCAGTCTTATATGTAAACGGGCTTCCAGTGTCGCTCCTTATTATATATTCTGCTGAATTATGGCTGTGAAAGGATATGACTCGCATACTATCCTGAGTGACTATCTCCAGGCGCTTCGGGTGCCTCACACCGTGGACTATTCCGGCAAGGAATTTGCCGGAATGCCTTTCCATACCCTTTTCGGGCTCACAAAAGTGCTGGAGAAATATGGAGTGCGGTCGGAAGGCTACAGCCTTAAGGATAAAAAGGAGCTTGCGGCGCTGATGCCACCCTTTCTGGCCCGTACTGATGGCGGATTGGTGATTGTCACGTCGGTGGGGCCCGACAATGTGACTTATCTCACCCAGGGGGT
The DNA here is from genome assembly GCA_910588245.1 of uncultured Muribaculaceae bacterium. Lineage (GTDB taxonomy): Bacteria > Bacteroidota > Bacteroidia > Bacteroidales > Muribaculaceae > Lepagella. The sequence continues at coordinate 18,690 of CAJUQP010000023.1, read as the reverse complement.
GGCCGAGTCGATGCCGCTCGGAGAGTTTGAGAAGGTATGGAACGGGAGCGTGCTCCTTTCCTATCCGTCTCCCGATGCGGCTGAACCCGACTACCATCTGCATGCCCGGCTTGAATTTTTCTCACGCTCCAAGAAATGGGTGCTTCTTGTCTGCATGCTTTTCCTTTTCGGATGGTTCTTCGCCGTCAACGGCCTTTACCGCGATATATCCTTATGGTGGGTGGCTGCGGTAGATATCTTCGGGCTATACATATCCTCACTGCTTGTGCAGAAATCGGCCAACATCAAGAGTGCGGCCGCCGATAAGGTGTGCGGTGCGATTCAGGAAGGGGGCTGCGACAAAGTGCTCGCCACAGATGCCTCGAAATTTTTCGGGCTCTTCGGCTGGAGCGAAGTGGGACTGGCATATTTCTCAGTAAGTCTGCTTACGTTGCTTTTCTTCCCCTCTGCCATACCGGCCTTGGCCCTGTGTAATATCTGCTGTCTCCCCTTCTCGTTCTGGAGCGTATGGTATCAGAAATTCCGTGCGCGCCATTGGTGCACCCTGTGCTTGTGTGTGCAGGCATCGCTGTGGCTGCTGTTTTTCGGCTATCTTGCCGGGGGATGGGTGAAAGCCGCATGGCCTCCCACAATCACATTCATAGTGCTCGGTGTGGCCTATCTCGGCGTCATGCTCGCTATAAACGCCGTCATGCCCCTCATTACCCAAGATGTTGAAAATTAATGCATAATGCATGATTCATAATGCATAATTAGTCTCTCCTCTCCTAAGTTGAATCCTTCTCCAAAATTTCATAATTCAACGGAATATTATTACAAGTGAAAAACTCAAAATTCAAAATTCAAAATAGAATATTGCAACAAGTGAAAATTCAACATCTAAAATAGGAGTTTACTACAAGTGAAAAATTCAAAATTCAAAATTCAAAATAGAATATTGCAACAAGTGAAAATTCAACATCTAAAATAGGAGTTTACTACAAGTGAAAAATTCAAAATTCAACATTCAAAATTCAAAATTGAATATCCTTCCTCCCAATCTGAAATCTGCGGTAAAGCTCACGCCATTGCAGCTGAACTCCTACCGTTTCGATGTAAAGCATACCGTCTTGACGCCCGATCTCCTCGAGCGCCTTGCCGATAAGCATTAGTTTTCAGTTACCAACCGAGATTGATGTAAATTCTCATCAGCTCTTTAAATATTTTGAGTCTTATAAGAATTTGAAATATTCTCTCAATCCTCAACTCTCAATCCTCAACTCTCAACTCTCAACCCTCAACCCTCAACTCTCAACCCAAAAACCAATAAAAAATGAAAAAGCTATTATCTCTCCTGCTTATAGGAATTGTGGCCTGCATGGCCTGGAGCTGCTCAAGCGACGATGATCCGGAAGACGTGATCATCTCTGTAAATGATCTTCCTAAAGACGCGCAGACTTTCCTCGACACATATTTCACCAACAGCACGATAGTGAAAGTCGAGAAAGACGTCGACAACGCTAATACCGGTGCTTTCTATGAAGTGACGTTCAAAGACGGTGGCGAGGTCGATTTCGATGTTACAGGCAACTGGGTAAGCGTGGAGGCGCCGGCCGGAGGCCAGGTGCTTGATGAACTTATCCCCGAGCCTATCAAGGCGTATGTGACTGCCAACTATGAGGGTCTGCGCATCACGGAGATCTCTAAAGAATTGGGAGGCTATTGGGAAGTGGATCTCTCCAGTGGCATAGATCTTTATTTCGACGGCGACTATAATTTCGTTCGCGCCGACAATTGACAGCCCATAACCTGCTATTAAATTGACCGAACCCCGCTTCTTATAAGTATCTTTACCTCCTAAGTATCTTTACCTTCTAAGTATCTTTACTTCCTAAGTATCTTTACCTCCGGATGGCACCGCCGTGTCAAGGCTGCAAGCCTTGATATCCGCTCTTTGCGGCTGCGTGAGCATTATTGGGAACCCACACGCGGAGGCGCGGAGGGGGCGCAATGGATTTTTATTTTGACGCGGTATTGTAAGAATTCCCCTGAATGTGATATCCGAAAAAATTCCCTCTCTTAGTAAGAGAGGGAATTATTGCAAAGTTAATGTTTTTTTGAGAATTATACCAAACAAATATCAATAAATTTTATTTGGAACATATATTTTTAACATTTCACATTAAATCGTTTTGATAAGCCAATTGAGATATGTTATTACAAATTAGCAAATTATATATTTTAAAGGTCGTCCTGAAAAAGGTGAGAGTTCCTCTCTTACTAAGAGAGGGACTGGTTTACACTACTTATACATGGCTGATTCGCAGCCTTTTGCATACGAAAAACTAACTTCTGTATAAATGAGACGCAACCGTATTCTATGGATAGCGTTCCTGGCTTTTCTCGGATTTGCTCCCTCTTTAAGAGCACAGGACTTTGCATTGAAGAGCAACCTTCTCTCCGATGCCGCACTTTCGCCTAATCTCGGTCTTGAGGTCGGCCTCGCACCTAAATGGACACTTGACGTGAGCGGCCAGCTCAACGCATGGCCTGTCAAGGACCGCCGCTGGAAGCACTGGCTCGTGCAGCCCGAGGCGCGCTACTGGTTCTGCCGCCGCTTCGCCGGCCATTTCCTCGGTTTCCACGCCCTCGGCGGACAGTTCAACTTCGGCAACTGGAAACACGGCTTCGATTTCCTCGGCTCTGATTTCTCCCGGCTCAAGGAGATGCGCTACCAGGGATGGGGCGCCGGAGCGGGCGTGGCCTACGGCTACGCGTGGCCCGTGCATCCCCACTGGAACATAGAGGCGGAGATCGGCCTCGGCTGGGTCTACACGCGCTACGACTCCTATCCCTGCTCGGAGTGCGGCTCGAAGATCGCCGACAACAAGGCCCACAACTACGTGGGTCCCACCAAACTTGCCCTCAACATCGTCTACATATTCTAAAAGCGAGGCATCATGAAAAGAGAACATATGCTCATGCTGGGAGCGCTAATTGCCCTCCCCGCCCTGGGAGGGGTGAACACCGACCGCCTTCACATATCCGATCTGGCGGTGCTCCGCTCCGACAACAACCTGACGGTAAACATGCGCGTCGACCCGAAGCGTTACAACGTGAAATCCGGACAGAAGGTGGTGCTCACCCCGGCGGTGATCGCCGGCGCCGACACCCTTCTGCTCGACCCCGTGACCGTGGCCGGACGCCGCGCCTGGTTCTACGAGGTGCGCAACGACCGCGACAATCCTTTCCTGGCAAAGTCGGGTTCCGCAGATGCCGTCGACTATTCTCGTACTGTCCCCTATGAGCCGTGGATGGATGTGTCGCGTGTGGAGATCCTTGTCGACACGCGCAACGAGTGCCACTGCAAGGCCGGCACGGAGAGCGTGGCCTTCGAGACCGTCCCCGTCGCGCGGATCGATGAGCGCAGGAGCTTCCGGGCCGAAAACTTCCCCTATGTGGTCCCCTCCGACACCATCGAGAAACTCTTCACCCTCTCCGGACGCGCCGACATCCGCTTCATGGTGGGGAAGACCGGTATCGACTGGAGCTATGCTGGAAACCATGCCGAGCTTGACTCGATCCTCGCATCGATCAACGCCGTGCGCGACAACCGCGACGCCTCCGTCAGGGAGATACACCTCACAGGCTACGCCTCCCCCGAGGGGAGCTACGCGGGCAACGTGCGCCTGGCAAAGGGGCGCACGGAGGCCGTCAGGGATTATGTGATGCGCCATTCCTCGTTCCCGGCATCGGTCTACAAGACTTCTTCCGTGCCCGAGGACTGGGCCGGACTGAAGGCCTGGCTTGACCGCAACCGCATCGACGGCTACGCGGAGATGGTGGCCTTCATCGACGATCCGAATATCCCCGTCGAGACGAAAAATGATCAGTTCGCGCGCCGTTTCCCGAAGGCTTATCCCGGTCTGTTGAAGGAAGTGTATCCGACCCTGCGCCACACCGACTACCGCATCACTTATAACATAAAGAAATATTACGACATTGCTGAGATCAAAGAGGTGATGCGCACGCATCCGCGCAACCTGAGCCAGAACGAGCTCTACCTCGTGGCCAACAGTTATCCGAAGAACAGCAAGGAGTATTTCGAGACGTTCACCCTCGCGGCGCGTCTCTTCCCCAACGACGCCACGGCCAACCTCAACGCTGCCAACGCCGCGATGGGCTTCGGCGACCTTGAGGCCGCCGAGATGTACGTGGCCCGCGCCGGCGACTCGCCGAAGGCGGTCTACGCCCGCGGCCTTCTCGCCGCCCTCCGCAAGGACTACGCCGCCGCCCGTCCCCTCCTGGAGCAGGCCGCAGCCGCCGGAGTGGAAGGAGCCCGTGAAGCCCTCGACGAGATAGCCCGTGCCGAGCACTCCGAAGCCACCGGAGGAATCACCATCCTGTAAAGGTTAAAGCTGTAAAGGTTAAAGGTTAAAGAGTTAAATTCTCACTCTTCTCCCTTCACCCTTCACTCTTCACCCTTTGCGCAAAGCGCACGATACCGTGCCGCGACTGCAAGTCGCGGAAACTCCCCGTTCCTTCCTCACTCCTCCAATACCTATACTTTCTACTTATATAAAACTACTTATACGAACAACTATAAATTAATAATTTTTCTCACTAAAAATTACTTTTATGAAGTTTAAATCATTCATAGGAGTAGGCCTGATGCTTGCCACAGGCCTGGCCTTCATTGGCTGTAGCTCCGATAATGCTCCCGATGGACCGGACAAAGTCCTTAATGCCGGAACAACATTCTATGTAAGGGTAGCGGTTTCCAATACTGATGGCACGGGTACTCGTGCTAATGGCGAGGGAGAAAACGACGATTTCGGTAACTATTCAGATGGAACTACTCCCGAGAACGAGATCAGAAAAGTTCTTTTCGTATTTTATGATGCGGAAGGCGACTATGTCGCAGACAGTGAACTTGACAAATCTCAGACTCCTATTACAAGTGGCAATATAGAATCCCTTGTTGATGTGGTGGTTCCTGTAACTCTTCAGACTGAAGCAAAGGTACCTGCCTATGTTGTTGCATATGTTAACCCTTCTCCTTTAGCCGGTTCTAACACAATCGGTAGTCTTTCTGATATTCAGGCAAACACAAGAACATTGGCTCAAGTGCTTCCCAAAAAGAAAGCTATATCTGATGTAGATAATGCTGGCAAAGAAGAGGGTGAAGATCCTGTTGCTGATAATCCCGCTACCGATCTTGGTACAAATACGAATGGTTTCCTGATGACAAACTCAGTATATTATGAAGCCGATGCCGATGCTCCTGTCGTGGGTACTCCAATTCCTGCAGGCGCGTTGTATGATGACAAAACTGATGCTGCAAAAGCAGACGCTACTAAGATCAACATTTATGTTGAGCGTGTAATGGGTAAGGTGATTGTAAATAAGAACCTACAGAATGGTCAGCAAGGAACTATTACGGACAATGGCGAGACTGTGGTTACTCCTGACGGACAGACTTCATATACTCTCGATTTCCAAGAGTTGGCCTGGGGCTTGACCAATGAGGAGAAACTTGGTTTTGTATTGAAGAATTTCCGTACCAATAAGGTCAATCAGCCTTCTTCTGTCACAAACATGAGCTATGCCGATGCAAAGACTGCAATGTCGACTCTCACAAGTCCTTCTTGGAACTTTCCGGCTCAGACAGATGTAAATCAGGGGCGTCGCTCTTTCTGGGCTTATTCCTACAACTATTTCAATGAAGATGCCAATTATCCCGAATTTGCTGATGAATACAAGGGCAATGAGACAACCTATCCTCTTGATCAGACTAAGTTCAGTGATATATATAATACAACAAATAAAACTGTCGGTGCTAAAGGCCATGCTTTTGGTACAGCCGGTTATACACTTGAAAATACGGTGTCATTAGCCACACTCAACAACACTAAAGCAGGTGAAAGGGCTATTGTCAATGCACTTGTCGTAGGTAAATATGTTGTTAAGGATGCAGAAGGCAAAGACGTTACATACAATAATTTATATATCCGTCGTAATGTTGACAACAAGAATGTTATCTATGTTGGTGATGACTTCATGAAGAAAAGTTTCTTCGGTACTCAGATTGGTGACGGAGTTATCTACACTATGACTATAAAAACAGAGGGTGACAAAAAAACTGAAGAATATAATCCCGTTGTATGGTCTGCTGAGAATGAGGGTGATTTCGAAATCGTGCATCCGAGCAAGGACGTGACTGGCATGTTCACGGCAAGCCGTTACATTACAATGCTTCTTAGGACAGGATTGACTGATTTGTCTACTACTACAGGAGAAGGGGAGTTTGCTGTAACTACATATAAATATTACTATAGGAACAGCAATGGTATCATGACAGCTGTAACAGATGCAAATATTGCTGATGTAAGGTCTGCAATGTATAAATTCTTCAATTCCAAACTTGGCAGCGTCGAGATGTTCAATGGTGGATATGCATACTTCAAAGTGCCTATCCGTCACCTCTGGGGACGCGACAATAAAGGATTTGGAGATTCCGCATCCGCAACCCAGGATGGATTCGTACTTGGTCAGTATGGTGTAGTCCGCAATCACGTGTACAACATCAATGTAACCGCTATCGGTGGTATCGGAACAGGCCTCAGCAATCCTGACGATCCTATCGTAATACCTATCAAGGAGAAGGAATACCACGTTGCTACAGTGATTCGTGCCCAGCGTTGGAGAATCGTTCCTACTCAGGACGTAACCCTCAAACCGTAAAACGGAAAATCTGCTTCCGGGGTTGCGACCCCGGGGGCTCCCCAAGGGGGAAGAGGGGTGATACCCTCTTCCTTCACCAATTAATAATACAAGTGATATGAAACGTATTTTTTCTACACTTCTGAGCCGTAGCCTCGTCCTGGCGTGCTTATCGTCAGCATTTGTGTCGTGCGATGCCATATATGACGATGACCTACCACCTTGTACCACCGAGACCAGGCTCTTGTTCCGTTATGACTACAACATGAAATATGCCGACGCTTTCCCTGCGGAGGTAAATTCTTTGCGGATATGGGCTTTCGATAAACAAGGCAGACCCGTGTGGAGCGACACGCGCAGCGGTGCCGAGCTTCAGGAGAAGGAGTTCTATATTACCGTGCCTCTCGAACCGGGCACCTACGACTTCGTGGCCTGGTGTGGCCTCGATGGCAACGAGGAGAGTTTCTCACTCCTCAATCCGTCACCGGCCGATATCTCCGACCTCAGCGTCGACATGCTCCTCAAGGGTGGCTCGCGTGCCGACGATACCCCCTCGCTCTTCAGCGACGCCAAGTTCTCCGGCCTTTACCATGTGCTCCGCAAGGATGTGGTCATCTCGCGCAATCCTGATGCCAACGAGACACATGAGGTGGAGCTCTCCCTCACGAAGGATACCAATTATATAAAGGTGCTCCTCCAGAACCTTGACGGAAGCGAGATGAAGAAGGATGATTTCTCGATCTTCATCACCGCCGACCAGGCGGGTTTTTCCCACGACAATATGGTGAAACAGGCCCCTGAGGTGTTCCGTTACGAACCGTGGCTCGTCACAAGCGGCGCCACTTCCCTCCCGGAAGGGGAGACATCATCTGAGGGGACGCAGACCTCTGTAAGCTCCGTGCTTGCCGAACTCTCCACCTCCCGCCTGATGGCCGATGCGAGAAGCTATCTCACGGTGGTGCGCAATTCCGACAATCAGACCATCATCCGCGTGCCCTTCATACAGTATCTCCTCCTCGTGAAGGGGAACTACCGTCCTATGGCCGACCAGGAATATCTCGACCGACAGGACGACTATTCACTGACGTTCTTTATCGACAAGAACTACAACTGGTATAGCAAGATAGGCATTTATATCAACTCCTGGCACGTGGTGCCCCAGCAGGACACCCCGCTGCAGTGACCCTCATCAATGGATTTTGAGATATGAGAACATTACCAAAATATAAACCATACGGACGCTCCCTCTTAAGACGGTGCTTCCCGGGGGCTTTGCTGGCTCTGTTACCGCTTGCCTCGGGGTGTATCGCTGAGAGTGGCGACTGTCCGGAGGATATCTCCGATCAGGATATCACGGTGAGCCTTGTGATTGAGGGTGGACTGCCGTCGCAAACGCGTGCCGACGAGTTTACGGAGGAGCAAGGCTCGCTGGCGGAGTCGTATATCAATATCGACGACCTCTATGTGCTCGCCTTCGAGATCGGGGAGGGCAAGGATGTGGCTGATGGTAATTCCGTGCTAAAGGATATAATCTGGTCGCCCGTTGAAGCGCAGCGGCTTCCGGAATCCGTCATCTCCTCCAACGGCACGCAGGTGCTCCTCCGCACTTTCCTCAGCAGCCTGGATTACGATACCTCCACACCTTTCAGCATTGTAACCATAGCCAATACCAAAAAATGGCTCGCAGATGGCGACACCGGCTTCTCTCTTACGACAAAGAAGGAGGCTGATGCTGATAGAAATAAGACTGTCACCAAGCTGTCGGATCTTCAGAAGGTGTTGAGTTATACGAAGGCAATCGGGGAATCTGCTCCCGGTGTTTCGAATACTTCCTGGGCTCCGGATAACGCCACAAGTTCCGGCATACCTCTTTTCGGAATCAAGAGAACAACCCTCGCGGGTTATGACAATAAATTCCACAGCAGTGCCAACCCTTATCCGCTCGGCACGATCTGGATGCTCCGCACTCTTGCCAAAGTAGAGATATATGTGGATGACGTCGTTGATAAGACAATCGCTTCAGCCAATGTGATCGGCGGCGGCTGGAACACCGACCTGCACCTTATTCCGTTTCAGAATGCCAATCCCGCGGATCTGAACAGGATGGAGGGTTACAGCACTTCCGGTAGTAGCAACTACGGCAGTACAGGTCAGGTGACGCTTGCCCCCGACTTCACAAATACAAATTTTACTCCCTCCACCTCGACCTCTCCGCTTGCGATGACTCCGACTACAAGAGTGATCGGCGGTGTTGAGAAACATGTGTTCGTGGCATATCTTCCGGAGTATACTCTTACCGGCACTTTCACCGGGGGAGGGGCGGCGAGCAACGATATAATCCGTGTGAAGTTTACCGATAACGGACAGGAATATCCTCTTGCGATTGCCCCATACACAGACGGCAATCCCGGCAACCAAGATGTGGCGCACTGGCAATATCTCCTCCGCAACCATATCTACCGCTTCGCGATTACCGGAGTGCTTGACGAGAAAGTTCAGCTGATCGTAAAACTCATGCCGTGGACTGCTATGGATGTCAACCCTGTGTTTCCGGGAGAGGGATATCCAGAGATCCCTGAGCCGACAAATTGAGGCACCCCAAGAGTGTTCTTTTTTGTGTGATGTTTGCGAACCTTGGTTATATCAAGTTATAAAGGAAAATTTAGTAAAGAAACTGACTTATGAAAAGTAGTGTTTGCTACAAATATATAATGGCGGCTGTCTCGGCACTTATGCTGACGGGTCTGGGTTCCTGTGTGCAGGATGACTACGGACTTCGTGGCGACTCCGGCGATTATGATGCTGTCGCGCTGCAGATTAAGCTTCCGGAGCAACGTACTGTCGACCCGATGACGCGCTCCGAAGCTGTGGATTTTGATAAGGTCAACGACCTGAATATCTTTGTCTCTGAAAATGGAGATATCAAGAAACGCGTATTTATCGATGCGGCTACACTTGCTTCCGTCACAACCGATGGTATGGAATTGCCTGGTCAAAACGTCACTATCAAGCAGGGTGAGTATGAGGAAGGTGTGGATAAGGATGAAAACGGATACGTGAAGTATACAATCGACTTCCTTGATTCTTTCTGGTCGGGTGTATCCATGACGAACTGTCAGTTTCATGTCGTAGCAAACTGGGGCAAATCCATACCTGTTGCAGAAGGCGATGCAGTTGATGGAGAGACAGCTGTCACTACTGTCGAAGCTCTTAAGAACTTGAAAGTGGCCGCCACAACCACCACAATCGGCAATAATAGCTATGCCACGCCGGATACGCCAAATGCCATGTATGGCGATCAGGATCACAATATAGTTGAGACGACAATCAATAATGTAAAGACAAAGGTTGTCACCGTCCCCATGAAGCGCATAGCCGCCATGGTAACTTTGCAGATGGATGGCACCGGACTTGCCAGATATGTCGTTATTGAACTGCAGAATGTCGAACTTCGCAACGTGCCCAACAGCTGCACGCTCGGGTTAGATAACAAACCATCTGACTATACAACAGAGATAAGCAGCTACGGCGATTTCAAAGGCGGTCCGTCTGTTTCCGGAGGCTATAAGTTGATTGGTAACAGCAGGTTTTATAGTGGTGAAGGAGATACTGAATTTATACAAGGTTACGATGAGGCAAGTGGATATAAAACGATAATAGGCGGCCACTATCCTAAAAAGGGAGAGTCAGATAACAGTGTCTCGGATATGACGAGCACGTTCGTTATTCCGTTATTTATGTTTGAAAACAGACAACCTGAAGGAACATCTGACGGCAGTCTGCATGAAGGTGCGCACAAAAGGCCTGCAAACGTTACCGTTACAAGTAATGACTATCAGGGAGCCATAAGCAATTACAATGAAACAGGAGTATGTTCCTATCTGGAGGTAGTGGGAAATTATACTCTGTATGATCAGACAAATGCAACTGATATAGTTGCACGAGGTACTGTTACGTGGCGCTTCTTCCTCGGCAAAGATGCCACGACAAGTTTTGACGTAGAACGCAACACCAACTACCGCATCACCCTTACGCTTACCGGCAGCGGCATAGGCGAAAAAGACTACTCCTGGCGAGTAAATGCTGACAATCTGAAAAGGCCACAAGTTGTCGGCAACCCTGATATGGTTGTCGGCGGTGGCGGCGAGATGTTCTGCGTGGAATTTCCCGGTCAAGATCAAGGAAATTTTAAAATAGTACCTGTCCCTGGACAAGGAGACTTTGTATTTTTGTATTCAACACCAAATAACGATAAATCTTTAAGTTGGTACACTGTTGAAAAAGCTGGAAACGGTGCCTATAAAGTGCATTATACGGCAGGAAAGCAAATGTGGTTTTATGTTGCACGATTGTTGCCAGACCCTGAGAGTGATTTTAATACTGAGGACATTACAGAACGAAAATGTTCAGTAACATTCTCTCAGGTAGGTACTGGTTCGAGTGTTACATTAACATTTTCACAATATCGTCCTGTCACGTTTTCTCTGAGGCCGCAAGATTTAGAAGATCATCCTGATGATCCTGATCTTTTGAGAGCATACGATATTTTAAAAAAATATTATAATCATGATGTTAAAACTCAGGGCTCTATGAGATTTTGGGTTGATCGTATTGATCGTGATATCATGCCTTGGGGTTTTTCTGGAATTAAGCTTCATCTAAATCGGGCAACAGGATTCGAGAATGTATACCATTTGATTAAGCCTTTACCGGCAAATTACGTTCCTGAATTATGTGATAGCCACGTTAATGAGGCGCAGCATTATCTTCCTACCGGACGTGGATATCGGAATTCCGGAACAGGTGGACAATTAACAGGTTATGCGGATTATATTGATTACTCAAAAGGAAGTTGTATGGTTCATGCTGCAATGGAAAATTATTTTCAACACTATAGTGAGAATATAGATACCAAAACGGGTAAATTGAACATTACGGAAACTCCGGAATCTTTGTTGAAATTACAGTTGAAAGATATTGTTCGTCCAGATGATGATACTTCAGTTGAAGGAAGAATATATTCTTGGTGTGTTCCTTCTGTCGCTGGTTGTCAGCTTGTGGAATCATTGCAAAAGTTCTATGATAATAATAATATTACAAATCGAGGATTTGATCCCAAATATCCTATCATGCCTTGGGTATCGTATTGGACTTCTAATGCTGCCACGAATGACATGAAAGATGTTGATGCTTATGAGCAGCTTAATATAAATGGTGAAAACCGTTCATTCGTTTACCAATTTGATACAGGACTGGAATACAATGATTACACATTTGATATGAAAGATATAGAAGGTAAATTGTTTTATCCGGCCCGTCTGATACTGCCGCGGTCTTCTTCTATCAAATATCGGCTTTTGAATATCCGACCTGATGATATAGCCGGCTCCGGGTCGACGAATTGATGTATAGACTAAAATGTTTTATCTGCATTTATCGATGATAAATACACAGCATCCCCTCGATTCTGAATGCGAAGTTTCAATCCGGGATGCGGGATAGCAATTGGAAATGAGGAATTAGTAGTGAGGAATTAGTAGTGAGCAATAAGGAATTAGCAGTGAAGAGTTAGTAGTTTGCATGTTTTAGCAGTCAAAACAGCCGGCAATCAGCCAACTTTAATTGCTAATCATAAATTGCTGATTACTAATTGACCCGGGAAAGATATTTTTCATGTGGCACAAGTTCGTGATATATGAAAAACGCGGACAGGCGGATGTCGTGACGACAGCCTCTGCCCGGTTATTAGTAGTAAGTAAATTTTATAACAGCATTAAATTCTAACGGCGGCGCACCCGAACACCGGTGCGCCGCTTTTTTAGTTAGTAATTAGGAATTTGCAGATAGTAATTGAATTCTCCATCTCCTTGTTTTCCCCTCTTCTTATGCCCGGCGTTGCCGGGCGTAATGTGCCGCGGCCGAATGCCGTGGTCGCGTATCCTTTTTTCAACTCTAAACTGCGAAGCCGGTTTGTCGAAGGTGACGAAACAACTAATAACTGACGGAAAAGTTGCGGAATAAAAATCCCCACCCCAAATCCCGTATTAACTTTGCCCCCGGAAACAGGAAAGAAGAGTCTTTCCCCGGCATCGAAGCCCTCACCGGCTTCACCGCCCACGGTCCGGACGCCCTCCCCAAAAGGGTCGGCATCCTTAGTTTTTGGTTGTCATCTAATGTGACTAATGTCTAATTGACTAATGACTAAAAAACTAATGACTAACACAGTCCGGCGTCTGAAGGGAACATCACCGATGGACCGCCGACGAGACAGGACACGATGGGTTGAGGTATTAAATTGTTGTACAGCCTGGATCCCCCTCCGGAAGGATCCTCATGGCCCGGAAGCATATGGCACCTCCGGAAGCATCCCGCTCCCGCAGCCTAAGGCCGCTCGCGACCACTGTACCCCGGCGCACAGAACATCCTACCAAGTTGGCCGCGTCCGTTTGTCCCCACCGGCGTCACCTCAACCCATCGCCCCGCCAAAACTCCAGCCAAGGAGCCAAGCTTCAACCGAGAAGCCAGGGCTTAAAACACTAAGCCAAGACTTCAAACGAGAAGCACTTGCCCTTGACAAAGAGCGACAGCAAGGCTACTGTCTCATCCCCGATCCGGTACAGCACGAAAAGATCCGAAGGCGAATGCCGCCATGGAGTCCCGAGAGGCTGCTCTCCCAGGCATCCTCCCGCGCGTCCTCCATTACGAGAACATTGACATTCTGCAACACCCGTCAGAGGAAAATCTCCCTCAGCCCGGCCTTGCCGGGCCTCGTGTGCCGCGGCCGGATGCCGCGGTTCCGGCCAGCCCCGCAGTCAAATCTGCTCAGAGCCGTAGGCTCCGAGCAAAGCGAGGAGAATCGCAAACGGTCAGCAAAAGCTTAACCGCCGGATGGCACCGCCGTGTCGAGGCTGCAAGCCTCGATTCCACGGCAAAGCTGTCCCCTGGGGCATGTACAAGAAGAATCCCTGACGGAAGCCATCCGGCGAGACCGAAGCAAAAGCAAAGAGCGTATATCCAATCACGCCCCGAGCTTTTGTTGGCAGTGATGCCCCACGACAGGCAGTCAAGTTTTAATGAGCAATTAGAAATTGCGAATTAGAATATTAGTTAAGTGCCTAACCCGCAACTAATTCAAAATTCAACATTCCAAATTCAAAATTGCAGCTTCGCTGCTTCCACCCACTCCGAAAGAGGTCGCTTCATACAGGTCTCGCGCAAGACAATTAGTATTAGCCGCGACCGGGATATGCCCCCGGAACAACATCCCGATCGCTTACGATGCTTTATAATCCATTACAAGTCCTTTATAAGATGTTGTAAATCCTTATAATAGCATTATAACCACATAATAGACCATGCTTTATGCTTTATGCAAAATGCAATTACTAATTACTCAATGCTAATTACTAATTGAATATTGCTGTTAGCCGTCATAACGATCAGGCGGCACTTCCACGGATGGCTCTCACTGTCGGTAGGCCGACTGTGATAAAGATACAAATGTGAAGGGCCATGAATTCTGTTTGATTATGACATGCAGACAGTTTTCATGGCCCTTCCTTTGTTAAGAGTGTTCTAATGAATGACTTTTACACTTCTCCGAACCATCAACCATATGTTACGGAATACTATATGATAATCCTGAATCACGGTGTACCGCAACCTTTCTTAAGCATGGGGCGTTATTCTGATGTGGGATCGCATCCTACACATCCTTATTCTTTTTCCTTTAACTTTAAAGCGCCATACTATGAAAAAACTGTTCATGCTTTTTGCACTGGCGTTCGCCGTCGTTTTCGCCGTCGATGCCCAGACGTATGAGTACAAACCTATCAAGGGTTTCCAAGACAACACCAACGCCAAGATTGAGGCTTTCCTCGAGTCGACAGTGCCCATGAAGACGCGTAAGGTGGCCGTCTTCGACTGCGACGGCACCCTATTCGGGCAGGCTCCTTACTATCTTGCAGACGAGGCTCTTTATGACTACGCCAAACGCACATATGCCGGAAAGACCGACGCCAAGTCGAAAGAGAAGATGCAGATTGTCGACTCGCTGCTCCACGGCGACAACGTAGGAGTGGATTTCGTGCAGAACCGCGTGCGTTTCCTCTCAGGGATGACCGCCGACGAGGTACAGGCTCTCGGCAACGACATGTTTCATGAAAAATACCAGAACAAGATGTATCCCGAGATGAAGCAGCTCATCGCCAATCTCGAGAACTTCGGTTTTGAGGTGTGGATTCTCTCGGCATCGCCCGAGCTCCTCTACCAGCGTTTCTGCGCCGAGCAACTCGGCCTCCCCGAAGACCGTATCCTGGGCGTGAAATCGAGAGTTGGCGAAGGGGGAGTGGTGACCGACGAACTGGTCTACCCCGTGTCGCAAGACGAGGGTAAAGCCGACGTGGTGCGCACTTTCATCAAGGCCGATCCCCTCTTCGTGGGTGGGAACTCCCGCGGCGACCTTGAGATGATGGAGACATCAGTAGGTCTGAAGCTCATGATAAACCCCGACGACAAGAAACCTGAGAAGGTGGCCGGCGGAAAGTCGATCAAGGAATACTGGGAGGCCGATCCCAACTGCATAATCGAATATTGCAATGATGTGCCGACCGGAGGCTATGAATACGTCACCGAAGAATGGGGCGTGAAGAAGAACGCCACAAACGCGAAACCTTCAGAGATGGTGATCAACTACTGATAAAAAATACACAGATGATATAACACCGCGAAATGCGCCGGAGGTGGCAGATGATGCCAGACTCCGGCGTTTTTGTAGGTTGTAATTTGTCTCAAATTCCGATGAATTTTGTAGACCCGTGGCTCCAAGGATAAATAATCAACCATTTTTTTGACGAAAAAGGTAGGTTTTCTCTTTTTTATTTCCCATATTTGCAGACGCATTCCCTTTCTCCCCGTTACGAATCAAGTTTCCGACGCCCGCTTCAAGGGCTCGGCAGACCATAAATACTTCCGGAAAAACCAATTTATCAATAAATGAACGAATTCATCAACAAGGATTTCCTACTGAGATCTGACGCTGCGCGGCAACTCTACCATGAGTATGCCGAGACGCAGCCTATAATCGACTATCACTGCCATCTGATACCTTCCTATGTCGCCGACGACCACCGTTTCGACAATCTGGGACAGATATGGCTCGAGGGAGACCATTACAAATGGCGCGCTATGCGCACAAACGGCGTCGATGAACGCTATATCACCGGCAAGGATACCACAGACCGGGAGAAATTCCAGAAATGGGCCGAGACTGTGCCCTATACTATGTGTAATCCTCTCTACCATTGGACGCACCTCGAGCTGAAGACGGCTTTCGGAGTTGACGACCTACTGAATCCCGAATCAGCGGAACGCATCTACAACAAGTGCTCCGAGATGCTGCGCACACCCGAATTCTCCGCCCGTGGTCTCATGAAGCATTATAATGTGGAGACAGTCTGCACTACCGATGATCCCGCCGACTCGCTCGAGCATCACATAAAGGTGCGCGACGATGCCTCGTTCGGCATAAAGATGCTTCCCACATGGCGTCCCGACAAGGCCATGGCGATCGAGAATCCCGAGACTTACAAAGCATATATCCGGCGTCTCGGTGAGGCTGCCGACATGGAGATCGGAAGCTATGCCGACCTTATCGCGGCCCTGAAGAAGCGCCACGCTTTCTTCGAGAGCGTAGGCTGCCGCCTCTCCGACCACGGACTCGAGGCTTTCTATGCGGAAGAGTGCACACCGGAGGAGGCCGACAGGATATTCCGTGGCGTGCTCGATGGGAAGAAGCCGGACTCCGCCGACATTGCCCGCTTCAAGAGCGCCATGCTTCTTGAATTCGGCAGGATGGATCATGACGCGGGATGGACGCAGCAGTTCCACTATGGAGCCCTGCGCGACAACAACACGCTGATGTATGAGAAACTCGGGCCTGACACAGGTTTTGACTCCATCGGTGATTTCACGGTGGCGAAGCAGATGTCGAAATATTTCGACACTCTCGACCGCGAGGGAAAACTTGCCAAGACCATCATCTACAACCTCAATCCTCGCGACAATGAGCTCGTGGCAACCATGATAGGCAATTTCCAGGATGGCCGCTATGGAGCCGGGAAGATGCAGTTCGGTTCGGGCTGGTGGTTCCTCGACCAGAAGTCGGGCATCGAGCGCCAGCTCGGAGCTTTGAGCGTGCTCGGACTCCTCAGCCGCTTCGTGGGTATGCTCACCGATTCCCGGTCGTTTCTCTCATATCCGCGTCATGAGTATTTCCGCCGCATACTTTGCAACGTGCTCGGCGAGCAGATAGAGAATGGTGAGCTCCCGGCATCGGAGATCGACTTTATCGGCCGTGAGATCGTAGCGAAAGTGTCGTATGGCAACGCCAAGGATTATTTCAAGTTCTAAAACGCTGCCGACGCCATGACAGACTCTTACGCAATCAACAACGGAACCGCCCGTGCCACCAACTGGCGTTGGGTGATCTGCTCCCTTCTCTTTTTCGCCACGACGATCAACTATCTTGACCGTCAGGTGCTTTCGCTGACGTGGAAGGATTTCATCGCTCCCGAATTCCACTGGAGCGACGCCGACTATGGCCGGATCACCGGTTTCTTCTCCCTTTTCTATGCCGGGGTGAGCCTTTTCGCAGGCCGTTTCATCGACTGGCTGGGTGCCCGTAAAGGTTATCTCTGGGCCATCTTCATATGGTCGCTTGCCGCCGTGATGCATGCCGGCTGTGGCTGGGTCACCATGAAAATAGAGGGTCTTGACTCTGTCGAAGCTCTCACCGCGGTGAAGTCCGGAAGTGCTCTGGCGCTTTCCATAGCCTCCATAAGCGTATGGCTTTTCCTTGGATGCCGGGCTGTGCTCGCCCTCGGCGAGTCGGGCAACTTCCCCGCGGCCATCAAGGTGACCGCACTCTATTTCCCGAAGAAAGACAGGGCGTTCGCCACGGCCGTGTTCAATTCGGGGGCCTCTGTCGGCGCGCTGGCGGCTCCTCTCTGCATCCCCGTGCTCGCGCGGGCTTTCGGCTGGGAGATGGCTTTCGTGATCATCGGAGCCCTCGGCTTCGTGTGGATGGGTTTCTGGAATTTCATGTATGCCCGTCCTGACGAGTCTCGCCATGTCAACAAGGCTGAGCTCGCCTATATCCAGCAGGATGAGACGGAAAAGGAGATCGTAAAAGAGGAGACAAAGACCATACCATTCTGGAAATGTTTCTGCTATAGGCAGACCTGGGCCTTCATCGTAGGCAAGGCATTCACCGACGGTGTGTGGTGGTTCTTCCTTTTCTGGGCTCCCGCCTATTTCTCCGATCAGTTCGGCTATGCCACATATACACCGATGGGCCAGGCCCTGATTTTCGTGCTCTACCTGATAGTGACGGTGCTTTCGATCGCCGGCGGCTATCTCCCGAAAATATTTGTCGACAGGATGGGGATGAATCCGTATGCCGGCCGCATGAGAGCGATGCTGATTTTCGCGTTCGTGCCGATCCTGGCCCTCTTCGCCCAGCCTTTGGGAGTATATTCCGCATGGTGGCCGGCCATAATCATCGGCCTTGCCGGAGCCGCGCACCAGGCTTGGAGCGCCAACCTCTATTCCACGATAGGCGATATGTTCCCCACCTCGACCGTGGCTTCCATCGTGGGTATCGGCACAATGGCCGGAGGTATCGACTCCTATCTCATCAACCAGGGCTCGGGATTGCTCTTCGACCATGCCGCCTCGCTTGGCGACGCCTTCACGTTCTTCGGATTCAGTGGCAAACCGGCAGGCTATATGATAGTGTTCTGCATATGCGCGGTCAGCTACCTGCTCGCATGGTGCGTGATGAAGCTTCTTGTGCCGCGCTACAAGAAGATAGAGATATAATCTGTAGGACGCGTATACACGACAATTCCATCTATTAGCGAGATCATAAGGCTATGAGGGTGTATCAAAATTCTGATGCACCCTCTTTTCGCGCCCGTTCATAACCTG
>CAJUQP010000022.1 GCA_910588245.1 uncultured Muribaculaceae bacterium | reverse complement strand
CACATATTATAAAGAAACGTTGTCTTACAGATGTTTTCATTTGGCTAAGCTTTAGAAAAGAGTACTGCAGAAATCCCTTAAGATTGGATCCAGATGTAAAAAGGATTCTTGCAGTACCCCCTTCTGATGCTTAAAAAGATAGTTTAACAGGTTGCGAAAAATTGGTCAGCCCATTTATCCCAATCTTCTCTGGTTGTGTTTGGATCCTGCTCCATTTCATGAGCTTGATTCTGCAGTTCTTGGCATTCCTCGGGATTTGCCCAACCTCCACAGAGATGTGAGAGTTCCAGTGTTGTCAGTTGTTTCATATCTCAACATTGTCACAGATTATATGTTACTTGTACGCGAACAATTTTGCGTTCGCAGGTCATTTCAATGCCTGCTTCAATGAGTAGAATGTATCATTGTATTATATTTTTGTCTAAAATTAAGAATTCAAGATCTTTTGAAGTATACACGGAAGACAACAGTCTGTCATTCAGTACAATTTGAGGGAATCCCGAGATATGTAATTCTGCAATCTGTCTGTTGAAAGACTGTCTGATTGAGGAATATTCAATATCTTTGACTGAATTCTGAGAGATGGGTGCTGACATTTGAGTAGCCCCCTTGCTCCAAAGAGTCAAGTCTTCGAAAAACTTATCCTTATCCGTTAAAAAGCGATGAAGCCAATCTTCAATTATGCTGACATCCGCTTGTGTTGTCTGGCCCAGAATTATATTCCACCTGAAGTCTAATCCCTTTTGCCGTAATGCTAAAAAATCCGACACCACTTTTCTGCAATGATTGCAACTTGGCGATAGGATCGTCGTTATGTTAGGTGTCGATGTTTCATTACCAAAACCGATAGGCGAACTCGTCTGTTTTGCAAGGGAGCTTTCTATGAGGACGATCTCCCTTTTACGCTTTAGCTTAAGCAAAGTGATGCTATCAGCAAACAGGTTGTTGCCTTTATTTCTGATATAGGAATTATATTGCGAAGCAGCCAATGAGAGAAGGAATATGCAACCATATAAGGTTATCACGCTCATATCCATCTCTTGATTATCCCGGCAGATGAACTTTACGGCCTCCGTTGCTATGCAAAGTGCGACGATCACACAAAGGGGGCAGATATTCCTGACTTTCAGTTGCCCATAAACTGAGTAGGCAATAGTCGGTAATGAAACAACTGTTGAGATGAAATAAAGCGGATACAAGACGTCGCTGATGCCAAACAGATAGCTTACAGATACACAAGTCACCTGAGCTATAAAGAATGAAAACGCCAGACAATCCAACTTGAAGCCAAACACTGAGCTGTATTTTGATTCCTCCACACGTTTACAATCGGTAACCTTTGATATATGGCATAGTTTGTCAATCATGCCGCCATCAGCCATCTCCGATTTCAAATACAGACAACAGCTAACCGCAAATCCTAAGATCAAAGGGCTATAGAACAGTATCTCAATGTTCAAGATATTGGTCTTGAACAGAACCAATAGACCAAGAGATGTGATAACTGACAAAATGATACCGACAGTAGTCCTGAAATGCAGATCTATTTGATGGTCGGAGGTATATATCACGACTCCATCCCAATGCCTGCCCATATCTTCAGAGCCTTTAATCTCCCATTTTTTATTTCTTGGGTTAAGGATTCTAAGACAGTTTTGTTTGCGATCCCATTTTGCGATCACCAAATTTTGCCTATCACCTGATTTTATATGTAGAAGAAACGGAGAATCCAAATTTTTCAGATATTCCCAGTCACATTGACCAACCTGTGCATCTAATCCTACATGCCGAAGAGTTGCCAAGACTGACAAGAGGTTAGGATATGATGGAGAAGACTCCAGAAATATCCTGATGTCATTCTTGTCGATATCTCGCAGGAATAGGCTGCTGTATTTTATCAATGTTTTGGTCAACATCGTTCTGATGTTTGAATCCTATTTCTTATACGCTTTTCCGGTTGCGCGACTTTCATACAGTCCCGTCTCAGATTTATGGTCAACTTTAAATCATAGTTCTATTTAGATTTCGACATATCCGACAAGATAATATGATTCTGTCTCAAGTCTTATCATGACTACTCCAGTCTGACAGAACAAGAAATCTATGAAATCAGATTCTGCAGAAAAAGACGCGATAATTGTTTCCGATGTGGCATCCCAGATCTCATAGCTTATTATGTCTTCCGACAATCCGGAGATGTGCAGTCCGGCAGTCTCACTTATGACGCAGCATAATGGTGCCGGAGGAGTACGACGGCCTTCTTCATCCAGACGCATATTATGTTCGAAAGGCTCTTTAGGTTTTTTCTGCACGTTGACAGTATGTGTTGCCTCATTTCCCGCTATTATGGAAGCCGGGAACAGGATACATACCATAAACATGGCGATGACCGGAATTGTGATGATTCTCTTCATATCAATAAATTTTATTTGTTCGGCACAAAATTAGTAATAGAAGGTTGTTATGTGTTAAAAAAACAGTACGGAAATAGTACGGAAATGTTTCCGGGATTATTCCAGGACTGTAAACGAAAGGATAATCCTTTATATATCGGCAAGGTATGTTCATTTATTTAAATATTTGTCCGACCGCAGTACGGCAATTTACCGTACTGCGGTCGGACAAATCAAACCGGATTATTTAGAGTAAGCGTATTATGCCATCTATGACTTTTGTGCCTAACTTCTCACCAAAAATCTTTAGGCACAAAGACTCCCTGCGAGAAACTATAGCACCCTTCGATCTTCCAAGAATGATCGACATCTGGGTGGGTTGTATATGGCATTTAATCAGCAGGGCTGTATGAAGGTCAATGGAGGTAAGACGACTTTGGGTCAATAATTGAAGATTATCCTTGAATTTAGGTGAAGATTTTAGAACCGCGCACTCTAATTCATCCCAAAGAGGATTCTCATACGATAATATCTGTTTTTGTCTTATATACTCCTGTACCCTCTTATAGGCCTCAGATTCCAGGATGACGGCACTTATTTTTATGACCGTATTTTTATTGTACAGGCTAAGCAATTCCTTTCTTAGTTTCTCCCGCAGCTCTTCTTCTGCCTTTGTGGTCAAGAAAGGCGTCTTAACCAGTTCGCTGTCGGGCACATCTTCCCGCAGGCCATCCCCTGTCTCCTTAAAATTGTCATCTGCCGTAGTGGAACCGGTGCCAGCTCCGTTGATATTGCCATTAAGCTTACTTGTATTTTCAAGAGCGACGTGAAGTTCAATCAATGCTTTCCTGGTTTTATTCTTATAGTACAATAAGCATATAATCAAGATAAGGCATACTGATGATATGCCCCCGATCCACCGGACAAGGGTGAGATTACGCGCCTCCTCTTTCCGTCTTTCAATCTCGTGCCTTTGATAATTGTAAAAATTCTGTTGATTTATCGACAATTCCACCTTATGATTGTCGTGGTAAGCTTCAAGAAGTCTGCCATAGTCGTTAAAATATTGATATAAAGTATCCGAAGGAATATATTTTCGCAATTTCGGGGAAAGCAGGGTCTGGTAGCCGGTTTCTTTATTGATCTGATCCCGGCTATGTACAAGTTCATAGGCATATACATATGCGGAATCTAATAAATCTTTCTGAAGATAGATCTTGGAAGCGTATGCCATGGCATTATTCCGGACAATCGGTCCGACCGACTCCGGAATGCCGCGGATGAGGTTGAGTGCAGAATCCATATCCCCTGTCTCATATTTTATTGCCGCTAAATACATGCGAGATTTTGCTTTGAAAGACTCCGGGAGATTCGGGCTCAGGGAAAGGGCCTTGTTGAAACAGTGTTCAGCGGAAGGATATTTCTTATCCCGGAAATAAGTACCTCCTAAGAGCTGAATGTCATACACCATGTTCACAGTGTCTTCAGCATCCTCTCCGAGCCTTATGGATTCCTCTATATATGGTATTGCCTCCTCATACAGTCTCAGATCCGTGAGCAATCTCCCTGTCTGACTGAGGATGTTTGCCTTCAGGTCAATGTCTGATGTATTCTCGGGGAGATTGTCAAGGGCCATCCGGAAGTATCGCAATGCTGTCGGACTATCCCACATGTCGCAATATACCCTGCCTCCGTAGTATAACGCCTCCGCATAGAGTCCGTCCCCCTTATGGGTGGAATAGTAGTCGATCACGCTCAGGACAGTGCTGTCGGAGGTATGCCTGATATAGCCTTTGTCTCCGGCTTTTATCGTCAACAGGTCATAGTAATGCCGGTCGGCATCGGAAAGGTCTTCCGGATTTATACTGTCAAGGCATGACAGCGCTTCTTCCGGCGATTCCTGGATTGTCTCTTCAATACGGGTCAGCCGCCCGTCATGCCCAGGATCGGAACAACCGGGAATCAGGAGGAGAAATGTGAGAGCTATGGATATACGATAGATCATACCGAAGGTTTGTTGGCTTTATGTTTGTTCCGGCTGCGGGATTTTATCGATCACGCAATCATTCAATATTTTCAATCCACATTGCCGGATTATGCTTTCCCATCGGAAAGTTGCACAAATATAGCACAATTAATCCATTTTACAAAATATATTGCAGGTTCGACAGCAATTTAGTTCGTTGTTTAAAAAGCGACGTCAAATCATGGGCCGCATTCCCGGAGCAGATTTTCCCGCGGGTGAATCCTGTATTTTTTGGCTTCCGGAAGAAAAAATATGTTTAAGTGTGTCACAAAATGTTTAGTTGTGAGTCATAATCACAGAAGGGCGACAAAACGCCCCTCCACCGACTCATATGACAAGAAAAGACAGCTTTTTTAATTCCCAATATCTGATCGCCGCGCTTGTGGTCATCCTCTCGGCAGGCTTGGGAGCCCTCACGATGGGGGCGTTGGCCGGAGGATGGGCCACAGCCGACGCGGCGAACCCCACGCTGAAGAGCGCCGCCGACAAAAAGGAGAAAAACCTGAATAACCTCGACGTGACACGCAAATTCGACACGGCCCCTTTCAGCAGAATCATCTCCTGCCAGGCCATTGAGGTGGAGCTCACCCAGGCCCCCTACCCCGGATTCATAGAGGTCACCGCCCCGGCATATGCCCTCCGACATCTGAAAGTCGAGAACGAGCGCGGGACGCTGACCCTCCACTACGCCGATTTCGACAACCCCATAAACGGAAAGACAATAGTCAGGATATCAGCCGGCAACATCGACGAGCTCTCGGCAGTATCGGCCTCGAAGATCACCGTGAAAGACCGTTTCGACATAGCCGGAGAACTCCGTGTGATCGCAACCTCTGCCGGAGAGATAAGTTTCGGAGAGGTGACCGGACGGCGTCTGACGATCGAAGCCACGAGCGCCGCGGAGATCTTCACCCTCGTGGCAGATGTGGATGAGGTCAACGTAAAAGCCACGAGCGCGGCAGATGTAAGACTCCGGGGTATCAACGCCGGCTCCGTCAAAGCCGCCGCCACAACGGCCGCCAATGTGGTGCTCTCCGGGCGCTGCAACTTCTCCTCAGTCGACGCCACGACCGGGGGTGAGGTGACGGTGCGCGGGCTGATCCTCGAGAAGCAGCCCCTCCGTCCACACTCCAACGCCTCCGTCGCCGGCCTGCGCCAACCCTGAGACACAACCCGCCAGTAACAAACAGACAACATTATGAATAAAAGATTCAGCCTTACAGCCTGTGCGCTATGCGCCCTCTCCCTCCTCTCGGCCGCCCCTGCGGTCGCAGCCCCCTCCGCCGACGTATTCATCGACGGGATGCCGCTCAACTCTTACATCACATCTGATATAAACTTCGGAGGGCAGAGCGTGAGCAACGGGAAAGACTCCGACGCGACAGTGACACGCCGCGCCAAGATCGGCGACTTCAGCAAGATCGACGCCTCGCAGGGGATACGCATCATATTCACCCAGGGGAAGAACCCGGGATATGCCGACGTCCGCACCACCCCCTCGGCCAAAGACTATGTGGAGGTCTTCGTGAAAAACGGATGCCTCACGGCCCGCTACTCCGGCAAGTTCAAGAAGATCAGCGGCCCCACGATAGTCAGGGTGTCGTCTACGCGACTCTCGGACGTCGACCTCAGTTCCGCCGCCTCGCTCACCGTGGAGAACAGGCTCGTGCAGGAGGGCTCTCTTGAGCTCGACCTCTCCTCCGCCGCCAAAGTGAATATCGCCACCCTCCAGTGCTCCGCCCTCGAGGCTGACATGTCGAGTTCCGCGTCGGTCTCGATCGGCAGCATGCGTGGCAATATCGACATTGAGGCGTCAAGCGCCTCGTCGGCCACTTTCGGCAGCGCCGACGCCGGCTCCGTCAATATAGAGGCCAGCAGCGCGGCGAAGATAACCCTGAAGAAAGCCACCGCCGAACGCATGATCCTCGACGCCTCAAGCGCGGCAAACATCAAGGTCGAGTCGGGGAAAGGGGAAAAGGTGTCGGCAGACGCGTCGAGCGGCAGCCGCATATCCCTCCGGGGCTCTTTCCGGTCGGTCAGCAAGGATGCGTCATCCGGCGGATCCGTGACCGTAAACGGCGATTCCTACAGCCGCAGCTTCGGCAATTCCATGAGCTCGGAACAACGCATACAGGCCCAGATGGCACGTGAGCAGGCCCAACTGGCACGCGAACAGGCCAAGATGGCACGCGAGCAGGCCAAGGTGGCGCGTGAACAGGCTCGCCAGCAGGCCAATATCGCACGTGAGCAGGCTCGCCAGCAGGCCAATATCGCACGCGAGCAGGCCAAGATGGCTCGCGAGCAGGCTCGCCAACAAGCCAAGATGGCACGCCAACAGGCGGAGAAAGCTCGCCGCCAGGCTCTCAGAGAACAGAAGAAGATTAAGAACTCAAGTAATAACAGTGATTCATCAAAAGGAGTATATCTCCGAAATCCAGGAGCCTGATCCTAATTGTCGCGAAAAGGGGTGCCTTCACAGGAAGGCGCCCCTTCTTATATCGGTCAGGACCTTCTATCCCGTTTTTTAACGGCAGCGCATGCAACATTGCGTTGCTCGCGTTGTTTATAGGTTAGGAGAGTGTGGGGAAAGACAGGGTCAGCCATCGCGCCTTTTAAACCTACGCACTCCCGCAGACTCTCAATAATGTCGGGAAACGCCACAACACGCTTCCCATTTTATAAAAATATAGTTTTAATATCATAAATTATGAAAATTTTCAGAAACATCACAGCCGCTCTCCTCGCAGCGGCGATGCTCTTCGGAGCCACAGGATGCAGCACAATGAATAAGACCGGCAAGGGAGCCTTGATCGGCGGCGGCGGCGGCGCTGCCGCAGGCGCAGGCATCGGCGCCCTAATAGGGGGCGGCAAAGGGGCAGGCATCGGCGCGGCTATCGGCGCGGCCGTAGGTGCCGGAGCCGGAGCGCTCATCGGCAAGAAGATGGATAAGCAGCAGAAGGAACTCGAGGCCCAGCTCCAGCAGCAGGCCAAGGTGGAGCAGGTCACCGACTCCAACGGCCTGCAGGCAATCAAGGTGACCTTCGACGGAGGAATACTCTTCGCCACCGGCAAGTATAACCTCTCCGACCAGGCACAGTCTGATCTCACCAAATTCGCGGTAAACCTTCTCGAGAATCCCGGCACAGACGTCAACATCATCGGATATACCGACAACACCGGCTCATACGCCGTCAATGAGAAGCTTTCAGGCCAACGCGCCAACTCCGTGCGCAACTATCTCATAAAGTGCGGCGTGCCCGCCGACCGTCTTGAGGCAAAAGGGATACCGATGGCAGACTACATTGCCTCCAACGACACTCCCGAGGGACGCGCGCTCAACCGCCGCGTGGAGATCACGATCTATGCCAATGAGCAGATGATCAAAGACGCCCAGTCGCAGACGGCTCAGAACTGATCTCATGCTTACGAATCATCAGGAAAAAGGGTGGATTCTACCGGATCCATCCTTTTTCCGATTATCGTGAATCAATCTGTCAACCCGGATCAAACTATGAAATTAAGGAAACTGCTTCTCTTCCCTCTTCTGGCCGTCGCAACCGTCTTCAGCTCCCCCGCGGAATACCGTTATGTAGGGGGCGATATCTCCTTGCTGCCCGAATATGAGTCGGCCGGAGCCCAATACAAGGATCACGACGGACAACCTGTGGCGGAACTTCTCCCCTGGCTCCACAAGCAGGGTATGAACGCCATGAGGGTGCGCCTCTTCGTCAATCCCTCCGAATATACGGGCTCCGACAAGGACGCTAACGCATGCCAGGATCTCGACTATATCCTTCCCCTCTGCAAGCGCATAAAGGAAGCTGGATTCGCCCTGCTCCTCGATTTCCATTATTCCGACACATGGGCCGATCCGGCCAAGCAATGGACACCCAAGGCCTGGGAGGGGCTCTCTGACGAGGCACTGTGCCGACAGGTGTATGATTACACCACGCAATGCCTGGAGAAATTGAAAGAAGCGGGGGCGACCCCCGATTTCATACAGCCGGGAAATGAGATAAGCTACGGCATGCTCTGGGGCCCCGCGGGCACCTCCGCGCCAAAGAAGACATTCATGGGGAGTCAGGCCAACTGGCAACGTCTCGGCGATCTCCTCAACAACGCCATAAAGGCATGCCATGAACAATGTCCCGCCGCCGCGATCGTACTCCACACCGAACGAGTGGCGCAGCCCGACGTGCAGGCCAATTTCTACAATGAGATGAAGCGCCTCGGAGTGGACTACGACATTATCGGCCTGAGCTACTATCCCTACTTCCACGGCGACATGAACGTGCTGAAGGATGCGCTCGATTCGCTGACCACCCTGTTCCCCGACAAAAGGATCATGATCGTGGAGACCGGCTATTCCTACAAATGGGAAGTGCCGGGCACTGACCAGAAGGTGGATTATCCCTATTCCGAGGAGGGCCAGAATCAGTTTGCCGAAGACCTGGTGTCGCTTCTCCGCAAATATGGCAACGTCGATGGCCTTTTCTGGTGGTGGATGGAGTATAACGCATTCAACACCAGCCTTTCAGGATGGTATAACGCACCCCTCTTCGACAGCACCACCGGGAAAGCGACAGCTGCCCTTAAGACCATCTGCAGTTTCGCCGACGGCAACGACTCCTCTGTCGACCCTGTCACCGGCGAGGAGGCCGACCGCGAGGAGCAATGGTACAACATGCAGGGCCTGCCGGTCGCCAAGCCCACCTCCCCCGGCCTCTACATCAGCCGCCACAAAAAAATCCTCATCACCCGTTAGCACAGCTTTGACAAGATATGCGGCGGGGCCGGGAACAGTTCCCGGCCCCGCCGTGGTATTGCAGACAACACTTCAGATGAGCGTACGGCCTTTCTCTATTGCCTGCTCATTGAGGGGAAGAAGATTGTGATGGCGCTCAGGTATTGATTTCCTAAGCCCTTTCATCACATTCTCCATAGGGAGCTTATAGGGCATAGCCTCCAAGAGGGCTCCCATCACGACCATATTGTAGGCCTTGGAGTTGCCCAGCTCAAGGGTGGCACCCATGGCATCAACGGGATATACCGTCACGTCATCGCGCTCAGGACGCTTGTGAATGCCGTTGACATCGTAGATGAGTATGCCTCCCTTCTTCACACGGGGGGAGAACTTGTCGAGACTCTGCTGGTTGAGGGCCACGACGATATCATAGGAGTCGAGCACGGGCGACGATATGCGCTCGTCGGAAAGAATCACCGTGACATTGGCCGTGCCGCCGCGCTGCTCCGGGCCGTAGGAGGGCATCCAGGTCACCTCCTTATCGTCCATAAGTCCGGAATAGGCGAGAATCTTGCCCATCGAGAGCACTCCCTGGCCGCCGAATCCCGCTATTATTATCTCTTGGGTCATAGCTTCTTCAATTCATGATTCATAATGCCTAATGCGTAATTCATAATGCATAATGCATAATTTTTCCAATACAAATTCGGAATTGCGCATTATGAACCATACATTCAACATTCAAAATTCAACATTATCCTTAAGAATGCATAATGCATAATTTTTCCAATACAAATTCGGCACTGTTCATTATGAACCATGCATTCAAAATTCAACATTCAAAATTCAACATTCAACATTATCTTTCAGGTCGCCGAGCGGATATTTCTCAAACATATGCTCGGCCATCCAGTCGTTGGCAGCCTTGGCCGACATCTTCCAGCCGGAATTGCAGGTGGAGACTATCTCAACCACCGACGTGCCCTTCTTGGCGATGGCGTTGCGGAAAGCCTTCTTTATGGCATTCTTCGTCTTGCGCACAGCTCCGGGAGTATGCACGGACTGACGGGTGACGTAGCAAGTGCCGTCGAGCTCCGCCATAAGCTTCGTTATGGTGAGGGGATAACCATTGAGATCCACTCTGCGCCCATAAGGGGTCGTGGCCGTCTTCTGCCCGATGAGGGTGGTGGGGGCCATCTGGCCTCCGGTCATGCCGTAAATAGCGTTGTTGACGAATATCATGACAATATTCTCCCCCCGGTTGGCAGCATGTATCGTCTCGGCCGTGCCGATGGCAGCCATGTCGCCGTCACCCTGGTAAGTGAAGACCACGTCGTCAGGCCAGAGCCGGCTTATGGCGGTGGCCACGGCGGGAGCGCGCCCGTGGGCCGCCTCAACCCAGTCTACATCCACATAATTATAGGCAAACACCGCGCACCCCACAGGCGAGACACCCACCGTGCGTTCAGTCAGCCCCATCTCGGATATCACCTCCGCGAGAAGCTTGTGAACCACACCATGGCTGCAGCCGGGGCAGTAGTGCATATGCACGTCGTCAAGGAGCTCAGGCCTGCTGTAGACCTTGTTCTCCTCCTTCATTATATCTTTCAGGTCCATTGTGTTCAGATTTAGAGTGTCACTTCACAAACTCCCTCTCCAGGACATCAGCCACCTCCTGCGGGCTGGGGATAATGCCGCCGAGGCGTCCGTAATGCTTCACGGGGAGAGCGTCGTGCACAGCCAGGCGCACATCCTCGATCATCTGGCCTGCGTTAAGCTCCACACAGAGAATCCCCTTTTTCCCCTGGGCCGCCTTGCGGACGGCTTCCTCCGGGAAAGGCCAGAGGGTTATGGGGCGCAGGATGCCAACCTTCACCCCTTTGTCGCGCGACAGTTGAGCAGCCTTGGCGCATATGCGTGCCACAGATCCGAACGCCACGATGAGATAGTCGGCGTCTTCCACTCCCAACTCCTCCCAGCGGGGCTCGTTGGCACAAATCTCGGCATAGCGCGCCTGCAGACGGTTGTTGATCTCCTCCATGCGGCTCGACTCGAGCTCAAGGGAGGTGATCACGTTGCGGCGCCGCATCCCCTTGCGGCCGTTCGCAGTCCAGGGACACTGCTCGCGCACCTGCTCCTCCGTGCGCCTCGGGCGCTGCCCGGGGAGCACCACTTTCTCCATCATCTGGCCGACGATGCCGTCGGCCAGGATCATGGCCGGAGTGCGGTATTTAAACGATAGATCGAATCCGAGCGCCACGAAATCGACCATCTCCTGCACCGACGAGGGAGCGAGGACTATGAGATGGTAGTCGCCGTGGCCGCCACCCTTCGTGGCCTGGAAATAGTCGGCCTGCGACGGCTGTATCGTGCCCAGGCCGGGTCCTCCCCTCATGACATTGAGGATGAGGGCCGGGAGCTCCGCTCCAGCCATATATGATATACCCTCCTGCTTGAGGCTTATGCCCGGCGACGACGATGATGTCATGACAGCCTTGCCGGAGGCGGCGCCGCCATAGACCATGTTGATGGCGGCCACTTCCGACTCGGCCTGAAGCACGGTCATGCCGGTGGTCTCCCAGGGCATGAGGGCCTCGAGAGTCTCGAGCACCTCCGACTGGGGGGTTATGGGATAGCCGAAATAGCCGTCGCAGCCGTAACGTATGGCCGCGTGGGCTATGGCCTCGTTTCCCTTCATGAGTCTTACCTCTTCTTTCATATCCGTATAGGTTGCTGTCTCCGCCATGCGGTTCCGTGACGTTGCAAGCCGCCGGGAACGACGGAGACATTGTTTATTCAATCAATCCTCACCCTGAAGACCTCTATGCAGGCGTCAGGGCATACAAGCGCGCAGCTGCAGCATCCCGTGCAGCTCTCGGGGTCAGCCATGAAGGCGTAATTATAGCCGCGGTCGTTGACTTCGTCAGGCTGCAGCGCAAGGGTCGACGTGGGACACGCCGCCACACACAGCTCGCAACCTTTGCATTTCTCGACATTGACGCTTACCGCGCCTCTTACTTTTGCCATTTCCGATGCAGAGTTTATTTAACAGTAACTTTTGCAAAAGTAGACAAAATCTTTTGCAAACAAAGAGGAATCCACATGTTGAACAACATAAAACATGTTTTTAAACATAAAATTCCCCGTTTTTATAGTTTTTTAACAAGTTTCCCTCAGAATTCATCACCTTTTCTCAAGGATATCCACAAGTTTTCTCATCCCTTCCGTAGCCGTTGCCTTGATTACGGTGACATTGCCCATCCTCTCCGCGGCAGGTGCCGGATTGGGATCAATATAGTAGATAGGCACGCCCGGACGCACATACTGCAGCAGGCTCGCGGCCGGATAGACGGCGAGCGAGGTGCCTATCACCACGAAGATATCGGCCTCCTCAGCCCATTCGATGGCAAGGCCGATATTAGGCACCGGCTCCTGGAAGAAGACGATGTGCGGACGCATCAGGTCACCGCGTCGGCCACGCGTGGCAGGAGTGGTGGAGAGATGCTCCATGTCGAGAGACTCTATGTAGTCGGGATCGCTTACGCTGCGCATCTTCATGAGCTCGCCGTGAAGATGGAGCACCTTCGAGGAGCCCGCGCGCTCGTGCAGATCATCGACGTTCTGGGTGATGACATAGACGTCGTAGTCCTTCTCCAGATCGGCGAGAGCCTTGTGGGCGGCGTTGGGCTGCTTGGTTATCAGGTCGCGCCGCCGGGCATTGTAGAACTCATGCACAAGCTCCGGATTGCGGCGGAAGCCGTCGGCCGAAGCCACCTCCATCACCGGATAGTTCTCCCACAGGCCGCCTGCGTCGCGGAAGGTGGATATTCCGCTTTCGGCGCTCATGCCGGCGCCCGATGATATCACTAATCTTGGTTTTCCCATATTCATTCGTTTTTAGGAAGTTGATATTGCCCCGGGAGAGAAGCGCGGATGATATTGCCGCCGCCCAGACAGGCCGCGGAAACGGATTCCCCTGCAGAGACGGGCGAAATTAGCGTAAAAAAACGGATTGAGGTGTAAAATTGCACTTAAAAAAATATGAATGTGCAATAATTGACAAACTTTCGCGAGGATTTTGTAATTTTGCGACATGGAAGAAGAAGATTTCGATATCCGCGGGCAAGAGCCACGCGACACCGAAAAAGATATAGAGAAAGCGCTCCGCCCGCTGGCGTTCGACGACTTCAGCGGCCAGGAGAAGATCATATCCAACCTACGCGTATTCGTGCAGGCCGCCCGTCTGCGCGGCGAGGCCCTCGACCACACCCTGCTCCACGGCCCTCCCGGACTGGGGAAGACCACGCTGTCGAACATCGTGGCCAATGAGCTCGGCGTAGGCTTCAAGGTGACCTCCGGCCCCGTGCTCGACAAGCCCGGCGACCTGGCAGGCATCCTCATGAGCCTCGAGCCCCACGACGTGCTCTTCATCGACGAGATACACCGCCTGCACCCCATAGTAGAGGAGTATCTATATTCCGCGATGGAAGACTACCGCATCGACATCCTCCTCGACAAGGGCCCGGGCGCCAAGAGCGTACAGCTCTCACTGGCACCCTTCACCCTTATAGGAGCCACCACCCGCAGCGGACTGCTCACCTCCCCTCTGCGCGCCCGCTTCGGCATAAACTGCCATCTCGAATACTACGACCACGAAGTGCTGCAGGGCATCGTGAAGCGCTCCGCCGGACTTCTCCGTGTGGGGATAGCCAACGACGCGGCCCAGGAGATCGCATTGCGCAGCCGGGGCACCCCGCGTATCGCCAACGCCCTGCTCCGTCGTGTGCGCGACTTCGCCATGGTGAAAGGGAACGGTTTCATAGGCATCGACATAGCCCGGCATGCTCTCGAAGCCCTCAACATCGACCGCTACGGCCTCGACGAGATCGACAACCGCATCCTGCTCACCATAATCGACAAATTCAAGGGGGGCCCTGTGGGAATCTCGACAATCGCCACCGCCCTGGGCGAGGACGCCGGCACCGTGGAGGAGGTCTATGAGCCCTTCCTGATAAAGGAGGGGTTTCTGAAACGGACACCCCGCGGACGCGAGGCCACCGACCTGGCCTACACCCATCTGAAACGCACGCGCCCCAACATGCCCGGATCTCTTTTCGACGAATGACAGCGCGGGGAGCCGGCATCCCGGCACCCGCGACCTTACACAGCAAACAAACCCGACTGATATGGCTGGAATCAAATCATTGGTGAAAGACACCGCCGTCTATGGCCTGAGCAGCATTGTTGGCCGTTTTCTAAACTGGTGTCTGGTGCCGCTCTACGTATATCTCTTCCCAAGCGAGGAATACGGCGTGGTGAGCTATCTCTACGGCTTCACCGCGGTGGCCCTCGTGATCCTCAATTACGGCATGGAGACCGGATTCTTCCGGTTTGCCAACAAAGAGAAAGACCCGGAGACCGTCTACACAACGTCACTGCTCTCCGTGGGCGCCACCTCCCTGCTCTTCATCGCCCTGATAACCCTCTTCCTTCACCCCGTGGCGGAGGCCATGCTGCTCCCCGGCGACGGACTGTTCATATGGCTCCTGGGCGTCACCGTGGCTGTCGACGCCTTCTCCAATCTTCCTTTCGCCTATCTGCGCTTCAGGAAGCAGGCCTGGAGGTTCGCGGGGATAAAACTGCTCAACGTGGCCCTCAACATAGGGCTCAACCTGTTTTTTCTGCTGCTATGCCCCGTCATCGACCGCCACTGCCCGGAATGCATAGCCTGGTTCTACAATCCTCTCGGAGGCGCCGCGTTCGGCATCGGCTGGATATTCCTGGCCAATATAATATCGTCGGTGGCCGTGCTGTTCTGCCTTATGCCTCAGCTCGCAGGGCGACGCTACCGTTTCTCCGCCCCGCTCCTGCGGCAAATGCTCACCTACAGCTGGCCGTTGCTAATACTCGGTGTGGCCGGAATCCTGAGCCAGAACATGGGGCAGCTGATCATTCCATACCTGTTTGAGGGACATGAGTCCGAAGCGCGTTCGATGGTAGGCATCTACGGCGCCAACATGAAGATCGCCATAGTCATGGTGATGTTCACCCAGGCATTCCGCTATGCCTACGAACCTTTCATTTTCTCCCATGCCAAAGAGGAGGGTGAGGGGAAAAGCCGCGCCTACTGCGACGCCATGAAATATTTCGTGGTCTTCGGGCTCTTCATCTTCCTGGGAGTGATGTACTTCCTCCCCATACTTAAACATTTCATCGCCCCTGCCTACTGGTCAGGTCTCCGCGTAGTGCCTGTGATGATGATGGCCGAGCTCTGCTTCGGAGTGTTCTTCAATCTCTCGCTGTGGTACAAGCTCACCGACCGCACGCAGTGGGGCATGTATTTCTCCCTCTTCTGCTTCGTGCTCATGCTCGGGCTCACCCTGTGGCTCGTGCCGGCCATCGGCATCCCCGACGGCTACATGGGCTCCGCATGGGCAGCCCTCATAAGCTATTTCACCGTCATGGCGGCAAGCTATCTGGTGGGGCGCCACTATTACCCGTTACCCTACGAAATGAAGCGGATGGGGCTCTACACACTGCTCGCACTCGCGCTATATCTGACAGGCGAATATTCGGCGGTGTTGCTGCCCGCATGGGGAGTCTATCCGTTGCGGATCATCCTCCTGTGCTTCTATGTCCTGACCGTGGCCTTCTTCGAAGAGATACCCTTCCTGACACGACGGCTCAGGCGGCTGGCGGGGTGTAGATAAGTTTTTTCCGCCACTCATACAATTTAGCGAATTTAAATTTGTTAATTGTTTACAATTTTAATTAACTTTACACCTGGAAAATAGAGAGTAAAAAAACTGAGGAAAGATGCCTGATTCCGCCTACCATATCCCCGCGCTGCTGCCAGAAGCCATACAGCTGCTTGATATAAAGCCAGATGGCACATACATCGACGCCACATTCGGCGGCGGAGGGCATTCGAGCGCCATCATCGAGGCGCTCGGCCCGGAAGGGCACCTATACTCTTTCGACCGGGACATCGACGCCTATGCCAACCGCATCGACGATCCCCGGTTTACATTCGTACACTCCAATTTCCGTTATGTAGAGAATTTCATGAGGTATCACGGAGCCGGTAAGATCGACGGCATACTCGCCGACCTGGGCGTGAGCTTCCATCATTTCGACTCCTCGGAACGCGGATTCTCATTCCGCGCCGACGCCCCCCTCGACATGCGGATGAACCGCAAGGCCGACCGCACCGCGGCCATGATCCTCGCGGAAGCCGACGAAGAGACAATAAAAGACACTCTCCGCGCCTACGCCGACCTCAAGCGCCCGGGCAACGTTGCCAAGGCCATAGTCAAGGCCCGCGCCCAACATCCGGTCCAGACCACTTTCGAACTGGCTGACGCCGTACGCCCGGCCCTCGACCCACGGCAGGAAAAGAAAGAGATGGCCCAGGTGTTCCAGGCATTGCGCATCGCCACCAACGACGAGATGGGCGACCTGCGCAGGTTTCTCGAAGCCACGGCGCGGATACTCCGCCCGGGCGGACGCCTCGCCGTGCTCACCTACCACTCCATAGAAGACCGTATGGTGAAGAATTTCATGAAGACCGGCAATGTGGAGGGGCGCGAGGAGAAAGACTTCTTCGGGAAGACTTCCTCACCATGGCGCCCGGTGACCCGGAAACCCGTGGAGCCTTCCCAGCAGGAAGTGGAGGCGAACCCGCGGTCGAGAAGCGCCAAACTCAGAGTGGCAGAACTGATATGAAAGATATGATAAAATGAAGTCCTGATCAATTTCTCTCCAAGATATGGCTGACAATAAAAAAGACAACGATAAAAAGGTAAAGAAAGAGAAGACAAAGAGAACGGCGCCCTCATGGGTGTCAGACGTGCGCTACGGGCAATCGCTCTCCGTGGAATTCTTCAAGCGCAACGCATGGCTGCTGATGATCCTGATCATGGCGATGCTCTCGCTGATGGGCCTGCGCTACAAGACAAAGACCCGGATGGAGGAGATAAAACGGCTCACAACCGAGCTGCAGATAGCAGAAAGCTCCAAGCTTCAGGAGAAAGCGGCCTACATGTCGCTGATACGCGAGACGGAGATGAAACGGCTCGTGGAGGAGAAAGGGCTCGGCCTGCAGTTTCAGGAACAGCCCCCCTACGAACTCGTGATCGACGACCGCTGACCCGCAGCCAACGCAACGACAACGACATAGAAAGGCATCTCACTCAAAATGAAACAGAACAACAAGACACACATACTTTTCCGCTACGGCATAATAACACTCGCCTTCTTCGTCTTCTCGCTCGGAGTGGTGGTGAAGCTTTTCGAGACCACCGTGGTCACCGCACCCGACTGGAACAAGCGCGCCCACGAAGAGCTGTCGAAAACCTCCGTCATATCGCCGGAGAGGGGCAACATACTCGCCTCCAACGGCAATATCCTGGCCTGCAACCTGAAAGTCTACGACATAAAGCTCGACCTTCGTCACAACAAAGTGATGAAGCAGTCGGTGATACCCTGGGCAAAGATCGACTCCCTGGCCGACTCGCTCGACTATCACTATCCCAGAGTGCGCAATCTCACCTCACACCCCGACACTTTCAAGAAATATTCCTGGCATACGCGCCTCAAGAAGGAATTCGATAAAAAACCGGAAAAACGTCCGCGCGCCCTGCGGCTCGCGGCAAAGAAAACCCTCGAGGATTTCGCCAGGATCCGCAACTTTCCGTATCTCAAGGATTTCAAGGGTGCTGGATTCCGCATCCCGGTCTATAAAGAGGAGAAAAATATCCGCATATATCCCTACGGACGCATGGCATACCGGAGCATCGGAAGGGTCAACGAAAGTCACGCCACAGGCGAATTCCACGGCTACTCGGGTCTTGAGAAAGACCTCGACAGCCTGCTCTACGGCAAACCCGGCACAGCCAAAAAAGTGGCACTCACCTCAGGTATAAGCAACTGGATGAGCAAGCCTCCCAAAAGGGGATTCGACATCCACACCACCATCGACATCGACCTCCAGGACATGCTCGAGCAGGAACTCGCCACCATCTGCCAGGAATCGAAAGCCGAATGGGGCACGGCCATACTCATGGAGGTGGCGACCGGTGAGATCAAGGCGATATCCAACATCGAGCTCCTCGACGACGGCACATACGGAGAAGCTCTCAACAGGGCCGTGCAGGCATTCGAGCCGGGGTCGGTGATGAAACCGATATCGCTGATGATCGCCTTCGAAGACGGGCTTGTGAAAAGCGTCAACGACATTATCGACTGCAGCCCTTTCCAGCGCACCAGCGACCCGCATGCCCCGGGAGTAAAAAACATGAAGCAGGTCATCGAAATGTCGTCAAACACAGGAATAGCACGCGTTATATTCCGTGGATATGCCGACAATCCGGCTGCTTTCCACGACCGTCTCGACTCCATCGGATTCTTCGAGCCGATGCATACGGGCATAGCGGGAGAATGCGTGCCCCGCATACGCAAGCTCCTCCCCAAAGACGCACGCGGCAACAACATAACCCTGACCTCGCGCCATCTCGACCTGGCACGCCAGGCTTATGGCTACAACACTGAGATACCCCCGCTCTACACCCTCTCCGTCTACAACGCCATAGCCAACAACGGGAAATATGTGCGTCCGCATCTTGTGCGTTCGCTCACCGACGAGGAGGGGCGTGACTCCGTGATGCCCATAAGCTACATCCGGCCGCGCATATGCTCCGAGGAGACAGCCGCCAAAGTCAGGGAATGCATCCGCGAGGTGGTCTGGGGCGAGCATGGCACGGCGCGAATGGTGCGCGACGACCGCGTGGAGGTGGCCGGAAAGACGGGCACCGCCTACCCTGTGGAGCACGGAACCTACAACACTGCCAAACGCCGCTATGCGTTCGCCGGCTTCTTCCCTTATTCCAATCCGAAATACTCCTGCATGGCCCTGGTGCTCGGGCCCTCCGGCACGAGTGCCAACCGCACCTCCGGACAGGTGGTGAAGAACATGGCCGTCAGGATGTATGCCCGCGGTATGTTCGACAATTCCTCGTCGTTCACCACCGAGAGAAAGGAATCCATACCAGTGTTCGCCGCATCTGAATCGGTGAAAGGGCCCTCCCTGGGGGCGGCCCTCGGCATAACCAAAGCCCGGAGAGTTAAGGCCTCGGCTCCCGAGAAATCGGTGGGAGCGGTGCCCGACGTGACAGGCTACGATGCCCCCACGGCGGTGAGGATACTCGAGCAGTGCGGCCTCAATGTCAGGCTGCGCGGCACGGGGCGTGTCGTGGCCCAGTCGCTGCCGCGAGGCACGGCCATACGGCGCGGCGACCGCATAGTGCTCGACCTGAAGATATAGACAGTCTTCCCCTATGCGGGGAGCGACGATTTGATAATGAAACATAACACAACCGAGATATGACCTCCAAGCTATCAAGCCTTCTCGCCGACATCGACGTCGTCGAGATAATCGGCGAGACCGACAGAAACATAACCTCTCTCGAGAGCGACTCCAGGAAAGTGGAGAAAGACGGCCTTTTCGTGGCCGTGAAAGGTGTGACCACGGACGGTCACAAATATATCCCCGTGGTGGCGAGCGCCCATGTCGGGGCAATCGTCTGCGAGGAGATGCCCTCGACATTCGAAAAGGGAATCACATATGTGCGCGTGGCCGACTCCGCCGAAGCCCTCGGACGCCTGGCTTCCGCCTGGTACGGACATCCCTCCCGCAAGCTGAAGCTCGTGGGAGTGACCGGCACCAACGGCAAGACAACCACCGCCACATTGCTCTACGAGATGGCGAAATTCGAGGGTTATAAGGCCGGTCTCCTATCCACCGTATGCAACTACGTGTGCGACCGTGCCGTGCCCACCACCCATACCACCCCCGACCCCCTCACCCTCAACGAGCTGCTGGCGGAGATGGTGGCCGAAGGCTGCGAATACGCATTCATGGAAGTGTCGTCCCACTCCACGGCGCAGCGCCGTGTGGCCGGCTTACGTTTCGCCGGAGGCATATTCACCAATCTCACACGAGATCACCTCGACTACCACGGCACGGTGGAAAACTATATGAATGCCAAGAAAGCCTTCTTCGACATGCTCCCCGCCGACGCATTCGCCCTGACAAACGCCGATGACAAGGCCGGGATGTATATGGTGCAGAACACAAAAGCCAAGGTCTACACATATTCTCTCCGCGCAGACGCCGACTTCCGTGGCCGTGTGCTCGAGACGCGCCTCGACGGCACGCTCATGCTGCTCAACGGCCGTGAGGTGGAGGTGCGTTTCACGGGCAGGTTCAACGCCTACAACCTTACCGACGTCTACGGCGCCTCCATCCTATCAGGCTTCGATCCGGAGGAGGTGATTGTCAACATGAGCCGGCTCGTGCCCGTAGCGGGGCGCTTCCAGCCCTTCATGTCGGCCGACGGTGTGGCCGCCATCGTCGACTATGCCCACACTCCCGATGCACTGGTCAACGTGCTCGACACGATCCGCGAGATCGTGGGCGTCGACGGCGAGATCATCACCGTGGTAGGAGCAGGCGGCAACCGCGACCATGGCAAACGCCCGATGATGGCCCAGGAGGCGGCATGCCGCAGCGATTTCCTCATCCTGACCAGCGATAATCCCCGCGATGAAGTGCCTGAAGAGATCATCGCCGACATGAGGGCAGGCCTCAACTCCGAGGAACTCACACGCACAGAATGCGTCACCGACCGGCGCGAAGCCATCCGCAAGGCCGTGATGATGGCAAAACCGGGAACGGTAGTGCTCGTGGCGGGGAAAGGACACGAGACTTATCAGGAAGTCTGCGGCATAAGGCACCATTTCGACGACCGGGAAGAGGTGGTCGAGGCTTTCGCCGCACGCTGATTCATGCACAACCATAAAATATGATCCACGCATAGCGACATAAAATGATCTACGCATTATTCCAACTGCTGAAAGACACCGATTTCCCCGGGATACACCTGATGGACTACATCACCTTCCGGGCCGGCACATCGTTCGCCCTCGCGATGGTGATCGCCCTGGTGTTCGGTCGCGACATAATCCACCGCCTGCAGCGTATGCAGGTGGGCGAGGTGATACGCAATCTCGGCCTTGAGGGGC
Organism: uncultured Muribaculaceae bacterium; assembly: GCA_910588245.1. Taxonomy (GTDB): domain Bacteria; phylum Bacteroidota; class Bacteroidia; order Bacteroidales; family Muribaculaceae; genus Lepagella. Next base: position 33,632 of record CAJUQP010000022.1, on the reverse strand, counting down.
AGATGAGCAAGACAGGCACCCCCACGATGGGCGGCGTGATAATCATCCTCTCCATTCTCATTCCCTGCCTCCTTCTCGGCAACCTCTCCAATATCTACATGATCCTCATGCTTGTGGCCACCGTATGGATGGGCTCGATAGGATTCCTCGACGACTACCGCAAACTGAAATATCATAACAAGGACGGTCTCAAGGGGAAATACAAGGTGATCGGCCAGGTGGGACTCGGCCTGATCGTGGGCATCACCATGTGGCTCTCTCCGGACATCGTCATGAGCGAGAACATGGAGGTGCAGAACCTCGTCACCCACGAGACAGAAATCGTGCATTCCGTCAACACCGTGAAATCGCCGCAGACCACCATTCCATTCGTTAAGAACAACAACTTCAACTACGAATGGCTGACCTCGTGGATCAACGACGCCAACGCCGCCGAGACACTCGGCTGGCTCGTGTTCGTGCTCGTGGTGATAATCGTGGTGGCGGCAGTGAGCAACGGCGCCAATCTGACCGATGGTCTCGACGGACTCTGCGCCGGCACCTCGGCCATAATCGGGGTGGCCCTGGCCGTGATGGCATACCTTGGAGGCAATGTCATATATTCTGGATATCTCAACATCATGTATATACCCGGCAGCGAGGAGCTTGTGGTCTACGCGGCCGCCTTCATCGGGGCATTGGTGGGATTCCTGTGGTATAACGCTTTTCCCGCCCAGGTATTCATGGGCGATACCGGCAGCCTTACGCTCGGAGGCATACTGGCCGTCTTCGCCATCCTCATACGCAAGGAGCTGCTCATCCCCCTCTTATGTCTGATCTTCTTCATCGAAGATCTCTCCGTCATACTTCAGGTGGGCTATTTCAAATATACGAAGAAAAAATTCGGCGAAGGACGGCGCATCTTCAAGATGACACCTCTCCACCACCATTTTCAGAAGGCCGGCGATTCGGCGGTGAGATGCCTTGTGAATTTCCCGAAATCGCCTATTCCTGAATCGAAGATCGTGGTGAGGTTCTGGATTGTCGGCATATTGCTGGCAGCCCTCACCTTCGTCACTCTCAAAATACGCTGACGCCTCCGGGGCTCGGCTGAATCAACAAATTGCAACATGGAAATAAACAAACAGAATATCGATCTCTCCGGGCGCCTGGTTGTGCTCGGCGGAGGGGAAAGCGGCACGGGTGCCGCAGTGCTCGGCAAGGCAAAGGGAATGGACGTGTTCCTGTCTGACATGGGGTCAATACCGCAGAAATACAAAGATGTGCTTGACTCACACGGCATCCCTTACGAAGAGGGCACGCACACGAAAGAAAAGATCCTCAACGCCACGGTCGTGGTGAAAAGCCCCGGCATACCGCCATATGCGCCCATGGTGCGGAAAATCACCTCTCTCGGCATCCCCGTGATCTCCGAGATTGAATTCGCCGCCGGATTTACCGACGCGAGGATGGTGTGCATCACCGGATCAAACGGCAAGACAACCACTACCCTACTCACCTACCATATACTACGCGAGGCAGGGCTTGACGTGGGACTCGCCGGAAATGTAGGGAAGAGCCTCGCCCTGCAGGTGGCCGAAGACCCGCACGAGATATATGTGATAGAACTCTCGAGCTTCCAGCTGGAGAACATGTATCAGTTCAAGGCCAACATAGCCGTGATAATGAACATCACTCCCGACCATCTTGACCGCTACGATCATAAGATGGAAAACTATGTGGCTGCAAAATTCCGCATATTGCGCAACCAGACCAAAGACGACTATTTCGTCTACTGGCAGGACGATCCCATCGTGCGCGAGCAGATAAAGCACGTGCAGAGCGAGGCGCTGCGCCTCCCGTTCGGAGTGGAGAAAGAAGACGGAAGCGCCGCCTGGGTCGACGATGGCATCGTGCGCTTCTCCACGCCCGGCGAGGTGTGGGACATACCCCGCGACCGCCTGTCCCTCCCGGGGCTGCACAACCTCTACAACTCCATGGCCGCAGGCATATCAGCGTCCGTGCTTAAGATTCGCAAAGAGACCATACGCCATGCCCTGGAAGACTTCGAAGCCGTGGAGCACCGTCTTGAGTATGTGGCCACAGTCGACGGCGTGCGCTACGTCAACGACTCGAAAGCCACCAATGTCAACTCCACCTGGTATGCCCTTGAGAGCATGACCACGCCCACCATACTTATTCTCGGAGGCAAAGACAAAGGCAACGACTACTCCGAGATAGAACCGCTCGTGAAAGAGAAGGTGAAGGCGATTGTCTGCATGGGCCTCCACAACGAGAAACTACTCGATTTCTTCACCGGCAAAGTGGAAAACATCGCCGACACACACAGTCTCGACGAGGCGCTGCAGGCATGCCGTGCCTTCGCTTCGGAGGGCGACACAGTGCTGCTTTCCCCCTGCTGCGCAAGTTTCGACCTCTTCAAGAGCTACGAAGATCGTGGCGACCGTTTCAAGGCAGCCGTAAAGGCACTGACAGGAAAATGACTACTGACAATCCACTCTCCCGCACATAAAAACTCTTTCCCATGGAAAAGGTAACGGAAGCGCCCGAGCAAGGCGTGATAATCAAGGAAACTGTCGACGGCGTAGCCGTCAGTAAGCCGGCCCGCACCACACGCGGCTCCGGCGGGAAGGATGTGGCCAAGCCGCGTCCCGACCCATATATCTGGGGCATATACATCATGTTGCTCATGGTCTCGGTCATCGAGCTCTTCTCCGCATCGAGCTCAGAAGTGTCGGGCTCCAATGTCTACATGCCGCTGATACGCCATGCCATCTTCCTTGTGATCGGTCTCGGACTCGTGCTTGCCCTTCAGAACACACACTACGGTTATTTCAGCCGATTCGCATGGTTCGCGGCGCTCATATCGCTCGGACTGCTGATATTTTCCAACTTCTTCGGTGTGGAAATCAACGGCGCCCAGAGAGCCATACGTGTGGCCGGATTCACCATACAGCCCCCGGAGATAGTCAAACTGACTGTCGTGGTGCTTCTTGCCACTATCCTGGGGCGCAACCAGGAGCCCCGGGGAGTCTCCAACAAAGGTATCATATGGGCAGCCCTCGTGGTTGTGATATTCGGTGCGTTCCTCTGGAAGAACGGTCTTACGAACACTATCCTGCTTTTCGGAGTGAGTCTCTCCATGTTCCTTATCGGCGGCATGAAATGGAAGAAATTCTTCATGGTGCTGGGTGTATACGCCATCTGCGGAGGGGTGCTCTACATGATGAAATACACAGGCGACAAATCGGAAGACCTCGACTCCGTGGGCAAGACCGAGATGGTGGCGCAGGCATCCGGCGACGGACGTGTGGACACCCACAAGGGACGCATACAGCGATTCCTCGACGGAGTCTCCCCCACCGACCCCATCAATGATGAAAACCGTCAGGTGATCTTCGCCAAGATCGCCCAGGCCAACGGGGGAGTGTTCGGGCAAGGCCCGGGCAACTCCCGAGAAAGCGCGCGCCTTCCGCTTGCTTTCTCCGACTATATCTATTCCATTATCGTGGAAGACACCGGATTCGTAGGGGGAGTTTTCCTGCTGGCGCTCTATCTCTTCCTGCTCGCCCGGGCGGGACGAATAGCCTATTTCTGTTCCAGGGCATTCCCGGCGTTCCTGATCATGGGATGCGCGGTGCTGATTGTGTTCCAGGCTCTGGTGCACATGGCCATCGTCACGGGGCTTTTCCCGGTGAGCGGGCAGCCGTTGCCTCTGATATCAAAGGGAGGCACGTCGATCGTCGTCATGTCGATGGCGATAGGGATCATGCTATCGGTGAGCCGGTTCGCCGTGATCAATGGCAACAAAAAACAGATAAACGCCGAGCTCAAGGAACTTCCCGAAGACATGCAGGCGGCCAACTATTCAACACAGGTTACGAAAAATGACTGAAAAAAGCTATGACACGACACCACGCCGTCCGAGAGTGGTGATAAGCGGAGGGGGCACCGGAGGACACATATTCCCCGCCCTCTCCATAGCCGACGCCCTCAGGCGCCGCCTCGACGCCGACATACTCTTCGTAGGCGCCGAGAACCGTATGGAGATGACCCGTGTGCCCGAAGCGGGCTACGAGATTATAGGACTCCCTGTGGCCGGCTTCGACCGCAAAAGGCTTTGGAGAAATATTTCCGTGCTTTTCAAGCTCTTCAGGAGCCTCCGGAAATCACGAAAAATAATCAGCGACTTCAAGCCCGACATAGCGATCGGTGTGGGAGGATATGCCTCGGGACCGACCCTTAAGGCCGCGCAACGCGCGGGAATACCCACGCTGCTCCAGGAACAGAACTCCTATGCCGGTGTCACCAACAAACTCCTCGGAGAGAAAGCCGGGAAAATATGTGTGGCCTACGACGGCATGGAACGCTTCTTCCCCGCCGACAGGATCGTAAAGACCGGCAATCCCATACGCAAGGCACTACTCTCCTACTCAAAAAGCGTAAAGGAGGCCCGCGAGGCGTTCGGCCTCGATCCGGAGCGCCCTGTCCTGCTCGTGGTGGGAGGAAGCCTCGGAGCCCTCACCCTCAACGAAAGCATGGAAAAGGGGATAAAACGGATCGCCGACAAAGGAATACAGGTGATCTGGCAGACAGGGAAGAATTTCGGCGACCGCGGACCGGCAGCCGCCAGGGGAATAAAAGGTGTGGTGGTCACCCCCTTCATCTCCGACATGGCCTCCGCCTACAGAGCGGCCGACCTCGTGGTAGGCCGTGCGGGCGCCGGATCGATATCGGAACTCCAGGTTCTCGGCAAACCGGTGATACTCGTGCCTTCGCCCAATGTGGCTGAAGACCACCAGACACACAACGCCCGCGCACTCTCGGAGCGCGGGGCCGCGGTTCTCGTGACGGACGCCGAGGCACGCGACATACTCGTAGACACTGCCATAGGATTGATAGGAGACAAAAAGAAACTCGCCGATATGCAGGCGTGCATCCTTGAGATGGGGATCGCCGACAGCGACGAACGTATTGCCGACGAAGTCTGCACCCTGCTCAACAAGAAACAATGATGAAGACAGAAAACAACGGCCGACCGGCAGACTCCGCGTTCGGCAACATATATTTCGTGGGAGCCGGAGGCATCGGCATGGCCAATCTCGAACGGTACCTGCTCAGCAAAGGGCACCGGGTAGCCGGATACGACAAGACTCCCTCGGCGCTCACGGCGCAACTTGCCGACGAAGGGGTCGGCATCACATACACCGACAGCGAGGAGGAGATTCCCGCCGCTTTCCGCGACCCGGCCGACACACTGGTGGTATACACCCCGGCTGTGCCTGCCGACAACAGGATATTATCCTGGTTCAGAGACAACGGCTTTGAAGTGATAAAGCGCGCAGCATTGCTCGGGCGCATCACTCGCACCACATCCGCGATCTGCATATCCGGATCACACGGTAAAACCACCACCTGCTCCATGACGGCCAATATCCTGCGTGACTCACATGTAGGATGCAATGCCTTTCTCGGGGGGATACTCCGCAACACCGGGAGCAATCTCGTGCTCAGCGACACGTCGCCCTGGTCTGTGATCGAGGCTGATGAGTATGACCGTTCTTTCCATCAGCTCTCCCCCACCGTGGCCGTGGTCACCTCTACCGACCCCGACCACCTCGACATCTATGGCGACGAGGAAGGTTATCTCGAGGGTTTCGCCCATTTCACATCGCTCATAGGCCCGGGAGGAACCCTGCTTATGCACACAGGGCTGAAACTGCATCCGCGCACGGGGAACGAGGTCAACGTCCTGACCTACAGCGGCGGCAAAGATGGAGACTGGCATGCGGAAGACATAACCTACGGTGAAGGCACGCTCTCATTCACCCTTTGCGGCCCATCTACAAGGATCACTGGCATTGAGCTCGGCGTGCCCGTCGAGATAAACATCGACAACGCCGTGGCCGCAGGAGCCGCGGCACATATAGCAGGAGCCGACGACGACGAGATACGCCACGGACTGGCCACATTCAAGGGGGCCCGCAGGCGTTTCGAGGTGTGGCGCGACGGCAAAGACGGAGGCTCTGTGCTCATCGACGACTACGGCCATAGCCCCAACGAGGTGAAGGCCTCCATACGCTCCGTCAAGAAACTATATCCCGGCAGGAAACTTACAGTAGTGTTCCAGCCGCATCTCTACACACGTACCCGCGATTTCGCGCCCGAATTCGCCGAAGCCCTCTCCGGAGCCGACAGCGTGATAATGCCGGAAATATACCCGGCCAGGGAGTTGCCCATAGACGGAGTAGACTCCAATCTGATACTAAAAGACGTAAAGAGCCCTGAGAAATGCTTTTGTGAGAGGAAAAATTTGCTTAATCTGATAAAAAATAGTAATTTTGACATCCTTATGACACTGGGGGCGGCCGACATCGACAGGCTGCTTCCAGACATAGACAATATCCTTAAGAATCGCAAATAAAGAGAAAACGATGCGTAAGACCTTGATGAAGTGGCTGTTGCTTGTCTTTCTGTTTGCCTATGTCACGGCAGTGACCGTCTGGGCCCACGGAGAGGCGTCGCGCCATGCCTGCAAAGGATTCGAGGTGGAGATAAAGTCTGTGTCGAAAGCCGACTCCGTCACTGAGCGTGGCGTGACGGAGGAGCTCATGAAATATCCGCGTAAGATCAAAGGAGTGCCCATGGCTGCGGTCAATACCCTTGACCTTGAACGCTATCTCTCGAAGATGTCGAATTTCGAGGATGTGGAATGCACGCTTACCACCGACGGCTTCCTGAGAGTGACGATAGTGCCTATGGTGCCCGAGATAAGGGTCTTCGACGGCCCCGACAGCTACTACATCAACAAAGACGGCAAAAGGATCGAGTCGAAAGCAAGCTTCTTTGTGGATGTGCCCGTAGTGAAAGGCACTTTCACAACCTCCTTCACCCCACGCGACGTGCTACCCGTGACCAGGTTCGTGCAGAACGATCCCGTGCTGCGGCAACTCGTGTCCATGACCGAGGCCCGCGACGCCGACAACATAATCCTCGTGCCCCGTATCCACGGCCACGTCGTGAATTTCGGCGACACCACCCGTCTGGAAGAGAAACGGAAGGCCCTTCTGGCGTTCTACAGGAAAGTGATGCCCTACAAGGGGTGGTGGGAATACGACACCCTGTCGCTTAAATTCCGTGGCCAGATCGTAGCGTCACGCCGCGACAAGACTCCAAGCGTCCACGGCTTGCAGTATGAGGAGGAGGAAGATCTGGAGGAAGCTACCCTTCCTGTCGATCTTCCTGAAAAAACCGCTCCCGGCAACGGGAATCCTTAAACCAAACGGGCGTCGCTCCGTTAATAACAAAGAACTACAAACACCCATGAGTGAGGAAAGACATATAGCAGCAATTGAAATAAGCAGCTCGAAGATAATAGCCGCCGTTGGACGCACCTACGGCGACGGCAAGCTTGAGGTCGTGGCCATAGAGCAGGAAAAGGCCGTCGACGCAACGCGCTACGGCATAATAGCCAATCTGGAGGAGACATCCATGAGAGCGGCCAGGATCATCAAAAGCCTGGAACAACGCACAGGGGTGGCCCCGCGCCGGATAAAAGGCGTCTTTGTCGGTCTTTCCGGCCGGTCGCTGAAAAGCATACCCACGGAGGTGTCGCTGAGTCTCCCGGAAGAGACGGAGATCTCCGACGAGGTCATAAACCGTCTGCGCACCGACGCCATGCGCGCCGCCATCGACAACACCCTGGAAGTGATCGACGCGGTGCCCCGCGAATTCCGTGTGGGGAAATCGGTGACACACGCTCCAAAAGGGATGATCGGCGATTTCATCCAGGCCACCTACGACCTGATCGTATGCCGGCAGGAGCTGAAACGCAATCTCACGCGCACGATCTCCGACAAACTCGGGTTGCGCATAGAAGGTTTCGTGGTGACGCCTCTGGCCGCCGCCCATCTCATACTTACCCCCGACGAGAAACGCCTCGGCTGCATGCTCGTCGACATGGGCGCCGAGACAACTTCGGTCAGCATCTACCGCAAGGGAAGTCTCTGTTATTTCGCCACCCTCCCCTTCGGAGGCCGCAATATAACCCGCGACATCACCTCGCTCAACGTGCTTGAGGAGAATGCCGAAGACATCAAGATCACCTCCGGCAACGCCATACCCCGCGACACTGTCTCCACACTCAATCTCAACGGCGTGAAGCTCTCCGAGGTGAGCAGTCTGGTCGTGGCCCGCTCGGAGGAGATCGTGGCCAACATAATCGAGCAGATCGAATACGCCGGTCTCAAGGACAAAGACCTCTCCGGAGGCATAATATGTATCGGCGGAGGCTTCAGGATGCAGGGCATGACGGATCTGCTCGCCCAGCAGAGCACGATGCCCGTGAGACGGGGCAAGCTCCCGCCCTACGTCACCATCGACGAACTGCGCAACTCCAGCCTCGACTGCGAACAGGTGGTCAGCGTCATGTATGCCGGAGCCACACTGTGCGACACCGAATGCCTCGAGGAGCCGACACGCGACGATATCCCCCCCATAGGCGGTGTTCCCGCGGCGGATCCGGAGCCTGAACCGGAGCCTGAGCCGGCTCCCAGAAAGAAAAGCAGGCTGATGAGTTCTTTCACACGGAGAATCGCCTCCATGTTCGGCGGAGAGCCGACCGACGACTCCGAGCTGATAGAATGAACCTCCCCCACCGAAAGTCAATTCCCAACTCTCCAAAAATTATCCTTCTCCGAATATGGACGACGACAAAATCTACAACATATCAGACGATTCCACGTTTCTCGACGACCCCAATGCCTCGATAATCAAGGTCATAGGTGTAGGGGGAGGCGGGGGTAACGCCGTCAATTACATGTATCAGCAAGACATCCCTAACGTTAACTTCGTGGTCTGCAACACCGACAAGCAACATCTCGACATGTCGCCGGTGCCCACGAAATTGCTTCTGGGATGGAACATAACCCACGGCCGCGGAGCCGGCAACAATCCCGAGGTGGGACGTCTCTGCGCCGAGGAGAGCACTGAAGCGATACAGCAGCTCTTCGAAGACGGCACTGAGATGGTGTTCATCACGGCCGGAATGGGAGGTGGCACCGGCACCGGGGCCGCGCCAGTAGTGGCCAGACTCGCCAAAGACGCCGGGATGCTCACGATCGGCATCGTAACCGTGCCTTTCATGTTCGAGGGAGAGAAAAAGATCCTGAAGGCTCTCGACGGCGCCAAGGAGATGCGCGAGCATGTCGACGCCCTGCTGATGATCAACAACGAGAACCTCATAGAGCTCTATAAGGACTACAATTTCTTCAACGCCTTCCAGAAAGCCGACGACACCCTGGCCAACGCGGCGCGGAGTATCTCGGACATCATCTCGGAGCGCTGCTACATAAACGTCGACTTCCAGGACGTGAAGACCACACTCAAGGACAGCGGCACAGCCATCATATCGACGGCCTATGGCGAAGGGGAGCACCGCATCTCCGACGCCATCCACAACGCCCTCCATTCGCCGCTGCTCAAGGAGCACGACATCAACACGTCGCAGCGGCTCCTCTTCAAGTTCACATGTTGGAAAGACAGCCAGAACCCTCTGAGAGCCGAGGAGATAGCCGAGATCACGCAGTTCACTTCCAAGCTCCCTTCGAGCATCGACGTGAAATGGGGCATCGGCGACGATCCCTCGATGGGCGACAAAGTGAAGATAACGGTGCTCGCATCAGGCTTCGACATCACCGTGGTCGACAAGAAAGGCGATGACTCGAAGGGTGGCAAGAAAGATGAAGTCATCACCTTCGAAAGCAAGAAAGACAAACAGGAAGAGCTCCAGCAGAAGGAGGAATCGACAGAGAGGATCGCCGAAGTCTACGGTGCCGACAAGGTCATAAAGCAACGCAGGAACGCCGCCAGAATGAAATATGCCGTGCTGAAACCCTCACAGTTCGACGATCATGAGGTGATCGCACTCATTGAAAGCGTGCCCACCTACAACCGCGACACCACCTTCAACAACGAGCTGCAGCGCATATCGGACGCAGCTGCAAGAGGACGCGATGACAGAGGCAGGAAACCGGAAGCCGGGGGCGACACTATCTCTTTCGGCGACTTCAACTACATTCCATAAGAATTTTAAAATCTAAGACCTCATACAACAAAACGCGGACAGGTGAAGACCGCCGCACTAACCGATTCAACAAAGATGGAAACTAAATTCCAGATGGTCGCCAAGACCTTCCAGGGCCTTGAGGATGTGCTCAGCGAGGAGCTTATAGAACTCGGAGCCGAGAATGTGGAGACAGGTCTCCGCATGGTCACATTCGAGGGTGACAACGAGACGATGTATCGAGCCAACCTCTGCTGCCGCACGGCCCTGAGGATCCTGAAGCCTATCGTCAAGTTCACTGCCGAGACAACCGACGAGTTATACGACTACGTGCGCGACCTCGATTGGGAACAATTCATGACGGTCGACTCCACCTTCGCGATCGACTCCACTGTGAACAGCGCCGATTTCACCCATTCCAAGTTTGTGACCTACAGGGTGAAAGACGCTATCGCCGACCATTTCAACGACAAATACGGGAAACGGCCGTCGATACGTCTCTCCGGAGCCGACATCCAGCTCAACGTGCACATAGCCGACAACAGGGTCACCATATCGCTCGACTCGAGCGGCGAGCCTCTCTCGAAACGAGGCTACCGCACGGAATCGACCGAGGCCCCAATCAACGAGGTGCTCGCCGCCGGCATAATCATGAAGACCGGCTGGAGGGGCGACTCCGACTTCGTCGATCCCATGTGTGGCTCCGGCACTTTCCTGGTGGAGGCAGCCCTTATTGCGGCCAACATAAACCCGGGCATCTACCGCGAGCATTTCGCGTTTGAGAAATGGCCGGATTTCGACCAGGAACTGTTCGAGGAGATATACAACGATGATTCCGCAGAGAGGGAATATGCCTATAAGATCTACGGCGGAGACATCGATCCGGAAGCCGTAGGCATAGCCAGGCGAAACATCAAGTCGGCGAGAGTCGACGACATGGTGGAACTTACCTGCAAGTCTGTGACGGAATGGACAGACAACGCACCCGAGGGGATACTCGTCACCAATCCTCCTTATGGCGAGCGTCTGCGGCCAGAGAATATCAACATGCTCTACCGTAGCATCGGATCTACTCTGAAAACATATTTCACAGGCTGGCACGCCTGGATAATCGGATTCCGCGACGAACAGTTTGCAGAGATCGGTCTCAAGCCATCTGTGAAGATACCGCTCCACAACGGTGCCCTGGAATGCAGTCTCCGTGAGTATGTGCTTTTCGATGGCAAATACTCCGAATTCCGTGCCGATGGCGGATCCGTAAGCGATCCGGATGCCAGAAAGGAACAGGGGCCGAAGAAAGTGCGGCATATATCCGACGATGACTGGGAACGCCAGGCACGCAAATTCAACAGCGGTAAGGGAATGGCCGACGACCGCAAGAAAAAGAAAAATTTCAGCCGCGACGACCGCAAGCGCACCTACGACAGCGCTCCGCGCGGAGGATACAGCCGCGACATGGGCGACGATGCCGACGACAGAAACGACTTCGGTTATGAGGAACGTGAAGATGCCACACGGCAGAGAGGCGAGTCGAGGCCGGCATACGACCGCGACCGTAAGCCATATGATGCTGACCGTAAACCCTATGACCGCGACCGTAAGCCATATGACCGCGACCGAAAACCGTATGACCGCGACCGTAAGCCGTATGACGCCGACCGCAAACCTTACGACCGCGACCGTAAGCCATATGACGCCGACCGCAAACCTTACGACCGCGACCGTAAGCCATATGACGCCGACCGTAAACCTTATGACCGCGACCGTAAGCCGTATGACCGCGACCGCAAACCTTACGACCGCGACCGCAAACCCTACGACCGCGACGACAGCCGCCGTTCAGGTGGCGTGAAATACGATCCTGCGAATTCCCGCGGACCCAGACTTCCAGAATCTTCGGAGACCATCATCAATTCCGTCCATATGCGTCAGCGCAAGGGATGGAAGAAACAGGAGGACGAGGATTGACAGCCTACAGAGGTATAGGAAAAGCCGGCATGGCGCTCGCTGCTGCTGTAGCGGGCGCCATGTGCGTGCTCTCTCTGCTCGCCGCGCCGGCCACACGCCTGTCGGGCGGACAGGGAATCTGCCTCCCGTCGCCGAATCTCTGGAATATACCCGAATTATGGTCGTGGGCAGGAAACGTCGGCATGATTGCGGTGATGGCCATTGGAGCCACGTTGCTCAACCGTCATTATAACTTCATACGGTCGACACAACCCGTGTTGCCGGCCATGTTTCTGGTGCTGACAGCCTCCAATCCGATCATCAATGAATATCTTTCGGCCTCGACACTAATCTGCGCCGTCAATCTCATTGCCCTGACCATACTGTTCAGCTGCTACAGGCAGGACAACGCCACCCAGCAGATGTTTGTGATTGCCACCCTCATCTCGGTCGGATCCATGTTCCAGTATGCCTTCATCCCCTACATATTCGCATATATTATCGGGGCGGTGGTGATGAAAGCGTTCAGGTTCAAAGAATTCCTCGCCACATGTATGGGGCTGATCGCTCCATACTGGGTAGGAGTGGGCATGGGCCTTATCGATGTGGGATGGTTCAGTATGCCGGAGTTCACGGATCTGTTCAACGGATATGCGCAGGCTCCTGAGTTATTCGTACTCATGCTCAGCGTCGGCACCGCCATCTTCGCCGGTCTTCTCTTAGGAGTGAACAACAGCATAAAACTCTATGCCGGCAACTCAAAGGTGAACGCTCTCAATCTGGCCATCGACCTGGTGGGAATCGTGAGCATCATATGCGTCCTTATAGATTTCTCCAACATGCTGGCCTACCTCACCACGCTCTATCTCACAGTGGCCGTGCAGATAGCCAATCTATGTGCCCTCTGGCATTTCCGTAAGGAATGGCTGATAGTTTTTGTGCCGGCCGTGATCTACACAGGCTTCTTCATAGCTTTGCTCCTCACCTGACAGCTCTCCTCCTGCCCGCGGACGCACCAAATACCCCACTGATATGAAAATAATTATAGATAGTAAGATTCCTTTCATAAAGGGAAGGATCGAGACAGCGGCCAGCCATGCCGGAACCGATGTGGAGGTCTTGTATGTTGATCCTGCCGACATCACACGCGATGCCGTACGCGACGCTACGGCACTGATCATCCGGACGCGCACAAGATGCGACGCCGCGCTGCTCGAAGGCTCCGGAGTGCGTCTCGTGGTCACGGCAACGATAGGGACTGATCATATCGACCTTCAGTGGTGCGCGGACAACGGCATTGAGGTGCGCAACGCTGCCGGATGCAACGCTCCGGGAGTCGCGCAGTATGTATGGTCTGCGCTCCTGCGCCACGGATTTACCATTCCGGGAAGCACCATAGGGGTTGTCGGAGCAGGCAACGTCGGTTCGATAGTGGCTGAATGGGGGAAACGATTGGGAGCGCGCGTGCTCGTGTGCGATCCGCCGAGGCAACGCGCCGGACATGCAGACCATGACTACGTGAGCCTCCGGGAAGTGCTGTCGGAGTCAGACGCCGTCACTATCCACACACCTCTTACCAACGAGGGTCTGGATCCCACCTACCATCTGGTGGGAGAGGAGGAACTCGACGCCATGCGTCACGGAGCTATCCTGATCAACACCTCGCGCGGACCGGTTGTAGACAACGAAGCCTGGAGCCGCCATATAGCCGCCGGAAAGGGGAGGGCTATAGTCGATGTCTGGGAAGGAGAGCCGGCCATAAGCCGCGGTCTGCTCGCAGGAGCCATGATTGCCACTCCGCACATCGCAGGCTATTCGTTCGAGGGGAAACAGAGGGCCACGAGGATGGCTCTCCTCGCCGCCGGAGAATGCCTCGGCCTCGACATACCTCTCGACGGCCTATGCGGCGATTATGTGTCGCCTGGAGATAGTCTCACGGCCGAAACTGCGGGGATTATTGTCGATTCATATGATCCGGGCGTGGACGATGCCGCGCTGAGAGCCGATCCCGCCTCTTTTGAGCGTCTGCGCGGCGATTATGACTACCGCCACGAACCTTTTATCAGACAGTGATGGCGGCAGGGAAGAAATATTATGTGGTCTTCGCCGGAAGGAATCCCGGTGTCTACGACGACTGGAGCGACGCCCGCGAGCAGATCGAGGGGTTCGACGGAGCACGCTATAAAGGATATGGATCGGCTGCGGAAGCGGCGGAGGCTTACAGGAAGGCTTCAGGAAAGAACGACGGCGATCTTGGCCGTTTCCTCGCCGGAGCAAGCCGGAGGGCGCTTCCGAAACCGGGGCAACCCGATTATTTCACTAATCCGGAGGTGGATCTCGACGCCTGGGCCGTCGACGCCTCATGTCTGGGGAATCCGGGCCGTATGGAATATCAGGGAGTGGAACTGATGACAGGACGCACGCTCTTCCGCATCGGGCCCTTCGACGACGCCACCAACAACATAGGGGAATTCCTCGCCATAGTCCATGCCATGGCGCTGATGGCCAAGGAGGGGAAATACCACAATATATATTCCGATTCCGTATCGGGGATGGCCTGGGCACGCACCCGCAAGGTGAAGACACAGCTGAAACCAACCCCCCGCAACGCCAAGGTATTCGAGCTTATGGCCAGGGCCGTGACGTGGCTCAACACCCATCAGTTCCCCTCCAAGGTCATGAAATGGCAGACCGAGAAGTGGGGGGAGATCCCTGCGGATTTCGGCAGGAAATGATACAGGGCGCCGAGACATCATCATTAGATATGAAGGAGACCATACGCCGTAAGATAACCGAAGCCGGGGCATGCGCCGTGGGCTTCGCAAGAGCAGGTGCCGTCGACAGCCGTGCGGTCGCGGGATATGCCGTATGGATAGGGGAGGGATGCCATGCCGGGATGGATTATCTCGGCCGCCATATCCCCCTGAAGGCTGACACTGAGAGTGTGCTTCCCGGAGCCGCTACTGTGATCTGCGCGGCGTTCAGTTATGCGCCGGAGAGGGTGCGTGACGCCGCCCTGCCTGTCATATCATGCTATGCCTACGGTCAGGACTATCATGACGTGATCCGCCGTAGGCTCGCGCCGGTGGTAGCCTGGATGAAAGACACGTGGGGAGGCGACTGGCGCATCTGCATAGATTCAGCGCCCGTGGCGGAGAGATACTGGGCCATGAGGAGCGGGATAGGGCGCCTCGCACGCAACGGCTCGGTGATTGTCGATGGATTCGGGGGTATGTGTTTCCTCGCTGAGATACTCACCACCGCCGTCATAGAGCCGGATATGCCGTCCGGCCGTGTTTGCGAGGGATGCGGAGCATGCGTCAGAGCCTGTCCTACAGGTGCGCTGCGCCATGATGGCACTGTCGATGCACGCCGTTGCCTCAACTATCTGACAATCGAGCACCGGGGTCCCTGGGAAGGGGAGATGCGGGAAGTGATGGAATCGGAAGCCGGGAAGAAAACCCTCTACGGATGCGACATCTGCCAGAACATATGCCCCCATAACAAGGACATCCCTCCCACAGAAATCGAGGAATTCCATCTCCCTGACAAACTCGCGGCCCTGACAGCCGCCGACGTCATCGCAATGTCGCCTGCCGACTTCTCCCTCTTCTTCAAAGGCTCCCCCATAAAACGCGCCAAATACGAAGGCCTCCTCCGCAACGCCCTAAACACTCTCCCTCCTGATTGACAATCCGCCGGTCCGTAAGAATTATTATTTCTTCTCCTGTTTCTTCTTATAGGAATCTGACCATTTCTGCAGACGGTCGTATTCCTTCTTGGTGAGGGTCATGAAAGAGCCATGCTGCGGAGCCTTCACGCCACGGATATCCTGTGGGTCGCGGAAGTTACGCATATTCTCGTCGGCGGTACAGATACGGTAATGCTTCGGGCTGGAGGAGTATTCGATGTAGGCTATTTTCCAGTCTTTATCACCGAATTTCTGGAACGCTGAGACACCCTCGCATTTCTTATTTCCCTCGAAGTCCACATAATCTTTTTCGTCAGGCTCGCTCCAGGGGCCATGGAGGGTCGGCGCGGTAGAGGTGAAAATACCCGGGGTGCCTCCCTCTTTCTTTATCATCATGTGATAGAGGCCATCGGTCTTAAGATAATTTATGTCTGCGTCGATTGTGGCATAACCCCAGTCGAAGAGAAGCCGCGGCTTTGTGAGTTTTGTAAACGACTCATCGGCATAGGAATAATACATGCGGTCATATTTCTCCCCGTCCTCCGGATTCCAGAGGGAATAATATATCATATAGCCCCCTTTCTTACCGTCTTTCCACACATACTCCGGATCCCAGAAAATCTGGGGAGCCCAGACACGCACAATAGTGGAGTAATTCTTGTAAGGATCGGGCGATTCAGGATCGCAGAAAATCTCCGGGCCCTTGCGGAAATCAAAAGTCTTTGATTCCCAGTTTATGAGATCCTTGCTTTGAAGGAGGTCGATTCCATAGTTATGCCATTTCTTGCTTTTGGCGACACACATATCGGTAGTCACCATCAGGTAGCCTTTGTCATCATGCTTGCGGGTGATATAAGCATCGCGTGTACCCCCTTCGATACGTGCGTGTTCCGCAGGGTCGAACACCGGTTTGCCATCGATGAGATCATGGAAATTCAGGCCGTCGCGGCTCAGGGCGTAGGCTGTCCATTCCCCATCGCCGCTCATATGGCAGTAGAGGTAGCCGTAGTCGCCTTTCTGAAGGTTCTGAGCAAAAGACGCCACTGGAGAAGCGGCTGCGAGAAGGATACAGATTTTCAGGATATTCGAGAAAAACAGTTTCATGTGTCAGAATTTTTAGGAATAATTCAATCTGGCATCGGCTATGGGCTATAATATGAACCCATAAAGGTAATTGTCACACTTAAAGCATAGATTTCACACTTTAAGTATGGGCCCATACATATCCGATTCTTCTGCAAATTTACAGTATTTTCACAACATATCCAATTCCCAGTTCAATAAGTTCGCTCCATCCAATACAAGCGATCTGTTGACGTGCATCGATATGTGGAGCATCACCTACAGGAGGTATCAGCCTTTCTCCAGCTCCAGCTCGAGGGCGAGGGATTCTTCTAATTAGTGACGGTGGGATCTCGCCGATGAGCCTGCGCACTTTCTCAGAGCGCAGCCCGATCTTGTCGTGGGTGTGGTTTGAAGTATCCATATTCCGTACTTAGTTTCCGAGTTCAAGCTGGTTTTTAACGAGGTTGTAATATGCCCCTTTCGCGGCGATCAGCGAGGCGTGGTCGCCGGTCTCCACCACCTTGCCGCCGTCGAGCACTATGATCCTGTCGGCGTTTTTGACAGTCGACAGACGGTGGGCCACGACCACAACCGTGCGTCCTTTGTAAAATTTATCGAGGTTCTCCACGATCTCGCGCTCGTTCTTCGCGTCGAGCGAGTTCGTGGCCTCGTCAAGGAAGATGAAAGCCGGATCCCTGTAGACGGCCCTCGCTATCAGTATGCGCTGCCTCTGCCCCTGGCTCAGCCCCACGCCGTCCTTCCCCACCTTCGTGTCGTAGCGCAGCGGAAGCGACATCACGAAGTCATGGATGCAGGCTATCCTGGCAGCACTCTCCAGACGCTCCGTGTCCACCTCCCCGTCGTCCACGGCGATGTTGCGCGCTATCGACTCGGAGAAGATCACCCCGTCCTGCATCACCACGCCGCACTGCCGCCGCCACCATCTCAGGCTGTGTTCATTTATATCCCGTCCCGCTATGGATATCGAGCCCGACATCACGGGATAGTATCCCAGCATCAGCTTTATGAGCGTGGTCTTACCGCTCCCGGAGGCACCGACTATCGCCGTCACCTTCCCCTCCGGGATATGGAACGACACGCCCTCTATTGTCTTTTTCAGCGCGTGCGGGTCATACTTGAAGTCGATACTGTCGATGTCTATGGATTTCCCCTCCCTGAAGTCGGTGGCCAGCCCGGAGTCCGGCTCCTCGTTCCTGCCGCAGTGTATCTCGTTGATGCGCTCCAGCGATATGCGCACGTCCTGCAGCGAATAGATGAACGACATGAACTGCGCCACGGGGGAGTTGAGCTGCCCGATGATGTACTGCACGGCGAGCATGGCCCCGAGTGTCATCCGGCCGCCGATCACTGCGGTCGCAGCGAGAACCGTTATGATGATGTTCTTCACCTCGTTGATGAATATGGAGCCTGCCTCCTGCGTCTGCTGGAGCCTGAGCGACTTCATGCGCACGGCGAAGAGGTCGGCCTGGGTGTCCTCCCATTCCCAGCGGCGGCGCCGCTCGCAGTCCTGCAGCTTTATCTCCTGCATCGAGGTTATGAACTGGTACGTGCGGTTCTGGTTCACGGCCTGCTGCTCGAACAGTTCATAGTCGAGCACCTTGCGGCGCCGCAGGAAGGAGGCTATCCAGAGTCCGTAGCAGAGGCTCCCCGCGGCGAAGACGGCGAAGATCAGGTGGTTGTAGACGAAGAGCACCACGCCGAACACCAGGAAGCTGAGGATGGTGAAGACGACGTTGAGCGCCTGTCCGGTCAGGAAGTCCTGGACGCGCGTATGGTCTCCGATACGTTGGAGGAGGTCCCCCATCAGCTTGGTGTCGAAGAACGACATCGGCAGCCTGAGCAGCTTGATGAAGAAGTCGGAGACGAGCGATATGTTGATGCGCATCGATATGTGGAGCAGCAGCCACCGGCGGATGAAATCGGTGGCCGTGCGCCCGACGACGATCATCAGCTCCCCGAGCAGTATGAGCCATATCAGCCCTATATCGCGGTGTCGGATCCCGAGGTCGACGGTGGCCTGCGTCAGGAAGGGGAGTATGAGCTGCAGCACGCATCCCAGCAGAAGGCCGAGGATGATCTGGAGGAAATACTTCCGGTACTGCCGGATATAACCGAAAAGGAACCGGAAAGACCGCCGCTCGACCGGGCCTTCATATTCACTATTGCCAAAATCTTCTGTCGGCATCATACACATGGCCACCCCCTTCCCTGTCACACCGGTCCCGGTACTGATCCAGTGTGACAGGAATTCATCACGCCCGTATGTTATTTTCCCTTTCGCGGGATCGGCTATGTGGAAGCGGCTCCCGTCACGTTTTACCTTATACAGCACAACAAAATGGTTCTGGTTCCAGTGCAGGATCGCCGGGAGAGGGATCCCTGCCAAATCGTCCGCCGTTATTTTCCCTGCGGCACATTCAAGTCCCAGATGCCCGGCGCTCTCGGATATCGCGAGCATGGAGACTCCCTCCCGGGACGGGTGGCAGATCCTCTCGATATGGTCGATGGAGACGTCCATGCCATAATGGCGGCATATCATGCACAGGCACGCCACGCCGCACTGCATCGCGTCCTTTTGCCTTACAGCCCTGATACCGCGCATTACCGTTCGCCGTTAAAGGGACAGGACGCCTGTCTTCACTCCCTGGGGCGTAGACTCCTCCCCGTTGCGCGACACCTTCTTGCCGTAGGAGAATGAATAAGTCAGCGAGATCTGGAAGCTCCTGTGGTAGGCCGGGGAACGGTGCGTCACGTCGCTGCCGAAGTTCTCCGTGTCCACCACCGTCCTCTGTCTGAAATAAGATGATGTGAAGGGGTTCATGGCGCTGCACGACACATTGAGGTTGCCGTTGCTCCAGCCGGCCGTCAGCGCCAGGTACGCCGGAGTTATGGTGCGCCAGTTGTATTCCACATTTTTGGTGCGCGAGGAATAGTAGGCCGAGAAATAGAAGTCAGAGAGCGTATACCCGGCCTGCGCGGTGAAAGACGCGTAGCCTCCCCTCCAGCGCATGGGCCCGTGGTTGGAGAGCCATGTGTAGAGCAGGGTGGCCTTCATGTTCAGGCCGTTGCCCGGAATACGCAAAGAGGGGGAGAGCGACAGGTCGTATCTGTTCGTGAAGCCGTTGCCGCCGGTGCGGAGGGTCGAGAGCATGTAGTGTCTGCCGTCGATGACCACCGGCTCGTAGGCGGTGGCCAGGTTGCGCCAGCTCCGGTACCATGTGGCGTCGCCGGCGAGGGAGAACGCCCTGGAGGCGAACCATGTGAGTCCGGCCAATGCCCGGCAGTAGAGCTGGCTCTTGACCGACGGGTTTCCCCTGCTCACGTGGATCTGGTCACGCATCTGGATATTGTCGCCTCTCATGTCGGGGGGCACGGTCATCTGTCCGTACTCGGAGAGGAACCTCAGACGTGTCCGGGAGCCGGGGGAGTAAATCCCCCTCATGAAGAATTTCGGGTGGAGTTCACGTATTTTCGTCTCCCCGGTCTTGTTCATACTGTATTGCACGGATACCGAAGGGGAGAGAGTGAGGTTGCCCAGCCTGACCGAGGCGGACACCCCGATGCCGCCCAGGAATGCGGAATAGCCGACTGTGGCGGGTGTTGTCCCCCCGTAGTCAATGTCGTTGTGGCTGTATGAGACTCCCGTCCCTAATGTGACGGAATGGCGTCCAAGCTGCCTGGTAAGGTCAGAAGAGTACCCTGCGGACCATGCCCTGTCGTGGCTCTTGTTTAGAATCTCCTCCCCCTCCGTGGAGTAGGTGGCGGAGTTGCGGAACCTTCCTGTTGATGCGCGTGGCTCGACCACGAGCGTCAGTGAATGCGGGAGTGTGAGCCTGTAGTTGCCGTTCCAGGTTACGGAGGCTGACCTTCCCGACGAGTTGTGTTCAGCGGTGCCTGACACGTAGGAGGGGCTGTCGAAAATCTCGGCGATACTCTGCCGGTTGCCGGGCGTGCGGTTGTAAGTGATGCCGATTATGTTGGAGATCACGGCCTTTCCCCCCGCGTAGACCGCCTTCAGGAATCCGTCGCCCGACCGGTTGGAGATCTTTTCCGAGTAGTGTCTGTCTGCCGTGACGGCGTCCTCTGGGAAAGAATAGCGGTAGACCCCCTCTTTGCCGTAGCGGTGTGAGCCGTGGAAGCTGTATCCTGCCCCCGCGCTGTAGGTCATGCTCCCGGACGTGAGCTTGGAGTAGGCCCTGTAATTTCCAACGCCAAAAACCAGGCGCTGCGTGGCGTCGGCTTTGGTATATCCGCCATACACGTACCGCGTCATTATGAAATTGACCGCGTGCTGCGCGCCGTTGAACCGGGGGTCGGACGGGAAATCGAGCACCTCGACCTTGGCCACGTCCATCGTCCTGATGGCTGCGACCTCCTGCTGCGAGGCGGGCAGATAGTCTATGAACAGTGACACGGGCTCTCCCGAGGATGTGCGCACGGCGCCGTCCATGCCGGAAACGTCGATCGTGGGTATGGCCATGTTCCGCAGCAGGGATGTCCCGTCGCGCGACACCCGTTTCTCCTTGCGGTCAGGTATGTAGACAGCCTTGTCGCCGTTGAAGAAACGGCTGTCGGAGTTGACCACCACTTCCTGGAGCTTGTGCGGAAGCATCGCCACAGGTATGAGTATGGTCATTGTGTCGACGGGGGTCGGGATCTCTTCTCCCATCACGTTGCCGTTAAGGTCGTTGAAGGTTATGGTTATCTTGGATTCAGGAAGGCCCTTGAACAGGAATGTGGTGTCTGGCGCGTTGGGCTCCCCCCTGAACGAGGCGGCGAATCCGGGGGTCCATGCCGTCATCGGGACATCGAGTATTTTTTCCCCGGTCTCCTTTATCCTCACGGTAAGTTTAAGGTCGTAGGTCCATGCCAGGACGGGGAGGAGCAGGAAGAGGACAAGCAGCGCGTGTCTCATTTTCATAATGTTCATATCTGTATCTCTGTTACATTGGATCCTATGAGTCTCCATAACTAAGACTCACTTTGATGCGTTTTGTTGTAATGGCGGTGAAACAAAATATTCGGCAGGCATCATGCCGCCTATTTATAGACTTCCGTGAGCAGGGCGGATTTCAGGTTCTCCATATCTCTGTAAGGACTGCATACGTCGAACCTGCATCCCTCAAACTTGTTCCGGAATCTGTGGTAGCTACATCCCCCGTCGCATATCGGGAATGCATGGCAGTCCCTGCATTCATCGTTGAAAGGTATAGACCTGACGGCGTATTTTATCAGTCGAGAGGTGTTGACAAGTTCCGGAGACGCGATGTTGCCGATGACTGCCGCCGGATCAGCTATATCGTTCCAGCATTTGTACAATTCTCCTTCCGGACCTATTATATAGCTCATGTTGTCGTGCATCATGCATCCCCGGAAAGTTTTTCTGGGAAACTGCCTCGTGTCTATTCCTTCCTCACGCAGCAACCTGTGAAGTTCAAGCATCTCGCTGGTGCGGAAAGATGATTCACACAGGGAAAGATGATCGGCTGTTTCTTGTCGTATGATCCCCGGATAAATGTTGAGATTCTTGCTGTCGGGATGCCGTTGTCTAAGAAAATTGAACACCTCAACGAAATCCCTGTAGTTTTTCTTATTGACGTTGACCCTGATGTTAAGCGTTGTTTCTTTCAATTGCGACAGTACGAGATCTACATTTGAAATTATCCTGTCGAATGTGGGTTCAGACGAGTTTCTCAGGCGGCGTGTCAGATCATGCTTCTCTCCTATTCCGTCTATTGTGATCTGGATATCATGGCATCCGGTCTCGCGGAAAAAATCTATCACCTCTTGGGTGAGGCAGTATCCATTTGTGATTATAGATTGTGATTCTATGGTCGGCATATCCTTCCCGGACAGGGATTCATAGATTTTCCCCATAATACCGAATGCGATGAGTGGTTCTCCTCCATACCAGTTCAAAACGAGTTTTTTAGCATCTTTGTATCCTTTTATAAAATCAGGAATTTTTTCGATCACATCATCACTCATCGTCTTCGGATTCAATTTGGATTCGAAGCAATATGGACAGTCAAAGTTACATGCCGTTGTGGGGGCGATAGTCAGATGGAGTGTATTTCGGTTGTTGTTGCGAGCATGGAAATCCATCAGCCTCATGTAATAATAATCATGGATCTCATCATCTTTTACGATGAGTTGCCTCGATTTCAGTTCTTCTGTTTCTTCAGGAGTAAGACTTTCAAATGATTGGGATTTTATTGCATAAAACAACCGCTCGGTAATCTCGGAAAAGAAATTGGATCTTGAGTTATACAGGAAAAATTTCCCTCCATGTTCAAAAACTATTGTATATATGGATTTTTTAGGCATTTGCATTACATTAGAGATTTCCGAGGAGAAGGGTTCTCCCCGGAAATCTGTAGTGAACGATGATTTTGGTTAGAAAATTCTAGTGATCGGATTCGGATCCGGCTTGACAGGGCCTGGCTCAGGCTCTACAAACTTGACGACCTTGCAGGAAAATGATGATCCCTGGCCATTGCAAATGCAGTCAAAGTTATTGCTGCCATAGCATTCGCAATTGAATGTTGCTCCACCGTTGCATATGCAGCCGGCTCCACCCTTGATGGCCTCCAACGACATTTTGTCCAAAGGCTCTTCGTGGAATACGTTGATGAACATTGAACTCATCTTTTTTTGTTTAAATGGTTAATAATTATCGCATTTCTATCCGGAAATGCCCGGTTTTAACGATAGATGTCGAATTATATCGTTGTTTCTTTTGTCAAAGTTATTGTTCGAGATATTTAAAGGCACCATACCATGACTTGCCATTGATTGTGATGACAAGTGTGTATTCCGTGTCTTCCCGGAGTTCCGGCAGGATAAATGTGTCGGAGGAGGATGTCTCAGACCAGACGGTCTCTCCTTCTTCAAATACCTCGACTTCGATATCACCCGAATATGGATAATCAACTGTGAGCATATTCATGTCTATAGTGACTTTAGGAATATAGACAACAGATCTTTTTATAGGTGGTGTTTTCCCAAGATCTATAAAAGTGACAGGAATATCCCGGGGGGTAGCCCACGCCAGGAACACATTCATAAGAAATGCGACAAATAATGTATATCTCATACGTCTTGAATTTAGGAAATCGTTATAATTCGGTCGCAAAGATATAAACGAGGCCTTCCAAAATGCAATAAAATCGATTTACAAAAAATTCACATTTTGATTATCTAATTTAGAGAATATTTACATATATCTCATATAAATATGAAATATAGTAGATTACACACTGAAAAAAATAACTGCAGCCGTCTCCTTTTAAAGTGACTGAATAAAATCCGTGAAATTTTTGAAATCGTTGTCAAGGGAAAGCTTTTTCAATAATCGGGATCTTGAATTGGCTATCGCGGATGGAGTCCTGTGGAAAATCTCGGCACAGTCCTTCTGTGATATCCCTATTTTTATAAGCATGGAATCTTTAAAAGCTCTTGAACCTAAATTAAGCTCAAGCAATCGCGACATAAAACGCGGATATAAATGTGTCAGTGATTTTTCAAGATTCTTGAAATCGTCTTCTGTAAGCCGGCAATTGCCATCGGCGATTCGATTGATTATTTCCTGAATGGTGGTTTTATACTTTAAAGAATCATTCTCAGAAATTTCACCTTCATTTATTTTTTTTAGTGAGGCCTCAAGCTGAGGTTCTATCTCCGCAAGTCTACTCTCCAACAAATTGTTTTTTTCTTTTAAGCCTGCCAGACTGCTACGAAGATTGCTGTTTGTTTTCTCATAATTGAGTTTGTCAGAGTCAGAATTCTTCTTATGTTTGATATATAATATAGAGGCAGTTATAAATAATGCTGAGAAAAATACGATGATGAGCCAAGTAATGGAATGACTGTCATTTATCTTTTGTGAGAGCAAAGCATTTATATCTTCAAGTTCTGAGATATCCGCAAGTTCCTCGATTCCATTTAATGACAGAGACGCTTCATTGGCGGAGATGGTTTCCGCCACAGCCCTGTATTTTTCCGTGAATTCAAGAGCCTTTCCAATATTTCCATTAGATTGGTAGATTCTTGCAAGATTACGATATGCACTTCTACGCGAATATATATTATCGCTCTCAAGCATTTTCCTACATCGCTTCTCAAGATCAGCATGTTTCTGTGTCCTCTCATCAAATTCATTGAGTATAATAGAGATGGAAGCTATGCTCGAGCTGTCGGTATTAATGGCATAATTACCTATCAAAGAGTCAGCTTCGGCAAATCTGTCTGTCTCCTTTAAAAAATCTGCAATCTGAGTCATGAACACAGCTTGTGTCGTAGAGTCATCGCTACAGGCAACAATCGGTATAAACTTACGATATATATATTCTGCACTGTCTGTCTCACCTAAAGTCCTATATACAAATGCTTGGAAAAGAGCTGAATTAACATTAAGGGAATCGCCTGCCTCCTCTTCACATGCAATCTGCAGTTTTGTATGTATTAATGCGTTGGCATAAGCATGATGGTGTAAGAAAATACCCGCTATCTGTGCGTGTATGCGGCTTTCGAGATCGGGGTCTTCTCCTTCGCCGAGGAGAGCGAGGGCTTGCTTGAAACAGCGCAGGGCATCGGCCGAACGGCCGAGGTCGGAGTAGGTGCGTCCGGCATAGTAGAGCACTGTGGGATGAAGTTGCCTGTCGTGGTTCCCGTCGATGTAATACTCCAGAAGGGTCTTTATCACGCTGTCGGATGTGGCCGCCACATATTTCCGGTCGCCGGCCTCCACACGCAGGAGCCGCGACCGCATCCTGTCGCTCTCCGGGAGACGGGGCATGCGGTCGACAGAATCGAGGAGGGCTATGGCGGAGTCGGGGGAAGCGGCCACGACCGAGCGGGCGCGACGGAGCATGTCGCCCGAAGGCGACGGCGCGCAGCCATGCACGATGACGAGCATGAGAAACAATATGAGATATGGCAGACGGATACCTTTCATGTCATGTAAGTGTCAATGGCTTACGCCGCAAAATTACGAAAAAAACGTCATATTACAAAATCCACATGCAAAAGGAGCCTACGATTACGGCACACGGTAATTTCGATTGAATCAGTGAATAATATTGATGGAATATGGGATGTTTTTATTAATTTTGCGGCATGCAATGGATATCCGACATATTCCTCACCCATTCGGCCATGCAGGCCGTGATAGTACTCTCGATAATCATCGCGTGCGGACTCGCTCTGGGCAAGCTGAGAGTGAAGGGTGTGTCGCTCGGAGTCACATTCGTCTTTTTCGCCGGAATCCTCGCGGGGCACTTAGGTCTGTCGATCGATCCTACCATACTGCATTACACCGAGAACCTCGGCCTCGTGCTCTTCGTCTACGAACTGGGTCTCAAGGTCGGTCCCGGATTCTTCAGTTCCTTCCGCAAGGGTGGGCTAAGCCTCAATCTCCTTGGTCTCGGCGTCATAGCGATAGGCACTGTCATGACCGTACTGATCTCCCTGCTCTTCGACATGCCGATAGGCGACGCAGTAGGCGTGATGTGCGGAGCCACAACCAACACCCCCGCACTCGGAGCCGCGCAACAGGCGCTGGGGCAGTTCGGCATTTCAGCCAACGGAGCCGCACTCAGCTGCGCCGTGACATATCCGTTGGGCGTCGTAGGCGTCATTCTCGCCATCATCGTGATACGCAAATGTTTCCTGCCTCCCGACATGCCGCTGTCGAAAGAGCGCGACGATGCCGACTCCACGTTCATAGCGGAGTTCAAGGTCTGCAATCCCGCCGTGGTTGGGATGTCGGTGAAGGAGATCTCAGCCTTGAGTAAAACGAATTTTGTAATCTCACGCCTCTGGCGCGATGACAATGTCACGGTGCCCGACTCCGCCACTGTGCTTGAAGAGGACGACCATCTGCTGGTGATCACCACTCCGGCCGACTGCGCGAAACTGAAAGTGCTCTTCGGGGCCCAGGAACATCGCGACTGGAACCGCAAGGGGATAGACTGGAACTCAATCGACAACCGACTCGTGTCGCGAAATCTGGTGGTGAGCCGGGTGTCGATCAACGGCAAGAAGCTCGGATCACTGCGCCTGCGCAACCAATATCACATCAACATCAGCCGCGTGACGCGAAGCGGCATGCACCTCCTGGCCACCCGCGACCTCGTGCTACAGCTCGGCGACACCCTCACGGTGGTGGGAAGCGAGCACGACATAGACAAGGTGTCGCGCATATTGGGCAATACGGCCGTCAAGCTCAACGACCCCAACCTCGGAGCCATCTTCATAGGGATCGTGCTCGGACTTGTGGTCGGCTCCATACCGATCCTCATCCCCGGCATCTCCTCGCCGATAAAGCTCGGGCTCGCCGGAGGCCCCATCATCGTGGGGATTCTGATAGGGAGGTTCGGACCTCAGTTCAGGCTCGTGACATATACAACCCACAGTGCCAACCTCATGCTGCGCGGCATCGGCCTCTCGCTCTATCTGGCCTGCCTCGGCCTCGATGCCGGAGCGCAGTTCCTCGAGACTATCATGCGCTCCGAAGGGCTACTGTGGATCCTGCTGGGCTTCGTGCTCACGGTCGTGCCCGTGCTCATCATGGGGCTCGTGGCCATGCGCTGCTTCCGCCTCGACTTCGGCCTCACTTGCGGAATGCTCTGCGGAAGCATGGCCAATCCCATGGCCCTTAACTATGCCAACGACTTGGTGCCCGGCGACTACGCCACAGTCAGCTATGCCACGGTCTATCCCTTCTCGATGTTCTGCCGAGTGATCATCGCCCAGCTCCTCATCATCTGCATGCTCTGACCGGGCCCCTTCCCTGTCAAGCCCCCGCCGCATTATAGACTCCAGTCCGGATTTCCAGATAATGACTATTCCACCATTAATCAGGCGGGAAGAGATGGCGCGTGGCGGAGCGGGCGTCGCTGACTCCCCGGGCCGAAGCCAAGGCATACCAGTAGGCGGCTGTATGTATATCGGCAGGGATAGGGCTGTCGCCGTAGAAAGACCTTATCACACCCGACTCCGTCTCACCCCTCAGCGCATCCGGGAAAACATCGAGCATCTCGGCCACGAAGAACTGGGCGGAGGGCTGTCCGCGCAACGCGGCCTCCAGAAAACAGGCCACCGACCGGTCGTGGTCATAATCAACGCCATTGGCACGGGAATATGCATCGCCAAGAATGGCAAGTGCGTCGGCATTCCCACGGGCCGCCGCGTCGCGCAGCAGCGCGATCCCGATCTCCGGAGCATTGCGTGTGTAATAACGCCGCCCGAGACGCATAATGGAGTCGGCCGGGAGATTCTTCCAACGCAGCTCCATCATTGACAGCAACTTCAGACCGGCATCCCGCAGACCGCTCTCCAGAGCTTTTGAATACAGTTCCGCGGCCTTGAGAGTATCGGGGGTAGTGCCCAGTCCCTCCCTGTACATGTCGGCAAGCTGGCTCTGGCCCACAGGCAATCCGGCGTCAGCGGCGACAGTGAACCATTCAAATGCTTTCCCGGTATCCTGCGCCACATATTCCCCCCGCAGCGAGAGATAGCCCATATTGTTGGCGGCACGCGCATCGCCGGCCTCAGCGGCCCGTCTTGTCCAGTAGAGAGCCGAGTCAACGTCGCGGCGCACACCCTCGCCGCGGAAATAGCGGAATCCGGCATCGCTCTGTGCCGGCACGTAGCCGAGCCGCGCAGATTCGAGACAGAGCGCGGCCGCACGCGCGGAGTCGACAGCGATTGAATCGTAGCCGCTGTCGTGAAGCCGTGAGAGCTGATAGAGCGCCCGCGCATCGCCGGAGGCGCCCCGCTCCGCGAGTCCGCGAAGCGACAGACGGCGCCTGGTTATCCCTTCAGCCCCCGCGGCTGCCATAAGGAACACCGCTATCATCAAGAGCGGGAATATATGTTTCATCCGGTTCATCATTCATCAAATTGTCTGGATTCTACTTTTTGCACACCGGCTCTTTCCTCCACGGCTCTCTCCGCCTCGCCGATATCCCGCTCCTCGCAGAAACGGAAATAATCGTCGAACGACCGCCCCTCGCGCAGAAGGATGCTGAAATCCTCCGCGCTGATCACTATCGGCCGCACGGCAGACGGAAGACGTACGTCAGAGGCTGCCAATGCCTTACGATAGCGCTCCACATCGCGGAGATCCCTGAAACCCTTTATGACCAGCAGTCCGATGTCGGAAAACGACATCGGCTCCAGATCGAAATCCCTCACCACAAACGAGGAGAAATTGAATCTCGCCACCTCGTAGAGCACGAGATTGGCGTTGACCGAGTCGCGGGGGAAAGCGAGCACAAGACACTGCGGCGAGCCGGGATCGCGGGAGAAATGGAGCGAGTCGGGCGCGGCCACGCCGGCGGAATCTGTGGCGAGGCGCGTCTGCCAGATGATGCCGCGGCTGTTGGACAGACCGGCGTGCGGCTCCATCCCCCGGTCAAGACGCCGGAGGATGCCGGAGGCCATGGGGGTCATGTCGGTGTCGGGCCACCGCACGAGCAATTCCCTCAGGCGATCGCGGAAACGCGATGTCTCACCCTCCGTGAGCGCCGAGAGGGCATCTATAAATATGAATTTCGGAAGGATGGGGGAGAGGGGATAGTCTGTCTCCATCTTTTCGGTCAGTTCCCTCACCTTTCTATTGTCGTCGGCGAGATAAGCCGAATAGGCGTCGGCATACATCTCCTCCTGCACCTCATGCATGCGCCTGAGATTGCTGAAATAAGAGGGATCGGCCATAGCACGGCCATAGGGGCTGTCGGGAAAATCCGCGAGGATGCGGTCACGCCACTGCTCCGCGAGAGACTCGTCGTCTTCACGCACGGCCATCAGATACATGTTGTAATAGACATCAAGACGGTAGACATTGTCGGGATACTCTCTGTCGAGCCGCGAGAAAGCCATCCGCGCCGCGCGGTAATCACCGAGCCGGTCTTTCAGGATAAGACCCATGTTGTATAGCCCCTCCTGCACTATCTCCCGGGCCGCACGGATCTGAGCCGGATCGGAGGGTATGCGGCTCATGTAATACTCTATCTCATGCGGATCGTCGGCCGCCGGCACACGGCGCACGCTGTCATCCCGGCTCACATCGTCGGAGCCTACCTCAGAATCAGTCCCATCACTATGGTCATCGGCAAGGGTGAAGGTGTTTTTGTCGCGTCGGCGCCAGTCATCCTCAAGACGCCGGGCACCCCACCGGCGCTGGAACTCGGCACGGCCGGCCTCGCGCACCGCACGGTTGTAGAAATACCATGACTTGTCGGCTCCGGACATCGCAGGCACAACCGCAGGGGCCGCAGTAGCCTTCCCCGCCTCTTTCTCCTCCATATCAGCCACAAACGCCTCGCGTGCGGCTTGCTCGCGCTCAGCCTTTTCCCTGGCCAGAAGTTCGTCTACCATGCGGCGGCACACCGCCAGCTGCTCTTCGCGCGGCATCCGGGCAAGACGCAGGAGGGAGTCCTGGAGCTCGACATTTCCGGCATATAAGGCAAGCTCGTCGAGCACGTCGCTGCGGAGTCTGATTTCCTTGTAGCCCGGATAGTTGTCGGGAAGAAGGGGAACTGCCTCGGCATAGCACGGTTGTGCCTCAACATATTCTCCGCGGCTGAAGAGTATGTTGCCCAGGGCGAGCCGGGCGAGAGCCCTGTCGATGCCCGACGACTCCGACCGCTCCACGGCGAGCCTGTAGTTGCGCATGGCATCAAGGGTGTCGGCGCGCGACATATAGAGATTGCCTATGGCGTAGTATATCCTGTCGAGAAGTGCCCGGTTGCGCTCGTAGCGGGTCATCTTCCTGAGCGACTCCACCTCTTTCGTGATATCTGTGCCCGGGAAAACCTCGCTCTCCTTTATCCTGGCATTGAACTTCATGCTGTAGGGGGTCGAGATTCCGGACCCCGCTTTCCTGAATGCCTCGAATGCCTTCCCCCGCTCTCCGAGAGCGGCGTAGACCTGTCCGGTGAGAAACCACAGCCGATGTCCCTGACGTCCCTTGGTGGCCCCGGCCGCACGGACAAGGTATGGGGCTGCCCCGGCATCGTCGGAAGCGCGCAGAAGACAATCGGCCATAGCCAGGTCGTAGAGACGCCGCAGTTGCGGATCAGTGAGATCCTTTTCCCTGACGGTATGTAGCACGTTCTCGGCCTCATAGACCAGATCAAGGGCACAATAGCAGAGGGCCTGCCGCAGCCGGGCCTCTGTCACGACCTCCGGCAGCCACCGGAAATGACGCGAGATATAGAGGAAGGTGGTGGCCGCGCCGGTGAAATCACCGTTGAGATACTGGGCCTCCCCCATCATCATCCAGGCATTATGGAGAAACGGGTTGAATTCCTCACGCTCGCGAAAAGCCTTCTCCTCGGCCGACGATCCCCTTCTGCGGGGCTTGCGGGTGATGGAATGGAGCTGTATGGCTTTCTGCATCTTCTCGATTGTACGCCGGAAATCACCGGCAGGCTGTGGCCGTCGGCTGTCGGCACGCGCCTCCGCAGGGTGGACAGGGAGGCGCCGGGTGAAATCGTCTTCATATGTGTCTTCCATCGTCGCCAGTTGCTCCTTGAGATGCTCGGAGCCGTTGAAGTAGACGTTATAGCGCGTGGTGAAGGCCTGCCAGTTGCGCGACAGGGGCGTGTTGCGCTTTGTCCCGCATCCCTGGAGAAGAAACGCGAGGCAGAGAAAAATAAGGGCCCTGAAGGCACGACGGAGGCATGGATCCATAAATAAATAACGCACGGATAAGCCAAAAATTTGACATCCATCCCGATGCTGTCAGTTTCAATATCCACACGACGATGACAAATATTGATGTGCCGACGCGGAACAATAGGCGGGGGAGAGACGTTCTATCTTAAAAATCCCTGCACCCGACGTGCATCCCTAAAGTCGCCACAGCAATGAAAACAAGACATCTGACCATAATAGCGCTACTCCTCTGCCTCATACCTCTCTTCAGGGCTGCGGCGGAGAGCCGCTCCGCGTTTCCACGTCAGCTCGACGGCACAATGATGCCCTATGATTTCACAGCTACCGACACGGCAGTGCCGTGGGGCCCGGAGCTAAAGCCTGTCTTTATAAACTATGTGGCGCGCCACGGCGCCCGCTTCCTCTCCTCCGAGCATAAAGTGGCAGCCCTTAGGAAAGAGCTTGCCGAAGCGGCCACAAAAGGGACGCTGACTCCGCGAGGGGAGGCGTTCATGAAGCTTATCGCAGAGGTGGAGAGAACCACAGGCGATAACTGGGGCGCGCTCAACGCCACCGGCATGACGGAGGAGGTGAATCTCGGAAAGGAGATGACCATGACGTGCCCGCAGCTCCTGAAAGAGGGGAGGGTAAGGGCCGAAGCCACCTATGTGCCACGTGTGGTGATGACCATGTATGAGTTCTGCCACGAGCTCGCCCGATACTCGGACCGGCTGGAGATAACCACATCTGAGGGTAGGCAGAACGACCGTCTGCTTCGTTTCTTCACCACCGACACCGCCTATATCACGTATCTTGACAAAGGGCCCTGGCTCACCGCATACGTGAATTTCTTCAGGAAGACCGTGCCCGCCGAGCCTGCCGCCGGGATGGTGAGAGGGATAACCGACACCCACCGTCTGCAGAAAATGACCATGGACGCCTACGGCATACTCCAGTCGCTTGCAGCCGCCGGCATAGAGGCCGATCCCTCGCGATGGTTCACGGAAGATGAATACCGCCTGTGCTGGGAAGCGGCCAACCTCAAGCATTATTATCAGCGCTCCGAAAGCCCATTCTCCCGAATGCCGGCCATATCGGCCCGTCCGTTGCTCAAAGCTCTTCTTGAGAACACCGACAGCGTGGTGGAGTCGAGGAAACGGCTAAGGCTCGCCGAGACAGTAGGTGGGAAGAAAGACCCCGCGCTCCCGCTTAGGGCTGCCCTATATTTCGGGCATGCCGAGACGGTGATACCGCTGTTCTCCCTCATGAGGCTGCCGGACTGCTATGCGCCATTATGCAATCCCGACGACGTGGCGAAGAGATGGAAAGACTGGCAGGTGGCGCCTCTCGGAGCCAATCTGATGGTGGTATGCCTCGAAGACAGCGCCGGACGCTCGTTCGTGGCCATGCGCCTCAACGGGAAATGGATCGAGACCGACGGACAGAAAGTGATAGGCTGGCCGGAACTCCGCGGGATATGGGAAAACCTGTTGAAAAAATGAATTCACCAAAAACAAAATATTATGGAAAGCACAGATAAATCAGTCGACGCCATATTCGCGGAAGCGAAAGAGGCAATCGCCGCCGACATGAAAGCCCGCGGCATAGGTGCTATAATCTGGGATAACGCCTCCGCAGGGTTCCACCAGATTCCGGAAATACTCCATCACTCCGACAAGGATCCCGATAAGACAAGGGTGGCACGGATCATGGGCTTGTATTGCTATGAAGGCACACTCTACGAGATCGAGGAAGACCGCGCCCCGGTAAAGTTTGACGACTTCTGGGATAAAGATACGGAAGCGGCTCCCACTGTAGTGACTCTATCGAAGGATATAGCGGTCAAAGACCTCGGCAATCCGGAAAAGACAAAGGGCTACACCACTCAGGGCACCCTCGAGGAATGGACAGTGATAGCAGATTGCTATTTCGAAGCACTCAACGAGAGATAGCATTCCCCGCAATAAGCATTTAGATAGCATATTTATAGGTGAGATCCGGAACATTCAGTTCCTGATCCCGCCTTTTACGCATATAATAATATAATAATTACCGGAATAGCATATGTCAGGCATGTAAAGGACATATGCAACCGATTTCATCTGCACAGACACGTCATAGATATTTTAAGAGCTTGTTTAAAAACAAATGTGAATAAAAAAAGAGCATCCGTCGAATGTT
>CAJUQP010000021.1 GCA_910588245.1 uncultured Muribaculaceae bacterium | reverse complement strand
AATTGGAGGTGCAATACTCGTGCGTAACATATAAGTTTATTTAAACTCTAATGTTAAATCCCCGCTTTAAGCTGATTTATCTGGGAACAGACCCTATTGATATGGTCCAATCCATAAAGGAGTGAATTGCTGTCAATATCCATCCACGAAAATAGGGTCTTTATCTTGGAATATATGTTTATTACATATGAAGTGTCGATTGTAGCGGTATTCGTGGCGAAACAGATGGTTTCGTGATGGGCAATGCGGTTCCGTAATGAGTTGACCTTGTCAAGTTCATTGAATATGTAGGTCTGGTTATACTGCATTTCCCTTGATGAACGAGGTTTGTTTGGGAATATCGACAATAGATTCCGTCCCGTCACACGATATTGAATTGGCGAGAACATATACTTCCAGATTCCGAATTCCATTTCTGCCAACAGTTTCGGGTGGGAATACGATTGTGTCTGTTGCAATTTACAGTGGGCAAAGGCGATGATGTCGCGCGTCTTTCTCAATATCGGCTGTGTAAAAACACCGTTTGCAGTTATGGAATCTTTCAACCATTCCTCTCCGAGATTCTCAGTCAGTTTACGGTCGATGGCATTGCGGAGTGCAACCTCAAAACAACTGACAATAGTGAACATTTCCTGCGAGATTTGCAGATTGTAGCGGTAGAGCGTCATGGCCTTGCGGGTGTCTCCGCCGCATGCTGTCAGATACCTCTCCATCCGCTGAGAGGACATTATTTTCTCGAAATCCGCGTATTTCATCAGAAAATCAGAATCTTTTTGGTGTAAAGTTTTGTTTTTAAGATAAAAAGCACTACCTTTGCAGTGTTGAATCCCGGTAGCCCCTGTATATCAAGCTATCGGGTTTTGTTTTATCAGCGCAAAAATAATCATTTTCATTGGATTGGGCAACAGTGAGAAAAAGGACACCGGGTATCCCTCCCGATGTCCAACCACACAGTGAAAGTCAATCATGGCAAAGTTCGGAATGAAATCGCTGAAAAGTTCGGAATGACTTGTGTATGTCGTTGAATAACGCTATCTTTTTTGAGATATTAATCGGCCATCGTGCCGGAACAAATCTTCTCTTAAAAAACCAAAAATACTCTGCGAGCCCTCTGCGGCTTTGCGTGAGATTATAAATACCGTCATGAGACAGTACATTAGCGTGATGCAAGCTGACGTCATAAAAACCTCACGCAGAGGCGCGGAGGGCTCGCAGAGGTTTGTTTTTGGGAGTTTTATGTTTTTGATCTGTTTTTGAGATATTACTCGCCCTCCAGCCGTACCCCAACCTTCTCTAAAAAAACAAAAATACTCTGCGAGCCCTCTGCGGCTTTGCGTGAGATTACAAATACCGTCATGAGACAGTACATTAGCGTGATGCCAGCCGACGTCATAAAAACCTCACGCAGAGGCGCAGAGGGCTCGCAGAGGTTTTATTTTTTTGGAGTTTTATGTTTTTGAGCTGTTTTTGAGCTGTTTAAGATATTATTCGCCCTCCAGCCGTAACCATCGTGCCGTACCCCAACCTTCTCTAAAAACCAAAAATACTCTGCGAGCCCTCTGCGCCTTTGCGTGAGATTATAAATACCGTCATGAGACAATACCTTTGCATGGGGATGGAATCGGCTATTTGGAGGGCATTGTTAAAAATGTTTAAATGCGGGATAAAAATGTATAATCAAATGAACCGTGGATTATTTAAAATAACTATCTTTGCAAAAAATTATACACTTATAAGTTATGGCAAATAAATATCTCCTACTTGCCGGTATATCGGCTTTGATGCTTGCATCGTGCTCCGATGACATCAACAACGGGGGTCAAAATACCCCCCCCCGTACATAACTCGCTGAAACTTAAAGCTTTAGATCCTGCTTCGCAGGCTGGTCGTATCACATTCCCCGGCCAGACCAGAGGCCAGAAAGCTGACAGGCTTCAGCTCGTGGCTAAAATCGCACCTATCGCAGAAAGCGATGCGGCGCTTCATCATTGGTCGGCCACAGGTGTGGCCGTGACAGGTGGAAATGCCTATATCTCCTGGCATTCCAATCATCAGGCCAGTGAAATTGAGAATGTGTCAATACCTGCTGACGCTTGGGGTGGTGCACTTGATGTAGTTAGCATTGCCGCGCTCATGGCGCCGCAGCAGGGAGTGAGCCCGATTTCCAATACCATGACATCGCTGCGCGTTAAATTCAACAACGTCGTGGCAGACGGCGGCAATCTCTATTTCCCCCTTACATGTTACAACAACGGCGCTGTGGTTGGACGCATGGCCATCGGAAGCACTGAGGCCATGGATACCATCGGCATTCCCGGATCGTCGGCCAACGCCGTGTATGTCCAGGGCAACACAATATATGCGGCCACCGGCTATGCCGGCGGCGTCTTCAGCATGCCCTCCGATTTCACTGATGAGACAGAGTTCACCGTTGTGGCTCCCTATAGCCAGACATTCGGTGGCAAATACATAGCCGATGGCTATGTGCTCCGCACTGACGACACTGAGTCGCAGCTTGTGCCTCTTGCCGGCGGCGAGGCCCGCTCGCTCGGTGCTCCGCTCACCTCTGCTGAGAAATATGCCGAGGCATACGATCCCGCCAACGGCGTATGGTATCCTCTCCAGGGTGAGACGGCCGCTCACTTCGGCAAGCACACCATGGCCATCGCCAACGGTTATATATATGTGGCCGGCGGTAAGGGCCAAGGGACAGTAAACGGTCTTCGCGTCTATGGCTCCACAGGCAACGCTCCCGTATGGCAGAACGGCACCAACACCACGGCAGTCTGCGTGGAGGGTGACTACGTGTATGCCGCTACTGGCGCCGGTCTCCGCGTCTATGAGAAATATGACGGCACAAATCTTAAGCTCTACGCTTATGAGGTGAAGGAATATGACAACGACGGCAACGCAATCGGTCATGCAGCCGGCACTGATGCCCATTCTTCCAACTTCGTGGCCGTCGATCCGCAGTCGGGCCTCATTTTTGTGGCTTGTGGCCAGAGCGGTGTCTATGTGTTCCGTCTCAACCACGATGCTCCCGCCACCAAGGTTGATGTAAGCCTTGTCTTCCCCGGCATCGGCGAAGAGGGCAATCTTAAAGAGGAGGCTGAACCCGGCGACAAGGTAGAATTTACAGTTCCTTCCAAGACTCCGGAAGTTCCCGAAGGGAAAGAGTTTGTCGGCTGGAAAGATCCCAGCAATCCTGATAAAGTCTATGAGCCCGGTGAGAAGATCGAGGTTGAGGCCGGCGATAAAAACAGCACTACTACTTTTGAGCCGGTCTACAAAGATCATGAATACGCGTATGTTGTGAAATTCAGATACTACAACGCTGACGATGCTGTCAATGGCACAGCTTTGACAGGCACTTCCGGCATCCCCGCTGACCTCAAGAGCGACACCAACAGTTTCACCATCCCCGATGTCACTCCCGTTTGGGAGCAGCGCACCTTCGAGGGTTGGTCGCTCACTCCGGAGGCCGACTATGAAAACACTACGCTCATAGCCAAAGGCGCTACGTTCACCATCCCAGACGGCGCAAAGGAAGTCACCCTCTATGGCGTATGGTCGTCGAGAATCACCGGCGGTGGCGGCGAGACACCCACTCCTCCCCAGGATCCCAATGCCGGTGGTGAGGACACAGGTGGTGAGGGATAATCGCATTGCCCCTCTAAGGCACTAACGTAAAGGACATCCCCGTCGGCATCGCTCGACGGGGATCTCCTCCTATCCTGACTCGACTTTCAGATTCCTTTTCAGATAATTCTTATAACTAATATTACTTAAATATAAACACTATGTCCAATAGATTTTGGGGAGCCAAATTGCTTCCGTCCGCTTTCCTTGCACTCTCACTTGCAGCGTGCCAGAGCGAATCGCCGGTCTTGGAGACATCAGCCGATAATATGAGCGAGATAACGCTTTCGGGTACAATCTCTAAGGGGGAATTGAACACAAGAACTAACCTTGGCCTTGATGATAATGAGCAAAAACTCATAATGACATGGAATATGGGTGAATATATCCATGTTTCTTACACCGATGGCACATATCTCGGTCATCTTGAGGTGACCGGTTTTGCCGACGAAGCGCATACCCTTGCCAACTTCGAGGGTAAGATAAAAGCCATTCCTACCAATGGCGATCATAACGTCTATTTCTATACACTTGGCCACGCTCATCAGTATAATGGCGGCAGTGGAAAAATGACCGATATGAGCTATGAATTGGAGAATCAGATAAGCACCAATGCCAATGCTCTTGCTGCCAACGACCTTATGCTCACTCCCGGAGTGATACACGTCATCGGCGGAAAAGCCACATTCGAAAATCTCAGGCTCAAGCGTCAGTTCGCATTCGGACGCTTCACACTTCTTTATGATGGCGAACCTCTCACATTCGATGCTGACGGTGCAGTTATCACCATCGACACTGAGGCCGGCGACATTAAGACCGGCGCGACAATAGCGTTCCCTGAAAATATCACTGCTTCGCGTGGCGAGCAGGCAATTAAATTGAAAGCCACTCAGAACGATTTCTATGTGACGTTCGTGCCCGGAAGTGCCGAGGGAAAGATAAAGTTTAATGTCACTGTCAATGGTGAGGAATATGAGGGTTACACCTATCGCACCCACCTGATTGATAAGAACAAATTTTTCCGCAAAAATGAAGGCGGCGCATATCCCATCAACGTAAAGCACACGGATGGCAGCGACGATCAAAAAACATTTGTCATTCACTACGATCAGAACTACAGAGGAACAGAAGACGTTGTCAAGAACTCCGAGCAGACTACGGATGCTAAATCATATGAGTTCACTATATCTTCTTACGACGCTTTGCAATTCGGTCAAACAAGAGAGGGATATGATTTCACAGGCTGGAATACTGAGGAAAATGGAACAGGCACCAACTATGCAGTTGGTTCGAAGATAACTCTTACTTATGATGCCACCCTCACTGATAAAGGTATGGAGAAGACATTATATGCTCAGTGGGAGAAGAGCACGATTGATTACAAGGTAACTTTGAAATATGATGACGGTCAAACCAAAGAGATTCCTAATCCTTCGAAAGAGGACGAGGTTACTGTCGGTCTGCCCGGGAATGGCAACTCGAATCCTACCAAGGATGGCTATGAATTCCTGGGTTGGAAAGAAGAAGGCACTGACGGACCTGTAAGCAAGGATTCATGGACTCTTGCCAAGGATAAGCCTCAGGTGGTTCTTGTGCCTGCTTGGAAAAAGAACGATAGCGGTTTCATTACCCCCGATGCACCGGGTCATGGCTATTAATGTTCTTTCAAACTGAGTTAAAGGTCGTGTATATTTATTAAACGGTGTGCATCCGTTGTAGTCCGTATGTGTCTTTAAAACGGATGCACCGTATTTCACTAAAACTTAAAATAATGAAGAGAAAAACATACTTAAATGCGTTTGCCGCATTGCTTCTCGCCTTCGGATTTGCAAGCTGCACAAGCGAGGAGTTTTACGATACTCAGGATGAGGGAGGCGTTGTCAGCATGACTGTTGGAATCCGTAAAGCTGGCGTTTTTGATGGAGATACTCGTACGTCTCTCAGCGAGACTGAGACTGGTGATCTCAAATGTGTCTGGGAATCTGATGACCGGATTATGGTTTCTGATGCAAATGGCGACATAAAAGGGTATCTTAGTTTAAAGGATGGAGATGGTACGAATTTCGCACATTTCCATTCTGACAATCTTGAACGAATCACTGCTGATACGCAGAACCTTAATTTCGTTTACCTTGGCAGGGAAAAAAAGCAGTCAGACTTAGATAATTCAGCACAGTATAAATACATAAGTTTATTTTACAATAATCAGACAGGGACAATGGAGTCTCTTTCTGATAAAGATATACTTGTAAAAACTGGAGTGTCAGTTTCTGTTTCTGATGGTAAGGTTTATACCGCGGATGGTAATGACGTAGTTATGACCCGTCCTTTTGCCTTCGGACATTTCACGCTTTCATTCCCGGATGGTGTTAGTCGAACGAATGAGACAGTTACAATCACTGCTCCAGAGGGGGGAGTCGATGGAATTAGGTGTGCGGTGAATCTTCATTATAATGGACAAATAGGAATCGGAAACAATAGTAAGGGTATATCGGTGAACGGCCAAACTGGCAA
Source organism: uncultured Muribaculaceae bacterium (assembly GCA_910588245.1). Taxonomy (GTDB): domain Bacteria; phylum Bacteroidota; class Bacteroidia; order Bacteroidales; family Muribaculaceae; genus Lepagella. The sequence continues at coordinate 49,661 of CAJUQP010000021.1, read as the reverse complement.
TGATTTGTACATCACGATACCTATGCAGGACAATTCTACAGTCACCCCGACATTTTCTGTAACCATCAACGGCAAAGAATATAGTGGTTCTCTCGCAGAACGCAGGTGGACAGCCAATGAATATGTACGCAAAGGCATTCGTGAAGGAGTGCTTGTAGATATGAAAGCTGATGAACCGGTTGTGGATGATAGAATCTTTGGCATGCATTGGACAGAAAGCAATGTCGCATCTTGGATGGATCATAATAGTTCATATAATGATTATTATCTTTATTCTTATATTCCAGGAATACCATTTGCTGAACAGAATATTGCCCCGATGAAATATACCAGCAAGAAAACACTTGAAGTGTCGGACAATCCTTATATATTCTTCTTCCAGTGGGATCGCGATTTTGGCTTTGTTGCATCTGATGCTGATTATGATTCTCAATGTTGTACAACCTGGGTTCCAAATGCAGAGCAAGTTTGGTATTATGAGGTTTTGAAACGACAGCTTAGTTCGATTGACGACTATAAAAATTTTGACAAAATGGTCTATCTTGGAACAAACAAGCCTTTGGATTGGTGTTCCGTAAAAGGCAGGTTTAATTGGGGTAGACGTCAGAATACTTTAGAACTTTCTGCGCAACCCGAAGGTTTCAGAATTCCTTCCGGTGAGGAATATGAAAAATTAGTTCCCGAAAATAGCGGGACGAGTTATTCTTATTCTCGTTCGTTTATTTGGAATGATCAAACGTATTATCCTTTTTTCGCGAAAACTGAGGAGGGGGCTACTTATGTTTGGTATTATATGAAATCCGGCTCTTCTAATTATCTCTCTATACATAAATTAAAGGGTTCGTATACAAAAGATAATGTAAATTCTATTGCAATTAATAATGATTGCGTAGGATATGTTGATTTTAAACTTACAGGATATACATTAGCTGGAGGTTTGAGTAAATATGGATCTCAGGCCTTTTATTGGGCGTCTGATTCAAAACGCGAAGGATATGCAAACAGCTTTGGAATAGTTTTAGATACTTCAAGAAAAACTATAGAGTTACAATATAAGGAGCTCCCAAGGACATATGGACTCGTAGTGCGTTGTGTTTACGATGATTAATGCATTTCTCTTGCCATAATAATAGAATCCGTCTCAATAATTGAGTGGTGATGTTTCATCTATTGGTTTGCGCTTTCAAGCGAACTAATATTATCAAGGGCGCAGGAGGATGATACCTCCTGCGTTCACAAGTATTATTATTAATAAATAATATAAATTATTGAATATGAATAATTTTATAAGGTTGGATATCATTCTGGCGGCCTGCATGTCCCTGCTCGTTAGTTGCGGCAATGAGCACTCTGTTGTCGCTCCCGAAGCAAATTCGGTAAAGATGACTGTTGATTTGCTTCGTCCGGGAATGGGTAATCTTACCCGTACAGATTTTTCGGAGAATGCGCATGGCGATCTTGAATGTGTCTGGAGCAAGGGAGATCGTATTGTCGTGACGACTACGGACGGTTCAAAAGTAGGTGAACTAACCCTTCTTGACGATTACGCCTATAATCGGCAAGGGCGATTCGATGGGACATTGACTGGATTGAATGAGGGGGAAAATACTTTGAAATTTTTCTATATAGGCAATAGAGAAACGGATGAAAATGACAAGACTGTAATTTATGATCTTTCAGAACAGGATGGAATTTTGAGTTCTAATGGAGAGTTGGTATCGGTTGGTGCAAACGATTGCCTCTTTTCTGAGGAGGCAGTAGTATTTGTAACTGATGGTCATGCATATGTTGAGAACATCAGCCTTGCGAGATGCGTTTCTTATGGACGTTTTTCACTCTCTTTGCCTGAAGGCATTTCTGCCGAAGGCCAACAGGTGACAGTTAGTGGGGCGAATGTCGCTTCAAGCGGTGTTTTTTCTTTCACTACCGGCAGTTTCACCCCAACTGTTGGTGATGTCAAGGTAACAGTAGGCAATGGGAACGAATTCTACATGACTATTCTTCCCCGCGAAGGGATTACGCCAGAATTCAATATTAAGCTGGACGGAAAGACATATACCGGTCGTCTCGACCCAAGAAACTGGACTGCGAATGAATATGTACGGAAAGATCTTGGAGAAGGTAATACGCCCCGTTATTCCGGTCAACCCGTTGATATGACCATTAAAAAGGATGATGAGACCACTGGCCCTGAGACAGTAGGTCCTGCGATTGAGTATGATGGCAAGAAGTGGCGTTTTGTAGTGGGAAACCTCTATTACAATACTAATACCGGGGTTTGGGGCATCCATCCAAATCAGGCTTATTTCACTGATGCCGGCGGCATTGACTATGCTGGGGCGACAATACTGACATCTCCTGAACTTATCGGGCACTTTGCATGGGGTGCTACAGGAATTGAGAACGCTCAGAAGCCAACGACTATAAAAATGAATCAATGGGACAAAACCTGTGGAGGATCTTATTGGCCTTCCGCAGGATCGAACAACAGCTCGATAAAGGATCTATGGCTTAACGATGGTGTCTTTGATTTCGGAGAGGCTTATATGAGGAGTGGACGTCTCGCAGATGATAAGCGGACTTACAGAACGCCTCGAAAAGAGATGTTTGAAGCGCTATTTAACAACTACTTTATCCAGGGATGTATTATAAAGAAGGCCGGTATAGACGGTAGTGACGTGCACGGTCTCATAGTACTTTGTGGTATAAGCAAGAATGATAAGGAAGGTGCAAAAAATTTGATAAAAGAAAAAGGTGGTTCGTATAATACATCATATATGAATACACTTGTGAATCATAATAACCAGGGTAGTACCTTTGATTATAATGCGATCACTCTCGAAAGCATTGATATGCTGAAAAATCTTGATGCAATATTCTTTCCGGCTGCCAATGGTAGTAATCTTAACGGCGGTACTATTTATAAAACAGATGGCCGGGGATATTATTGGTTTGCTGCTACTTCATCTACTACCAATGCGACTAATCTCTATTTCGCTGGCGGGTATGATAAAGCCTATGGATTCTTTTATAATGGTAATAGTGGTAGCTCTTCTAGCAGAAACCAACAGAAAGCTGTCAGACTTGTGGTTGAAGTGACGGAATAGAGTGACTTTCAATTATTCGATGGCAGAAGAACCTATTAAACTGATAATCGGAGTGATACGGATAACTCTCTTGAGTATTGTGGCACTGTGGGTCGCTTATTTGTCGGATTTCCCCTATTGCGGAGCCACATGCATTGAGACTACGGGAGGTGTCATTGTTCAAGCGATGACATCTCCCGAAGAAGAGACTACGTACGTTTCATATGGCGGTGGCTCGGAGATTATCGGGCGGTTCGACAGGAGTTTCGCGGCACTCGACAGCCTTATCTTCGGAGGGGATGCCCGGGAGCGTCTCTCGACGCGGGGAGCGGCCGACGCACTCGATGTGGACAGCACTCCGGCGGTGTCGGCGCAGCTCGACGCGGCGCTGCGCGCCAATACCCTCGACAAGATCAGGGAGGGTAACGGCAAGACGGGTCTCGAGATCACGGGACAGACCTACTACCGGCTGAAAGGTAACGGCGGATATGAGGACGAGACGGGCGAGGGTCACTACCGCGCGAAGTTTCAGGCCGAGCTCCGTTGGTATATCTTCCAGAGCTCGCTGTTGGGTCAGGGGGGTCGCCGCCGCGTGGCGGCCTTAGAGGAGGAGATAGCCCGCGCGGGATATGAGAAGGAGCGCACGGACATTTACGACTTCCGCCTGAAGCATCTCATAACGGAGCATTACGACAGTCTGCTGGCGGGAGTGCTCCGTCACCGTGTGGCGTTGCTGCGGCTTCTCGATGAGGCACAGAACTATCTTCTGACCAACGAGAATATAAGCAGCGACGAACTCGTGCGCACGCTCAACGAGCGCATGGACGCCGAGAGGAAGCTCTCGGAGATTGAGAGGGAGTGGCCCGCGGCGCTGACGCTTCGTGGTGTCGAGGCCACGACGGTGAGGATCGACTCGGCGGCGCTGGTGGAGCACGTGGCCTCCTCGCAGGGGGACATGCGGCTGCTGGAGCTCCGCATGGAGCTGCTCACGGAGAGGGAGAGGAACGTGAAATGGTGGGAGGATTTCCGGCTGGCGCCTTTCCTGCGCTATGCGCGCTATTTCCGTTCGGGACTGCCGGACTCGTATAATGTGGACGCGGGGGTGACTTTCACCATACCAATCAATTCCGTGCAGCGTCACCGCCGGCAGACGCTCCGCGGGGAGCGGGCCGTGATGGAGGCTGAACGCGAGCGCCTGGGGCGCCGCGTGGCCGACAAGACGGCACTGGTGGTGGCTGAGACGGCGAAGCTCGACAGGGCCTCGCGCAGCGAGGTGGCGAGGGCCGCGGAGCTGCGGGGGTATCTCGCGCGGAGGGTGGAGGCTTACGGCCGCACGGAGGGTGAGCACAACCGTCTGGCGCGCGCCAGGGAATACGGGATGTATCTCGCCTGCCTGGAGCGGCTGATAGAATATCAGTATCGCCGCGATTGCCTGCTGGCCGACCTGCAGGCATTGCTGCCGGGCGAGAGCGTGATGAGGTTTTGTCAATTTTCGAAGCTATGATTTCACGCAGAGGATTGTGTTTGGACGGGATTGGAAACCTCACGCAGAGGATTGTGTTTGGACGGGATTGGAAACCTCACGCAGAGGATTGTGTTTGGACGGGATTGGAAACCTCACGCAGAGGCGCAGAGGGCTCGCAGAGATTTTTTGGTTGGAGAGTTTACCGTCAACTGTCAACTCTCAACCCTCAACTGTCAACTCTCAACTCTCAACTCTCCACCCTCAACCCTCAACTCTCAACTCTCCACCCTCAACTCTCAACTCTCCACCCTCAACCCTCAACTCTCCACACTCAACCCTCAACCCTCCACCCTCAACTCTCAACCCTTTAACCTTTAACCATTAACACTTTAACCTTTAAAGAACGTTTAAATTAGCATTAGACAGTGAAGAATTTCACATACCGCTCGTTTGAAGAGAAGGAGAACATAGAGGAGATCCTCAAGCGTCGCAAGCGCAAGGTCAACCGGCAGCAGATAGTGTCGGTGGCCATACTTGTGGCCATACTCGCGGCGCTGGCTCTCTACATAGGCCACCACGTATATTATACGGAACTCGACGGCTATGTGCACGTCGACACCAACAAGGTGCGCACGCCCTTCGACATTTATCTCGACAGCGTGTATGTACACACCGGCGACCTGGTGACCCCGGGCGACACACTTTATTCCTATTACATGCTCGACCTTCTGGTCAACAGCGTGAATCCTGACGATGAGCCGCCGATGGTGGCGGTGAGCCGCAACTATAAGCTGCAATATGAGACGGCGCGGCAGCAGATAGAGGTGATGAAGGTGCGCATAGCCGAGCTACGCAAGCAGATAGCGGCGGAAGACCGCGACATCGCCTTAGGACTGAGCAGCAACTCCCACAAGCTCGACCTGCAGCGGGAGCTGAGCGAGGCCGTGGCGCGTCTGAAGGCCCTGCAAGGGGAATTGGGGGCGTTGCGGCGCACGCGCGACGAGACCCGCGTGGTGTTTCAGCGCCGGCGCATGGCCAACGACAGCACGCTGGTGCCTCAGATCTACGACGACGCCCGCGCCGCCTCCATGCGGAGGGCCGTGTCTTACCGTCTGGCCAGCGACTCCTCGATCATCACCGACGTGAAGGCCCCCATCCACATGATCTTCTTCAAGGAGGAGGAGATCATGACCAAGCAGCACCTCAACCTGGAGGCCAACAACCTTAAGGTGGTGGCATATGTGCCCGTCGACAAGATGGACAAGGTGACCAACAACTCGCGGGCCGAGGTGGTGGTCAACGACGATGTGAGCTTCAGGGCCTCCGTCAGCGTGCTGGGCACGCGCACGGAGATGATCCCCGAGAACCTGAGGAGCTATTTCTCGAAGAAGAACACGGCGGTCATAGCGATCTTCAACCTCGACAAGGGGCAGACCGTGCCCCTGTGGGCACTCGCCTCGGGTATGCCGGTGGCCGTGAGGATCAAGAATTTCCATATCTTCGAGGATGAGGCCGACACCGCGCGCCGCCGCCCCGACTACTACTGGTTCACCACCGGAAAGGGGATGATGACCGAGAAGAAGGGGGGGCACCTCGTGCCGATAAGCGACACCCTCAGGACAAAAACAAAGGAGAAGAGAGATGAAAGAAGCAAATGACGCACCCTACCATATAGTGACCAACCGCAACCAGCACCGCATACTGGTGGTCAACGAGCCGGTCAACGTAGACGGAATCCCGGAGCTTCATTTCGAGGATTTCGACGCGATCTTCATCAACGTGATCGACAGCGTGATGGACCGCAACATGCTTGCCATACGCCTGGCGTCGCCGCTGCTCTCGGAGAAGTGCCGCTTCAAGCCGTGCTTCGTGACGCGCCGCCTCACGGGGTGGCTCGGGAAGACTGAGGTGATCGTCGACGGTTACGCCACCTCCCCCTCCGACAACTCCATGGCGCGCACCATAGAGGATATTTACGCGAATATGCGCCGGCAGAACTTCCTGCTGGGCACGCCCCCGGTGGTGACGCACGCAGAGGAGGTGGTGAGGCTCTGCCGCTTCGCCATATCCCGGGGGCGTTACACCTTCTCGTCGCAGCCCACTCCGGGGCTGAGCGAGGGCTACATGGCCCTCTACTACTACACGCTCTGGTTCGCAGGGCAGCAGACCATACAGGCCGAGGAGCGCGAGTTCTTCCACAGCCAGTTGCTGCGCCTGGGCTACATACGGCGCACCCGCTTCATCGACCGCATCCACGTATGCCCGATCTGCAACAGCAGCCACCTGCTCTTCTTCGAGACCTGCCCGAAATGCGGGAGCTCCGAGGTGGATGAGGAGCCGGTGATCCATCATTTCCGCTGCGCCAACGTCTCTCCGGAGCACACCTACATGAGCGACGGAGAGCTGCGCTGCCCCAAATGTCACCATCTGCTGCGGCACATCGGGGTGGACTACGACCGCCCCTCGTCGGTCTACACATGCCGGCAGTGCTACAACACGTTCATGTATCCCGCCATGAGAGTGCTCTGCACCAACAACCGCCGCTCCTGGCGTCCCGACGAGCTCAAGCCGGTAGACGTGGAGGAATACGAGTTCACGCCGGAGGGTATCAAGGCCTTCGCGAGCAACGAGGTGGAGCGGACGCTCAACCACACGGGCTTCTACGGTTATTCGTCGATGACTGACTTCATAGCCTATCTGCGCCAGTTCACGGGGCCCGACATCCTGGGGGAGGCCATGGTGATCGTCGGGCGCTTCTATATCTTCGACCCGGCGCTCGACGAGGTGACGGAGCGTGACGCCGTGCCGCCGGTCGTGCAGACCCTCCAGCGCTTCTTCAACTACAAGCAGGCCATGTGGGGCAACAATTATTACTTCCTCTGCCGCGTGCCCGACGGGGAGGTGGCCAAGGCGCTGGCCGACATGGAGTTTGAGATAAAGGAGCAGCTGCGCGACTATCAGGAGCTTCACCGCGGTTTCCAGTTTGAGATGGTCGACACCTACGTCTACCATCCGGGCGACGACGTGGAGCAGTTCATAAAACGGATAGAGGAGGAGAGGGAATGACAGACTACGTGTTCGGCATAATCGACGGCATCATAGCGTGCTTCACGGCCAACCTGTCGTGGGACTATCTGGTGACCACCTACTGGTTTCTTCTCTTCGTGGAGTTTCCGCGCTATTACCTGACCGACATCGTGGCCGTGGCGCGCTACGGCGCGACGTGGCGCGGACGCGTGCGGCGCGAGGCGGAGGCCCGGCGGGCCCTCCACGTGGAGCGTCCGCTGGTCACGATCATGGCCCCCGGCAAGAACGAGGGTAAGAACCTCTACCATCTCATAGAGTCGCTGCGCGAACAGACCTACAGCAACTTCGAGCTCCTGATCATCGACGACGGCTCTGACGACGCCACCCCCCTGATCTGCGCCGACCTTCAGCGCGCGGGGTTCATCGACGGCTTCTTCCGCATGAAAGACCGCGGAGGGAAGGCCTCGGCGGCCAACTGCGGGCTGGAGCATGCCCGCGGCAAATATCTGGTGCACATCGACGCCGACTCCTCGCTCGACCGCGACGCCATAGAGCAGATCCTCATACCCTTCTACATGGACCGCGACGTGAGGGGTGTGGGGGGCTGCATAAAGGTGCGCAACGCCGACGACTCCATGTGCTCCTCGATGCAGGCCCTGGAATACCTGCGCACCATCCAGATCGGGCGCATGGCCACCGACATGCTGGGCATCTTCCATATCATCTCGGGGGCCTTCGGGGCCTTCGAGACGGAGACCCTCCGCCAGCTGGGGGGCTGGGACATAGGCCCGGGGCTCGACGGCGACATCACGCAGAAGATCCGCAAGGCGGGCTACAAGGTGAGGTTCGCCAACAAGGCCGTGTGCCTGACGAGCGTGCCCGTGAAATGGAGCAAGCTCTTCAAGCAGAGGCTGAGATGGTCGAAGTCGCTGATACGCTTCCGCGTGCGCAAGCACCGCGACATCTTCTGGAGCAACCGCAACTTCTCCTTCTCCAACATGATCTCCAACCTGGACTGCATCATCTACGACTGCGTCTTCAACTACATATGGCTCTTCTACATCATCACGCTCTTCCTGAGCAACGCCGACCGTATCGCCGACATCATCATCGTGGGCTGGCTCATACGTCTCTCCTTCTCGATCATGGCGTTCGTGGCGATGCAGGTGGTGTCGGAACGCTCGCGGCAGGAGCGGCGCCTGGGCGCGCTGCTGCTGTTCCACACGCTCTACATGGGCTATTTCCTGAGGGTGGCGCGCCTGGCGGGCCACACCGCGGAGATCTTCTTCCGCACCTCATACCGCGACAAATGGAACCCGGAGAAGACCTCGGCCGTAGCGCTCGCCGAGGGATTATGAATCATAAACCGCAAGGAATTGCGACTTAACAAGGAACTGAACTGACAATGGACCTCAACTGCCGGAACAACCGGAACGAAAGGATAGGGATAATAGGACTGGGATATGTGGGCCTGCCGCTGGCCTGCCTGTTCGCCACGCGATATGACGTGACGGGCTTCGACATATCGGCGCGAAGGCTGCGGGAGATCAACGGCCACTACGACTCCACGAAGGAGGTGACGCCCGCGGAGCTCCGCGCCGCCCTCGGCGGGGGCCTGAGGTGCACGGACGACGTGGAGGCCCTGCGCGGCTGCTCGTTCTATATCGTGGCCGTCCCTACACCGGTCAATTCCAGCCACGAACCCGACCTGCGGGCTCTCCAGCAGGCCTCGGAGACCATCGGCAAGGTTATTTCTCCGGGCGATATCGCCGTCTTCGAGAGCACCGTCTATCCCGGCACCACCGAGGAATTCTGCATCCCGCTGATAGAGAAGGCGTCGGGCCTCGTCTGCGACAGGGATTTCAGCGTGGGGTATTCGCCGGAGCGCGTCAACCCCGGCGACAGGGTGCACACGGTGGCCAATATCTGCAAGATCGTGTCGGGATCGACACCGGAGGCGGCCGACAGGGTCGAGAGGGTCTATTCGTCGGTGGTGAGGGGAGGCACCTACCGCGCCCCCTCCATAAGGGTGGCCGAGGCCGCGAAGATTGTCGAGAACACGCAGCGCGACGTGAACATCGCCTTCATCAACGAGGTGGCGAAAGTGTTCAACGCCCTGGGGATAGACACCGAGGAGGTGCTCGAGGCGGCGTCGACGAAATGGAATTTCCTCGACTTCCATCCCGGGCTTGTCGGGGGGCATTGCATAAGCGTGGATCCCTACTACCTGATCAGGAAGGCGGAGCTCCACGGAATGCATCCCCGGCTGATGACAGAGGCGCGGAGCGTCAACGAGTCGATGGGCTTCTATCTCGCCGACCAGGTGGTGGAGGCGCTCAACCGGCGCAACATGCCCCTCAACGAGGCACGGATACTCATATTAGGGTTCTCCTTCAAGAAGGACTGCCCCGACATACGCAACACGAAGACCTACGACACCTTCACGAGCCTGCGCCGCTACGGCTCGAAGGTGGTGGCTTATGATCCGGTGGTCGATCTTGAGGGGGTCAGGGCCGAATACGGCGAGCTCCCCGTGACGGGAGAGCTGGAGGAGGTCATGGCGGCGGGGCCATACGACGTTGTGGTGCATTGCGTAGACCACAGCTGCTTCGAGACTCTCGACCTGGAGGGGGCCCGTGCGCCGGAGTGTGTGGACTGCGGCATAGTTAATCCGCGGGTTTCGGCCTGCATAAAGAAGAGAGAGACAAGCTTATGAGAACCGCAACCGTCATATTCGCGATCCTTGTATCGCTCTGTCTCCATCCCCCCCACGCGCTCGGCGCGGAGAGGAAGAGGCTCCTTATCATCAACTCATACAACGACGGGGCGCCGTGGGCTCAGGAGATCGTGACCCCGGTGCTCAACGAGATATCCAACCGTAAGGGATTCACGGCCACGGAGGTGGTCTATCTGAACTCCACGCTGATACACAACGCGGCAGACTACGAGAACATGAAGAAAGGCTTCCTGGCGCGCTATGCAGGGAGGAGGCCGGACTATCTGGTGCTGGTGGGTAACTTCTCGTTCACCCTCCGCGACGTGATCGTGGAGCAATGGGGCGACGTGCCGATGCTCCTGGTGGCCCAGTCGGACCAATACGGCCCCCTGGATTTCTACTTCACGCACTCCGACGACGACAGCGCGACATGCTCCGGGCTGCGCCCGCTCAGCGAGCTGCAGGGGAAGTATGACTTCACGCTCGTGCATGCCCCCAACCTCTACAAGGAGACGATAGGGATGATGAAGCAGATGTTTCCCGACATGAGGCGGCTGGTGTTCGTGGCCGACGCGCTCTATCTCAACCGGCACCTGAGCCACCAGATAAAGGATTACCTCGCGGAGGAATATCCCGGCATGGAATATGAATGGCTTGTGGCGAGCGACGAAAACGGGAAACTGCTGCAGCAGTATCTCAGCAACAACGACCCCGCGACGGGGCTGTTGCTCTCCACCTGGTTTTTCGAGCGCATCACGATCCACGGCTATCCTCAGCTGATAGCCGGGGAGGCGCGCATGATAACGGGGGGACGCCGCCCCGTGTTCGGGCTCCGTTCGGCATATTTCAGCTACGGCATAATGGGGGGCTGCTTCCCCTCGCCCGAGGAGCAGCGCAAAGACATATTCGAGGCACTCGACGACCTCCTGGCCGACAAAGACATGAGGAAGGTGCCCTTCCGGCGTGTGGATACATGGTTCCCGATGGTGAACTATCCCATGCTCGTGCGCGACAGCGTGCCCGTCAGCTCGTGTCCGCCGGGCACGGTCTTCCTCAACCGTCCGGCCACCCCCTGGGAGCAATACCGCTTCCACTTCATCGCGGTGGGGGCTATACTGCTTCTGGCGGCGGGCATCGTGACCTTCAAGATCATCTATCAGAAGAAACGGATAGAGATGCTCCGCGCCCGCGACTGCCTGGTGGGGAAGATGCCGATCGGCTACTCTCAGGCGACAGTGCGCCGCGACAGCGGCGGGAACGTGACGGATGTGGACTATCACGGCTACAACGACATGTTCACCAATCTTCTGCTCTGCAACTCCCTCCCCGGGAAGCCCTCGAAACTCTTCGACAACCGTATGATCTCGGCGTTTGTGGAGAAATTGCTGCGCGAGCGGCGGATAGTGCGCTTCTCCCATCATTTTGAGAAGAGCGACACCGATTACGAGTTTATGGCCAGCATCAACGACGATGACAAGGGGAAGGACGGCGAGCTCGACATATTCGCCGTAGACATCACCGACCAGAAGAGGAAGGAGGCGATGCTTATAGAGGCGCGGGAGAAAGCCACGGAGTCAGACCGGCAGAAGATGGCTTTCCTTGCCAACATGAGCCACGAGATACGCACGCCGCTCAACGCGATAGTGGGCTTCTCGAGGCTCCTGATCAAGACCGACAATACGGCGAAGCGCGAGCGCTTCGTCAATCTCATAGAACTCAACAACGAGCTGCTGCTCAAGATCATCGGCGACGTGCTCGACACGGAGAAAGTGGAGTCGAACACGCTTGAGGTAAACATCGCCCCCGTGGATCTCAACAAGCTGCTGGAGACCGTGGAGGGGACCGTGAGGATGCGTCTGCCTCGGCAGGTGGCGCTCAACATGGTGGCCGGCGCGCCGGAATGTGTGGTCGACACAGACCAGGAGCGCGTGAGCCAGGTGCTCATCAACCTGCTGACGAACGCCATCAAGTTCACGCCCAGGGGGAGCATCACGTTCGGCTACGAGGTCAGAGATAAGGAGGTGTATCTTTTCGTGCGCGACACCGGAAAGGGGATCGCGCACGAGGACATAGACAAACTGTTCGAGCGGTTTACGAAACTCGACAATTTCGTGCAGGGCACAGGTCTGGGACTCTCCATAAGCAAGAGCATTGTGGAGAAGCTCGGAGGAGAGATCGGCGCGGAATCGAGGGGACCCGGGCGGGGATCCCTGTTCTGGTTCACCCTCCCGCTCGGAAGGCGACAGGATTGAAGATATTTATTAAGAAACGCTCTAAAGAATAATATATCATGGCATTGAATCTTGAAGCGGTGTTACGGCATGTGAAGGCCTATGTGGCCGTGGCAGACCGCAGACATGAGATAGTATATCGCAACCGCCGAGGCCCCGAGGAGGTCGTGGAGACCGATCCGGCAGTGGTGCGGAGCATAGAGGAGGGGATAGCCGCCGGGGCCGGCTTCGGCCCGCTGACGGTGAGTGCTCCGGCCGGCGCTGCGCCGGCATCCTACAGAGTGGAGGGGGAGTATCTTCCCGAGGGACTGATGGTTGTCACCGCGATGGAGGCCGGAACAGTCGCCTCCGGGGCCGACAATCTGCCGTATATCGCCAACATGAGCCATGAGATACAGACTCCCGTGAATGCGATAGCGGGCTTCTCGCGGCTTCTTGCGGAGACCGGCGATGAGGAGAAGAAGAGGAGATATGTGGCCCAGATAGAGACCAACACCCGTCTGCTGATGCAGCTTGTGGACGATGTGCTCGACATGGCTAAGATGACGGAGGGGGAGCTGAAGTTCCGCGACAGGGAGACAGACCTCAACGAGCTTCTGCTGTCGGTGGACAGCACCGTCCGCTTCCGGGTGCAGCCCCGCACGATGCTCAATGCGGTGATGGGGGCTGCCGAATGCCGCATATCGACCGACCCCGAGCGCCTCAGCCAGGTGCTCATCAACCTGCTGACGAACGCCATCAAGTTCACTTCGCGCGGCAGCATCACATTCGGCTACGAGCTATGGCCCGATTCGATCTATTTCTTCGTGAAAGACACGGGTATGGGGATCGCCCCCGAGAAACAGCCCCTGCTTTTCAAGCGCTTCTCGAAGCAGAACGACCGCGAGGAGGGTACGGGGCTGGGCCTCTCGATATGCAAGGAGATCGTGGAGCGTTTCGGCGGGGAGATCGGCGTGGAATCGGCGGGAATAGGGAAGGGGTCGCTCTTCTGGTTCACGATCCCGGCCACTCCGCTCGAGGGTGGCGACACCGACACGGATGGAGCCGTCGCGCCCCCCGCGCCGGCTCCCATGCACAGGGAACGCAAGACCCTGCTCGTGGCGGAAGACAACGAGAGCAACTATTTCCTGATATCATCGATGCTTGAGGATGACTACAACCTCCTGCACGCCTGGAACGGACGCGAGGCTGTGGAGATATATGAGGAGAAGCGGCCCGACCTGATACTGATGGACATCAACATGCCGTTGATGGACGGCTACGAGGCCACGAGGCGCATACGCCAGGTGTCGGAGACTGTGCCGGTGATAGCCGTGACAGCCTATGCCTTCGCCTCCGACCGCACGCGCATAATGGAGAACGGTTTCAACAGCTATGTGTCGAAACCGGTCAACGCCGAGCGCCTGGAGAGCGAGATCAAGCGGTTGCTTAAATGAATTGCAAAAATACAGAAGTTAGAATATGGCAGCATAAGTCAGCTGCCGGCTGCGGGAGATGTCGTGAGACATTGAATGCGGTTTTATGACAGTAGTAAGTAAATTTTGGGCATTAAATTCTATGAAGAGGCGGCATCTCCCGAGGGGGATGCCGCCTTGATTTCATGAGCGCGGGGTCAGGCTCCTTTTGAGAGGCAGCGGTTTATCTCGCTGAGGAGGAGGGAGGCGTCGATGGGTTTGCTGATGAAACTGTCGAAGCCGTTCTCACGCATGCGTGTGGCGTCGCTGGAGAACGCGTATGCCGTCACGGCGATGACGGGCACGGTCTGCGATTTCCCGCGGATTATCTTGGTTGCCTCGTAGCCGTCCATGCGTGGCATGTTGATGTCCATGAGCACAAGGTCGGGGTTCACCTCCTCGAAAAGATCGACCGCCTCGCATCCGTCGGCGGCATGCACGAGATTGAAGCTCTCTTCCAGGATTGTGGCGTATAGAAGATAGTTCGTCTCATTGTCTTCCGCCACAAGCAGGGTGGGACATGTGTGCGACTGGGCGGTGCGGATCTTCAGTCCGGCCATGCGCGGGACTGGATTCTCATCGGCAAGGGAATCTCCGAGAGTATCGCCGTTGTCGTTTTTAGGGTCGTTCCGGTCGGGAAATGGAGTCTCTTCCCATGATTCGAAAGTGATCGTCTTGTCTATCATATATGATATTGTTTTTAGGTTTTATCAGAGTTTTTCACCGGTCGGGCGTATAGGAAGCGTGAACCAGAAGAGCGTGCCGGAGCCGGGTGAGGACTCGACGCCTATCTCTCCGCCAAGCCGCTCCACGATGCTTTTGCATATGGAGAGCCCGAGGCCGTTGCCCTGCGTGAATCTGTCGAGTTTCGTGAAGCGAGTGAAGAGACGCGGAAGATCCTCGGGGGATATGCCTTTCCCGGTGTCGCGCACATAGAAACGTATGTCGTTGGCGCGCACGTCGTAGCCGAAGGTTATGCTCCCCTCAGTAGTGAATTTGGAGGCATTGGACAGCAGGTTGGCGAGCACCTGGTTTAGCCGGTCGGGATCGGTCTCAATCAGGAGTTCCTCTCTCCCCGGGCGGCATTCGAGCGTCACACCCTCGGGCAACCGGAGCGCCGCGGTGCCCTCGATGTCGGCGAGCAGGGCATTCAGCTCCACGGGACGGTAGATGAACTCGAGGGTGTTCGATTCGATCTTGGCCACGTCGAGCACGTCGTTGATGAGTTTCAGCAGCAGCTGGTTGTTGGTGTGGATTATGTTGACGAACCGCTCTCTCCTGACCGGGTCGGAAGTGTTGCACAGTATGTCGGAGAATCCGACAATGGCATTCAGCGGGGTGCGGATCTCATGGCTCATGTTGGCCAGGAAGGCGAGTTTGAGGCGGTCAGATTCCTCGGCTTTTTCCGTTGCCTTAATCAGCATCGCCTCCTTTCGCTTGAGCTCTGTGATGTCGACCGCGAAGACGTCGACGGCCTCTCCGCAGCCGCTTTCACGCGCGGCGGGGTCATGGATGAGAAAGAACTCATAGAATATGCCCGTATCGTGGAAATCGCAGGTGAAGCGTATGGCCCCTTTCCTTAAAGCCTCGCGGAAGTGTTCGTCGGAGATCAGCGGAGTGTCGGGCGATTTGTCGGCCATCATCGAGAGGAGGCGTCCGAATCCGTCGTTGCTGAGAGTGTAGTCGGTGGTGGAAATGCCGCGTAAACCGTCGGCCGACACTATCGCGCGGCTGTAGGCCACGGGCATCCCCTTTATCAGGCGGTCGCGCATGCCGAGCATCCTGCGTGTGCGGCGGTTGCCTACGGCAATGGCGGCCACAAGCGCTATCAAGGCCACGAAAGCCACTCCGCAGGCTATTATAAGCATCCAGTATTGCTCCCAGAGGGTCTCGGGGCGGTCGATGAACCGGGTGCCGGGCGGACATATGTCGGGAGAGTAGCCGTCTTTCTCAAGTACGGGGTAGTTGACCACAGGGTATGCTTCCTTCACAGTGCGCACCGGCACTTTCCGGAGGTCGTGGTCGGCGAGCATCTCCATTATCGCGCGGCGGGCGTAATGCCATGAGCGCTCAGGCGACACGAAGACGCCTCCCAGGATGCCATAGTCGAGATAGGAGTAGCGAAGCCCGAACACAGGGCGCCTGATGCCGGAGATCATGCGCGCCTCCCCGGCTATGAGCTGCGGATAACCGTGCACATTCTGTTTTTCGTAGAACCAGGTGGAGAGGAGAAGTCCTGTGGAGGGATCCTCGCTGTCGAGATATTGCTTGAGGCGGCGCCCGTTTTCCTCGCTCCCCACAAGCCATTCGTAGTCCATGCCGGGATATTCGGCGTTGAGATATGACTCGATGTCGCGGCTCAGCGCGCGGTTGACGTAGAGCGGGTCGGCGATGAAGACGAGCCTGCGCATGCCGGGAAACATGTGGCGCATCATGTCGACGGTCTCGCGGTATTTGTTGGGACAGACCACCATCGTGAAGTTGTAGCTGTCGCGCAGGGTGCTGATAGGAGTCATCTCCGGCCTTACGGTGTCGGCGCTCTCTTCCGGATGCGTGAAATAGTAGTCCATGTCGCCGAGGCTGTCAGACATGGATATGAGCACCATGGGGAGATCCCCCCAGTTCTCCACGAATCTGTCGCGCAGGGTGAAGGCGAAGTTGCCGATAAGCACGAGATAGTCGGGATGGCGGTTGGCAAGTGTCCTGAACAGACCCTTGGCCATATCCTCATAGTCTTCCGCATTGTGTATTGTCGTGCAGTTGAGATGTATGGTCTCAATTGTGGCAACCCCGCGACGGGAGGATACCTCCTGAAGTATGCGTGTCACGAAATCCTGCGCCCAAGGCGCCCCCTCGTTGTATGAATTTATGATGACAAGCCTCTTCCCCGCTTTGCCTTCATCTGCGCTCAGGGGTATAGCCGGCATGATGACGCATATCAATGCCAAAAGGAGTCTCATGAGTGTATCGACTTTCATATGGTGGCTATCAGTTCGGTTCGTGTAGTGGATATAATTCTTTTATAACGGAGTTTTATGTTTTATATTGTGGAGCACGGTCGTTTTGTGTGTTTCCTGTAGCGTATAAACAGAAGACCCCGCCTTGTGGCGGGGTCTCGGTGAGGCGTGACGGCGATGGTCGCGCCCCGGTATTCGTGGCGGTTGTATGTCGGGGTCAGAATTCGTAGACCACGGTGGTGACCGACGCGGGGTCGACGAAGACCTTGTCGGCGGTGTTGAAACGCTCCTGCCTCAGGGTCTTGTCGGCTGTGGTGGTATAGGTGTAGACAGCCTTCGCGCCCGAGGGGAGGGGCATGTCGAGATTTACGCCTCTCTGTTTGTCATAATTGGTGATTACAAGCACCAGACGGCTGCCGTCGGGGGCCACATAGGCGGTGCCGAAGAAGTCTTTGCTCTCCTTGAGGGTAAGATCGCAGCGCTTGTAGCCCGGGCGTACGAAGAGGCTGTAGTTGCCGAGCACCCAGAGGTTGGGCGTGGCCTCGATCGAGCCTCCCGAGGTGAAGTCGTTGCTGTAGTTGCCTCCCGAGGGGGTGGTCTTTATAAGCTCGAAACGGTTTTTCTGGCTCCAGCGTTCCACCGACATGGCTGTCCAGTAAGACCACGATGTGCAGCCTGCCATGGTAATGTCGTTGTGGATGATGCGCGACATATACTGGGCTATGTCGAATTCCGACACCTGGTCGTAGGTGCCGCTGAGTTCCGAAGGTTCCTTGTCGAGCATCGACCATTCCGTCTGCCATACGGCTATTCCTCGGGCATCGGCGGCGGTCTTGACGTTGCGGCGCACATTCCGCATCTCGTTCCAGTTGTCGAAAGTCCAGTAGCTGTGTCCTCCGATATGGCGGGCTATGTGCTTGAGGTCGCCCACATAAGCTTCAGACGCGGGATTGAAGAAAGCGTCGATAGTGTTCTTGCGTCCTTTCTCTCCGGAATAGGTCGCGGTCCAGTCGGCGGTCTCTCCGAGCGATATGAGTGTGTTGAGCCCCTGGGAGTCGAGCGCCTTGTCGAGTTCGCGCGCAAGCTGCGCCACCTGTGTGTTCTGCCAGCCCGATCCCTCCTGCGCCGTGCCGTCCCAGTCATACTGGGGTTCGTTGACGGGGGAGATATGGGTGATCTTGTAGCCCTCCTCTGAGAAGTGGGCGGCTACCTCCGCCATATATGCGGCATAGTCATCATAGCAGTCGTCCTTGAGGTTGGATTGACCCTTGGAGTCGGAGCGGCCCTGGCCGTTTTTGGTATACTGCACGAGAGGGGAGTTGCTGAAGAGCACGAAACTCTCCACTCCGTTGTTTTTCGCCTGCTCCATAAACCATCGCTGACCGGCGCATTTGGTCCAGTCGTAGTTTCCGCCTGTCGCCAGGAATGCCTCCGCGCGGTTGTTGGCATTGTCGCTGTCTATTCCTCCGCCGCCGGGGGCGTCGGCTGTGCCTGCGCCGAGATTGACGCGCCACATCGAGAGGCCGATCCCCTGGGGCTTGCCTCCGGAGATTTTCTGCGAGAAGAGCCAGTTGGCTATCTGCAGGCGGCTTGAGCTCCAGTACTGTCCAATCCAGTTGGGGAGCCAGCAGTCGGAGGCTCCGAAGCCTTCCATCTCCTGATAGGTCTTCGAGGGGTCGACGCTTATCTGCTGTGTGGCGAGTGTGAATGCCGGTTTGGGCGACACGACGGCGTCAGGATCTACAGGAGTCTCCGGCTTGTCAGGCTCATCGCCTCCGGCCGGGCGTTTGGTGGATTCTCCGGGATCATCGCTGCCGCAGGCGCACAGGGAGAGGGCTATGGCGCCGCAAAGTAGGAATTTGTTGAATTTCATTTTATGGATGTTTTGGGGGTTGGAGAGTGGGATAGGAAAATCAAGTCGTCGGCTGATGATTGAAAAAAGAGGGAGGCCGGCAGGGATTCATTCAGGGCCTCCCTCTTTGATAACGTGATATCCTATCAGTAAATGTCCGCGTTTTGAATGATTACGGAATTTTAAGGAATCTTGCAGGAGCCATCGCGGAGGCTCCTGCAAGATAACCTGTCAATATCCGGGATTCTGGACGATGGCGCCGTTGGAGTGCTGCACCTCATACTGGGGGATAGGCCAGAGGAGGTCGCGGCTCTCGGAGAAGCGGGTGCCTTTCGAAGAAGGCTCGCCCTGGTTCCATTTCTCATACATATCGGCATTGTCGCCGGTATTGTATTTCACGAAAGATCCGTCGGGGCCGAAGACGTTGCTCATCATCTTCTTGCCGTTCTCGCAGTCCCAGCGGCGCAGGTCGTAGAGACGGCACTGCTCGTGGGCGAGCTCCAGACGGCGCTCCGCGCGCACGGCATCGCGGAGGGCGGTGCCTGTGGAGGTGACGGGAGCGAGGCCCACACGTGCGCGCACCTCATTGAGGGCCGACTGGGCGTTGGCGTTGTCGCCGGTCTCGGCACATGCCTCGGCATACATCAGCAGCACGTCGGCATAGCGGAGCACACGGTGGTTGAGGGGTATCTTATCGATATTGTAGATCTCGGGACGGTCCTCAAGCGGAAGGAAATATTTGCGGATGATACGCGCTGACTTGTGCTGCGACGGGTCGATGATATAGGTCGTGTTGTAGGTCTCGTCAGTCCAGCCGAAATCCTCCTTGAATCCCTCGAACTTGGCGTCAGTGATCTTGCAGACGGCCGAGTTGTTGTCGATGAATTTCTGGAAATCGTTCTCGCCGGCTATTTCCGTGCATGCGGTCTTGATGATAGTCCAGCGGAGACGCTCCGTGTCGCCTGCGGCGATGAAGGCGTTCTCAAGATCGGAGGTGGGCTGTCCCCACGACCAACCGTCGCCCACGCCGTTGCGGCATCCGGTCACGACAGTCAGCGCGCCGCCGAGGGCATATTGGTCGCCACCATACATCTGCTGCACCTCGAAGATCGACTCCTTGCTGTTGTTGTATTTCACGCTCCAGACATCTCCGAAGTTGGGGAGAAGTTCATACTCCCCTTCGTCGATGAGGGTCTTTAGAGTGGCCTTTGCCTCCTCCCATTTACCCTGGTAGAGCTGAGCCTTCCCGAGGATGCCGAGAGCGGCTCCGCGTGTGGCGCGCCCCATGTCGGACGCGGCGTAGGCGCTGCGCTGGGGAAGCACGGCTGCCACAGCCTTGAGTTCATCCTCGATGAACTTGTAGCACTCCTCCGCGGAGCTTCTCTCTATCCCTTCGGTGGAGCCTGTGAAGTCTGTGACGAGAGGCACCCCGCCGAAGTTGCGGACAAGGTCGAAATAGAAGAAGGCGCGCAGGAAGCGGACCTCGGCGAGACGCTGGTCGCGCAGTGTCTCGTCCATGGGGGCGGAGGGTATGCGGGCTATTCCGATGTTGCAGGTGGTGATACCCTGATAGCGTGCGCCCCAGAAGTTCTGGATGATTCCGTTTGTCGGAGCGTTGGGCATGAAGTGTGTTATATCCTGATAGCCGTCGTCCTGGGTGGTGTTGCCGTCCCAGAGGTCGTCGGTGGTCATGTCGGAGAGGAGCCAGGTGTTGTAGATCTGCCACCAACCGCCGCCTTTGGCGATTTCGTAATAGCATCCTCCCACGTAGGAGTTGACTTCGTCGGCGCTCCCGAAATAAGTGTCGAGGTTCTCTGTGCCGCGGATCTCCTCGGTGAGGAAATCGTCGCACGAGGCCATTGTGGTCAGCGCTGCGGCAGCTGCGAGTGTATATATCAGTTTTTTCATTGTGTCAGTCAGAATTTAGAATTTGAGGTCTACGCCGAAAAGGAATGTCTTGGGCGTGGGATAGTTGCTGCGGTCTATGCCGGTCTCGATGGCGCCACCGTCGTAGAAGGGACGCTCAGGATCCATGCCGGAGTATCCGGTGATGGTGAACAGGTTCTGTGCCGAGAAATAGACGCGGAGGTTGATGTCGCCCATTATGCTTGCCGGGAGAGTGTAGCCCAGGGTCATGAGCTTGCAGCGCATGTAGCTGCCGTCTTCCACGAAGAAGCTCGACACGCGTGTGTAGTTCTGGTTGAGGTCGTTGTACGACAGACGCGGTATGTCGTTGGTCGAGCCTTCTCCGCTCCATGCCTTGGCGAGAGTGCCTGCGTAGACGTTCTGGCCGCTTGCTCCGGAATAGCGGGAGCGCTGCAGGTTGAAGATATCATTGCCGAATGTGCCGTAGAAGTTGGCTGCGAAGTCCCATCCTCTCCAGTTGAGACCGATGTTGAAGCCGAGCATCAGGTCGGGATAGGGGTTGCCGATATATTTCTTGTCGGAGTCGTTGAGCTGTCCGTCGTGGTTGAGGTCGAGGAAGCGGATGTCGCCGGGCTGCGCGTCAGGCTGGATAAGCTTACCATGCTCGTTGGTGTGGGCGTATACCTCCTCCCAGTTCTGGAAAAGACCGTCGGCCTGATAACCGTAGAATCGGGAGATAAGGCCTCCGTCTTCATTGCGGATGATGCTCTCGGGCATACCGTCGCCGGTCCACACAGGGCCGTCGCCCGAGAATCGGATCGCCTTGTTGCGCACGCTCGAGAGCTGCATGCCGAGATCATACCCAAGCTCGCCGGCCTTGTCGCGCCATCCGAGAGAGAGCTCCCAGCCACGGGCACGCATCTCGCCGATGTTCTGGGTCAATGCTCCCATCCAGGTCGGCAGACCCATGATGAGCTGGCTCTGACGGGCGTAGAGCATGTCGTGCGAGGTCTTCTGATAGAGGTCGAAGGTCACGTTCAGACGGTTCTGGAGGAGAGTGAGGTCAAGACCGAAGTCGATATCCTCCACGGTCTCCCATTTCAGGTTGGGGTTGCCGAGCTGTGCCATGATGGTGGAGGGGTAGCGTGTGGGGGTCGTGCCGAACACGTAGTTCACGCCGTTGTTGAGGGTAGACATGAAGAGACCCGGGTCGATGTTCTGGTTGCCGACCTTACCCCAGCCGAAACGCACTTTCGCGTTGTCAAGCCAACTCCGTGTGCTCTCCATGAACGCTTCCTCCGACAGACGCCAGGCTACGGAGACAGAGGGGAAAGAAGCCCACTTGTTGCCTTTCGGGAATTTTGAGCTTCCATCGTAACGCATGGATGCTGTCAGATAGTAGCGGCTGTCGTAGTTATACATGATACGTCCGAGAGCCGAGGCCAGGGTCTGATAGGAGGCGCTGCCGGAGGCGAACTGGTCGCCTGTGCCGGCGCTGACCTCATGGAGAAGGTCGCTCATGCCGGGGATGTCCTGACGCGAGGCGTTGGCCCACCAGTTGGCGTAGCGCTCCGCCGTGAAGCCTACCATGGCTGTGAGGTTGTGTTTCTCGGCGAATGTGTCGATATAGGTTGCCGTGTTGTTCCATGTCCAGTTGAGCTGGTCGGAATAGTTGCGGCCCGTGCTGTTTTTGGTATTCTGCTCGAGTGCGTCGATGTGGAATGCGTAGTTGTAGTAGTCGTTGCGCTGATACCATGCGTTCACACCGAACTGGGTGCGCAGCGTGAGCTGCCTGATGGGCTGGATCTGGATGTATGGGTTCATGAGGAGGGCCATCTTGGTGGTCTTGTTGTCCATACGTGCCAGGGAAGCCGCGGGGTTCCACTCCTGGTTGTTGTAGGAGCGCTCATAGTTGTTCATCGGGTTGGAGGGATCCCACTCGTCCTCGGGGCGGAACACGGGTGTCGTTGGGTCCATGCTGCGGGCCGCGCTGAAGAGGTTGGGGGTGTTCTCCCATTTCTCCATGTTGGGGGCCAGGTCGATACCGGCTTTCAGCCAGCTTGTGAAGTTATATTCGGTGTTGAGGCGCACGTTGAGTTTCTCCCAGTAGCCGTAGTCGAACTGGGAGTTGTTCTTGAAATAGCCCACGGAAAGACCATAGACATACTTCTCGTTGCCTCCGCGCACGGAGAGCGAGTAGTTCTGCACGAGAGCCGCGCTGTTGACCACTTCATCCCACCAGTCTGTGCCGTCGACGTCGGCATAGTCCACATAGGGGGAATTCCAGGGAGCGACACGGCCGTCGTTCTCATAGCGCTTGTTGAATACCTTCTCATATTCGTTGGCACCTGCGATCGAGGGTTTGTCGATATGCTGCCAACCCACGGAAGCGGAGAAGTCGACCGATGTCTTTCCGGCTTTTCCCTTCTTGGTGGTGATGATGATGACACCGTTGGAGGCTCGCGTACCATAGATGGCCGACGCGGAAGCGTCTTTCAGCACCTCCATGCTCTCGATATCGTTGTTGTTGATGAAGTTGATGTTGTTGGAGTTGAGGGGCACACCGTCAACCACGTAGAGTGGGCTGCCGTCGCCCACGGTGGTGACACCGCGCACCATTACCTTCGGGGTGGTGCCCGGGCCGCCGCCTGATGCCACCTGCACGCCGGGCACACGTCCCTGGAGGGCGTCCATGGCGTTTCCGGTCACGATCTCATTGATTTCCGAGCCCTTGATGGTGGAAATCGAGCTGGTAAGGTCGCTTTTCTTGGCCACACCGTAGCCCACCACCACGAGTTCGTCGAGCGATGATGCCGTCTCCGAGAGTTCGGCGTTGATCACGGACTGTCCTTTCACGGGGATTGTAAGCTCCGCGAAGCCCACATAGTTGAAGATGAGAGTCGCTTTTGGATCGACATTATTCAGGGTATAGTTGCCGTCGATGTCGGTGGCTGTGCCCTGATTGGTGCCCTGCACGCGTACGGTGGCTCCGATCAGAGGCTCGCCATCGGCCTTGGAAGTGACCTGTCCGCGGACGGCGATGTTCTGCGCCATGGCCGAGAGGCCTATGAGCGCGAGGCATAAGGTCAGAATGTATTTTTTCATGATTGATGTCTAAATAGTGGAATTATCAAAAGGGAAAGGGGCGGCGGAAAAGCGGGACGCGATCCCGCCGGCCTGAGAAGGTTGTCATTTCTTCGGCACGAGACGCGCGCGTTCTGTATGTGCGTCGAAAATCAGTGTATAGGTGCCGGAAACGGTGACTGTGGTGTTGACCCAGTTGTCAGGAACGAAGTTCTTGCGATAGCCCTCGTCTCCCCAGCTTCCGGTCTGGAAACCGTCGCCTCCGTTGGGATACATGAACTTGTATTCCTCGGGATCCATGTCAAGATATTTGAACTTGAAATAGTCGTCGTTGCTTGCATAGTGAGAGGTGGCCGGGATGTAGTTGCCATAATACATGAACTTGCTCGGATCTTTTGAGTCGTCTACGCGCCATGCCGTGAAGTTCCACCATCCATGTGAGTGCCAGTTGTGGAATGTGAAGTTCAGATCCTGGCCGCCGTCGAGCTTCCAGTCATCGTAAATGAAGATGTTGGGGTTGGCGGGATCCTGCGTCATGTGGGGCACTTTGTCGGGATTGTCGCCGTTGGGGCCGTTGGTAGGGCCGAACCACCATTCCTGCCACCATATGTCGCCGTCTTTGTCAGGATTTGTCTCCCACCACGTGTTGAGGTCATTCTGTCCGTAATGCATGTGCGACACAGGGTTGATGGCTTCTGCCACAGGATAGGTGGAGAGTTTGTAGGTGCGGTCGAGCGTGTTGACGTCGATCAGATAATATACGCCTGCCTGATCGAGTTTGATGCGACCGACTTCATTCGGATCGTCGCCGAGCATCTCGGGATTGGTGGGATCCGGACCGAAGCAGATAGGGCCGAAGTCAGTCTTCTGCGCGAGGAAGCAGATCTCTGTTCCTGCCTTTTGATTGTAGTAGCGCACGCGATACTTATAGGGCCCTACGTGGTCCATCACCATAGGCACTCCGAAGACATCGCTGTTGAGTTCTGCGGCTGTCGCCACGTCGGCAAGATAGATGGCCGGAAGGTCGGGAAGTTCCGACACGGTGATAACCGAGTTTACCACTGTGGCGTGGGGAGCTTCGTTTGCCTCTCGGTCGTAGGCTGTGATTGTGGCTTTCAATGTGGCGGCCTCGTTGGGGAGTGCGAGTCTCTCGGAGAACTCCAGACGTCCTGTGCCGTTGCCTTCCACGCGGCGGGGGAAGCCCTCAAGCGACTGCGCGCCTTCCTCTCCGGCTGTGATGTCTTTGAGGTCGATCTCCACATAGTCGATCACACGGTTGTCTTCAGCCGTAAACTGGAGATTGAACGAAGTCGACGGTTTGAGGATCACGGTGATCTCCTTGTCGGGAGCCGCCGAGAAAACCGGATAAGTGAAGTCTCCGTCGAGAGTGACCTTCACTTGCTGGCGGTCCTCGCGTCCGCCGATGTCGGTGGTCACCACATCAATGGTGAAGGCATCACCAGGCTGTGATTCCTGGATCTTGAATTCGTAGTCGAGATCGTAGCTCTTCTGCGGCTCGCCGTAGATGTCGATCAGGTCGATACGTTTGTTGAGATTGAGTTCGTGGCAGACGAGGTCGATCGTTGAGATGCCGTCGTTGTCGGCCAGCTGGCCTTTGACTTTGATGGAACGTCCCGCCTCGGTGCGCTCGTGGACAGACACAAGCTGCACTTCAGGGTTGGCGCCGTCAACGTCTTTCCAGTCATCATCGCTGCAGGAGGAGAGTCCTGCGATCGCCGACAGGCAGATACCCGTCGCGAGACATGTTGAAAACAGTTTCATGCGATTCTAAGATTATTATTGGTTTTAAGTTGATAAATTCGCTGAAAAATCTCTTATTATTAGGTGTGGGGCCATAGCGCTCGGTGCGGTATCCCGGCCTGACGGTGCAAATTTATATTATAGCGGTGGAGTAGGCTTTTACAAATCAGTCAATGTTGATACACAATTCATGCAATGCATAATTTATGATTGTAATTTTGCGGTCGGTTTACACGGAAAGACTTAATTTTGAACAGGAAAACTTCAAACCAAAACAAAAGGAACCAAGAATACACCTGACCATGAAAGGGAAAATACTCGCTTGCGCGGCGACCATATTGCTCGGACTGTCAACCTGCGCCGTGTCGGCTTCAGGCCGTCAGGATCTCTCGCTTACCCGTATAGGAGTGGAGAGGGGCCTGAGCAACAACCATGTGGTGGGGATCGTGCAGGATAAGCAAGGATTCATATGGGTGGCCACCGACGAGGGCCTGAACCGGTTCGACGGTCATAATTTCCGCACGTTCTTCAAGGAGGAGCAGTCGGCGCGGGGCAGCATCACCGGCAACGAACTCAACTGCATACTCGATGACCCCAGGCTTCCTGTGCTCTGGATCGGCACGGCGCGGGCCGGGCTCAACGCTTATGACTACGAGAAAGACGAATTCACGGCCTACAGTCATGACCCATCCGACCCTTCGAGCCTCATCACCGACGATGTGACCTATGTGGCGCCCGCGGCCGACGGCGGCATATGGGTGTCGACTTTCTGGAGAGGCATTGACCATCTCGATCCTAAGACAGGGAAGTTCACCCATTTCAATGCCTCCACCGTGAAGGGGATGCCCGATGCTTCGGTGTGGACGATGACCGACGGGGGAGACGGATTCCTTTATGTGGCCCATGAGCATCATGGACTGACGGTGATCGACGTGCGACATATGACGGCGCGTAACTTCATGCCTGATCCGAAGAGACTGGATGCGTTGCCCAGTGCCAACATCTCGTGTGTTTATAAAGACTCCATGAGCAACATTTGGGTGGGAAGCGACGCCGGTCTCTCCTTGTTCGATTGTGAGGAGGGATCGTTTGTGGATTTCAGCAGATATCATCCAGCCTTGCGCCATAAGGTGAGCGATATGCGCCAGTTCAGCGACAACCGTCTCTGGATAGCCATGGAGAGGGGCGGACTGGCTTCCATGGGACTTGGCGACAGTATCTTTTCCTCTCCTGTGATGGCCGAAGTGACATCGATTCCCTCGGGTAAGGGGAAGGGGATGCTTTCGAGTCCGTCGGTGAGAAGCATATGCCAGGATCGTTACGACAACATATGGGCAGGCACCTGGGGCGGCGGGGTAAACCTGATCTCGGGGAATATGCCGGCATTCCGGCTCCATGCGGTTAGCCCGGAGATATATGACGGGGGCATGAACTCGGAAAGCAGTGTCTTCACCTTCCTTTTCGACGATGACCACAGGCTCTGGACCGGCAAGGATGTGGGCGGGCTTGAGGTGTATCGCGAGGGAATGCTTGAGAGGTCATATACCCCCCTGCATGACGGCCTCCCGGGCGATATTGTCCAGTCTTCGTGGAAGTCGCCCGACGGGAGCCTCTGGTTCGGATTTTTCAACGCCGGGGCCGCGCGCTACAATCCGGCTTCCGGTGCGTTCGAGACCATATTCCCGCGCGCTTCCCAGCTTGATGTGCGCGACATCACCGGTCTTCCGGACGGAAAGATGCTCTTCGGCACGAGTCAGGGGATATGGAGCTATGATCCTGCCCGGCGTAAGACGGAAGGCCCCTATGCCATAGGCAACAATCTTGTGCGTACTCTTTTCCCGTTGCCCGGAGGGAGGGTGCTGGCGGGCACTTTTGGCGCCGGACTTGTGATGACCGACAGCCTCTTCCGTGAGATGTGGCATCTCGACGTTACGTCGGGCCTCCCTTCCAATACTGTCAACCATATATTCCGCAGCCGCGACGGATCAATCTATGTGGCCACAGGCGAGGGATTGCTTCAATTCCCGGATATAATCAACTCCCCCAGGAGTTTCCGTGTATACAATAAAGCCTCCGGACTTGGCAATTCACATGTGGCCGCCATATGTCAGGACAAGGGTGGCAACATCTGGATATCGACCAACGGAGGTATAAGTTGCCTGACCGGCGACAAGATCCTCAATTACTCTCACCGCGACCATATCCCTCTCGGCAATTTCCTTCCCCACAGCTCGGGCAGCGACCCGCAGGGAAATATCTATATGGGCAATATCAGCGGCCTCTGCGTATTCAATCCCGTGAAGGTGCTTGAGCGGCAGCCGCTGCCTCCTGCCGTAGTGACGGAACTGACGATAATGAACGCTTCCGACGATCCGCATGGCGCGCCGGTGACGATACAGCTGTCCGGGAAGAGAGAGGTCAGGCTCAGGCCCTGGCAGAACAGCATAGACATCACATTCACCACGGGCAATTTCGCTATAGCCCGTGAAGTGGAATATGCCTATATGCTTGAAGGCTTCGACAACGACTGGGTCATGGCACGCAACGGCAATACGGCCACGTTCCGCGACCTCCGTGCGGGCGACTATGTATTCAAGGTCAAGACGCGTCTGCGCAATCAGGAGTGGGGAGAATCCGCGGAGGTGAGGATAATCCTGCCTCCCCCTTTCTGGAAGTCGTGGTGGGCGAATATCATATATGTCGTCCTGGCTCTGGCTGTGGTGGGGGTGCTTCTTTATTTCTACCGGAAGCGCGTCAATGCGGAGGCTTTGCTGAAAGCGGAGAAAGAGAGGCATCTCAAGGAAGTGGAGCTCAACGACGAGCGTCTGAGATTCTACACCAACATCACACACGAACTGCGCACCCCGCTTACCCTCATCGTGGGTCCGCTGGAGGATCTTGTCAAGACCGGAAGGCTGCCCGACCGCGAGCGCAGGAGCGTGGAGATGATACACCGGAATGCCGGACGTCTGCTCGACCTGGTCAACCGGATACTGGAGTTCCGGAAGACAGAGACTCAGAACCGCCGGTTGTGTGTGCGTCGCGGCAACATAGCTGCCACTGTCTATGAGGTGGCCTTGAAATACAAGGAGCTTAACCGCAACCAGGGTGTGAGCGTCAATGTGTCTGCTGAATCGGGCGAGATAGAGGCCTACTACGACAAAGAGGTGATGACGGTCATCCTCGACAACCTCATATCAAACGCCATGAAATACACCAAGGAGGGACGCGTGGACGTGGAGTGCCGCCGAGTGGACGACAATATTCAGATAACCGTGGCTGACACAGGCGTCGGCATCTCGTCGGAGGCGCTCGGCAATGTTTTCAAGCGTTATTATCAGGAGCAGAGACCCCATCAGGCCGCCGGGTCGGGAATCGGCCTGTCGCTCGTCAAGAACCTCGTGGTCCTGCATCATGGCGGGGTCGATGTTGAGAGCCGCGAAGGGAAAGGGACGAAGTTCACCGTGATGATCCCGGCCAACGGTTCCTATCCTGAAGCGATGCATACGGAGGAGGCGCCTAAAGAGGCCGTGGAGCAGCGCGAGGGGGAGACCTCGGCGCCGCTCGGAGGCGACCGGAAGCCGCTGGTGCTCGTGGTGGAGGACAATGCCGACATCCGCGACTATATCACCCAGTCGTTTACCGATCTTTACGATGTCAGGAGCGCCGAAAATGGCGAGGAGGGGTTGCGCATGGCCTTTGAAATAATGCCGAGCATCATCGTGAGCGACATCATGATGCCTGTGATGGACGGGGTGGAGATGACCCGACGGCTTAAGGAGGATGTGCGCACGAGCCATATCCCCGTGATTCTGCTCACCGCCAAGACCGGCGAGTCTGACCGTGAGGAGGGCTACGGAAGCGGCGCCGACAGCTATCTGATAAAGCCGTTCAGCTCCACACTACTCCAGAGCCGCATAAACAATCTTCTTCTTCAGCGCATAAAGCTTGTCGAGACGTATGCCTCGCGTCCGGCACCCGCACCCGACGACGATGGCAACTCCCTCGAGCAGAAACGCCGCAGGCTTCTGAAGGGGCTCAATGAGGTTGACCGGGAGTTCATAGAGAAGCTTACGAAGATAATCACCGACAATGTCCCCTCGGAAGCGGTCGACGTGAATTTCGTGGCGGCATCCATGGGTATGAGCACATCCACTCTCTACAGGAAGGTGAAGGCAGTGACCGGGATATCCCCGAATGAATATATCAGGAAAGCCAAGATGCAGATGGCTGAGGAGTTTCTTCTTGACGGTCATTATACCCTCTCGGAGATCGCATACAAGGTCGGCATCAACAGTCTCCATTATTTCAGGCAATGCTTCAAGGATGAGTTTGGCATGACTCCGTCTGATTATCTGAAACGACTCACGGATACCGATGCCAATATAACGCCCCCCCTAAACTGACAAATGCTTTCCTCCATGGTGAAAAAAGTGAAGAAAGGGTGAAAAAATGCAATAGAAGGATGCAGATTGCGATAAAATCACTAATTTTGCAGCCATGGCAAAGAAAGCACAATTCGGCAGCCGCATAGGACTTGTGGCCGCCACAGTAGGATCGGCCGTCGGACTCGGCAACGTATGGCGTTTCCCGGCTGAGGCGCAGGCCAATGGCGGCGCCGCTTTTCTGGTGATCTATATAGGATGCGTGTTCCTTTTAGGCATCCCCGTGATGCTTGCGGAGTTCTCGCTCGGCCGCGGCACGCGCAGCGACGCGTCGGGCGCTTTCCGCAGGCTCAAGCCGCGCAGCCGATGGTGGCTCACGGGTGCGCTTGCTATCCTGGCCTCCTATCTCATACTTTCGTTCTATATGGTTGTGGCCGGCTGGACCCTGGAATACTTCTGGCAGTCGCTCACCGGAGCGCTCTACGAGCTTCCTGACCATGCCGACACGGCAGTGATGTCGTCGGTCTTCCATGCCCGCATGGGTGAGTATATCACGGGGAGCTGGCGCCCGCTGGTGGTCACATATGTAATGATAGCCCTCAATCTGTTTATCCTCATGCGGGGGGTTCAGAAAGGCATAGAGAAGATGAGCAACCTGATGATGCCGCTCCTGTTCGTGCTTCTGCTGGTGTTTGCCGCCGTCTCCATGACGTTCCCGAAAGCGGGGGAGGGGTTGGCGTTCTTTCTGCATCCCGATTTTTCGAAGATCACCCCTGCGGTTGTGGTCAATGCTCTTGGCCAGTCGTTCTTCTCGCTGTCGCTCGGCATGGGCATACTTATCACCTATGCCGGCTATTTCCCGAAAGACACGCGCCTCGTGCGCACTGCGGTGACTGTCTCGGCCCTCGACCTTCTCGTGGCCGTGCTTATGGGATTCATAATTTTCCCTGCGGTAATGTCGTTCGGTCTTGACGGAGAGAGCCTGGAGGGTGCCACACTCGTGTTCGTCACCCTTCCGGAGGTGTTCGCCCAGATGCCGGGCACCCAATGGTGGTCGGCTCTCTTCTTCCTCCTGCTGATGGTGGCCGCCCTCACCTCTACCATCTCTCTCGGCGAAGTGTCGATAGCTTATGTGCAGGATCATTTCAAGACCTCGCGCCGCAAGGCATGTCTATGGGTCATGCTCCCGCTGGTGGCCCTCAGCACTGTCTGCTCCCTTTCGCAGGGTGTGCTCTCCGATGTCAGGATACTCGGAATGAATATCTTTGACTTCCTTGACAACACCGCCACCAACATCATGCTCCCTGTGGCTGCGATTCTCACCTGCCTCTTCCTCGGCTGGGCCGCTCCCAAAGACTATTTCCGCAAGGAGCTCACCAACGGAGGCACCGTTGGGGTAAAGCTTTTTCCGGTAATCCTCTTCATCGTCAGGTATGCCGCCCCGGTATTGATCGCCGTCATCCTCGGGGCCAAGCTCCTCGGCTGACTATTTTCTCACCTTTCTTATCCCCTCTCCCGACTTCCAGACGAATTGCGCGACTCCCACTATGAATTTCTCGGGGAGGAGGCCCCAGTAGCGTGAGTCCTGCGAGTCGATGGCATGGTCGCCGGCGGCGAAGCAGTAGTTCTCGCGGAAGGTGTATGCCGGGGTCTTCACCCCGCCTATCCGCGCCACCCCGTCGCGCCACTCCGCCTTGCGTCCCGTCTCCCACTCTATATATTTCCGGTAGGTCAGCAGGTTGAGGCTGTCGAGACGTATACGCGTCCCCTGGGCCGGTATCACCAGCGGACCAGCCTCCACGATGGTCCAGTGCCGCTCCCTGTCTTTCGGGAAGACCTTCATCCATCCCGGCAGAGAGTCGTAGCATGAAGCCTCCACCTGCGGCGCCACGATCCTCTCCACGAGGCGTTGCTCCGAGGCAACCCCGACCGTGTCGTCGCTCCCCCTCACCCTGTAGAACCCGCGGCGTATCTCCAGCGTGTCGCCGGCCACGGCCACCGCACGCTTGCAGTAGTAGAGATACATGTTCATGGCCACACTGTCCCAGCTCTCCGTCCAGGGGGCGTTGAAGATGATGATGTCGCCCCGCTCCAGACGTCCGTAGCCCGGCAGCCGCCTCACGGTGTGATCCTCTCCGGCAGCCGCGGCATAGATGTCGAAGATCCGTCCCCCGAGCTTCAGCTTGTCGATATAACCCCTGTCGCCCGGCCTAAGCGTCGGCGTCATCGACTCAGTCGGGGTGTGGAACGTGTCGAACACCACCACCAGGAGCAGCACGCGCAGGGCCAACAGCCCCACGCCGCCGACAAAAAGCCAGTAAAAGACATTTAGTATCTTAGTCGTTAGTTTTTTAGTCTTTAGTTTTTTAGTCTTTAGTTTTTTAGTCTTTAGTATTATAGCCTTTAGCCGGTTGGTTGTTAGGATTTTCTTCCAGTTATATTTATGATGCATTCCTACTGGTCATACATAAGTCAGTCAAAATCGGGAAGGGCATAGACAATAACTCCTGACTCCGCATTGGATGTGTCTATCGTTATTAGTCGACCTCTTGCCGTGTCCACACAGAAGTTGTTGGCTTTCCCTATCGGCAACCGTGCAACGGGATTTCCGTCGTAATCTGTCACCATGATGGATTTATCGTCAGCCGCATCGCCATCTCCTTCATAGAGCAGCCATATGTGATTATCCGTCAGCTGCATCGCGCCATAGCAGTTTATATTGTCACCCGATTCTTCGGCAGTAGCCTCATATCCTTTGTATGTGATATCACGCACCACATTCCCATTCTCGTCATAAAGCACTACGGTAGGATTAAAGCCGTATATCACGGCCACTATCCCTCTCACCGGATTATACCTCAGGACACTGAACATCGACATCTCACTTTCCGAGAAATTTCCTTTTCCCGGATCAAAGCCGAGAGGCCATTCCTTCACAGTCCCGTCAGCAGGATTGTATTCCACGAGACCACATGTGTTGTCACCTTTGACACCCACATATCTCCCGTCATTGAGCCGGATCATTTTCCAGACAGCATATCTCCTCATCGAATCCAGGTCTTCCACCTCCTCCAGACGGTAATCCAGCGAGGCGTTAGTTCCATAGACTTTACGGGAATTGGCATCGAAGATTGAATAAAGGCCATTGTCGCCCAGGTCGAAACCGAAAGTCCCGGAAACCGCTGTCACCTCACCGGGGCCACCTCCTCGATGGGCGAAATATGCCTTGGGAGTGAAATCTCCGTCTGTGGCAAGCATGCAGTTTTCATTCTGGGCAATAATGCACCAGTAGCCGTCCTCCACTGGAGCGATAGCTCCGACAATCAGCGGTATCGTGTCGGAGAACCCCACGGGCAACCGTTCCGGAATAATCTCCTTGTCAAACGATGAAAAATATACATCCCTTTTCATCTCATGTCCGCAAGACCATAGCAAAGCTGCGACAGTCACCAGCAGACCTCCAAGCCGGACTCCCCGAAAGGGAATCCGGCTGTTTGATGAACTGAACACTTTCATAGGCTTCCTCCACATGTCGATGGCTCACCAACACCTCTTTTCCCGATTGTGATTTCACAATGGGAACAATCAACATATCGCCAGTCCATAGCATAAATGGAAGAGGTATAACACGGCATATCTGTCCCTGAGCCGGAGCTGCCCGGAAGAGCTGACAACGCCTCAATATTGGATATTTGAGTTGGTGTAAGCGATGGCCTTTCCGATCGACTCATAAGAGCCAGGGAGATTATGACTAAGCTGACAGCGGTCATAATAATCTTGTTTTTATCACTCATAAGATCTTACGTTTTGGTATGGTATTCTTTGCAGGCAAAGTTCAGGATAATCTTGTTGCAATCACCTGGATTGCTTCTGTCCATACAACCGGGATAACTTCTTTGCATCATAGACGCGGAGCCTGTCTTCCTTTTCATCGATGGCATAGATGCGTCCTCCGGGAATATCCACATCAAAAGCCAATACTGAATATGGAAGGCGTGTCCTGCATACCGGATTTCCGTCCCAGTCGAAGAATTGAATCTCAGACCCCGTTCCTTTCCCACTATATATATCCATGTCGGAGAATCCGGAGTATATGGCGCCGAATCCCTCGTCGAACGCACTCATGCTTATATACGCGTTCTTCCGCATCACTTTCATCGTTGATTCCACATCCGACAGATTATCGAGCTCTTTGCCAACGCATACTGTCTTTCCCCATTTCCCATCAGTTGAATAGATATTCAGCTGGTTAAGATAAAGCATCCCCTCGACAAACCTGTCGGACGCAGGATTATAGCGTGTGACCTTGGCCAGAAGATTGATATTTTCTTCATCATTTACACAGACTGTATCCAAGGAAGAGAACATGACATGGTCAACCTCCTCGCCATCATGGAGGATTCTTCTTCTGAAACCGGTGAAGGAATCATTGGCCACTGAGACAAGAAATGACGACGGGCCGCATGGAATGGCTTCCCAGCAACTGTTGTTCAGCATGTCGGATTCGAGTGCGACACTTATCGGCTCCTTCATTCCACCAAGGAAACCGCTCAGATTAAACCGCATGATCCTTCCTTTGTTTTTATCGGGGATATATGCCACAAGTGAATCACCTTCCGATATGAACAGTGATGACGCGCTGCGGGGAAGCACGTTGAACTCGCCGGGGCCCTGGCCTACTCCAAGACAATCGCCATATTTCTTTCCATCGCGTGAATTCAGGATGCTCCAATGGGCGTCATGACCCACGATTAGCAGCGAATCAACAACCTTGATTGAATTCAGTCCTATCTCATCACAGTTTAAATCAATCTCCTCAAGACTGACTTCCGACGGAAATCCGTCAATAATGCTGATTTCGTTAATCGCTACAGATTTGCCATTGCCCCCACTGCATGAAAACAGAAGAACGGCGATCATAAACACAATCAGATTTCTCATGAATATCATATTTTAGGTTGTTATGAAATTATTGGCAATGGATGAATTAAACACGTTCATAAGGCATGTGAGGACTGTTATGCCTCCATATCGTTTTGTTCCAGCTTATCACGTTCAGTATCAGTCAAGATCCGGGAGGTCATAGACCACCAGTCCGGATTCTGATGCTGTGTAATCTATAGCTATCAATCGACCTGTCGCGCTGTCGACACAAAATTTCATTGCGTTCCCAACCGGAATCCTGGCAACCGGGTTGCCATCGTAGTCCAATACCATGAGAGTATTGTTGCCTTTGCCCATCTCTCCCGCCAGAAGTAGCCATATGTGGTCATCCGTAAGCCGCATTGAGCTGTAACATCTTGCGATATTGCCGGAAGCGTCCTCGACGGGTTTATAATCACTGTAAGTTAAAGTGCGCACTATATTCCCGTTCTCGTCATATAATATCATGGTGGGGTTATTCCCATAAATGACCGCAATAATGCCCTGTTTCGGATTATATTGGATGACACTGAACATCGACATCTTGCCTTCCGGAACATCAGCCTTTTCAAGATCAAATCCAAGGGGCCACTCCTTTATTGAGCCGTCCGAGGGATCATATTCAACAACTCCGCATGTATTGTCTCCCTTTACAGCCACATATCTTCCGTCTTTGAGTTTGACAACCTTCCATACCGCATATTTTCTCAGCGGCTCCAGACTGACCACCTTCTTCAGATTGTAGTTATTAGCGGCATTAGTGCCATATACATTTCCGGAACTTGGTTCGAACACCGAATACATTCCGTTATCCCACAGATTATCACCATATGCTCCGGAAATGTTACTCACCTCACCGGGGCCAGCACCTCGCCGTGCGAAATATGCCTTGGGAACGAAATCTTTGTCTGTGGCAAGCAGACAATTCTCATTCTCATATAAATAACACCAGTAGCCATCTTCAACAGGGACTACAGATCCAACAATCAACGGTATCGTGTCGGAGAAGCCCACGGGCAACCGTTCCGGAACAATCTCTTTCTCAAACGAGGAAAAGTAGACATCTCTTTTCTTCTCGTGTACGCAAGACCATAGCAGGATAACAGACAGCAGCAGGCCTACAAGCCGGACTCCCTTTCGGGAAGTCCGGCTGTTTGATGAATTGAACGCTTTCATTGTCTTCCTTCACATGTCGATTCAGTACCATATCCTGTCCAGCCTTCGTATCTCTGACATTCAGAGCAATCTACATATGCTCCTTCGGAGTCTCTGAATGCAGAACTGAAGCATGGTACTCCTGATCCACCAGAGGAACCTGTCGGCGGTCCTGCCAACGCCTCCAGGTTGGCAATCTGGGTAGGAGTCAGTGATGACTCCGAAGAATGACTCAGAAGAGTCAGGCCGGCTCCGGCCAAGGCTGTGACAACCGCCATCATAAGAAACGATTTCTTCATAATATTAAAGATTTATAGTTTATATTACTTCTCCGGATAGCTCAAATTGAACTTCTGGAGTTTTATTTTTGAAATACACACGGACTGTGCGGAAGAATTCTCCAGCCACAGTATCTCTGAAAGAGACGGAAACCTTATAGCTGGAATGGGGCGGTATGACATCGGCTGATACTCTGGCGTTTGTGCATTCGCATGAAGTCGCCACGCGTCTTATTCTCAGAGTATCATCCTCCTCGTTGGTTAACAGAAATTCATGAGTGACAGACTGATCCCTTCCCACAGATCCGAAATCATGCGTATGCCGTTTCGGCGAATGTCCCTCATCTTCTTCCGACTTCTCGTTTCCTATTATATCTTTGTAGACTTTGCCCAATGACGCGTTATCGACCGGATTGCCTATGGCGAGAATCCTGTCATCACTGTCCAGTAAGAAAGTCCTTAGATTATAATCCACAGCCAACCCATTGACTTTATTAAAGATGTCCTTCTCATCAATAAGCAATGTGTGCTTATATCCTGATTTATTGATCAGTTCCGATATCTTGGCATCATTATCTGCATTGATAATCAGGATGAGTTGAATATCGTAACCTTCATTCACGGAATCAATCGAATTCATGAATTCATTCCAATATGGAAGCTTCATGCGGCATCCGGTGCATCCAACGGAGTCGTAGTATGCCACAATGGTGAAATCAGAGGGCTCCTTGACAAAGACTTCGCCGCCGGCGAGACGCATGCTGTCGGGGAAGACAATCTCACGGCCTGTCCACTCCAGGATGGCCGACTCGTAGTCGGTCTTCCCGGATGAACATGACGCCGCCATCAGAATCATGGCTGACGCCGGAAGTATCGGCATGAGTTTCAGAAACCGCATGGTCTGGACAAGCATATGGAGAATCATTCCAGAGTGAAATATCCTACGTAGGATCCGTCGGGGGTAGAGATCTCAAGACAGTAGCTTCCCTCGTCTCCGTCGAACGGCATCAGGCCGGAAGCATCAACAAGTGTTGTCGTCCAGCTTCCAGAAGTAGTTCCATCTCCACATATTGATACTTCTGCCGGATACAGTTGTGGGGGCAATATAAACGTGATCTCATCCTGTTTATATATCATGAATATTTCTATTCCTTTTGCTGGAGCATATTTTGTAGGAAGCTTTCTTTTGCGAATGATGACAGGGATTTCCTTATCCTGGCCCGGGTTGGCTTCGGGTTGATCATCGGCATAGACACTGAGCCCAAATGCCATTATCAAAGCCATGAAGAAAAGTTTTGTTTTCATGATAGTGAAGTTTTAAAAAAAGATCTTATTGATCTGTCGCAAAATTATGAATAGATTTTATGATTGCCAAAAAAATACAATATATTTTTTCCTGCAAAATTTCTGCAATGCGCTATGTGTTGAATATTAAAATATTGCAAAATATACTAATCCTCAATATTGATGTCACTTTGTTTCATCTTTTTCAACATTGGAATAAAATCTACATATCTATACACTTGATCCGAGAGAAAAACAGTGAGAGATCGTTTGCAGCGTGTTTTCATGGAAGAGCAATTGCTTTCTGTGATATCCATCAAAACAGCGATTGACCTATAGTTGAATCCACATATGTCATATGAAAGAAGGGTCAGATCCTGTTCTTTCATTTCCGCATCGGTACGCAGTCGTGACAATAGATGTCCGGTAAGATGGTCGATGTCGTCCATAAGTGTGGCAAGAAACTGTCTGTCCTTATATTTTTCAATATATCCCGAACGTAACGTGTGGTATGCTTCCAGGCCACC
Source organism: uncultured Muribaculaceae bacterium (assembly GCA_910588245.1). Taxonomy (GTDB): domain Bacteria; phylum Bacteroidota; class Bacteroidia; order Bacteroidales; family Muribaculaceae; genus Lepagella. Next base: position 11,610 of record CAJUQP010000021.1, on the reverse strand, counting down.
GTATTTCCCTACATCTTTGCAATCATTGCATATCAAGGCTATATTCCGGTGCGGACGTATCCAGGTGTCAAATTTAAGCTGGTCCATACTTTTCCCACTTTCCCAGTCATCAATCACATCCTTTAGTGTTTTTACCTCTCTTCGGGCGCAATCAAAGGCCAGGTTCAGATCTGATTTCTCTCGGCGTTCAAGATCCAGTTTCCCGGAGATATTTGCAAATCTTAGGATATGGTGTTTCTCGGAACGATTTCTTTCGCGTCTCCTGATGTATGAAATTAATTGCCGCCGCATGATGGATATAAGCATTACGGTGAGTATGATGATGCTTATCGAACCAATGATGGCGATGAAATAGGCCGTCTCCTCCCCGTAACTGGTCAAGGCATCTCCAAAGGACTTGTTATGGATTTCCTGTAATCTGGTGTTTACACCGGATCCCAGTACCGTATTCAGACAGATGTTTTCATATCTTGTAAATGAATCAAGCATCGCATTCGACATTTCGTGATCTCCAAGTGCATCATATATAGTCGAACATGTATAGAAATAATCAGCTTTCAGATAATTGTCTCCGTCAGGTTTTGACTTCAGGGAAAGTGCCAGCGCCTCATCAGGGTTCCCCGATGAACATAAGGCCCTGGCATAGGCAAACACATCCTTTGTCGTGAATGAAGAAATGGAATCATTGATTATCGCAGTATATTTTTCCACGGCACCTGCATAATCATTTCTGCAGGATAATGCGTAAGCCACCGCTCCCTCAATCTCTTTTTTAAGTTGTGTGTCGCTTGTCCTCTCCGCAAGTTCAAATGCCGACTTGAATTCTTTATCCGCCTTGGCATAATCGTTTTTGATGTCATAAAGCATTCCTGATGAAAGTAAGGCGTATCCGAGTGCGTTATCATAAATGGAATTTTGCAGGTAGCCTTTTGATCTTTCAATAAAGGCGCGGGCCTTATCGAAATACATTTCATCGGAATATACTGATGCTTCATTCATACAGGCTAATCCCTTATAGAGTTTAAATCCCCGGACATCAGATGTGCCGATAACTTTTTCATATTCGAGTACTGCATGTGTCAGAGAGTCTTGCAACTCCCAAAGGGCGGCACGGGCGAAGTGGGCGAGCATCGTCTCGCGCGATGGCTCGTTGATGGGGCCGTAATGCTTCCATGCCGGCTTGAAGATGGCATCGCTGACCGCCGAGGGGTCGGTCTTCAGCAGGGCCATAGTCAGCAGGAGGCTGTGGCGTCCCCGCTCCTCCGGATTGTGGAGCGAGAGGGTATCGATGCTCCTGACAATCACCAGAGCCGAGTCGGGATACTGGTCGAGAAGACGGTCGGCCTCGTCAAGACGGGCCATATTCTCCCTGTCGCCGCACGAAACAGCAGAGACAAGAAAGAACACTACCGATAGCAGCACACTATATTCATGATGCAGTTTGTTCATAGATCAGATGATATGATTTACAGCGCAAAGATACAATTATTTATTCAAACCGGTTGTTAAAAACATAAACAGTTGCTAACAATTAGTTATTTGGTATAAGATATTGTTTAAAAATTACGACCACTACGTGGCGAGGGGATAAAGAGAAAGGGTGGGACGGTAGCTGCGGCTGGAAAGCCGCAGTCCCAGAGCTACGCAGCTGAGGCTTCGCGGGGTGAGGGGCATTGTGGTAGCGTCATGTGTTGAAAAACATATTGCATTATTCCCGGAGAATGGTTAAATTTGCAGAATAAGCACATCAACACATACCCAGGAGTTATGCAGACAGATTATGAAAGGATAATCGACGAGCGTGCGCAGCACGTGTTCGACATCATGGAGCATCGCACGTCGGAGGCCGATATGCGACGGCTGAAAGACGCTTTCGGGCTGGCCCGCGAGGCCCATGCCCCGCAGGTCAGGAAGACGGGAGAACCTTATATCCTTCATCCTGTGGCGGTGGCGAATATCGCCGCAGAGGAACTTCATCTCGACGTCAACTCGGTGATCGCAGCTTTCCTGCATGATGTGGTGGAAGACACTCCCCATCCCATCGGGGAGATCCGCGCCCGTTTTGGCGACGACGTGGCCTTCCTCGTCGATGTGCTCACTAAGAAGGAGAAGAAAAACTATGAGATGAGCCGTCAGGTAGATAATTTCCGCCAGATCCTTGACTCCATCCATACCGACATCAGACCTATTATGGTCAAACTCGCCGACCGTCTGCACAATATGCGCACCCTGTCGTCGATGCGTCCTGACAAACAGATGAAGATCGCCGGGGAGACCGACTATTTCTATGCCCCTCTCGCCAACCGTCTGGGCCTCTACCACGTGAAGACCGAACTCGAGAACCTTAGCTTCCGCTTCCGCTGTCCCCATGATTTCGAGGAGATCAGCAAGCTTATCGAAAACGACCGCCGGCAACAGTCGGAGCGCCTCGAACGCTTCCGCCGGCAGCTCGAGGGGACCCTCGCCGAGGCCGGGATCATGGCTGATGTCGTGGTGGAATACCGGCAGCCATACAGCGTGTGGCGAAAGATGAGGAAATTCGGCGACGATTTCAACCATCTGAAATACCGCCATTTCACCGATGTGATCTATAAGACTCCTCCCGGCGGCGACGAGAAGGCCATCGCCCTGCGCATCTATTCCATACTCACCGATAGATTCAAGGAGAAACCCGGAGGCATATCCAACTATATCGACTCGCCGAAAGAGAACGGCTATCAGAGTTTCCATATGAAACTTCTCGCCGACTTCGGACGCTGGCAGGAAGTGCACATCACAAGCGAGACCATGGCCCGCAATTCATGCCTCGGCTACATGTCGGACAGCGGAAGGCACACCATAGGGCTATGGCTCGAGAAATTCCGCGGGTCGCTGCGGGAGATCAACAGTCATGCGTGCGCGTTGGGAGCCCACTCCTGCGGAATAGATTTCATGGAGCAGGTCACAGCTTCCTTCTACAACGACGATATCATGGTCTTCACTCCGAAAGGGAAAGCTGTGGTGCTCCCACAGAAATCATCGTGCCTGGATTTCGCCTATGAGATAAGCGAGAATCTCGGCAATCATGCCAAATACGCACGTGTCAACGGCTTCCTGTCGTCGATCAAGGCTCCGCTCCGGAGGGGCGACGTGGTGCATGTGTTTGCCGACGACAGCGTGCACCCCACCGCCGACCGCCTGGAGTCTGTGGTGACCTATAAGGCCAAGAAGGCCATCACCGATTATCTTGACTCGCTTCCCCGGCCACCTTTCAGACGTTGTCCGGTGTGCCACCCAATACCCGGGGAGGAGGTGATAGGATTCCGCGAGCAAGACGGCACCCTCAGCATCCATAAGCGCGACTGTCCTGCCGTGATAAGGCTCGCTTCCCAGTTTGGCGACGATATCGAGAGTGTGGACTTCGTCCCCGACGGCACGCTCTATCCCGTCACGGTGACAGTAAAGGCCGTAGACCGCTACCATCTGTTTCTCGATCTTGTCGACAGCATATCCAATAAGCTTAATCTTTGCATAGACTCCTATAATTCCTCCACTATCGACTCGATCGTGACCATCGACATTTCGTTTGGAGTACACTCCTATACCGAACTTCAGAAGATAGTGAGCCACATATCGGGCATAAAGGATGTCGATGAGGTGCGCGCCCGCACTTCATGATTTCGCCGCTGAAATGACGACGTGCGAAGAGGTTATTGGTGATAAAGGCGGAAATAGTGCCTAAAAATGATATGAGAGACTATTTATTTCGTCCGGGATGCAGGTAATGCCGATAAAAATGTCTACTTTTGCATATCAGTCAAACTATATCATATCTAAAGTGAAATTTACAAGAATTATCTTCTCGACAGTCGCTTTAATAAGCCTCTTTCTTCCCACCTCCATGGAGGCGGCGGTTCCCGGCCTTGCCCAGCGCTTACGGCAAGGACTCTCCGATTGCACCTCGGCGTCCGACAGCCTAAAGGTGCTTCTTGACGTCTATGATGCCTCTGAAAATGATGATCAGGCCACGATCGGCCGTGAGGTGCTCAATCTGGCCGAGCGTATCGACAATCAGGAGGTGATACAGGATTTCATTCTCCAGCTTGCCGTGTTGCAGAAAAAAGACGATGCCGCGCTCCGGGCACTCGTGATCGAGGCTGAGAAGCTTGACGACAGGGATGACAGGAAGGGCGCGCAGCTTTTTGTCAACGTGATGCGTGCGATCAACGAAGTGACATATATTCCCGATTCGGAGTATCAGAAGGCTCTCCTTAAATATGCCCGGGCCGACATGATACCGACAGGCGACCTTTATCAGGATATCCTCGACCTCTACAGGGTTGTCATCTTTCTCGGGAAGTCTGCCAAGAACAATCTGTATCTTGAATATGTCACCAGGCTTGAGAACATGATCAAGAAGCTGCCAGAGAACCGTTATTATATCCGTAACCTGTTCTATACCACGGCAGCAATAACCCATACCCAGAACGGCAACTGCAAGAAGGCAATAGAAGCCGACAAGGAGCTGCTGGACGTGATAGGAAAACTGGAGAAGAAGAACAAAGAAGCCGGTCGCCAATACAAGGATTACAGCCGGAATTATTACATCTGCTACCGCAGGATATTGCGCAACTATAAATGTCTGACACTCGATGAAGTGAAAGACTATTACACGAAATGCGCCATGTTGGCTGAGAAAGACAAGAATATAAGGGAAGACTTCTATGAGACGGGGCGCCCGGTTGTCTACAGGCTGATGGCCGAACATCGATATGGTGAGGCGATACCTAAAATCAAGGCTGCCATAGCCAGAAACGAAGACCGTAATATCCATACCGAACTTATGCAGCAGCTTGTGGAGGCTGCGGATTCGGTCGGCGACCAGAAGACTCTCCTTGAGGCGCTCCGTGAGTGTAACGCAATGCAGCAGCGGCAGCTTGAGCAGAACAGCGAAGAGGCGTATCGCGAACTCCATATCAGATACGATATCAATAACCTGAAAAAGGAGAACACGAAGCTGGAGGTGGAGAAGCGCGACTCTGAACTGCGCTCGGGACAGAAACTCATAACCATTGTCCTTGCCGCCATGCTCGTGCTCGCGGTGCTCCTGATGGTGCTTTACAGGCGTCATTTCAATCTCCGTCAGCAATGCCACGACCTCAAGAAAGAGAACGAACGTCTCAACAAATACATGGAAGAGATGCTTAACGACGGCAAGCCGTCGGGCACTCTCGACCTACGCAACGGGACGGAATACGGCAAAACAGGAAAAACCAACAGTTAACAATAATAATTTAAAACCAACTGACATCATGGAAAATCAATTGTTCTGGCTTGTGCCTGCAGCTTCCATTGTCGCGCTCGTCTTCGCACGTTTCTTCTACGTGAAGATGATGAAGGAGAGCGAGGGTACGGAGCGCATGGCGCGAATCGCCTCCCACGTCAGAGTGGGGGCCATGTCTTATCTCCGGCAGCAGTATAAGATTGTCGGGATCGTGTTCATCGTCCTTGCCGTGATCTTCGCGATCATGGCCTACGGATTCCAGCTGCAGAACGCGTGGGTGCCCGTGGCATTCCTCACCGGCGGCTTCTTCTCGGGTCTCGCCGGCTATCTCGGAATGCGTACCGCCACCAATGCTTCGGCCCGCACGGCCAACGCCGCCCGCGAGAGTCTTGACGGCGGCCTGAAGGTGGCCTTCCGCTCAGGAGCCGTAATGGGTCTTGTCGTAGTGGGTCTCGGCCTTCTCGACATCTCTTTCTGGTATCTTATCCTTGACTATTTCGTAGAGACCACCGGCCCGCAGAAGCTCACGATGATCACTACGACAATGCTCACCTTCGGCATGGGCGCCTCCACACAGGCTCTGTTCGCACGTGTCGGGGGAGGTATCTACACTAAGGCAGCCGATGTCGGCGCCGACCTTGTCGGTAAAGTCGAGGCCGGTATCCCCGAGGATGATCCACGCAATCCCGCCACCATCGCCGACAACGTTGGCGACAACGTTGGCGACGTGGCCGGTATGGGCGCCGATCTCTATGAGTCGTACTGCGGCTCTATCCTCGCTACGGCAGCCCTGGGAGCCGCGGCATTCATGAACGCCGGCGACGAGTCGATGCAGTTTAAGGCAGTTCTTGCCCCGATGCTTATCGCCGCTGTAGGCATCCTGCTCTCGATTGTCGGAATCTTCTGTGTGCGTACGAAGGAAGACGCCAACATGCGTCAGCTTCTCGGAGCCCTCTCGTTCGGCACAAACCTCAGCTCCGTGCTTATCGTCGGAGCCACGTTCCTTATCCTGTGGTGTCTGGGAATCACCAACTGGGCGCTCATCGGATGCTCTGTTGTCGTAGGTCTTATTGTCGGCATAGTGATCGGACGCGCTACAGAATATTACACCTCGCAGTCGTACAAGCCGACGCAGAAACTCTCTGAGAGTGGCACGACCGGCCCGGCCACGGTGATCATCTCCGGTATCGGCCTCGGCATGGTGTCGACAGCCGTGCCCGTCATCGCCGTCGTGTGCGGAATTATCCTCAGCTACTGGTTCGCTTCCGGTCTTGATTTCACCAACGTCGGAATGGGTCTCTATGGTATCGGTATCGCCGCAGTCGGCATGCTTTCCACTCTTGGCATTACCCTCGCCACCGACGCTTACGGCCCCATCGCCGACAATGCCGGCGGCAATGCCGAGATGTCGGGCCTTGGCGAGCAGGTGCGTAAGCGCACTGACGCCCTCGACTCGCTGGGAAATACTACCGCCGCCACGGGCAAAGGCTTCGCCATCGGTTCGGCTGCCCTCACGGGTCTTGCGTTGCTTGCCTCCTACATTGAGGAGATCCGCATCGGTCTGGCACGTCTCGGGGAGACATTCATCCAGATCGGCGACAAGGCTGTCGACATCCATCAGGCTTCGTTCACAGATTTCATGCAGTATTTCGAGGTCAACCTCATGAGTCCGAAGGTGCTTTCCGGCATGTTTATCGGCTCGATGATGGCATTCCTTTTCTGTGGTCTCACTATGAACGCCGTAGGCCGGGCCGCCGCCCATATGGTCGAGGAGGTACGCCGACAGTTCCGCGAGATCAAGGGTATCCTCGAAGGAAAGACAGAACCCGATTATGCCCGTTGCGTGAAGATTTCCACTAAGGGCGCACAGCAGGAGATGGTATTCCCCTCTGTTCTTGCAATCATTGTTCCGATTCTCACCGGTGTGATTTTCGGTGTTCCCGGAGTGATCGGCCTTTTGACCGGCGGTCTGTCGGCCGGATTCGTGCTCGCCATCTTCATGGCCAATGCCGGAGGTGCGTGGGACAATGCCAAGAAATATGTGGAGGAAGGCAATTTCGGTGGCAAAGGTTCCGAAGTGCACAAAGCCACAGTCGTTGGCGACACCGTAGGCGATCCTTTCAAGGATACATCCGGTCCGTCGCTCAACATCCTTATCAAACTTATGTCGATGGTGGCTATCGTGATGGCCGGTCTGACAGTAGCCTGGTCGCTGTTCTGACAATCCGGCCTTGTTACGGCTGTCGCAGCTAATTACGGCAATAAGGCATCACGTTCGCAACACACATACGAACTGACCTAAACCCAAGGGGGATTGAAGTCGCGAAGACTTCAATCCCCCCGTGTTTTTTTATTGGAGCTTGTTGTTCTTTGTCAGAGGCGGCGAAGCTTTAGGGCTGCGAGTGTGGGCTCACCCTGAAGGGGTACGAGTTCGACGGTGATTATACCGTCGGTGGCATTCACCTTGTAGCGGCGCTTGAAGGCTGTGTGGAAGCGTTCGCCGTCGGCGGGGGAGAAGTCTTTCTCTACCATCTCTCCGCAGATCCTGACGTCAAATCTGGCGGCATCAGTGGTCTTCTCTCCGTCGCTCTGCCCCAGAAGGTTTGCAAGCTGTTTCGCCGGACGAGATATGTCGGCCATAAGCAACTCAATCTCGTATTCTCCCGGAGCTGCGTCGATCCGGTATGACACGGGGCCCTGAAGCCACGCCTGATATAGGGGGCCGTCGACGGTGCCGAATATCTCGGAGGTAGTGCGGCGAGGTTCACCTTTCAGGTATCCCCATCCGTCCTCCGTGGTGTATTTACGGTCGGGCAGCCAGGTGAGTCCGGTAAGGTCGGAGGTGAAGAACACGTTGCCACCGACATTCACGGCAAACTCATCGCGTGAAGGATCGGGGATTGCCGACAGGGTGATTGCCATGGCATCGGTGGCCGTCTTTCCGTCGAGAGTGCCTGTGGCTGATAAAGCGGACTCCCCTTCGGGGAGCATCACGTCGAAAATCGCCTGGCAGTTGTCGGTTTTCTTTGAGCCGACGCTTCTTCCGTTTACCAGAAGCTCGACTTCGGGAGTGTTGGCATAGACCTTTATCTGTTGTGTAGCCTGCGGATCACCGGTGCGGTGTGCCCAGTCACGCGAGGCTATCCTCACCACAGGTTCGTCATCACGCCACATTGCCTTGAAATAATAGGCCACATCCTTGGGTGTGCGGTCATTGTAGAAAAGTCCTTTGTTGTTGACGCGGGGCATTGATTCCTGACGTGCGGCCACATTGAAGTCTATGAAGTTCCAGTAGGAGGATCCTGCTATATAGTCTGTGCGCTCGATGAAAGGGAGATAGTGTTCGATATACTTTTGCTGGTATTCGATGTCGAAATCGAACTGGCGCGGATTCAGGGAATGTATGCGTCTGTCGCTTCCCGCTCCCCATTCGCTGATGATGAACGGGTGGTCGGGGTAGCGGCGGTGCTGGTCTTCGCAGAATGCGTCGAAATCGGGTAGCTTCCCGACATACCAACCATGATAGAGATTCCATCCGGCCACATCCTCAAGGTTGAGACCTATCTCGTTGTAGAGGTTGGACATGTTGAAGGCCATAGCACTGTTGCGCGACGGATCCTCCTCCTTGAGCCTCTTCTCGAGACGGTTGGCGAGGCCTACTATGCGGTCGCGGAATTCCGGCCATTCCTTACGGTCGGGACCGGGAGTGGTGAGCAGGATCTCATTCATGTAGCCCCAGAGGATGATGCTGGGGTGGTTGTAGTGCTGACGGATCATCTCCACGAGGTTGGTCTCGCAGTTGTCGTTGTAGCCGGGAGTATCATAGACGGTGTTTACGATGGGGATCTCCTCCCAGGCGAGCAGCCCGAGTTCATCGCAGGCGTCGAGCAGGGCGTCGTCCTGGGGGTAGTGGGCTATGCGTATGAAATTGCAGCCGATATCCTTCATCAGGCGGATGTCACGGCGGTGTGCCTCATCGGGGAGGGCGACCCCGACGGGCCACTGGTCTTGATGGCGGTTCACTCCACGGAGTTTATATGGTTTGCCATTGAGCGAGAATCCCTTGTCGCCGGAGAAAGAGAACCAGCGGAAGGCGGTCTTGTGGCTACGCTCGTCGAGCACGGTCCCGGTCTTCGCGTCTTTCAATACTGTCTTCACTGTATAAAGTTCGGGGGATTCCGGGCTCCAGAGCCGTGGATGCGACACTGGTTTCGACAATGTGGAGAAATCTGCGGTGGCACCAGGCTTGACCTTCATTTTGCGCGACATTGTCTGCACCTCTTTGCCGTCGGGATCATAGAGCGTGTTGCTCACTTCAAGCACCGCATTTTCCGGGGAATCGTTGGTCACCTTGCTGCGCACGCCCACCGTTCCCTCTTTCTCGCTTACGGAGGGGGTGGAGATGAAGATTCCGTCGGAGCCGTGATCGCTCATGCTGAAATGTATGTCGGGGGTAGTGACGAGCCAAACGTCGCGGTATATCCCTCCCCAGAAAGTGAAGTCTGCGGAGATCGGGGTTATGTCTTTGCGGCCGTTGTCTACAGTCACCTCTATGAGGTTGTCCCCTTCCCGGAGAAGAGGAGTCACATCGAAGGTGAATGCGCTGTAGCCTCCGGCGTGCTCACCTGCTTTCTTTCCGTTGACGGTGACTTCCGCGGCTTTGCTTGCCGCGTCAAACTTCAGGAAGTAGCGCTTTCCCGGTTCTATGCTGTCAAGACGGAGGTTGCGGCGGTAGAGCGCTTTCCCCTGATAATAGTCGCGTCCCTGATAGGCGTCGAGATTGTAGGTGTGGGGAAGGTTGGTCTTCTGCCAGACTGTGTCGTAAGGCATACGGAAGTCCCAGCTGTCGTTGATGGTCGACTCCGTGCGCCGGGCTTGCGCCTGCAGCGATGCCGCGGCGATGAGCGCGGCCCCTGCGATGTAAGAAAAGTTTTTGTGCATGGTTATAACTGATTATTGCATCTGTATTGGATAGTAGAGCTTAATTCCATCATACAGAGGTGATAATCCATTGGTCGATGTTTCTTGTTTTCTTCGAGAAATTTATTCCGATGCATACGATTTTCTTCCCGCTGCCAAGGAAAGGGAGATAGTAGCCTTTATCCATGATCTGATCAAGGGCCTGATGTGGAGTGCCGTCAAGCTTCAGTTCCATGATATAGACGAAATCTCCGGTCTTGACCAAGATGTCGATACGTCCCGCCGAGGTGGTGTATTCGGTACTTGCCCTGAATCCGAGCATCTTGAAGATGATGTAAAGATTATTCTCGAAATATATCTCCGGCTTGTTGCCAGAGAGATGATAGGGGATATCGGCAAGGAATGACCGCAGTATCTCAAGCGCGTTTTCAGGGTCTCCCTCCTTAAGGAAGGCTGATAAAGAGCGGATGAATTCTGATGAATCTTCACCTGGTGTTCCTGAGAATATTGGAAGCATACCCCTGAAGAGTCCTTGTTCAACCTCCAGATTCGGAATGCCGAGACGGTAGTCACCAGTTTCTCTGTCGATCCCTTTTATAGTGAGATATCCTGTCTGAAAAAGGAGAGAGGTGGTGTTTGATGATATTGCCTCTACCTCTGAAAGTTCATATTCGGAAGATTCCGTGTCGAGCAGTCTGCGTATGTCACTGTGGCGTGAACGGAGTGCTTCGATCAGGAAAGTAGGCGTTCCGGTTCCGAACCAATATGGATTTATCCTTGATGAATCGAGAGCAGAGAGTAGGCTGAAAGGGTTGTAGATGTCGGGGGAGGGATGGGTGAAATGATATCCGTCGTAGTTTTTCTTGAGAAGATTGAGGCCATCTCTGTACGATATGCCGTATGCTTTTGCGAGGTTTTCGATGCCCGGTCGGCATGTGTCAGTCATCTCCTGTTCGGTTATGCCGCAGATCGCGTCAAACCTCGGGTCGAGTGAGATGTCGAAAAGATTATTGATATCGCTGAATATGCTTAGGCGAGAGAAGCGTGTCACTCCGGTAAGCATTGCGAACGATATATGGCGGTCGGCGGCTTTGAGGCATGCGTAGATGGGGCGCAGAATCTGGCGGAAGGTTTCATTGAGGGCGCTGTCGTGAAGAGTGTTGACAAGAGGTTTGTCATATTCGTCGACAAGAATCACTGCCTGCTGTCCCGTCATTTTCGCGGAGCGTTGTATGATATTCTGGAAACGTTGTGCGAAATCATTGCCGGATGATGATATGCCGTAATCCTTTTCCCAGTGTGAGAGTCTTGCCTCGAGCATGGATTCAAAACCTTCGCGCGATTCTGTGTTGAAGTTCACCAGGTCCAGATGGAAGAGGGTGTATCAAAATTCTGATGCACCCTCTTTTCGCGCCCGTTCATAACCT
>CAJUQP010000020.1 GCA_910588245.1 uncultured Muribaculaceae bacterium | reverse complement strand
CAGGACTCTCAAAAATGCGAGTTAATTTTGGAATATCAAACTGAACACCCTACTTATTTAAACACCACGAACTGGTGCCACATAAAAAATATCCTTAAGTCAATTAGCAATTTGTGATTAGCAATTTGTAATTAAAGTTGGTTGATTGCAGATTATCTTATCGGCTGTATGACTGCAAAAATGTACAAACTGCTAATTTCTCATTGCTAACTGTTATTCCCTTTTCCGGTAAAGCGGAGCGCCCATGGCGCCCCGCATCCCGGATTGAAACTTCGCATTCAGAATCGAGGGGTATTAATGTTGATGAGCTCAATACTACGGGTTAAGATTCTTATAAGTGACATCATCTTTATTCATCGGCTCAACCTCAGCTTCTTTCCCGGTTATTCCCCAGTTGGGAGCAATGCCGGTCTTACCCTTGAAACTTACCTCTCCGTATTTCGAATAAGTAACGGTATTACCGGTAGTATTCTTCACCTTGAAGTAATCGTTATGTATACGGATTTTTCTCTCAGTAGCATTATCAATCTGCATAATAGTAAGGAAACGGCAACGAACTCTGTGAAGCACCGTTCCGTCATCATGTGTCACTTTGGTTCCTGTAATGTTATTCAGGGACAGCTCAGTGTTATATTCTGTCCACGTGACAGTCTTTTCGTATTTAATTCTATTACTGTTCTGTCCGTCAAAGAACGAACTTCCCGATGTCACGACAAGCGTACCGATCTTATTATTCTCAATATTCTGAAGCTCTGCCTCAAGAGTGAAGGTAAGAGGGAAGATAGACTCCGGAAGCTCATTGTCAATGGTAAACACCACAGTCAGAGGCTGACCCGCAGAATTCGTCGAAACAAAACCTTCCCATTGATCTTTAGGATAAGAAGTGTTTATGAACTGTTTCCGCGTGTTGTAATTACCGCCCCACACCCCTAAATCGATATATTCCCACGGCTGGCGGACTATGACATTTATTGTACGGCCGATTCCAGAATCCTTATCATAAGCGATAAATGCGTAGGATTGTCCACGATCCGTGGGATCGACAGTTATAAACTCAGTCTGCTTCCATCCTTCAGTACCTACATCTGTAGCACTACCCCAGAATGTTATCATGCCACCTGAAAGATCCTTGATATTAGCGTTTGTAATCTCCACACCGGTTTTTTCATCGATAAATTTCAATTTGTCGGTATTATATCCGGCAGTGGCGATATTATCATCGAAACGGTACTGGAACTTGACGGTGGTGGAGTCGACATCATTGACAACAAACGTAGTCTTATTCACCCATATCATCTTCTGGCCGTCGGATATGGCACGCATCTGGCGGGTGTTGACATCAAACGAGAAATTATTGTAGACCACACCTCTAATAGCCTCCTCGACAGTGGCATATCCGTCGCTGTCAACTTTGTTGAGTTTGATCTCATACCAGAAATTTCTGATGATATTGTGATATCTGAAGATATTCTGGTCGTTGTTCTTTCCGATATCGAGCTTGTAATACATCGAGGCCCCTCCACGTTTGCCCTTGATCAGCAGATAGGTATTGTTGATCGACGAACTCGGACGCTCATACAGATACTTTGCATCTCCATTGAAAATGAAAGTTGTCTCGGTTAATTGATCAGTGTTGACCGTGTTGACATCATCCACATTGTCGAAGGGGAAATATCCGTCATATTCCACTTTCCCATACTCAAGCATCGTCGGGGTAGTTTTTGTCTCGTCAAGGAACTTCGGGAAGGTCATGGAAGATGAATTCCACGGAGCGACGGTAGCTTTCTTCGGAGCATTAACGATTACGAAGCCCTCGAGAGTAAAGCCCTGAGCCGTCGATGATACCGTGATCTTGGAGAAATTGCGGATCATCGGGACGTGTGTCAGTTTAGTTTTGACATCACTATGGGTAGTCCACGTATTTCCATCCTGCTTCCCGTATCCCTCCGGGAACTCCAGACGCTGCCAATATGCGTCATTCTCACCGCTCACAGTCAACGCCGGAATAACGTCACCTTCCAGACCGTAAGGTATGGTGATATCGACGGTTTTCGGCACGGCGATGAGGTGGAGCACCCGCGCATCACTCCTCTTCGTAAGAGTGAGCTTAAAATGGATATCGCCGTCGCTATTGAGGGTTTCGTCAGATACCTTACAAACCTCCGACAAGGTATTTCCGTCGAGCGGGCCGCCCTTACCCTCAAATTCCGCCACGATAAGTTTAAGATCGCTATAATTCGGAATTTCTCCGAAAGACCTGGTCGATGAAGGCATCATGTCTGACACGTCCAGCGAAATGTCTATCGTGAATTGCTCCCCATTATCGACAATGCCGTCCTGCTTCCCCTGAAACGCCTCATTTGAGCACGCCCCAAGGGTCAAGAACATTGCCAATCCGGATATATAGTTAAGAAATCTCATTTCCTTTATCTAATTCAGTTAATTATTCATTTAGCGTTGCTTATCACCCCAGGTAAATGGATATCTTGGTGCAGTTTGGTTATTATACGATACAGTTCCGCTCTGAGGCACTGTGGAACCCTCCCAAAACCATTCATCATAGACACATCTTACATGAGCTTCTTCTACATCCGCGAAACTCAAATGTCCGTTACTATCTGCACTTCCGGATACAGGACCTTGAGCTGTCCAATAATTTGATGATGAAGTGAAGAGGACAGGAATCATACCTTTGTTTGACAAATTGATAATAAACTCCAATTCTCCGAATGTCGGTAATCTCCAACGACCCGCAGGAATATTCTTCTCCTGATAGCCTGCACATCGTCTTTGTGCAACTGTTTTGTCATATGTTGATGATACTCCATGAGATGATGCAATACGCAATTTTGGTGCGACAAAAAACTGTTTTGACTCGCCTGTCTCGGTCGGATAATAATAACTCATTCTCCTTTGAGTAGTTTGTCCAATAGCAGGTGCCTCTACCCATCTGCTCTGTCCTCGATTATTTACATAATCAAGATCTGAAGTAGTAGTTTGTCTAGGATCTCCAATTATATATCGATCATCATCAAGTGTTGTTATGTTGATAATATACATATTGGGATTCCTATTACCGCCAGTCAGACCGGACGGAACATATTCGCTGCCAACAGAAGTCCAATATCCGCCACCCCAATACTGGTAATACGTAGGTACATTTTCGTTAGTTGATCCATTAATATAGACATTCCCAAAACTTGCAGGTGCCAATGGCCTTGTATCTCCTCCAATTCCTGTTGGATTATCAGCAGAATTATTTTCATCAGCATCTATATACATTGGTGGATATTGTACAATGTGTATAGTCTGCTGAAAAGGCGTGTCTTGAATATCTTCTAAATCTTTGTGAACAATTGTAATTGTAATATCATATTTAGAAAAGGCGGTTTCAGCATTTTCCGACCGAATATAATGATCAATCGATTCGATCCTTTCATTTAAATCAGAAGTTGGATATGTTGTACCACCCGGCTCAGTTGCTCCGAGGGGTACTTCTATTCCATCCTCATCCACAGGAATCCACACTACCAAAGGATGATCAAAAATCAAAGATCTCGTTCCAGTAGTTGCATTTATATTGTTATTGACGTCACTATTATAAATATTTTTATTGTTATATATACTATTGTTATTTTGATTGTCAGTAATAACAATATCCTTAGTTATACCTAACGCAGTTGTGTTATACCGGAAATACTTCACGACAATACTCTTCACGATGGTTTCATGCGAAGAATAGAAAGGGATATTGATTTTCTCCTCATTATTCATCACATATTCGTTGCGGTCTACCACAAGGTAACGGTAGTTGTTAATATCGACATCGATATCCTCCTTCCCCCAGTCCACTGCACGGTAGCTGAGGTCATCCAGCGTGATGGGCTCGTCGGGAGCGAAACTGCCGAGGATATTGACATTGATATTCACCCTATAGGATATATTTCTCCCTATGGCGGTTTCCTCACGCACAACAGGAACCATATAATAGCATGTAAGATATTTCTCTGGTTCTCCTCCATCAGCGGGAACCTCTCCCCAGGGCACCATGAGTGTCATGTATGTCATTTTCTCCTCATTGTCGCTCCAACTGTTAGGGTAGGTATAGAACGGCTGATTCAGTTCATAAGGATATGCCGCATTCGCATCTTCTGATTTCTGAAGCTTTCTTGCCCTATGGTTTTCATTCTCAGCATTTGTAGCGGTTGAAAAATAGTCACTCTCTCCGGGAGTAAAACCCGAAGGAGTAACAAAAGAGTTCTTGACTCCGTTTGCTATCAATACCGTCATGTTTTCAGGCATTGGCTTCCAGGTGACACCATTCGATGTCACTTCATTAGCCACCCTTACCGCTATCCTTATCTTGGAGGCGGCACGCGTCAGATCAACAGAGCCTGTAATCTTGTTCTTGCTGTTGTCTATCGATAATGTTGTCGAAGTGCCGTCCATCACGAATGATGGCTGGGCCTCTTTTGTAGCAAAATCGGCTGAGACAGGCAACGTTCTAAGCTCCCCGAGTGTCTTGCCGTCCATCGATGACTGATCATCCGGAAGATTAGCGATCACATATGCCTGACAGGTGGACGATGTCCCGTTTGCCGACAAGCTGTTGAGGATTGTCTTGTTCAAGGGAATCTTGACAGCAGCGTCGGTATTTTCGTCAATATCCACTTTCTTGGCAAGAACCGGGATACTGGCATCAGTGGCGTTCGCAGGGCTCAGGAATATCCAGGCGTTTTGGATGAGGTTTTCGTTAAGGGCATCCACATCGGCTTCCGCTCTGGTCTTAAGACGCGAGCTGGCAAGGTCAATGGTGATATATCCCGACTCTCCATCCTGCACGTCGGGAGCATCGAAGACTGTATCGGAACACGACACTCCCATCAGCGCCGTGAGCACCGACGCCAATGTCGCGTGGCATATCCGCGAAATATATCTATGGGCAGAAAACATAATTCTATTATAGCTTAGCGTTCTGTACAATTGTGAAATAAGTATCGTCTCCGTCAACAAGGTCGGCGGTCAGCGTCCGTCCGTCGGGAGTCTTGACGGTGAAAATCAACCGGGCAGATCTCTGCTCGGTGCCTGCCTCAAGCATGGCCCGAACCTTAATCTCAGAGTTTGGCGAAGAAGTATCGCCTATTTTCCCGGATATGCTCTCCACATAAATGTCATTTCCGGCGTCATCTTTGTCGACAAATCTGAAAGCGTCTCTCTCAGTCTGGCCTTCGGGGACAAGCGAGGCATACCAGGTGCCTCCGACAGGATCGGAGAATCGGAAAGTGCCGGTTGCCGTATTGCCATATGAAAGGATCACATTCGAGGTCGTGGTCTCAGGATTCCATTTCAGATATCCCCCATCAGCTATGGTCGGATTGTCTTTGTAATCCCAGATGGTCTCATGTTCATCCCAGTCATTCACGTGGAGTGTCAGCTCGAGCGACGCCATGGTCGCGTTGACGATATACTCGTATATGTGGTTTCGGGCAATGTTGGAAATGCCGGTGTAGGTATCGCCGTAGGGTCTGGCTAAAGGCACATCGAAAATCCGGCTTCCGTCCGCGCCGAAATCAACAGTGATCTCAAGTTTGGTGTTGCGATCAGTAACCACGCTTTCCGGCACATAGCAATAAAACTGATTGGGATACTTCTTGTTGTCAGTTACGCTTGTATGTGGAGCGTTGGTGTTGCGTAAAACCACGGAAGCCTCAGCATTGAACCAATTATCAGACGACTTCTCGGTAGCCGTCTCAACCACAGCTGTTCCGTCATACCAATTGGTTTCCGTGAAATAAGGTATGTATGCGCCTTTAGTATTGCTCCCCACAAGTCTTACACCCGTGATTTTAGCAGTGCCTCCACCTTCAAGCGCGGCATCCTCCTGAAGCGGTATCGCGTCGAGCACCCGGATTTTGGCGAGACACCGCTGCATATATACATCGCCAATCTCGGCTGCGGTCTCCCAGGTGTTTCCAGTCTCAAGCACAGAAGCCGGGAAGGAATTCTTCGCGATACCAGCCATCGGGATCAAATCAAAATCAGCCTGCGACGGCATCCAGGGAGCATCCGTCTGCCCCGGCATCGTGAACGACCTATATTGCTGCGCTATCTTTCCAGGCGTTTGACCAAACAAGTTATAGTCGAAAGTGTCATGGTCGTTTTTCAACCCGTTGGTATTCGCAACAACCATCAACGAGTAATCAACATTATCTTTTCCTTTCGCATAATTGAAGTAGTCTTTGTTCATCTTGAACTTCAGCTCATATTCACGGCCATCAGTTCCGACAGGCACGATAACATACTCATCCTGTTGAAAGACTTTCCAAAGGCTACCTCTGTCATCGAAAAACATCAATGAAATGTCACTTGTATTGATAAAGTTCTCAGCGTCCGAAGCAACTTCATCCGGATGAACCGGGTCTTCAGGTCTCGGCACATCCGCACGTGTCCTGCCAGTCTCCCCCATGTTCTTCACATGAAAAGACAGCCAGACATCATTCCCTTCCTTGTACCCGGGCTGATCCTCGATGCAGACGGAGTTGTCGTTGACACAACCCGCTATCGAGAGAGTCAGGAGCCCTCCGGTGATCAGGCTCAAGGTCTTATATTTTATTCTGTCGATTTTCATCGGTGAATCCCTTTTTAATTGTCATTAACTGAATTATTCCACCGGGGTTTCGTGGCGGACTATGCGCCAGTCGTTGATGATGATCACGGCGCTCATCCAGCGGTTACCCTCGTCGAGGAAGAAGGTCATGTTGTATTCGTCCTGACGGTCGAGGTATTCCTGGTCAGAGATATCCTTGTGGTAGAATCCCTTCACGAGCAGGGCGTAGTCGATCACGGGTATGCTGAGCACCACCTTGTTCTCCTTTTTATTCGTCACGGTCAGTATCGGCTTCCTGTCGGTAAGCAGACGTGAGGTGGTGAACTCGGCGAGACTCGCTCCGAGCGCCGATCTTGTGGAGAAAGCCTCCGGCAGAGAGGCCGATCCCGGCGCGGGTGTCGGGTTGGTGTTGATGTCTACGGAACCGGAGTGGGTGTACCAGGGATGATAGGTTATATCCACATCCTCACGCAGGGAGTTGTCGTGGTTCATCCAGCCGTTGGAGTCGGTGATCGTGAAGTCGAAGTCGTCGCAGTTGACGGCCTCACCGGAGATGTGCTGGAGCACCACGCGGAATGTGTTGGTATCCTTCTTTAGGGGCACCGTGATACGGTTGGGTTTCGAGGGGGAAGCGTAAGGGAGCTCCACGTCGATCTGTCCGTGCCAGAGGGGGGCGAGGTCTTCGCGCACGTGGGCCGTGCCCTGCTCGTCAAGACGGTTCATGCGGCAGTGGAAATCCTGTATCTGCGACTCACCCTCAGTGCCTGTGGCTATGGCGAAACTCTTGGGGTGTTCGCCACCCCATACAATGATGTCGTATTTTCCGGGAGCCACATCGAGTACCAGCTCATTGTCATCGTTAAGGGCAGAATGAGGGGCGTCTATACGCTTCACGAGTCTCCCTGTTTCAGAGTTGAAGGCCAGGAGAGTTACGGCCTTGACCTCGCTGTCGAAAGCGTCGGCGAATTTCATGTTGTGGTCGTAGACGAGGCGCACGAGGTTATAGCTCTGATAGCAGTCGGATTCATCCTTTATCATGTCGCAGCTCTGCAGGGAGAGCACGGAGGCCAGTGCCGCGATGGCCGAAAGGCGACCGATACATTTCCTGATTATGTTTTTATATAATCTCATTTTGTTGAGGTTTTAGTTTGCAGTTTTTGGAATTTGTGGCAAGGCGCGTGGCCGTGCCGGATATATGATGAGTGCCCGGAGGCACGTTGATTTCGATTTAGGAGGAGATTCCCGAGGGGGAATCTGCGGTTTGTACTTTTTTGACCATGGAACTATAGGTTTTTAGACCAAAGCACCAGAGGACTGTTTTTGTAGACCATAGTACCAGAGGACTGTTTTTTAGACCATAGTACCAGAGGACCAGAGGACTTTGTAAATGGTGGAGAGGTTGAGATATAAGGGAAAGGGCGGCACCGATGCGGCCGATGCCGCCCTTTTTTAGCTATTGTACAGCCAGACATCCGGCTGTACAAGGACTTGACTTAGTCAGATCTCGCTATCCGAGGATATTGAGATCATATAGGTTTTATCCTGTAATTTACTGTATAACAATATTGTTGCTTACAACGTGCCAGTCGAGGATGTAAAGACGTGCTTCCAGATAAGTTTCGCTAAGTTCCGGGGTATACGGTTCATTGCCGGGGACACCAAGACCTATGATACCATTAATCTTATAATCATAGATGTGGTTGCGTACAACACCGGGCTTACCGTTGAGGTGCATTATGTTGAGGTGATAGCTCGTAACACCATTCTTCCACCAAAGCATCGTAGAAAACTGTGTCATAGATGTACCGGTAGCTGCGCCATCAGCATAAACTACGGGGGTATATGTGTTATCAAGAGGAGTATTATCACTTAGTTGTACCGTAAGTCTATCTTCAGTAAGATCGCCGTGAGAGGCTATATATGAAGTTTTGACAAGTTTTTCCATAGCTGCCTTGGAATAATACTCTCCGGCAATGCGGTACATATCAATAGCTTTTCCATCTTTCTTAATAGTAGCCTTGATAGTAATTGCAGTCGCAAAGTTTCCTCGAGCAAACTCTGTTACGTTAGTGTAACCGGTATTTTCGTAGCAGTATTCAACATTTGCAGTAGCATTATTGGAATCGAAACTCTGATTGGCATATGCACCATCGCGCTCTAAAAGAGGAGACGTTCCAGACGCATTTGTATAAGGAGCAATCCAATTTGTACCTGCATTTGAGTTCGACCAATAAGAGCGGTGGCGCTGTTCATCATTCCATACCCAGTTGTCATCAGCGTCATTCTTACCGAGCAGAGTAGTCGCATCAGCCAATGTAGCAGGCAACTGTTTGAATGCGGCAGTCTGACCAGCTTTGTTAAGAAGCTGCCATCCGTTAATTTCAGCTGTGAATTGAGTTGTTTTCTTTACAATCTCGTCATTTTCAACGTCAAAAAATGTAAAGCTTCCAGGATTGCTTACAGTTCCATCCGCAGCCTTACTCTGCACATCAAATGAAGAATTATACGTAGCACGTACCTTTGCTGCGGCACGTTCGATATAGAGGACAGCAGGAGCCTTCTCGGCAACTTTTTTTTCCGTTTTAATATTATTCGCAATATTTACGGCAGCAACACGATTACCACCAGCGTAATACACAGAACTTGTCATAAGGAATCCCGGTATAGGAGGCCATACTGTGGGGGTAGTAGCTGTACGAGTTAATACAGTTTCCAGATTCTGGTTTTCTATGGCTTTTAAGCGATTTTCATCACCATTAGCGACAACAAGAACTTGAGTCGGGGTCATACCCTTATAACCGCCATCTCCTGTGCCGAGAACGAGAGTACCAGTTATTTCAGCTTCATTGTTTCCCTGTCCGTTAGTAGTCGTGATTTCGGCAGGAGTTACCATATTTGTGCGGACAGTACCATTCACACCATTTTGAACCATGGTAAAAGCATTACCACTTCCATCAAAGAAAAGGAACCGAATGTTTGCTGCAGTAACTGTAGACTCAGTTCCGACACCAGGTTCAAATTCAGGTTTTCCTGCCTCTGGGGCACGGGTTCCACCCAGACCGGCCGTGCGGATTTTTACCGACATGTAATGAGTGCCTTCCTCAGCAGGACTGTTGTTGGGCTCGTTTTCGTTGGAGCAGGCGGTCATGGAGAGTGCCGCTGCTGCGAGTAGCCCGAAATAGAATTTTGTTTTCATACAAAAATCGTTTTGGTTTTGGTTTAAATATTATTTGTTTTATTGATTTGTCAGTGGTTGTTGCCGACGTGGCAGCAAGTCTTTTGCCGCACCGGTGTTTTTCCACTGTGGTTTCGCTGTTCTTACCTTTTCGCTGATACGCCGATCATTTGCCGCTCCTGGCATTACCGGCCTTGGCGGCGGCGCGGACTTTGGCGAATTCCCTCAGTTCTTCAAGCTGTTCGATCATGCGGGCAGCTTTCTTCACGCCTTTCGACTGCGCCTCTTCGAGAAGAGGCTGCGCCGCGTCGTAGTCGCCCTTCACCATCTCCAGGATGCCTCTGGCATAGGTGGCGTCGACTGAGTTACCAGCTTTCGATAGGTATTTCTCGGCCGCGGGTATATCCTTCTTCGCTATCGCGATGTTGGCCGCGTTGAGGTTGGCGACAGGATCGTCGGGATACATCCTGACGGCTATCTCCATCACCTCGTTGAACTCCGGCGATCCCGGCTCGAGGCTCTGCGCCGCGATGAAGAACTCGTCGAGGCTCAGGTTGCCCGGTTTCTTCTTCATCACTTCTAAGATCTCCTTCGGATCGCTGTAGCTGCGTATCACATACTCGATCAGATAGTCGGTGTGGCGCAGTGTCGGATACACCGTGTTGAGTAGCGTCTGGTACTGACGCGGATACTGCGTGGCCAGTTTGCGGTCTTTGGCATCCGGGGCAAGCGACGAGTCGATCACGGCGAGTATGCCGTCGCGGTTCTCGATGTTGCTCTTCGCAACCCAGTCACGGAGTCCGTTCCAGTCTTCGGCCTCCCATGAGGAGTGGATCATACCCTTGCCGAACTTATAGAGCTGAGTGACATAGTCCTCCACAGCCAACGTTCGTCCCTTGGCCAGGCGCTCGTTGTTGGCATACGAGCCCTCGGGCGAGGCGTAGCCCTTGATGGAGACTTTCCTGATCGTCACGTCCTTGTCGTCGCGCACTGAGTCGACGGTAGCGCGCACCACGGCCAGTTCGGCGTAGTTGTTGCGGAAGGAATCGAGGAGCTTGACGCTGTTGACGGGGAACTCCACGTTGGCGCGTCCGCTGATCTGGCGCGTCTTCTCGCGCTCCACGGCCGGCTGCACGTAGGCGAACGACTCCTTGGTGTCGAGACGCGGCGAGTGCCACATGCCGATACCCTTGATGAGTTCCGGCTTACCCTCGCTGCAGGCCACGCAGCCGTAGCGCTCCACCTTCACGTCGAGCGTGGCGCCGTCGATCCACGGCTCCCACTCAAGCTGGCGGTTATAGTGATAGTTCTCGGGCACTTTCCCGGCGCGGAACACCGTGGCGGGAGTGCCAATGCCGAAGTCGTTGCCGCGCAGGTGCTGTATGTAGCGCGAGCGGCCGTAGACGCCTACAGGCTCGAGCCAGAGGGTGTCGGCCATGTTCACCAGGCACGGGGTCACCACTATCGCTTGGTTTGATTTCACCTTGTATTCATCAAGACGCAGATCCATGTCGACATTCATCATCCCCTCTACCATAGAGATGGAAGAGGATTCCACCGGGTTCTGCGCGACGGCGATGCCTGCGCCGAGGAGAACTGTCGAGAATAATACATTCAATTTCATGATAGTCATACATTAGGGGATTCAGAATACATATACGAGATTGATGGCCGCCTTCGTGGGGCCCACATAGTTGTGATGGCGTCCGGACGCCGTCTTGCGGCCGCAGCCTTCGCACTCATAGACATCGTAGCGGGTGTAGACCCAGCCGAGTCCTATCTCGGCCTCGAGGTTCCAGTGCTTGCCGAGAAGCCACGAATAGCCGTAGGCGACACCGGCGCCGGCGAACCAGCCCTGGTAGCGGTTATCCTTCAATTTCTTGAAATTCGACCCGAGGAACTTGAACGGCATGTCGATATGGCCGAAGTTGTACTCCCCGCCCAGCGCATGCAGACCGAGGAAATGACCTGAGGTGGCCTCGCAGAACCAGTAACGGGCCTCAGGCTGCACGAGCCAGTGCTTCCACTTCTTGCCGTTGTCGAGATCCCAGGCGTTGAGCTGACCCGAGAGGTCTAGACTCCACTTCGGCGCGACAGTAATCTCCGCTCCTAAATTGGGGCTTAGAGTGGCATCGGAGATGATGTTGGTCTTCAATGCGAAGTCCTGAGCTCTGAGAGAGGGAGCAAGTCCGAGGAACGTCAGGAGCGCGATCAAAAAGATATGTTTGCGTCTCATTTATACTGAAGTTAGTTATTCTATGAGTAGTGAGCTGTAAGCCAGCGTTTTAACAGTAGTGAAATAATTCCATCTCTTACTAAGAGAGGGACTTTCGTTTTTTTGAGAAAAATCTTACAAATGTAATTGGCTTAGAGATAGCGACATATCGCAACCTTTATTTAAAAGTATATCGGTGCTTATTTCGATTGAAATGTTAAAAATGGATGTTCCGATTAAATTTTTTTGAGATTGTTTTGTATAATCTTCTAAAAAACACTATCTTTGCAGTGAGTTCCCTCTCTTAGTAAGAGAGGGTATTTTTTATCCTACCCCCTGCACCGGGTGCACAGATGCGTTAGCTATGGGTCTGCGGCTTTCCAGCCGCAGAACAGGTGCACAATCGGCAAAAACCATTTCAGACTACCATACGCAGGGCTTATTTAGACTTGGGGTTTGACAGCTGTGCACCTGTACTTGACGGCTGTGCACCGGCGCAGCGGCTGGAAAGCCGCTGTCCCAGAGCTACGCAACTGAGCACCTGTATTTGACTGCTTTTTATACGTGGATACGGACAGAGAGAGACTCAGCGGTTAGGAAAGCATCAATATCATCTCCCGGCACAAACCTTAGCGACAGAGGGTTGTTATTGTTTTAAAGGCGCTGTCCATCAGGAGAAGGACGGGCCAACATCATCTCAAGAACCGGACGCTATGAAAAACACTGCCCAGAAAGAATATGACGTAATTATAATAGGAGGCGGCGCCACCGGTGCCGGCACGGCGCGCGACTGCGCCATGCGTGGCCTGAAGACGCTACTGATTGAGCGCCTCGACTTCACAGCCGGAGCCACAGGGCGCAACCACGGTCTGCTCCACAGCGGAGCACGCTATGCCCACACCGATCCTGAATCGGCCGCGGAGTGCATAAAGGAGAATATTATCCTGAAACGCATAGCACGCCATTGCGTGGAAGACACGGGAGGCCTCTTCGTCACCCTCCCGGAGGATTCGCTCGACTATCAGAGGGCGTTCATACAAGACTGCCTGAAGGCCGGCATACATGCCGATGAACTCGACCCCGGGGAGGCCGTGAGGATGGAGCCGGCAGTCAATCCCGACATAATCGGCGCCGTGAAGGTGCCCGACGGATCGATAGATCCGTTCCGCCTCACCACGGCCAATGTGCTGGCCGCGCGCATGAACGGCGCCGACATCATAACATATCACGAGGTGGTGGGCTTCGAGCGCGAAGGAGATAGGATAACGGGGGTGAGGATCAGGAGCCGCCGCACGGGTGAGGAATCGAGCGTCTACGGGCGCGTGACAATCAACGCCGCCGGCATCTGGGGACATCATGTTGCGGAGCTCGCGGGAGTGACCGTCAACATGTATCCCGCGAAAGGGGCTCTCCTTATCTTCGGACACCGCGTCAACAACATGGTGATAAACCGCTGCCGCAAGCCCGCGGACGCCGACATTCTCGTGCCGGGCGACACCATATGCGTGATCGGCACCACCTCCACACGCATACCATTCGACCAGATCGACAAGATGGATGTCACCCCGGGAGAGGTAGACCTTCTGCTCCGCGAGGGAATAAAGCTCTCACCGGCACTGGGATGGACCCGCGTGCTCCGCGCATACGCCGGCGTAAGACCCCTCGTAGCCGCCGACAACGACCCCACGGGGCGCAGCATATCGCGCGGCATCGTCTGCCTTGACCATGCCGTGCGCGACGGGCTGGAGGGATTCATAACCATAACCGGAGGAAAACTCATGACCTACCGCCTCATGGCGCAGGAGGCCACCGACCTCGCATGCCGGAAGCTCGGCGTCGACAAGCCCTGCGAGACGGCCGAAGTGCCCCTCCCGGGTTCGGAGCCTGACGCCAAAGACGAGGAGCGACGCGCCCACATCATTGAGCTGAGCACCGAACAGAAAGCCGCAGAGGGGCGCCACGGCAGCTGGAGCGGCAAGATAAAGGCCCGCGACGAGGCCGACGACGCGCTGGTGTGCGAATGCGAGCAGGTCAGCGTGGCTGAGGTGAACTATGCCATCGAGGAGCTGCACGTGCACAACCTCATCAACCTGCGGCGACGGACACGACTCGGCATGGGCACATGCCAGGGTGAACTCTGCGCGTGCCGCGGAGCCGGACTGCTTGAACGCCATGACGGCTGCCCCCGGCGCAGTCTCGACGACCTCGCATCGTTCATGGACGAGCGATGGCACGGCATGTATCCCGTGTGCTGGGGAGAGACGCTCTGCGAGGTGCAGTTCACCTCCTGGCTCTACCAGGGGGTGATGGGGCTTACGGCCACTCCGGAGAAGAGCGAGTGATGCATAATGCCTAATTCATAATGCATAGTGCATACTGCATAATTTGAATTGCATAATGAATCATTCAAAATCCAAAATTCAAAATTCAAAATTCGAATAGCTTCTTATGAGATTCGACAATATAATAATAGGAGGCGGACTCAGCGGACTGGTGGCCGCCATAGAGTCGCAGAAAGCCGGACGCAACACGGCCATAGTCTCGGCCGGGCAGAGCGCGTTGCATTTCTGGTCGGGGTCGTTCGAGTTTCTCGGCGAGAGCGGCGGAGCGACAGTGATCGACAAACCGTTGGCGGCAGCCCGCGCACTGCCTACATCTCACCCCTACCGCAAGATCGGGCTCGAGAAGTTACCCCGGTTGCTGTCGCGCGTGGCCCCGCTCCTGGGCGAGGCGGGCATAAAGGTGCGCGGCACCCTGGAACGCAACCACTACCGGCTCACACCGCTCGGTTTTTTCAAGCCGGCATGGCTCACCCTCGACGACTACCTCACCCTCGACGACCCCTCGCAACTAAAGGGAAAAAGGATAGCCATAGTCAACATACGGGGATTCATCGATTTCTTCCCCCGTTTCCTGAAATACGGACTCGCGGCCCACGGTGCGGATGTCTATACCGCAGAGATCGACATACCCCAGCTTGAGACACTGCGCAGGAGCACCACCGAGATGAGGGCCACCAACATGTCGCGCACGCTGACAGGAGCCGCCATCGACGGCCTCGCGCGGCAAACCGACCTCGTGGCACGCGGCGCCGACATGGTCATCATGCCGGCAGTGCTCGGCATATTCAGCGACAAACCCGTGGAGCGCTTCCGCCAGACGGTCGAAACTCCCGTCCATTTCATAGCCACCACGCCGGCCTCAGTGCCGGGCGTGAGATGCCAGTTGAGCCTGCGCGACCTCTTCATACGGCTCGGGGGCACTTTCATGCCGGGCGACACCGTGGAGCGCGGCGAGATCGAGGGGAACCGGGTGAGACGCATCTTCACCCGCAACTTCGGCAACCTCTCGCTGGAGGCGGAGAATTACGTGATCTCAACGGGGAGCTTCTTCGGCCACGGCCTTATAGCCAACATAGAGCGCATCTACGAACCGGTGTTCGGACTCGACCTCAACGTCGACGGCGGACGCGAACTCTGGTATGACGAGGATTTCTACGCACCCCAGCCGTATATGGCCTTCGGAGTGATCACCGACAGCCTCTTCCGCCCCTCGAAAGAGGGGACCACCATAGAGAATCTCTACGCCACAGGTGCCCTGTTGGCCGGCTTCAACGCCCTGAAAGAGGGGTGCGGGGCAGGTATCACCCTGGCCACGGCCCTGAGCGCCGCCTCGCGAATAGTCTGACCGCCTTCCCGGGAAGCGACCCTACCAACCACTCTCAAAAAGCAACAGCCATGATGGACCTCCAACAACAGAACATAAGCGACAACAATTTCGAGTCGTGTATCAAATGCACCATATGCACGGTCTATTGTCCGGTCACGGCCGTCAACCCCGACTACCCGGGGCCGAAACAGGCCGGTCCGGACGGCGAGCGCTACCGCCTCAAACGCCCGTATTTCTACGATGAGGCGCTGAAATACTGCCTCAACTGCAAGCGCTGCGAGGTGGCATGCCCCAACAATGTGAAGATCGGCGACATCATACAGTCGGCCAGGATAAAATATGCCAAAGGAAGACCGTCGCTGCGCGACTCGATGCTCGCCGACACCGACGCCATGGGCACCATGGCCACGACGATGGCCCCGCTGGTGAATTTCACACTCGGCCTGCGCCCCGTGAAACTCATCATGGACAAGGTGCTGAAGATCGACGACCGCCGCACGTTCCCTAAATACGCCTCCGAAAGATTCGAGACCTGGTACAGGAGGCATGCCGCCAGGCAACAGGAGTCATTCGGAAAGACCGTGTCTTACTTCCACGGCTGCTACGTGAACTACAACTATCCGCAGCTCGGCAAAGACCTGATAAAGGTGATGAACGCCTTGGGCTATGGCGTGCGCCTTCTCGACCATGAGAAATGCTGCGGTGTGGCCAAGATCGCCAACCGCTGTGTTGACGAAGCCACGCGCGACGGCGAGAAGAACCTCAAGGCCATACGCAAGGCCGTGGCGGCGGGCGACGACGTGATCGCCACCTCCTCGACCTGCTGCTTCACCATGCGCGACGAGTATCCTCACGTGCTGGGCCTCGACAACGCCGACGTGAGAGACAGCATAATGCTCGCCACCCGCTTCATCTACGACCTAATAGACAGCGGGAAAGGGAAGCTGGTGTTCCGCAGCGACTACCGCAAGAAGATAGCCTACCACGTGCCATGCCACATGGAGAAACTCGGATGGACAATCTGCTCCACATCTCTTCTGCGCATGATTCCCGGAGTGGAATTCATCAATCTTATCTCACACTGCTGCGGCATAGCCGGCACCTACGGATTCAAAAAAGAGTATTACGACTACTCGCAGGCCATCGGCGCCCCGCTTTTCAAGGATATACTGCAGAGCGGATGCGACTTCGTGGCCTGCGACTGCGAGACCTGCAAATGGCAGATCGAGATGTCGACCGGTGTGGAGGTGCTCAACCCCATATCCGTCCTGGCGGAGGCTATCGACGTGGAAGCCACACAACGTGCCAATTTATAGACTCAAAAAGATATCACTATGGAAAAATACATTCTCGCTCTCGACCAGGGCACAAGCAGCAGCCGCGCGATAGTGTTCGACCATGAAGGCAACATCCGCTCAACCGCACAACATGAATTCCCACAGATATTCCCGAAATCGGGATGGGTGGAGCACGATCCTCATGAGATATGGGGCTCGCAGGCGTCGGTGATCGCCGAGGCCATATCAAAGATAGGGATCAACGGTCTCGACATAGCCGCCATCGGAATCACCAACCAGAGAGAGACTACCATCGTATGGAACGCCGAGACCGGCGAACCCGTCTATAACGCCATCGTCTGGCAAGACCGCCGCACATCGGAATACTGCGACCAACTACGTGCCGCGGGCTATGCCGACATGATCCAGCAGAAGACAGGGCTTATCATCGACGCATATTTCAGCGCCACCAAGATAAGATGGATATTGCACCACGTGAAGGGGGCGCGTGAGCTCGCCAAAGCCGGAAAGCTGAAATTCGGCACCGTCGACACATGGCTCATATCATGCCTGACACACAACGAAGTGCACGTCACCGACGTGACCAACGCGGCGAGAACCATGCTCTTCAACATCAACACATTGCAATGGGACGACGAACTTCTCGACCTGTTCGGCATACCGCGCTCCATGATGCCTGAGGTCAGGCCGAGCAGCGGCGTGATGGCCTACACCAAGACTACACTTTTCGCCCATGCCATACCCATCGCGGGTGTGGCCGGCGACCAGCAGGCCGCGCTCTTCGGGCAGATGTGCGTGCAACCGGGGGCTGTGAAGAACACCTACGGCACAGGTTGCTTCCTGCTCATGAACACAGGCGACAAACCGATAATCTCCAAGAACCGTCTGCTCTCGACCATAGCCTGGCAGATAGGCGACAAGGTGACCTACGCGCTCGAAGGCTCGATATTCGTAGGCGGATCGGTGGTGCAATGGCTTCGCGACGGTCTGCACTGCATCACCTCCTCGTCGGAGGTTGAAGAGCTCGCGGCATCGGTGCCCGACACCGACGGAGTATATTTCGTGCCGGCACTCACCGGACTCGGAGCCCCCTACTGGGACCAGTATGCCCGCGGCGCGATATCGGAAATATCGAGAGGCACGACAATAGCCCATATCGCCCGGGCGGCCCTCGAGGGAATAGCCTATCAGACCTACGACATAGTGAAGGCCATGGAGCGCGACTGCGGACTTCCGATAGCCAACCTCAAGGTAGACGGTGGCGCCTCACGCAACAATCTGCTGATGCAGTTCCAAAGCGATATACTCGCCACCCAGGTGCTCCGGCCGGTCATCACCGAGACCACGGCGGTGGGAGCGGCCTATCTCGCAGGCCTCGGTGTCGGATTCTGGGACAGCATCGACCAGATCAACTCCCAATGGAAGATAGAACATGAGTTCTCTCCCGTGGAAGACCACAAGAAAGTGGAGCAGCAACTCGCCGGCTGGCACAACGCGGTGAAGAGAGTCATGTCGTAAGCAAGTAAAAGGTTAAAGCATTAAAGGTTAAAGGTTAAAGCATTAATGGTTAAAGTTTAAAGCATTAATGGTTAAAGTATTAATGGTTAAAGAGTGAAGGATAAAGATCAAAATCCCTGCCATCTGTCATTTAATCCTAAAATTCAAAACCCTAAACCCTAAACCCTAAACCCTCAACCCTAAACCTTTAACCCTAAACCCTAAACCCTCAACCCTAAACCTTTAACTCTAAACCTTTAACCTTTAACCTTTAACCTTTAACCTTTAAACCTTTAAAAGCCATGGAAGAACTTGAAATACCCATATTCCTGCAATGTTTCTTCGAGTTTCTCGGCACATTCGTCATGATCCTTCTCGGCTGCGGCGTGGTGGCATGCACATCACTGCGGAAATCAAAAGGTAATGGCGGAGGCTGGATCACCGTCACCCTGGCCTGGGGTCTGGCTGTGATGTGCGGAGTCTTCATCGCAGGACCATATACCGGCGCCCACCTCAACCCGGCGGTGACAATCGGACTGGCTACTGCCGGGAAATTCAGCTGGAGCATGGTCGTGCCCTACATAATATCTCAGCTTGTCGGAGCCTTCCTCGGAGGGATGTGCGTCTACTGGTTCTACAAAGACCACTTCGACATCACCGACGATCAGGACACTAAACTCGGAGTCTTCGCCACGATCCCCGCCATACGCAACCTTAAGCGGAACTTCTTGTCGGAGGTGATCGGCACCTTCGTGCTTATCCTCGTGATCCTCTTCCTCGCTGAAGACGGCAACAAGGCTGCCGTAGGACTCGGATCGATCGGCGCGCTCCCCGTGGCTCTCCTCGTGGTGGTGATCGGCATGGCCTTGGGAGGCACCACAGGCTACGCCATCAATCCGGCCAGAGACCTGGGCCCACGCCTTGCCCATCATCTGCTCCCGATCAAAGGCAAGGGAAGCAGCCAGTGGAAATACGCCTGGGTGCCTATAGCGGGCCCTATCGTAGGCGCACTCTTTGCAGTGCTCGTCTTCTGGGCATACCGCCTGCTGATTCAATAATCCCTTTACAAGGTCAAGTCATACTCCGGGAAGCAGAAACGCCTCCCGGAGTATCTTTTTTCCATATAGTCATCACTTTCACGCAAAAAACCAGTGTGAATAATTTACAAAATGAAAAAATTTTGTTAAATTCGCGAATCGAATTCTTAAAACTTCAGCATCATGAATAATTTCATACTGTCAGTAATGACATGTGCCCTGGCCGCTTCAGGGTGGGCGGTGACCCCCGACGGAGGGATCGACAACGCCATGATGGAACGCCTGCGTGCTTCCTATAAGAACACTCCCGCCGACAAGGCAATCTCCAACGCCCTACGCAGCACCGACATAGATGTGCTCGCCACGGCAGCCGACAACAAAAACGGCTTAGACGACAATTTCACACACAAGGTGAAAAGCAAGGGAATCACCAACCAGAAATCGTCGGGACGCTGCTGGCTGTTCACCGGTCTGAACGTGCTCCGCGCCCAGATAATGAAGGAACACGGCATTCCGGAACTCGAGCTTTCGCAGAACTACAACTTTTTCTACGATCAGCTTGAAAAATCAAACCTCTTCCTGCAGAGCATCATCGACACATCGAAGCTCCCGATGGACAACCAGACCGTGGAATGGCTATTCAAGCATCCCATAGGCGACGGTGGCCAGTATACAGGCATATCCGACAATTTCTCGAAATATGGAGTAGTCCCCAAAGGCGCCATGGTGGAGACACATTCAAGCTCCGCTACGACCAAACTGCGCAAACTTATCACACGCAAGCTGCGTGAAGACGGCCTGAAGCTGCGCCGCATGGCTGCCGACAAGGCCTCGGCCAAGGCCATCAAGGCAGAGAAGGAAACCATGCTCTCCGAGATCTACCGTATGCTGGCCCTGACTCTCGGCGTGCCTCCGACAGAATTCACATACACACTCAAGGACAAATCAGGCAATGTAGTAAGCAAGAAGACCTACACTCCGCAGCAGTTCTACAAGGAATTCGCCGGCAACAACCTGAAAGACGACTACATAATGCTCATGAACGATCCCACACGCGAGTACTACAAGCTATATGAGATCGATCTCGACCGCCACATCTACGACGGGGGCAACTGGAAATTCGTCAACCTCCCCATAGAGGATATCAAGGAGATGGCCATAGCCAGCATAAAGAGCGACGACATGATGTATTTCTCATGCGACGTCAACAAGAACCTCAACAGGGAGCTCGGCCTGCTCGATCCTGACAATTTCGACTATGACTCCCTCTTCGGAGTGACCTTCGGCATGGACAAGGCCGACCGCATCCGCACCTTCGACAGCGGCTCGACCCACGCGATGACACTGATGGCCGTAGACCTGGACGCCAATGGCAAACCGACGAAATGGATGGTGGAGAACAGCTGGGGACCCGGCGCCAACAACGGCCACCTGATAATGACCGACCGCTGGTTTGACGAATACATGTTCCGCCTCGTGGTCAATAAGAAATACGCTCCTGCCAAGGTGCTCGACATCCTGAAGCAGAAACCCGTGGCTCTCCCCGCCTGGGATCCAATGTTCTGACCCAGCCTTTCAGTCAACTTATAGAAAAAGCGATCCCTGCCCGCAATCTATGTGGGCAGGGATTTGCATATTAATGAGAATTTAGGCTCAGAGTCTTAAAAAGATCAGAGGTCTTCGCGGAGCCATTTCTCAAGCTCGCCGGTCCACTGGCGCTTATATTTGAATGAGTCGCGGAATCCCCAGCCATGCCCCCCTTCGGGATATAGGTGGAGCGATACGGGGATGCCGTTGGCGTTGAGCGCGTTGAAATACCCGATGCTGTTGGCCGGAGGCACCGCGCCGTCATCGCCCGAAAGCATGATGAAGGCCTTGGGTGTATCCTTGTCCACTTGTTTCTCGTTGCAGAAACGGTCTTGCAGTTCCTTCGACGGATTCTTGCCCAGGAGATTGTCGCGCGACCCCATGTGGGTCACGGCAGGATCCATCGACACCACAGGATAGAAAAGCACCTGGAAATCAGGGCGTGTCTCCTTGCTTCCATAGTGTGTGGCGAGGGTCGAAGCGAGGTGTCCCCCCGCCGAGGCCCCCATCACGCCGATCTTTCCGGGATCGATTCCCCACTCCGCGGCATGCGCGCGCACTATGCGCATGGCCTGCTCCGCATCCGCGAGAGGAACCGTGCTGTCGCCATGAGGCATACGGTATTTGAGCACCACATATGTGATTCCCAGGGAGTTCATCCACGGAGCCATGTCATGCCCCTCGTGTGCGGTGGCAAGATGAGAATATCCACCCCCCGGACACATGACAATAGCCTTTCCATTGGGCTTTGCCGCCTTATAGACGGTGATGGCAGGGTCTTTGTCGAGATCCTTGCTCTCAGCCGCCGCACGCGCCTGTTCCTGAGGCGCGTTCTCGTTCCATATCAATATGTCGGTGCGCTGCTGTGCCATGGCCACCGACGTCATAGCTGCCATGATTGCCGCCATGATTTTCCTGATTTTCATATATATATAAAACGTTGTTAAGAGTGTGTTAAGAAGTGTTTAAAATAACTTCTTAACACACATATGGAGTCTTATAAAGCCTCTTGCGCTTGTTTGAGGCTTAGGCATGATCCGGCATTTTCCGGATAGTCTTACTTCGGGATCCGTCAATTTGATTTCAGCTGCCGGCGTCCGCGACGTCCGGCGAAATACTCATTGTAGATCAAGCCGCCGACTATCAGCACAAGTCCCACTATGGTGGTAGGCATGATAGGCTCGCCCAGCACTACCGAAATAAAGAAGAGCGACAGGAAGGGCGACAGATAACACATCTGGTTGATGAGGGCCGGATTGTCGGTTTCCCTGATGGCCAGTCCGAAACATATGAAAGGGACTCCCATCTCGAAAGCTCCGATATACATGCCTGAGAGCAAAGCCGGCATACTCATGGCGGAGACAGGCACAAAGATCGACCCTATGAGACAATAGATCATTCCGAAGAGGAAAGTGAGGAACAGCGACGTGCCTTCGCTCACCTCATTCTTAAGACTGTCGTTGATTATCCAGTATGTGGCCCAGAGCAGGGCGCTCCCGAGAGCGAGAGCGATGCCGAGCACCGACACCGTGCCTGTGATCCCCTTACCTCCTACCGATATGAACACGAGGCCGGCAAGCGAGATGACCATGCCCAGATATTTAGCCTTGGGGATAGGTTTATGGCCGAAGACAGCGAGGAGTACCGCCAGGATGATAGGCCACAGATAGTTGAGAGGCTGTGCTATCTGTGCTGGCAGATAGTCGTAGGCCGAGAAAAGGATCAGATAGTAGGCCACAGGGGCCACAAGGCCCAGAAGGGCGAAACGGCTCCATACCCCCGGCGAAAGACGGCGCAACACGCTCCATGAGCGTGTCACGCACATCCACACCGTAAAGATCGCAAGAGCCGTGGCTGTGGCCACGAATACCATCTCAAACACACTCAGTTGATCGAGGGCTATCTTGAAAGCGGTGGCCACCGTCGACCAGCTCAGCACCGCGAAAGCGCCGAGCACCACAGGTTTTGTCTGACTATTCAATGTCTTGTCTTTTAAAGGTTAAAGAATTATCGGTCAAAGGTTAAAGAGTTATAGGTTAAAGGTTAAAGGTTAAAGTTGAGGGTTGAGAGTTGAGAGTTGAGAGTTGAGGGTTTGAGAGTTGAGGGTTTGAGAGTTGAGGGTTTGAGGGTTGAGGATTAAACGATAAATGACTAAAGGTTTTAAACTTTAAACTCTAAACTTTAAACTCTAAACTTTAACCTTTAACCTTTAACCTGGTTTATCTCAAAGCTTCGACCTCTTCTGTGGTGAGGGGTATCTTCTTGCCGAGACGGCGTGCGCCGTCGGCGGTGATAAGATAATCTTCTTCATTGCGGATACCTCCGAAGTCACGCCACTTGTTAAGCTCCTTGTAATTTATAAAGTCAGTAAACTTCCCTTCTCCCTCCCAGAGATCTATCAGCTCGGGGATGAAATATACGCCCGGCTCGATCGTCAGTGCGAATCCCTCCTCGAGAGGACGGGCCAGACGCAATGACTTGCGTCCGAACTGGGTACTCTTAGGCTTGCCGCCGTAGCCAACCCACACTTCGCCGAGGTTCTCCATATCGTGCACGTCAAGCCCCATCATGTGGCCCAGACCGCACTGGAAGAACATGGCATGAGCACCGGCCTTGACTGCCTCCATCGGATCCCCCTTGAGGATTCCGAGATCTTTCATGCCGGCACAGATCACTTCAGCGGCCCTCTCATAAACATCGAGGAAAGGCACACCCGGCCGGAGCATCTCCACAGCGGCGAGATGCGATGCCACCTGGATGTCGTAGATTGTCTTCTGGCGGGGTGTGAAAGTCTTGTCGACGCAGATGGTTGACGACATGTCGCCGGCATATCCCATCTGGGTCTCGGCTCCTGCGTCGACGAGCACCATCTGTCCGGGCTCTATCAGGTTGCCGTGATAGTGGTTGTGGAGCGTCTCGCCGTGTACGGTGCAGATCGTCGGGAACGACAGCGGGCAGTTGTTGTAGGCGGCCACGCTCTCGAGTATCGCAGCCAGCTCATATTCATGCATGCCTGCGCGCAACTGTTTCATAGCCTCGATATGCATGTCGGCGGTAACGTTGCAGGCACGCTCAATCTCCTCTATCTCCTCAGGGCGCTTGTGGTTGCGCATGTCGACCACGGCCTTGATAAGGTCAACGGAGGGTGTCTCCGTGCCAGGCTTGATATCCAGAAGCTTCCAGAGCTTGAGCACGTGTTCCGGACGATAAACGGGAAGATAATGCACTTTGCGTCCGGCTGCGACAGCCTTGTCGAGCTCACCGCGGAGTGCCGATGAAGGCATTGTGGTCTGGACGCCCACGCGCTGGGCTTTCTCGTGAAGAGTAGGCTGAGTGCCCATCCAGACAATATCGTCGATAGTCAGTTCGTCGCCGAATATGATCTCACGGTCGTTGTCGACATCGATCAGAGCCGCCAGTCCGGCGAAGGGAAGGCCGAAATAATATAGGAATGACGAATCCTGACGGAAATTGTAGGTGTTGTCGGCATAGTTCATGCCACACTCTTCATTGCCGAGGAGAAGAATCAGTCCGCTGCCGACGCTCTTCTTAAGCTCGGAACGACGTTCCTCATAGATTTTTCTTTCAAACATGTGATGTAATGTTAAGTTGTTTTTCCGGTTGGTATCGTTGGGGGAGCCCCGGGCCTATGGCCGGAGAGGGTTTCCTCTTTCGCCCACAAATTTAATCATCCGCCGCCAATTTATCAAGCGGCAAACGAAATATTTTTCCTTTACTTCGCCAAAGCGCATTCCGATCCCCCTGACAACTTTCGGTCTAAACAAAAACATGGAAGACACTCCCTAAGGTTGCCTTCCATGTTTTTGCCTGTTGTCGCGGACGTGCAGCTTATTTAGCCACCTGCTCCTTGAAAGTGTTGCAAGGCTTGAAAGTCGGCTTCTTGTGAGCCGGAATCACCAGCGAGGTCTGCTTGGAGATATTGCGGGCCACTTTCTGGGCACGCTCTTTCACCACAAAGCTGCCGAAACCACGGAGATATACATTCTCTCCTTTAGCCATGTTGTCTTTGATAACTTCCATCAGGCTCTCCACCACAGCAAGCACGCTTGCCTTCTCAAGGCCTGTCGACCTTGATATTTCCGTAACAATGTCTGCTTTAGTCATGATTGTTGTTATTGTTTAATTCGGAGTGCAAAGTTAGTCATAATTATCTATCCTGCAATAAGATTTACGAAAAAATTTTTATTCATCCCATTCAATCGCCTTCATCCGGAAAGAAATTTGCAAGCAAATCTCCGCCATCGCATCTCATCGGAAAAGCCACCGTCATAAATATCCATCATTTTGCGCCGGAATCAATCTTCATGCCCTACAATTATCATGAGCCGCCCCATCACGCGGACATCAGCCGGAATCGTAAATGCCATTGATGCATAGCGCAAAATACAAACATCGTGGACAGTATCTGCCACTATTCATTGTCAATTCGGATTTTATGACTAAATTTGCGTGAGAATGCCGCATTACAAACACGCGACACAGCAAATATAATCACAAGTGCAGACATATAATCGTATGAAAAGAACATTACTGACATTTTTTATGGCCATAGTCACCCTGATGGCCACAGGCCACACGGGATCCGATGAATATCCCGCCAACTACGCTAAGGAGCCACGCTTCAGGCTATTGATATGCTACGACCCCTCTGCCGAGCCAGACCACGTGACTTTCGACCGCCAGGCAATCGACTTTTTCCATAAGCTTTCATATGGCGAGGGCTTTCTCTATGATGTCGCTGAAAGTCTTGACGATTATCCGTATGAACGACTGAAAGAATACTCGGCCGTGGTCATGCTCAACGCACAGC
Organism: uncultured Muribaculaceae bacterium; assembly: GCA_910588245.1. Classification (GTDB taxonomy): domain Bacteria; phylum Bacteroidota; class Bacteroidia; order Bacteroidales; family Muribaculaceae; genus Lepagella. Next base: position 30,458 of record CAJUQP010000020.1, on the reverse strand, counting down.
CATCGAAAGAACGGCGCGACGATTTCCGTAAATACATGGAAAACGGCGGAGGGTGGATCGGGTTTCATGCGGCTGCATTCAATAATGCCGACACCGCTTGGCCCTGGCTGAACGAATTTCTCGGATGCGGAGAATTTCTCAGCAACAACTGGCCCCCACAGCCGGCACAAGTGCGGTGTGACGTGACCGACCATGCCGTGACGCGCACATTGCCGGAAGTATTCATCGTTCCCGCAAGCGAATTCTACCAATGGAGCCCATCTCCACGCAAAGACAAGGATGTGAGGATATTGCTCTCCATCACTCCTGCCAACTATCCTTTCGGCATCAAGGATGTGGTGACCGGAGGCGATTTCCCCATAGTCTGGACCAATACGCGCTACCGGATGATATATCTCCATGGGCCACGGCGATCAGGAATTCATCGACGCCAAGCAAAACCTACTTTTCGTAAATGCCTTCCGATGGCTTATCTCAACCGATCCAGCGGGCAATCCATTCGAAAAATAACGAATCAATCAGCGACGACAAGCACTACATTATCACATCCGGGACCAGTGTGCAGCCCACGCTGAAAGGAAATGGCGCGGTGTGTCTCATCGCGCCGCAGACCTTCAGTGGAATTTTGTAAAACCGTTATCTTCCGAATACGGCACATACTCTATATATTCACAATCCGCCTCAACCGGACGGCGGCTCACTGTATAAGTCTCTCCGCAACCATTGAGCAGAATAGAGTCAGGTTCAAATGAAATAAGCGACCAGTATATTCCTCCGTCAGGATCAAAAGTGCAGCAATTAGGCTTGAATTTATTATCGTCAATCTCGAGATCATCCCGGGAGATACTGAAATTATCCGGCTTGATACGCATAGTGTATTCACCTGTATTGCGGTTTTTCATCATGCGGATATTCTGGAAAAACAGAGTACCATTATTATTATTTCTTGCAGCCGCGGCACGTATATATACCATTGAAGGCTGAATGGCATACACAAACATATGGCGGTTTGTGTTTATCTCACAATAAAGCACCTCATCATTAACCGCGTATCCGGCTCCGAGACGCCATTGCTGCAAACATTTCCCCACATCATCTCTTGAATTGCAACGCGCCATCTCATAAGGGGGGACTATCTTTATATCCTCAACTTTCCTCAACGCGTGGCCACAGATATTAAGGATTCCGTCGGCCTCGGAGATGACAAGCGGCTCATTGTCGGAGGTAGTTGTCACGGTTCCATCCTTTGCGAACACTGTCTTGCTTGAAATACCCGCCGCCGGAATTTCAAGGAAAGCCTGCATTATGCTGTCGGTCTGACAATAGAATATACAGATGGAATCTGTCAGCACCGCTTCCGCACTGTCACTGCTCCAGACACCCCTGTGATTAGAAAAAACAGTGGAAGCGTCCGCCGTACATAAGGCAAGCGCCATGACAACTAAATTAAGGATCCTGCTCATTTCATGTATTTATTTGGTTTGCCTTGCAAATTTAAACAAAATAATAACACCACAATCGGCAACACAAAAAAGAGCCAAAGCACCCCCGATTATACTGTACCGATACAGATGATGAGGCATATCCAAACTTTTTTGCGGTATTTTTATCATGCCGATCGGCTATATTTATGTAACTTTGCCGCGACAACCTGACTAAGACAAATCAAGAGCATGAAAAAATTAGACAATTCCTCCATAGAAAGAGCCCGGCGCCCCGTCAGGGTGCTTCAGTTCGGCGAAGGGAACTTCCTGCGCGCTTTCGCCGACTGGATGATCGACATCGCAAACCGCAAGGGAGTGACAGACACCGATGTGGCTGTCGTCTCCCCCCGTTTTAAAGAGAACAGGGGTATAAAGACCCTTCAGAACCAGGACGGTCTTTACCATGTATGGCTCGAAGGGATCGACAACGGGCAGCCCCTCTCCCGGCCCCACCTCGTGGAATGTATAGCCGACGCCTTCTCACCCGCTGCCGACTTCAACAGATATGAGAGCCATATCCTCTCTCCCGACCTCAGATTCGTCATCTCCAACACCACAGAAGCCGGCATCCGCTATGAAGAGGATGACGTGATGAGCCCGACACCCGCCACTTTCCCGGGAAAAGTGACCTCAATGCTCTACCGACGCTTCCGCCATTTCAACGGCGACCCTTCAAAAGGTCTGATATTCCTCTGCTGCGAACTGATAGAAGACAATGGCTCCACCCTGAAGGAATATGTGCTACGCCACGCCAAAGAAGCAGGACTCGCAGAAGGATTCTCCAATTGGGTGAAGGAAGCCAATATCTTCTGCGACACACTCGTAGACCGTATAGTGCCGGGATTCCCCTCCGACTCCATAACGGAGATAAAGGAGAAACTCGGATATGACGACGACATGGTGGTGAAAGGGGAGCTTTTTCACGTGTGGGCCATCGGCAGCGACCGTCATGACCAGGTACATAATGAATTCCCTCTCGATAAAGCCGGACTCAACGTTCTCTTCATGGACTCCATCAAGGCATTCCGCGATAAGAAAGTGCGCATACTCAACGGCTCGCACACGGGCATGGTGCCCATAGCCCTGCAGCTGGGATGCGAGACTGTGCTCGACGCATTCGGCCACCCGGCAGTCAACCGATTCATCAACACCATGATGACTCGCGAAGTGCTCCCCGTGATCGAAGGCGATCCCGAAGAACTTCGCCGCTTTGCCGACGGTATCCTCGAACGCTTCTACAATCCTTATATGCGCCACATGCTCAAGTCGATAGCCCTCAACTCACTCTCCAAATGGGAGGCCCGCAACTTCCCCACCGTGCGCGACCAATGGGAAAAGAACGGCACTCCGGCGGAATTCGAGATCTTCACTTTCGCTGCGCTCATGGCTCTCTACGCGCCCTGCTCCTCATTTAGTCCGGACGATGATAAAGCATATCTCTCCAAAATAAACGAAGCATGGCAGAAACATCCCGGCGATTATGCCGCCATTATCAAAGATATCACAGGCAGTGGAATATTCACTGTAGATTTCGAAAGCATTGTCCCGGGATTCAGCTCCAAAGCAGGAGAATACCTCGGCATGATAATGAATGACGGCATGAGTAAAGCCCTCGATGACTTTCTCGTCAGCCATGGGGAAAAATATGTAAGTCCTGAGTCATGAAAAGGATTCTGAAGATAAACGACGCCGACAATGTGGCCGTAGTTCTTGCCGACGGAGTGAAGGCTGGCGAAGTTTTCGAAGGAGTCACACTCCTTGCTGACGTACCCCGCGGACACAAGTTCGCGCTCACCCCCATAGCGCAGGGAGAGTGTGTCATAAAATACGGTTATCCCATAGGCCATGCCACCTCCCCTATCCGTGCCGGCGAATGGATCCACAGCCACAATCTCGCCACCTCACTCGGGGATGACCTTGAATACACTTACAATCCAGTTCAGGACGTAACACCCGACACCACAGAAAAAGAATGCCCCACTGTGGAGGGATACCTGCGTGCCGACGGCAGGATGGGTATTCGCAACGAGCTCTGGGTGATACCGACAGTAGGATGCGTCAACGGACAGGCTAACGCCATCGTGGAACGCCTGCGCCGGGAACTTCCCGCAGAGGGAATCGACGATATCCGTGCATTCACCCACAATTACGGCTGCTCCCAGCTTGGCACCGACCATGCCAACACTCGTGCCGCTCTCGCCGCCCTGGCATGCCATCCCAACGCGGGAGGTGTGCTCGTGCTCGGCCTCGGATGCGAGAACAACCAGATATCGGCACTCCGTGAGGCCATGAAAGAATATGATCCCGAAAGGGTAAGATTTCTTGTGGCGCAGGAGGTCGACGATGAGATTGAGGCAGGTGTCGAACTATGCCGAGAGCTCGCCGACAGGATGAAAAGAGACAGGAGGCAACCTCTACCTGTCAGCCTCCTTAAAATCGGTCTGAAATGCGGAGGCTCTGACGGTCTGTCAGGCATCACTGCCAACCCGCTTGTCGGAAGATTCTCCGACTGGCTGATATCGTGCGGAGGAACGACAGTGCTCACGGAAGTACCCGAGATGTTCGGCGCCGAGACAATCCTTATGGATCGCGCCACCGACAGGAACGTATTCGGCGGCATAGTCTCCCTGATAAATGATTTCAAGGACTATTTCCGCTCCTACGGACAGCCGATCTACGAAAACCCCTCCCCCGGCAACAAGGCTGGAGGTATAACCACCCTCGAGGAGAAATCGTTGGGATGCGTGCAGAAAGGGGGATCGGCGAAGGTCGTCGATGTTCTCCGGTATGCCTCAAAGGCATCAAAACCGGGTCTCAACCTCCTTCAGGCTCCCGGTAACGACCTCGTGGCAGCCACAGCCCTGGCACTGACTGGTTGTCAGATGGTGCTCTTCACCACCGGACGCGGCACACCGTTCGGCACATTCGTGCCTACGATGAAGATCTCTACCAACACCCAGCTTGCAGAACACAAACGCAACTGGATAGACTTCAACGCGGGAGAGATTGTCAACGACGAATCATGGCAATCAGCCCTGACACGCCTTATAGACAAGGTCGTGGCCACGGCTTCAGGCTCGTCTCTCCGCCATGAGACCGCCGGCGCCAAGGAGATCGCTATCTTCAAGACCGGCGTCACCCTCTGATTCCATATAAAGCTCTATGACGAAACGCGGCCGGGAGAGTTCCTTTCCCGGCCGTGTTTCGTCATAGAGCGTTCCTCTCAATAAAATCCATAGATTGACGTTATTTAAATGAATTTCCAGAGTAAGCGGTCAATAAAAATCTGCAAACCGTAGCACAGATCTTTAACAATGGCCGCTTTTTAAAGCTGTTTATATACAACGATCTTTCATGAACGCAATAAATATCATCGCCTTAACGGCAGCCCTGGGAATCACATTCCCTGTCTGCGCGGCAAACGACAACAGAATACTCATCGACGGAGGCTGGCTCTTCACCCGGACTGACTCCGTTGATTTCCCAAAAACTGAACGCGACACAAAAGGTTGGCAGAAAATATCATTGCCCCACGACTGGAGCGTGCTCCACGACTTCAACGAGTCTGAACCCTCCGGCAACGACGGAGGCTATCTCCCTACGGGCAAAGGATGGTATCGCACGACTATCAATATTCCGGAGAAAATGGCCGGCAAACCATGCGATCTCTATTTCGAGGGCGTCTACATGGATAGCGAGGTATATCTCAACGGGGAAAAGATCGGCGGCCATCCCTACGGCTATTCATCTTTCCGATGTGAGGCCGGACCGCGGCTGAAAGCCGGAGAAAACACGCTCGCCGTGAAGGTCGACAATTCCCGGCAGAAGAATAGCCGATGGTACTCCGGCTCCGGCATCTACCGCCATGTCTGGCTTGAGCCCCACTCAGATATCTACGTGAAACCCTGGAGTCTGCACATCTCCACTCCCGTTGTCTCCCCCGCGAAAGCCGTGGCACGGATCAACTTCACCATCACCAACCCCAACGCCTCTCATCAGGATAAGCCGGTAAAGGTGCCTGTAGAGATCAGCATCAAAGGTATCAGCCCGGTGATCAACGACACTGTGAGGATACAGCCCGGAGAATCGCTCAAATACTGCAGCTATGAGCTGCCAGTCGTCAATCCGTCATTGTGGAGCACTGACAATCCCTCCCTCTACACGGCCAATATCACCCTCACCCTTCCGGATGGGACCCAAGAGAGTGAAACCGAGAAGTTTGGATTCCGCACCATAGAATACTCTGCCGACAAAGGATTCATGCTCAACGGCATCCCGATGAAGATCACCGGAGCCTGCGTGCACCACGACAACGGTATACTCGGAGCCGCATCTTATGACGACGCCGAGATCCGCAAGGCAAGACTGCTCAAGGAGGCCGGTTTCAACGCCGTGCGGACATCGCACAATCCTCCGGCTCCGGCTTTTCTCTCAGCCTGCGACAGCCTGGGACTCATGGTCATCGACGAGGCGTTCGACGGATGGAAACAACGTAAAAACCCATATGACTACGGTGAGAGGATCGATGACTGGTGGCAGTCAGACATTGCCGCTCTCGTAGAGCGCGACCGCAACCATCCGTCGGTGATAGCATGGAGCATCGGCAACGAGATCCTGGAGAGGAAATCGCCCGACGCCGTAGAGATGGCGCAGAAATTCGGAGATCTCTGCCGTAACCTCGACGGTTCGCGTCCCGTGACACAGGCATTAGCCTCGTGGGATCCGGATTGGGAGATCTATGATCCTCTGGCCTCACGCCATGAGATAGTGGGCTACAACTACATGATTCACAAGGCCGAGGGCGACCACAAAAGAGTGCCTTCACGAGTCATGTGGCAGACGGAGTCATATCCGCGCGATGCATTCGCCAACTGGGAGAAGGTCAACGACCTGCCATACGTGATCGGAGACTTCGTCTGGACAGGAATCGACTACATCGGCGAGTCAGGCATAGGACGCTACTGGTATACGGGAGATCCCGAAGGGGAACATTATCACCGTCCGCTCTGGCCCTGGCATAACTCCTATTGCGGCGATATCGACATAACGGGCACACGCAAACCCATCTCCCACTATCGCGAGATACTTTATTCACCCGTGGCTAAGATGCACATGGCAGTGCGTGAGCCGCAAGGCTACAAAGGGGAGATAAAGGAGGGACTATGGGCCGTCTATCCAACGAAAGATTCCTGGAACTGGCCTGGGCACGAGGGAAAACCCATAGAAGTAGAAATCTATTCCAATTATCCGGCCGTGGAATTGTTTCAGGATGGGAAATCGCTCGGGAAGAAAACCACCGACCGCGAACATGAATTCAAGGCTGTCTATACCCTCCACTACCGTCCTGGAGAGATCACGGCAGTGGCCATAGGCGACAACGGTCAGAAACTTGCGGAAGAGAAACTTGTCACAGCCGGGAAACCTTATGCAATAAGACTTTCAGCCGACAGGGACTCGCTCGGGAAATCATCGCAGTCATTGGCATACGTCTCCGCCGAGGTTATCGACAGGAAAGGGAACATAGTGGCCGATGCCGCCATTCCACTGTCATTCACCGTTGCCGGAGGCGCCGAGATCATAGCCACAGGTTCAGGCGATCCGAAAGATCCCAAAGGATACTTCCACAAGCAACGCGTCACATCCGACGGACGTGCACTCGCTGTCATAAAAGCCAAGGGCAATGGTACGCCTGCGAAGGTAAAAGTCACCGCGCGCGGACTCAAAGGCGCCACGCTGACTCTCTGACACTCAGATTCAAATCCCGGCGTCGCACTATCCGGGGGAAAGATGCGGCGCCGGTCTGCACCATATATGGACCGATTTATAACATCTTATATCCTAAAATTTTACAAATGCGTTTTTTTAAACTATCACTGCTTCTGCTCACACTGGTATCATGTTCCGATTCCAAGAATCTGGAGATTGATGACAACAGACAGAATCAGTGCACCCTTACATTCCGTGGACTATCATTTTCCGGTTCATCTTCATCAACAGAAAATATCGGAGAGGTGGCAGTGTTCCAATTCACCGACGGACTGCTCTACAGGCATAATGCCATAACCCCCGCCGACAACGGCAAGGCGGAGATATCCATAGTGGGAGACACACGTCTCTACTGTATATCAGGAGCCGGCCTCCAGGCTGACGACAATGTCACGGAAGAGGCTGATTTCAGCAAATCCATAATCGAAAGCCCTGATGGAGCCGCTTCAGCACCCGTATTTCTATCGGCGGTAACCGAAGTAAAAGCGGCAGGAAACACAAATCTCCAGACCCGCGCACAGCAGGCCACCCTGGAAATGAAGCGTGGTGTAGCCAGGATCGATCTCGACTCACACTTCGACAGCAAAGTACTTATCAACGAGATAACAGTGGAGAACGCGCCAGCCGCCACCTACGCTTTCATCGACAACGAGGATGCCACCGACCACACAATCAGCTATTCGAAGACATACTCTGAGCCATTCAACGGCATTGACGAGGGGGTCTTCCATGTATTCGGCAGCAGAAAACCTGTCAACATCACAGTCAGAGGCTCTTATGACGGAGTGCCTGTCAGGCTAAACGTGGAGATCCCCGCAGTGGAGCGCAACAGGATATACGTCGTGGAGATACTTAATGCCGGCGCCACCCTCGAGGGCATCTTCTCTGTGAAAGACTGGGAAGAGGGGGGATCAGTAACCGGGAAACCGGACACCTCCCGGAAAATTGCAATATCTGCCGAGAATTCAGTGCTTCCGGAGGGAGTCTCCTTAGACACAGAACGTAACCTCGTGAGCGTGCCGGCTTCAGGAGTTACAGATATGCGTCTTGCATTCGTGGCTGACACGGCCATAGACATAACCTCAACCGAGGGACTTCCGGAGGGTGGTTCCCTGGGTGACAGGGTAGTGTCAGAATCATCGCAAGGAATAGTGTCGGCATTCTCGGTAACCATTCCTGCCCAACGGAACGGGCGGCTCGGATACTCCATATTCGTGCATCTGAAAAACGCGCTTCTCGCCGGCAGTTATGACTACGTGGAGATTGCCGTGGCTCCCAGCGACCATCAGATAGAGACTGTCGAGATCGGGGGCAGTGTATGGATGGCGTTCAACTCCCGCACTCCGGATCTCGATGACCAGATATATCCTCTCGACGGCATATCGGTAGAGGATATGTACAGATTGAACTGGATAAACACTGTCGGCGGTCTTTACCAGTTCGGGCGCCAATACATGTATGTGCCGTGGCAAGGATACAATCCTTCCAACGACCTCGGATCACAGAAACAGGATATCCCCTGGCAGTCACCGACCCACATGCCTTGTCCGGAAGGATTCCGTATCCCGACACGCGCAGAATTTGAGTCGATGTTTCCCAAAGGCACCACTATTCCTGGCGAATACGTAGCCGGAAACGGTGAGCATATCACTGCCACACTCCACACTTCCGAAGGGCCGCTCATTACTCCATCCGGAGTGACAGGCACCCAGCGATATGTGAAATTCACATCTGCCGAGACAGGCCGCTACCTGATAATACCTCTCGCCGGAGGGAAAGGAGACAAGAGCACATCGAACAATCCGGGATTCGGACGACGCGCCGTGATATGGACAAACAGCAACCAGGGTTGCCCCGGTGGATACGCCCTCGCATACTGGATGAAATTCGAGGCAAACGATACCACGGTCATAACCGAGGAACGTCTGCAGATGGAGGGATTCGCATCCGTAAGATGCGTCAAGACACAACAACCGTCAGAAGGAGAATAAGCCATGAGGATTATACAGAAAACAATACTGCTTCTGCTTTTGACCGCATTCATCACCGGATGCGCCTCGGATACAGACTCAGGCCTCGCTTTCCCGGATGAGGGGAATGCAGTGTTTCTTATCAGTACCGGGCGACAGCCCGGCATCTCCGTAGGCACCCGAGGCGACTCGACAGAGATAAGGCTAAATGAACTGACATATGTCATCGCCGACTCTCACGGCGACATCATTGATCCCCACACCTGCAGGTTGGCCCCCGATTTCTCCTCCCTGACAATAGAGGGTCTCGCCCACGGCGATTACACCATATCTTTCCTCGGCCATTCAGGAGAAGAGAACGGAGCTACGACCCTGGAGCCTGCGCACATCGGGGATGAGTGGCTCGGCAACACCGCGGAAGGATCACCGGCCGACGGTGAATACCTATTCGGCAGCGTGTCGTTCTCAATCGGCAAAGAGCAGAAACCGGTCACACAGGAAGTATGTCTGGAATTCTGTGTCGGAAAAGTGAATATCGACCTGAAGATGCAATCCGACTATCAGTGGAGATTCATCAAATCCATAACCCTGACTCTTGACAACGGATCGGTAGTGCCGGCCGTGCTCAATGCCGACGGCACATTCTCCGGCGAGTCACATATAGAGGCTTATGATGTCACCGACAGGCTCTCCTTCTGCTCGTTTCCGTCAGAAGCTCCGTTGTCAGGATTCGTGGATATCACCTCCCGAAGGTCTGACGGCACCGAGTTTTCCACACGCTACCGTTTTGAGGATTGCCTCATTGAAGCAGGGAAAATCTCGCACATCAACATAGAATACCGACATCCCGAAAGCGAAGACGGACGCATTTACGTACGAGAGGAAGACTTCGGCAAGTTCGACACCGACACTATGTTTCTCGCCGACGAACCTAAGGAGGTGTTCTACGATTCCAGGATACGCTCATTCAGAGTCAACGCACCGCTACAGGCTTATCTGACAGAAAACAGGGAGTTGGGAATCAGATTCTTTTCTCCGGTAGAGATAAAGAATGTGCGTATACTATGCCGTTTCGGCAAAGTTAGCCCGGAGTTTCTCGAAATAGCGCGGTTCGAATCTGTATATCCTTTCATGGAGGGTAAGTTCAAGTTGCCGGTAGTGGAACGCGACGCGACATTCACCGCTTCTGACGGCCGCAAGATAAGAATCCCCGCGCAAAAGGAACTTTCTCCCGACGACGTCACATTCCTCATAGAGTGTGACGATCCTTTCATGAAAAAGATATCGGAGATAGAATGCGCGTGGTATATACGGTTCTCAGGCTACAGCACTGACGCAGGACATGCATACTGGCGCCATATGACCCCTCTGCTCTGCCGCCACGGGGTTGCCCTGGCCCTTAACATGGCTTTTATGTTCGCCTCGGATGAATTCAACATCGAACTCGACAAATATGACGGCATACTTTACGACAACGGTAAGAATCCTATAAACCTCGACAGTCTCCGCGCAAGGATAAAGGCTCATGGAGGTCTTGTGCTTGGCAGAGTGGTCGGAGTCGGCGGTCTGGGTGGAGGTTCCACCTACGGACTGGCGGACTACTGCTACACAGGGGTCTATTTCGATCCGGATTACCCGAACGCCAATCCCCACACCTATGCCCGGCAGGCAATGTTTCATGAATACGGACATTGCCTGGGCTACAGCCATAGCAGCAACATGACCTACGGCGACAAATGGACCGTGCTTTGCGCAAATGTATTCGTCAGCCTAAGCCGGGAAGGGAAACTTCCGGTAAGCACCCGCGACATGGTGGAATCCCTACCTATGTAATTACTGCCATACCGACAGCGGACAAACAAGATCATCCATATATCACGGATCTCACACCAGAAAGGTGCGGCGACTGCCTCCAAGAGGCATGAGCCGCTCCTTTTTTCGAATATAGGCAGGTCATATTTTCCAGGCAGGGTGTAAAATTCAGTCATTTTTCAGAGATTACGGAAATTCGCGCTATTATTGAGAGACAAATGCTTGCGGATTAACGATAAAATGACAATCTTTGCAGAAGAAAGCGCTGTCGCACCCAAAGGCAGCCCACCCTGACAAGACCATGATACCGACAACCTCAAGACTGACACGATTCCTCTCTTCCATGCTTATGCTGGGGGCCCCGCTATTCCCATGTTGCGCCCAGGATTGGCCCGCACCCACTCCGGAAAGCCGCCCCGGCTCACGCTGGTGGTGGCTCGGAAGCGCGGTCGACGAGAAAAACCTCGCACACAATATCGCGGAATACGCACGCGCCGGCATCGGTTCCCTTGAGATCACCCCGATATATGGAGTGAAGGGGAACGAAAACAACGATATCTCATATCTCTCGCCGCGATGGATGGAGATGCTACGCGTATGTTATGCGGAAGCTGCCCGAAACGGTATACGGATAGAAATGAACAATGGCACGGGATGGCCCTTCGGTGGACCTGAGGTAACTCCGGCCACAGCCGCAAAGAAATCTGTATTCACCAAAGATCCGGCCACAGGAAAGACTAAACTCTCCATTACCGGCACCGGCCAGAAAGTGAAGCGGGCGGCACCCGGTGGAGAAGGCTTCGTGATTGACCATCTCGACAAGGACGTGGTGCTCGGATACCTCTCAAAATTCGACAAGGCCTTCGGCAGCACAGACACGCCCTATCCTCCTGTATTCTTCAATGACTCCTATGAGGTGTATGGCGCCGACTGGACCCCGACCCTGCTTGAGGAATTCCACCGACGCAGGCACTACAGGCTCGAAGACCACTTCGAGGAGTTTACCGACACGGCGAGAGGCGAGACAACCCGACGCATAGTCAGTGACTACCGCCAGACAATGTCGGAACTCCTGCTTGAGAATTTCCTTAAGCCATGGACTGAATGGGCACATTCCCACGGGTCGCTGACGCGCAACCAGGCCCACGGATCGCCCGCCAACCTGATTGATGCCTATGCCTGCGTCGATATCCCCGAATGCGAGGGATTCGGACTTTCGGATTTCGGGATAAAGGGACTCCGCAAAGATTCGATAAGCAAAAAGAACGATTCCGATCTGTCGATGCTCAAATATGCATCCTCAGCCGCCGACATAACAGGGAAGAGACTCGTGTCGTCGGAAACCTTCACGTGGCTCACCGACCATTTCCGCACATCCCTTTCCCAGTGTAAACCCGATATGGACCTGATGTTTATCGCGGGAGTCAACCATATGTTCTTCCACGGCACCCCCTACTCCCCGCGTGAGGCACAATGGCCCGGATGGCTATTCTACGCCAGTGTCAACATGTCGCCAACCAATACGATCTGGCGGGATGCCCCTGCTTTCTTCGACTACATCACCCGCTGCCAGTCGATGCTCCAGACAGGCAGCCCTGACAATGATTTCCTCCTATACCTGCCGATATACGATCTCTGGGACGAGCTGCCGGGAAGAATGGTGGCTTTCGGAATCCACCAGATGGACCGCTATGCTCCGAAATTCATCGCCACAGTAAACTCAATAATCTCGAATGTGTACAATGTGGACTATATCTCTGATGCCCTGCTTGAGGCCTCCGTGGGCAAAGACGGCGCGATAATGACTCCCGGAGGGACAATCTACGACGCCCTCGTGATTCCGGGGGTTAGGATCATGCCTGTGGAAACCCTGCGCAAGGCCCTGGATCTCGCAGCAGGAGGGGCAACCGTGGTATTTGTGGGATCGGTGCCTGACGATGTGCCAGGATTTCTTGATCATGACAAAAGACGGGAAACTCTCAAAAACCTGATATCCCAAACCCGTATCCCCGGCAGCGGAGAGGCATCGGTGGCCTACGGTAAAGGGAGGATAATCCTGGCGGATTCCTACGACAAGGCCCTGGCGATGACCGGTAAAGACAATGAACCCATGCGTCCGGAACTCGGATTGAGCTATCTGCGCCGCACAACCCCTGACGGACATCTCTATTTCATCTCCAATCTCCAGCCGGAAGATGTCGACGCCTACGTGACAATCGCGTGTCCCGGCACAGACAATATGCTTCTCGACCCCATGACCGGGAAGAGAGGCCGGATAACGCTTCGCGGGAAAGGAGACAAGAGACAGGCACGTCTGCAGCTGAAATCCGGAGAGAGCGTATTTCTCCAGACTTTCGACCATCCTCTCGACCGCGACGACATACCCGAATGGAAATACCCGACTGAGATGCCCGGAGCCACACTTCTCGACAGGGGATGGACCCTCTCCTTTCCGCAGAGCGATCCGGCTATTGCTGGATCATTCGATATCGGCTCTACCCGCTCCTGGACAACCCTCGACCTGCCGGAAGCTTCCACAAATGCTGGTACCGGACTCTATTCCACGACTTTTGAACTGCCCCACACCGATTGTGATGACTGGATACTTGATCTCGGAGACGTGCGTGAAAGCGCACGCGTCAGGGTCAATGGCAAAGAGGTGGCAACACTATGGGCGGTGCCGTTCCGCACCCCTATAGGCGAGTATCTGCGTCCGGGAAGCAACACTCTGGAGGTGGAGGTTACCAATCTTCCGGCCAACAGGATCTCTCAGATGGACCGTGAGGGGAAGGAATGGCGTATATTCAAAGACGCCAACATCGCACGTCTCGGACGGTATAAAGGAGATTTCAGCTCATGGACTCCCGTGCCCTCAGGGCTCAACAGCGACGTAAAGCTTATCCCCGTCAGCTATTCCACCCATTAACCCCACCCCCTCCTCAACCCCAAACCCCAAACCCCAAACCCTCAACTATAAACCCTCAACCATAAACCATAAACCCTCAACCATAAACCCTCAACTATAAACCATAAACCCTCAACCCTAAATGACCAGACTCAAAACCATAGCCTCTCTCCTCTTAATCACCCTATCGGTTAGCGCCAAAGACTACGTCATAACCGATTATGGCGTCAGAAACGACTCTACACGGCTCCAGACAGAAGCAATCCAGAAAATCATTGACAAGGCTTCGCTGGAAGGTGGCGGCAAGATCGTAGTGCCGCAAGGCACATTCCTCACAGGAGCCCTTTTCTTCAAGCCCGGCACCACACTGTCGCTTGAGCAAGGAGCGGTACTCAAAGGGTCGGACAATATCGACCATTATCCTCTCATGCCCTCAAGGATGGAGGGACACAACCTCTATTATTATCCTGCCCTGATCAACGCTTATCATGTAGACGGCTTCACGATCGAGGGCCCCGGCACACTCAATGGCAACGGACGCAAGTTCTGGCGAGAATTCTGGGAACGCCGCGCACAGGCCCGCAAAGAGGGACGTGAATGCACCAACCTCGAGGTGCACCGTCCGCGTCTCATGTTCATATGGGGATGTGACGGCGTGAAAATCAGCGGCGTGAAATTTATTAATTCCGGTTTCTGGACTACGCATTTCTATCAGTGCGACGATCTGCTGATAGAAGACTGCGAAATGCGCACCCCGCCCCGTCCGACAAGATGCCCCAGCACCGATGCCGTAGACCTCGACGTATGCCGACGGGTGACAATAAGAGGATGCTATTTCTCGACTGACGACGACGGCGTCTGCATAAAGGGTGGGAAAGGGACCTTCGCCCAGAAAGGGCGTGAGAACGGAAGCGTGGAGGATGTGCTTGTGGAGGGTTGCACGTTCGGCCCAAACCTACATGGAATCCTGACAATGGGAAGCGAGTGCATACATGCCCGCAACATTACGTTGCGCGACTGCAAGGTAGAGACCGGATGCACGATATTGCGCCTGAAGATGCGCCCCGACACCTATCAGATATATGAGAACATAACAATCGACGGCGTGACCGGCAAATGCGGCTCAGTGATAGAGATGAAACCCTGGGCGCAGTTCTTCAATCTCGAGGGGGACGGAGAGAAACCGTTCGGTACTGTACGCGACATCACGGTCAGAAACGTCGACGTGAAGTGCAAATCATTCGGAATTATGGAGGGGAAACCCGACGACAGGGTCAGCTCCATAACTTTCAGCAACGTTCATGTACAGGCAGACTCCGACACATTCCGCGACGCCTATCAAGAAGAGACACGCATGGAGAATGTCACAATCAATGGGAAACCAATCAAATATAAAGATTGATATGAAAAGAATCACAACCGTCGCGATCGTACTTCTTACAGCGGCGATATGGCTGCCCGTGTCAGCGGCGAGCATTGATAAACTGCCTCCCCGGAAGGAAATAATGAAGACTCTCGTAAAGGTCAACGATCATTACATCAAGCAGCATCCCGACCCGCTTAAACCGATTCCTTATCCGTCGAGAAAAAAGGAATACGAAGCCAACATATGGACACGGGGAGTATATTTCGAAGGACTCATGGCTCTTCACTCTATCTTCCCGGCCAACCGCTACCTGGACTATGCAACCCGATGGGCCGAGGGATTCAAGTGGGGAATGCGCCGCGACGACACCACAACACGGAATGCCGACAACTACTGCTGCGCGCAGACATATATCGACCTATACCGCCTCACTCCGGAACCGAGGCGCCTCACGAAGACCCGCGCCCTCGCCAACATGCTCGCCGGCACTCCCCAGGTGGACGACTGGACATGGATCGACGCCATTCAGATGGGACTCCCGGTGCTCGTGAAGATGACCGTCGAGACAGGCGATCAGCGTTATGCCGAGAAAGGATGGGAAATGTATGAATGGAGCCGCGACTCCCTCGCGGGCGGCCTGTTCAACAAGAAGGAGGGACTCTGGTGGCGCGACAAAGATTTCGTACCCCCCTATAAGTCGCCCGGAGGAAGCAACTGCTACTGGTCAAGAGGCAACGGATGGGTAGTGGCCGCTCTTGTGAAGGCGCTCGACGAACTCCCGGCCGGCGCTCCCCACCGCGATATCTATGAAAAAGACCTCGTGGCAATGTGTGAGGCTCTCGCGAACTGCCAGAGAGAGGATGGTTTCTGGAACGTAGACCTCCTTGATCCCACCAATTTCGGAGGGAAAGAGCTCACAGGTACCGCGCTTTTCGTCTACGGCATGGCCTGGGGTGTGCGCAACGGCCTCCTCGACCGCGAGAAGTATATGCCGGTGATCACAAAGGCCTGGAACGCCATGGTGGGAGACGCCGTGCATGAGGACGGAAGACTCGGATACGTGCAAGGCACAGGCAAGGAACCTAAAGACGGACAGCCGGTGACATTCGACTCCGTGCCCGATTTCGATGATTTCGGCACAGGATGCTTCCTGCTCGCCGGATCGGAAGTCTACAGACTCTGACATCACCTCATACCCCCGGACTACCACATGAAAAAGATCATTCTTCTAACATTCCTTCTCTCCCCTCTCCTTCTCTTCGCCGACGGCTGGCAAACCCTCTATCCTGACATAGAGCGTGCCATACGCCGACCGGTCTTCCCTGACAGGGAATTCAGGATAACCGATTTCGGGGCACGCTCCGGGGCTCCGGCTGCAAAAAACCGGAAAGCCATCGAAAGAGCCATCGAGAAATGTTCTGCCAAAGGTGGAGGCCGCGTTGTGGTGCCCGAGGGAGTCTGGCACACAGGGGCTATCCGGCTCAGGAGCGGAGTGAACCTCGTGGTGGAGAAAGGGGCCGTGCTGAAGTTTGTATTCCAGCCGGAACTCTATCCTGTCGTTCCCACCCGCTGGGAAGGACTCGACTGCCGCAACCTCTCCCCCTGCATCTACGCCTATAAAGAGAAAGACGTGGCCCTGACAGGAGAGGGATCGGTGGATGGAGGGGGCTCAAACGAGACATGGTGGAAATGGTGTGGCGCTCCGAGATACGGCTGGAAAGAGGGGATCGTGAGCCAGCGCAACGGATCCCGCGCCCGTCTCCTCCGAATGGCTGAGGAGAGCGTGGATCCGCAAGAGAGGACCTTCGGCCCCGAAGACGGACTGCGTCCGCAGCTCGTCAACTTCAACCAATGTGATGGCGTGCTTGTTGAGGATGTCACGCTCCTCGACTCCCCTTTCTGGGTGATCCATCCCCTTCTCTCGAGTAATGTCACGATAAGGGGCGTCACTATCAACAACGACGGTCCCAACGGCGACGGGTGCGATCCGGAATCGTGCGACGGAGTGCTGATCGAGAACTGTTTCTTCAACACCGGCGACGACTGCATCGCCATCAAGAGTGGGCGCAACAACGACGGGCGTCGGTGGAACCGTCCGAGCCAGAACATCATAATACGCGGATGCGAGATGCGCAACGGCCACGGCGGTGTGGTGATTGGAAGCGAGATCTCGGGAGGATGCCGCAACGTTTTCGCCGAGAACAATGTCATGGATAGCCCCGATCTCGACCGCGTGGTCAGGATAAAGACCAATACCTGCCGTGGAGGAGTGATCGAGAACATTTATGTCCGAAACACCCGCGTCGGCCAATGCCGCGAATCGGTGCTCAAGATAAACCTCGACTACGAACGCAATGAAATCTGCTGCCGCGGATTCATACCCATGGTGCGCAACGTGAACCTTGACAACGTAAACTGTGACAAAAGCCGCTATGGAGTGCAGATAATAGCCCTCGACACAGTCGTGGCAGTAAGCGATATCAACGTCAGGAACTGTCGCTTCGACGGTGTGGCCGACGGTAATCGTATCACCGGCAAGACAGCCCGGGTGAATCTCGACAATTGCCTCGTCAACGGCAGTCTTTCCCTGATGACACCCCCTTTCGGCCGCTACAGCGAATGGATGACGGCCTCCGAGATGCGCCGCACTCCGAGGTCGTATCTCCTCGACTTCTCGAAGAAGCCGAAGTGGAGCTATGTGATGGGGATTGAGCTGGGAGCGATGCTCGACACGTATCTTCGTTACGGCGACCGCAGGATACTTGACTACTGCAGGGAATATACCGACACGATGATCAATGCCGACGGGTCCATACGCGGCTACTGTCTGAAAGATTACAACCTCGACAACGTGCGCACCGGCCATTTCGTGGCGAAAATGTATCAGGTGACACCTGAAGAGAAAATACGCAAGGCCCTCCTCACCCTCATGCGCCAGATGCGCGAACAGCCACGCACTGAGGAGGGGGTATACTGGCATAAGGCCATCTACGCCTGGCAGGTGTGGCTCGACGGGATCTTCATGGGTCTTCCGGTCTCGACACTCACGGCAGGGATGCTATCCGATGCCGCTGAGCGCGACAGGATCTATGATGATGCCATCGACCAGGTCATCAAGACCTACCGCCACACGCTCGATACAGCCACCGGGCTCAACCGCCATGCCTGGGACGAGACACGGACAATGTTCTGGGCCGATCCTGCCACAGGACTGTCGCAGCATTGCTGGGGCCGCGCCCAGGGATGGTTTGCGATGGCACTCGTGGAACTGCTCGACAATCTCCCGGCAGACCATCCGAGGCGCGAAGAAGTGGTGGAACTGCTCGACGGAGTGCTCGGCAGCGTGATGCGCTGGCAGGACAGCGGCTCGGGAGTGTGGTGGCAGGTGATGGACGCACCCGGACGCGAAGGCAACTATCTTGAGGCCACCGCGTCGTCGATGTTCGCTTACGCCCTGCTCAAGGCCTACAGCAAAGGCTACAGCGACGCTTCGCGCCGCGACGCCGGCATCCGCGCATTCAGAGGGATAGTGAGGAATTTCATAAAGGTCAATCCCGATTCCACACTCTCGCTCACCGGGTGCTGCTCTGTGGCGGGTCTCGGTCCGGGGGTAAGCGAGGCTGTGCTCAAAGCTGCTCCCCACGTGAAGGAGAACCGGCGCCGCGACGGGTCATACGCATATTATCTGAGCGAGCCTGTGCGCGACAACGATGCCAAGGGTATCGGTCCGTTCATATGGGCGGCTCTGGAGATGGAGAGGCTCGGCTACGACATAGCACGCGTCGGGCAGCCTATCGACCGGCACGCGCTGACAGCTCGCAACAATCCGGTAGTGGAACGCTTCGACACTCTCGCATCCCTTTCCGTTGGCAACGGCCGTTTTGCCGCGACAGTCGATTTCACCGGCCTCCAGTCATTTCCGCGCGAATACAGCCGAGGCATACCTCTCTGCACCATGTCAGACTGGGGATGGCATTCATTTCCTGACAACGAGGGACTCGCACATGCGGAGACTCTGCGCACCATGAACCTGGGGCACGGACATGAGGAAACGTATGCGGTGGAATATAAGGACAGTAGCCGCAACGCCCGGGCCACAAGCTATTTCCGAGTGAATCCCCATCGTCTCAACCTCGGGCATGTAGGGCTGAGGATAAGGCTTTCCGACGGTTCTCCAATGGGCCCCGGAGATGCGGAGGATATCCGGCAGGAACTCAGTCTCTGGGACGGGAAGATCGAGTCATCCTTTTTCACGGAAGGGGAGAAAACAGAGGTCACCACAGCCTGCACGCCCGACCGCGACTGCCTGTTCACCCGTGTGAAATCAGATCTCCTTGCCGACGGGCGCGCATCCGTAGCCATCACTTTCCCCTATCCCACGGGAATGCATGCCGACGATGCTTCCGATTATTCATCACCCTCACTCCACGAATCGCGCATCGTCGGGCGCGACGCGCACAGGGCCGTGATAGAGCGGAGGATCGACTCCACACTCTATTACGCTCTTGTGGAATGGGAAGGGGAGGCTGTCCTGAAAGAGACAGGAGCACACTGTTTTGAGCTCTCGACTCCGGGAAATGTACTGTGCGCGGCCGTGACTTATTCACCCTCCGTCCCCGGCCCGGCATCAGAATTCTCCTTCGACCAGGCGCTCAAGGCCACTATGCGCCACTGGCCGTCGTTCTGGAGCAAAGGCGCGACCGTGGATTTCTCCGCATGCACAGATCCGCGCGCACGCGAGCTCGAACGCAGGGTCGTGCTCTCGCAATATCTGACGGCCATCAACTGCGCCTCATCCGTGCCGCCGCAGGAGACGGGGCTGACCTACAACTCCTGGTACGGACGCCCGCATCTGGAGATGACATGGTGGCATACGGTGCATTTCTCGCTGTGGAACCGTCCGGAGAAGCTTCGCGACGTGCTCGGCTGGTATGCCTCCGAAGCGGCTCCCAAAGCCCGGGAGATAGCTGCCAGGCAAGGCTTCAAAGGTGTAAGATGGATGAAGATGACCGATCCGCAGGCCGGAGAGGCCCCGTCAAACACCGGTTCGTTCCTCATCTGGCAGCAGCCTCACTTCATATATATGGCCGAGGAAGCCTACCGCGCCGATCCCTCGGAAGAGACTCTCAGGAGATACGCACCTCTTGTGGAGGCGACCGCCGAATTCATGGCCGACTATGCCATGGCATGCGCCCCCGCCGATCCGGAGAGGCCCATAAAACTCTTCGGGCAGACTGCCATGCAGGAGTCGATGAGCAAGGATTTCTCCCTCAACCATCCTTTCGAACTCGCCTACTGGCGCTATGGCCTGGCCAAGGCGCAGCAATGGCTCGAACGGTGCGGCCGTCAACGCGACCCCCTCTGCGACAGCGTTATCAATCGCCTATCCCCACTCCCGGAGAATGAGGGATTATATGTGGCCGGCGAGCCCGTCATGGCTTTCGACGGCACATCAAGTGCGGGGGGAATGTTCGACCCGTACGCCACCCCTGACCAGAAGGGCTCACCCCGTATCTCGGAGGAGGATTTCATGAAAAAATCGCACAGCGATCATCCTGCAGTGCTCGGGGCATGCGGACTGCTCCCCGATATGGGTCACTACGACGCCGCGAAAATGCGGCGGACACTCACTCACGTGACCGACAGCTGGAACTGGCCGACGACCTGGGGCTGGGACTACGGCATGATTGCCATGTGCGCGGCCCGGATCGGCGAGAGGGAAAAGGCGGTTGACGCCCTTTTGACCGGAAAGGGGAAGAACACATATCTCATCAGCGGCCACAACTTCCAGGAACCGAAACGTCTGCGCCTGTATCTTCCCGGCAACGGCAGTCTTCTCGATGCCGTGGCCATGATGTGCGCCGGATGGGACGGCTGTCCGGAGCCTCTCAATCCCGGTTTCCCCTCCGAAGGGTGGGATGTGCGCTGGGAAGGTCTGCGCCGCATGCAGTAATGGCAGGATTTTCATTACCCGACCGCAATTTTAACTATTTTAATTAACAATAGTTACATTGCTGAATCTCTTATGATTGCAAAGATATTATGTTTTAAAACATATTTTTGCAACATATTTTTAATATCATTTTAGCACTTTTCGACCTCCTCCGACGTTATATCAATGAAACGTGAGAGCTGAAGAGTCAGCCTCCGCAAGGTAAAAAAGATTCGGAACCGGCACTCCGGTCGCTTCTTTTCACAGAGGTCAGGATCCAGGTTCCATTAGGTTTAATCAGAGCCGTTCCGGCCATCAGGTATCCACTTAACCCAAACAATTCAATTACTCCCCGGGCGGCTCACAAATTATTGTTATTATGAGCAGAATGATCAAAACTTTCAGAACAGACATGCGTAGATTGTTCAAGGCGGTAGGCCGCAGCCAGTCGATGAGAATCACAGGCGATTGCACCCCTGTCAATCAGTTCTGACGCAGTCAGTCCTCCCCGCGCCCGGCGCAGGGATTACAAATACCACCCCCGGCTCGCCGCCGGGGGTTTCTTTTTATCATAACTGGAGTTTCTCTATCAGCAGCATGGTCATGACCCCTGCGATCAAGGCATAGGTAGCCGGCTTCTCGAAACCGTGGGCGTGCGTCTCGGGGATCATCTCGTCGCTGATCACATATAGCATGGCTCCCCCGGCCATGCCGAGAAGTGCCGGCAGCAGAAGCGCGGAGATATCGCCAAGGAAATAGCCTGCGAAAACTCCGGCAACCTCGAGGGCAGCCACTGATAAGGAGGTAACCAGTATTCTCCCTGCCTTCACCCCTATAACGATCAGCGGAGTCACCACTACCATCCCCTCCGGGATGTTCTGCAACGCTATGGCCAGGGCGAGCGTATAGGAGGTTCCGGAGTCGGTGCCGTCGATAGATATGCCCGTGGCCACACCTTCCGGAAATTTATGTAGGGCTATGGCGAGCACGAAGAGCAGCACGCGGTTGGCCGACAATCGGTCGGGATGATGCTCCGTCTCGGCGACTCCGCTGAGGCGGTGGAGATGGGGAGTCACGTAGTCGAGGCCCGCGATAAGCGCGGCACCCGCCACGACGCCGATAAGCGGCTGCCAGCACTGCGAAAGGGGCACCATCTCCACCGACGGCATGATAAGGCACACCAGAGAGGCCGCGAGCATCATGCCCGCGCAATAACCGAGAAATATATCGTTCCAACGGTGGGGAATCCTCCTCACCACAGCGCCTATGCCCGAACCCAAAAGCGACGAAAGGCCAAGTCCGGCGGCGCATACAAGCACATCTGTCATCATATCGGGAAAACAACCTCCGCAATCAAAAGTTAATTCTCAGCCGGTTTTTCGTAGCCGATATGATAATGATAAAAAATAACGGGCTCAGTAAGTCAGGATCTTAAAAATATCGCTAAATTTGCACATCAATTTTTATACACCATGCAACCAAAACGCTGCTTCTGGGCAAAGCCCGGAAATCCGCTCTATATAAGATATCACGACGAAGAGTGGGGCCGCCCCGTGCACGACGACCGTCATCTTCTCGAAATGCTTATCCTGGAAAGCTTCCAGGCAGGCCTCACCTGGGAATGCGTCCTCAACAAACGGGAAGCTTTCCGCGAAGCATTCCGAGGTTTTGACCGAGACAGCATAATCGCTTTCGACGACTCCGACATAGAACGGCTCATGGGCAATCCATCCATAATCCGCAACAGAGCCAAGATTCGTGCGGCAATCGCCAACACCCGTGTTTTCAAAGAGATCCAAAGTGAATACGGATCGTTTGACGCCTATCTCGCCACATTCTGCCCCGACGCACCGCTACGCGACCACACATCCACTGTCTCCGCATGGTCTGACGCCATCTCGGCCGACCTGCGCCGCCGCGGAATGAAATTCGTGGGCTCCACAATCATCCACGCCTTCCTCCAGGCTATAGGGATCATCGATGCCCACGAACCATCCTGCTTCCTGCACCATAACAGCAAATGACCGACCATCCGCAATCAAAACCATAATTCCGCGGACAATGAAAAACGGAAAACCCGTTCATTCGCTTCCCTAATACCGGCTATTAGAAAAATCCATAAAAAACGCCCCATCCGGCCTCCCCGGTTTTGTTACTTTGCAGTGTGAATATAAAACAAAACCGATTATGGACACTCCTTTGTTTACCTGGGGCTGCATAGTGGCCCTCCTCGCGATAATAATCATCGCCCGCGTCGTAGCTGGCGGCATCAATCATTATGAGGGCGCGAAACGTTGTAAGAAAAGCCACCGTTTCATAGAGATCGGAACAGAGTCGGAGGAATTCTACGCCCCCGGCGACCGCCTCTGCGCCGACGATGACATAGAATGATCCCCCTCCGCCCTACCCAAGGTTATCATATGGAAAGATATCGCGACACGGCGTCAGCCGCCCCCACCCCCTCCCCGCTTCGGGAGAAGACCTCCACCCCCTCGGAGAAAGAGGTCTGCCTTTTCCTTGCAGAATACGGCGCATGGCTCCTCGGATGCGGCGCCACATGCATCCGTCTCGAAAAAAACGTGCAACGCATGGCCGAGACCTATGGCAAAAAGGTGGAGCTCACCATCACTCCCCGCCACATCCACGTCTCGGTGCTCGACGTACTCAACTCAGAGACCGTCACCACAATCGCCTCCGTGAAAGCCATACCCGTCAGCTTCAACCTCAACACCCTCCTCAGCCAGCTGAGCTGGGAGGTAGCCGACCGGCGTCTTGGATTCGATGCCGCCAGGGAGCGGTTTCACAGCATAATCCACAGCGACTCACAGAGCCGCTGGACTGTGCTTCTGCTCGTGACGCTCGCCAACGCCTCCTTCTGCCGCCTTTTCGGCGGCGATCTCTGGGCCATGGCCATAGTGGGGATCGCCACCCTCGCGGGCTACTATCTGAAACAGGTGCTGTTGGCCAATAAAGTCGATATCCGCGTCGTGGTGCTCGCATGTGCCTTCGTCTCATCAGTGCTCGGAGCCTCGTGCCAGCTCTTCTCACTCGGCGACACCCCGGCCGTGGCCACAGCCACCAGCATACTATATCTCGTGCCCGGCATCCCTTTCCTCAACTCCTTCAGCGACATGCTCTACCGCTATTATATATGCTCCTTCAGCCGATTCATGGACGCCGTGGTGCTGACAGCCTCTCTCTCCATAGGGCTCTGCGCCGGCATGGCGCTGATGAAAGTGGGCATGTTCTGAATAATTCCCGGATCTCACAGACAGTTTAACAATGGACACGCATATTCTACTCGACGCATTGTTTTCAGCGATAGCCGCTATCGGCTTCGCGGCCATTAGCCGCATCCCTCGCAGGGCCTATTTCTATTGCGGCGTCATAGCCGCCCTCGGCCACTCCCTCCGCTTCCTGCTGATGGATCCGCAGGGACTCCATATGCACATATTCCTCGCCACCTTCATCGCCTCCTTCTTCATCGGCCTTCTCGCCGTCTTCCTCTCCCCGCTGGCAAAAACCCCGGCCGAGGCCTGCTTCTTCCCCTCGCTGCTCCCGATGATACCAGGCATCTACGCCTACAAGACCTTCGGCGGATTGGCAATGTGCATACTGACCGACAGTCAGGACGCCTATAACTACTACTTCTATCAGTTCACCCAAAACGGCTTCATCTGCATCTCCATCCTCCTGGGCATGGTAGTGGGCGCCACCCTCCCCATCTTCATCTTCAAGAAAATCTCTTTCCAGGCCACAAGGTGAGATAAAGGTTAAAGAATCATGGTTAAAGGTTAAAGAATCATGGTTAAAGGTTAATGAGTCAAGGTTATAGGTTAAAGAATCACGGTTAAAGGTTAATGAGTCAAGGTTAAAGGGCTATGCGCAGGACACATAGCTGCAAGGGGGAAAGGTAAAAGGTAAGTGCACAAATGCGCGACCTATAGGACTGCGGTGCAGCATTTATCTATTTAAAAATTGCAGTTAGCAATTCAAATAAAAAATACTGATTTCCAATTCACATTTTTTTATTGCAGCAGACTGACGTATACGGTTGTCGAACGGACAGGAATAGACAACTGGGAATGGAGACATGGAGGGAAAGGGGAATGAGAAAAAAGGGGTCGGGTGAGGATTTCTCAAAAAAAACCTGTAATTTTGCGGAGGCAGCTACTGAAAAAAGAATTCGCAATGGAATTACGTCAGCTAAGATATTTCGTGGGGGTGGCGGAAGCCCTCAGTTTCTCTGAGGCCGCGAAGTCGCTCTGCGTCACGCAGAGCACTCTCTCCCAGCAGATAAAGCAGCTGGAGGGGGAGCTCGGCACCCCTCTGCTTGTGCGCACGAGCCACAGCGTAGACCTCACGGAGCCGGGCAAGGAACTCCTCCCCTATGCCAAGAAGACCATCTACGAGGCCGACATGTGCATGGAAAGGATAGCCGACCTCAATAATCTTTCCGTAGGATCGCTCAACATCGGCGTTACCTATTCCTTCAGCCCCATCCTCACCGAGACCCTCATCTCTTTCATGAAGATGTATCCGAAAGTGCGCCTAAACATCTTCTACAAACCGATGGCCGAACTGATGGATCTTCTCCGTGAGCGAGAGGTGGACTTCGTGCTGGCGTTCAAGCCTACCCATACGGTTGAGGGTGTGGAGTCGCACATCCTCTTCCAGAACAATCTCTCGGCAATCGTCAACACCTACCATTCGCTGGCTGAGCTGGAGAAAGTGTCCCTCTCCGAGCTCTCGCGATTCGATCTCGCGTTACCCTCCAAGGGACTGCAGGCGAGAAACGCCTTCGAGACCCTGCGCCGTCCCGACGACAACTTCAGGGTAAGAATAGAGCTCAATGAAGTCAATATCCTCCTGAAGCTCATCCGCCAGACACAGTTTGTCACAGTCCTCGCCGAGGCCTCCATCCACGATGAGCCCGGAGTCAAAGCCATACCTCTCGATATCCCCGACAACGAAATGGCCGGATGCGTACACATCCTCAAGGATTCCTACCGCAAACGCTCCATGAAAGAATTCATACGCATGCTCAGCGAGTCGCTCGCGGTAAAGGAGCGGCAGAACGCCTGGATATGATCTCCACAGCGCCCCCAAAACCAACACATTGACACCAAGGTAAACTTCATGGCTAATTCAACCGATAAAAAATCGTCATCGCGCGTGATAATGGTGACCGGGGGTCAGCGCAGCGGCAAGAGCGTATTCGCCGAAAACCTGGCCCTGTCACTTTCGGAGCGCCCCGTCTATATCGCCACGGCCCGCATATTCGACGAGGAAATGCGCCGCCGGGTGGAGATACATCGCGAACGCCGCCGCAATAGATGGCGCGACGTGGAAGCTCCCCTCTATCCTGCCGCCACAGAGTTAGCCTACGGAGAAGTGGTGCTTATCGACTGCCTGACCCTCTGGGCCACCAACTGGTTTTTCGAGTCGGGAGAAGACAGCGGCGCCGCACTCCGGGAAATCAAGCGGCAGATCGACACACTGCGCACCCGACCGGCAACCTTCATCATCGTCACCAATGAGGTGGGACTCGGAGGAGTGAGTCCTAACGCGATGCAACGGAAGTTTGCCGACCTCCAGGGCACTCTCAACCAGTATCTCGCCACCCTGGCCGATGAAGTCTACCTGGTGATATCCGGAATACCCGTAAAAATCAAACCTCAGTCATGATACAGTTTCACATAAAAAGCCCTGACCGGACAATAGAGGCGGCCATAAGGGAAAAAATCGACAATCTCACCAAACCGAAAGGTTCACTCGGACGCCTTGAGGAATTCGCCACCAAGATCTGCCTCATACAGCAGACCCTGACCCCGGAGCTAAGGCGACCGCACAACGTGCTTTTCGCCGCCGACCACGGCATCCTCGAAGAGGGGGTAAGCGTATCGCCCAAGGAGGTGACATGGCAGCAGCTCAGCCATTTCTCGAAAGGGGGAGCCGGCATAAACTTCCTCTGCGACCAGCATGGATTCCGGCTCGTGCTCGTCGATGCGGGAGTGGACTACGACATTCCGCACGGACACGGCATCATCGACATGAAGGTCAGGAAAGGCACGCGCAATTTCCTGCACGAGGGGGCGATGACGGAGGAGGAGTTTGACACATGCCTCGAGCGTGGAGCCGAGGTAGTAGCCGACATAGCCACGGCCACAGGTTGCAACATAATCAGCTTCGGCGAGATGGGGAGCGGCAACACATCCCCCTCGGCCATGTGGATGCACCTATTCACAGGCATCGACCTCAGGAAATGTATCGGAGCGGGCGCAGGACTCGACAACGACGGCATACGCCATAAATACGACGTGCTCCGCAAAGCGCTTGAGAATTACGCCGGGGCAGACACCGACAGAGCGAAGATGGCATGGTTCGGCGGCTACGAGATGGCCATGGCTGTGGGAGGAATGCTCAAGGCAGCCGAACTCGGCATGACCGTGATCGTAGACGGCTTCATCATGACAAGCGTGATTCTGGCGGCCTCGCGTCTATATCCGGAAGTCATGGACTATGCCATATTCGGCCACCAGGGCGACGAGAGCGGACATAAACTGATGCTCGAAGCGATGGGAGCCCGGGCGCTACTCCATCTGGACCTCAGGCTCGGCGAGGGCTCGGGGGCAGTGTGCGCCTATCCCATAATAGAGTCGGCCGTCAGGATGATCAACCATATGGACAGCTTCCAGTCGGTCAACGTAACCAAGTATTTCTGATGAGACGCATAGCCGCAGCCCTCACACTCTTCACCCGCATCCCGGTGTGGAGATGGACAGACATCCCCGCCGCAGCCTATTCGTCGGCAGTAGTGTTCTGGCCTTTGACCGGATGGATCACGGGGGGAGTGGCAGCCCTGACGGTATGGCTGCTGTCAATGGTCATGCCCTTGGCTCCCGCGGTGGCGTGCGCGCTCGTGGCACGACTGCTTCTCACGGGGGCCCTTCATGAGGATGGTCTGGCGGATTTCTGCGACGGATTCGGAGGGGGCCGCGACAAGGAGGGGATTCTGCGGATCATGAAAGATTCACATATCGGCACCTATGGCGTGATCGGGCTCATATGCTGGTTTCTGCTTGTCTGGTCGCTCCTCTCCTCCCTCTCCGCAGATCTGGCGGCTCTGACGCTCCTCGCGGCCGATCCTATGGCCAAATGTTGTGCCTCACAGCTCACCCACCTTCTTCCCTACGCCCGTCCGGAAGGAGCGAAAAACAAGATCTCCTATTCACGCATGAGCGTAGGCGACTTCCTCTTCAATGTAATGTGCGGCATCCTTCCTATTGTCCCGCTCCTTCTCGTCGCCCCACTGACGATATGCGCCGTGGTCTTCCCCATAGCGGCAATGGCTCTTATGGTCAGGATGATGCGGCGACGAATCGGCGGCTATACCGGCGACTGCTGCGGAGCCACGTTCCTTGTCTGCGAAGCGTCAATGCTCGTCGGAATCATCATATCGATAAACCTATGAGACTCGTCCTGATACGTCATACATCAGTGGCTGTTCCCCGTGGAGTCTGCTACGGCCAGACCGATGTTCCCCTGGCCGCAAGCTTCGCCGAGGAAGCCGCCACAGTAAAGGAGGGTCTGGCTGACTATACATTCGACCGCGTGTACTGCAGTCCGCTATCCCGCTGCGTCAGGCTCGCTGAATATTGCGGCTATCCCGATGCCGTGAGAGACGACCGACTTAAAGAGATATGCTTCGGCGACTGGGAGATGCGGGCCTACGACGACATTCAGGGCCCCGAGTTGCAACGATGGTTTGACGACTACATCAACGTGGCGCCTCCGGGAGGGGAATCAGTGATCGACCAGCAGCGCCGTTTCCTCGACTTCATCCGCGACCTGCGCCACGATTTCTCCGGCATCACTTATCCGGCTATGGACAGGGTGCCTTCTACCCCGCCAGAGACTCCGGCGATTGCCTTGTTCACCCACGGCGGCATACTTATCAACGCACTGGTTGCCCTGGCCGGGCGCACATTCCAGGACGTATATGCCGACATACCCCCTTACGGCTCCATCATCGACCTCCGCATATAATCGGGTACATTTTGATCACAACAATTTCTTATCGTCAGTTATGAAAATCAGGAACATAATATTCGACTTTGACGGCACTCTGATGGATACAGCCCCACTCATCGTCGCTACCATGCAGGACACTATTAAAGAACTCGGGCTCCCGGAGATAACCGAAGAAGCATGCCGCTCCACCATAGGATTGCGTCTTGAAGACATTCCAGGAGTGTTGTTCCCGGAAATGACAGGGCTTTCCAAGCTATATGCCTCTACCTATCGCCGCATCTTCACTGAGAAGAACCGGGAGATAATTCCAGTTCCCTATCCCGGAGTAATCGACACATTAAAAGAGCTTCATGCCGAAGGCTACGGCATGTCGGTGGCAAGCAGCCGTTCCCACAGATCACTGCTTGAATTCACGGAATCCTTGGGTATAACCGATATTTTCTCACTGCTGGTAGGTGGTGACGACGTAGGCAAAGCCAAGCCTGATCCGGAACCGGTGGTCATGACCTGTAAGGAAATGAGATGGGATCCGCGCCAGACCCTCGTTGTCGGCGACACAATCTTCGACATTGAGATGGGAGCACGGGCCGGCGCGGGAACTTGCGGGGTGACTTACGGCAACCAGAGCCGCGCTCAGCTTCAATCCGCCAATCCGACCTATATCATCAATTCCTTCCCCCAGCTTCAGGAAGTTCTGGCATCGTAAGCTTCTTAGAAGCTTATGGGATATAAATAGAAGTCGTTTAAACTTTTTACGCAAAATGTAATTATTAAAGCATTCTCCATGTTTGGAGAGCTCTTTTTCAGTCTTTCATCATCTTTTCGGCTGCTTTTGAATCACTCATCGGTCATTTAGCCCGCTAAATTCCCTCTTCGTGATTCAAAATCATCCCGAAAATATGACGAAATCCTAAAAAGAAAAAGTTTAAACAACTTCATAAAAAAAGGGCCATGAACAATGCGTGTCTGTGAGTGACAGCATAGGTTCATGGCCCTTTCCTCATGGAGGTTGAGAGGTGATTGTTGTTTGTCAGCGTCGGCCTACCGACACTGAGAGCCACCCGCGGAAGTGCCGCCTGATCGTTATGACGGCTAACAGCCTTTTTCAATTAGTAATTATGATTTGCGATTAGTAATTAGGGTGTTCAGTTTGATGTTCCGAAAAAACATCATCCAAAACACCTGAAAA
>CAJUQP010000019.1 GCA_910588245.1 uncultured Muribaculaceae bacterium | reverse complement strand
CCACAAAGTTAGTTCAGGCTCTCCGCATTTCCTCACGGTCATATAATAGCTTACATTTACAGCTAATAACTATTAGCTAATGACTTAAGGATGGAGAGGGTGAAGTATAAGTTATAGGCCAGAGTAGTGCGCTCTGCGCAAAGCGTCAAGGGTGAAGAGTGAAAGGTGAAGATGTTTTCCGTTGTCGGTTTTGGGATTTGGAATACTCTCTGATTACTTGTTGTGGATTTTGAGGAAGGTGAGGATGCGGTGGGTGCCTTTGGAGGTGATGAGACAGCGGGTGTGGGAGAGGGCGTGGGTGGTGCCGTGTACGTAGGCGTCGGTGTGTTTGTGGTAGCCGGTGTCGCGGAGGATCTTTTCGATGGTCTTTTTACTGTCTTTGGTATGGAGTTCGACCTGTGGGCAGGAGTGGGTTTCTCCGGGATCGGTTGTCCCTTTAAAGCGGATGGTGTTGCCGTGAGTGTCGGTGAAGACAGTATAGCCTTCTTCCCCTGTGGATTCTGTGAGTTGGTAGAAGCGACAGGTCTCGCGCATCTCGTCAGTGGAGAGGGAGTTGGTGAGGAGGTTGGCGATGTAGACGGGGTTGACTTCGTGTTTTGTCTGGGCGGATGCGGGGAGGAAGATGGAGAGGAGCAAAATGAGGGGTAAAAGCAATTGGAGATGTTTCATTTATTTTCGATTGTCCGTTTTGGGTTTTCGGTTGTCAGGGATTAGTCTCACGCGGAGGCGCAGAGGTCTCGCGGAGGAATATTGGGTCAGTTTATTACTAAAACTGTTTTTTACTGGTTTGGGATTAGTTACCGGTATTTGACAGCTGTGTACGGTCGCTGCGGCTGGAAAGCCGCAGTCCCAGAGCTTACGCAACTGTGCACCAGACTTTACACTTGGCTCTTTGTTCTATAGTTCTCCGGTCTAAAACCTACCGTACTCCGGCTCCATGGTCTAAAACCTATCGTTCTATGGTTCTCTGGTCTAAAACCTACCGTTCTATGGTTCTCTGGTCTAAAAACACACCGTCCTATGGTCTCCGGTCAAACAAACGCGTATTGGTCGTGGGCAATCAATGACTGGCGGAGATAACGGTTGGTGGCGGGATGGAGGAGGAGGGCACGGCGGAGAGCTGAACGATATGTGGTGAACGACTCGGGCGAGAGGTAGATGGAGGCGCTGGAGAGGAGACGGCCTGTGGCGGTCAGCGTACGGATGTCGGTGTCGGGAACGGGATCGAGGAATGCCCGGTGGTTGTCGAAAAGACGGCGTTTATACCGTTCCTGGTTATTTGTCTCGAATACCCAGAGGTCGCTGTCGAGAAGTATACCCACGCGTTCTATCCGGTCGTATCGCTCCATGCGTGCGGTGGAAGTGCCGTAAAGAAATTCCTTATGCCAGCGGTCTATGCATGTGCTGCGCCACTGGAGGGGACGCCCCACGAATGAGCGGTTGCGGCGCCGCAGTTCACGCGACACCATGCGCAACAACAGATAGCGGTCTACGGTCTTGTCTCCACGGATATGTGCCTCGAAGGCATTGTGTATATATTTTCCAACCCAGTCCGGGTTGGCTGTGCGTCCATAGGCCACGCGATGCACGGCGTCGAGGCAATCCACTGCCGTGAGGGCGTCGCCGGCAGAGAGGGAGTCGAGTCTTCCGGCAACACTGTCGACCCACGACCCGGCGACGCGACGGAGCTCCGCGACCGCGAAATCGTCTGCGCCGGAATCGGCAAGCCGATCAGCCTCAGCCCCTATCAGGGAGGCAGAGCCTTCGATATCGTTTATGTCTTTCAGATCAAGAGTCATGCGCGGAGCGCAAAGTATTAAGTGTGAAGGGTGAAGTCGGACTGGTCAGACTGGTCAGACCGGTCGGACGGGTCGGACAACCGACAACTGACGACAACTGAAAACGGACAACTCACCTCACTGCCTCAAGCTGGCGGGCGTCGACATCGACGCGCCATTCGTAGCCATAGTCGGTGGAGAGGAGCACGCGGAAGATGGCTGTGCCGCAACCGTCGGCCAGGACCTCCTCCACGAGTCCCTCGCGATTGCCGTAGCCGGCCATCACGACGATCACCGGTTCACCGGGTTTCGGAGTGATGGAACCAACGGGCCGCACCTCGATGTCGGGCGTGAAGACACCCACGGCAGCCTGGAAGCGCTTCATGTCGCGCTGGGAGATGACGGCGTAAGGGGCTCCCGGACTGTTGGAGAGCCGGTAGCACCACGCCTTGTCGCCTATGGCGTGGAACATCGGGAGAACGCTTTCGGGACGGGTGCGGAAAAAGGCGGTACGCGAGATGAAGGGTTGATCTTCAACCACCGTACGCTTCCCCACCCTTTTCCGGATGGTCTCGCAGGGGTAGAAAAGCTCGGGCGCCGGATGTACATTCTCGGCTATCTCGCGGCGAAGTTCGTCGAACGCCACTCCGCGACGCATGTGCATGGCAAACCACCGGGGCATCTCATGCACGAGCAGGGAATTGACGGCCCGCATCCACATCGCGCGGTGCTCGGCCACATCATCAGCGGGCACGCAGAAGTCGGGGACCGCATAAGGAGCGCTCCCACCCGCGCACCACAAGGCCTCGGATGCCGTAGCTCCGCAACGCATGGCACACGCCACCCATACCGACCTGACAAGAGCATCAGGATCGGCGTCTGCCGGCATCGCGACATGGCGGCCGAAAAGACGGAGCAATCCCTCAGCCACGACCGCGCGGATCTGCGCCGGAGTGCGGTATGACTGACGGAGATCGAACACGAAATCGCGGCGCGGAGCCATGTTGCTGTCGATGATGGAGCGTGCGGCGTCATCGAAACGGGATGCATCCTTTTTCCTGAGCATCGCCACCTCAGCCAGAGGCATGACGCCGCTGAGCAGGGAAAGGAGGAATATATCAAGGAATGTATCCCGACCTACGGGGCGCTTCATCCCCTCCCTGAGAATGGAAAGGATGGCGTCGAAGGTCGGCTGCGCCATCAGCGGGGGCAGAGCGGAAGCCGATGATTCAAGACTACGCGCCATACGCCTGGGAGCATCGTCCGGGGGAATCATCCCCTTCCCGGAGGCCCCTTTCAACAGGCTGTTGAGTATATTAAGGTGTCTTACGACTGTGGTTCGCGACAGTCCGCGGCGAATCAGTTCGGCAGCCCAGTCGGCCACCATCGCCTCGTCAAGGTCGCATAGCTGCAGGCTATGGCCTGCGAGGAAACAGTCGAGCTCGGAAAGAGTGCGCTTATATTTCAGCGCCGACTCCGCACCGAGGCCCGCAAGCCTTGATTGGAAAAATCCGAAGAATTCGCTGTTGGTATGTCGCTTTGCGTCAACCAATTGAAGAAATCTATTTTTTTACCTTTCCCGAAAACCCCGACAATTCTTTTCTTCCCCCTGCCGAAGGAGCGACTGCTCCATATGACAGAGGTGTATTAAAAGATTTTTCAGCGACGGCGTTCAAGCCGGAAAAGATATCATGGGGTGACTGCAAGGTCACAATCTCTTATTTAGAGATGATTAAACTGCCGCAAAATTACTAAAAATACCAATAATCACCAAATTCGCGGCCTCATTTTAATCCGCAATCAGATATTTTAGCAATATTTGTTTAGCTAATATAAGGGACGTAAGAGCATAATAAACTGCATACCATAGAGATATGCCTGAAGATCATCTCTAAATAAGAGATATTGATGATTTCAAAACATTTTGGCCTCAGAACAGCCTGGTTCTGAGGCCAGATAGCGGTCTACGGTCTTGTCTCCACGGATATGTGCCTCGAAGGCATTGTGTATATATTTTCCAACCCAGTCCGGGTTGGCTGTGCGTCCATAGGCCACGCGATGCACGGCGTCGAGGCAATCCACTGCCGTGAGGGCGTCGCCGGCAGAGAGGGAGTCGAGTCTTCCGGCAACACTGTCGACCCACGACCCGGCGACGCGACGGAGCTCCGCGACCGCGAAATCGTCTGCGCCGGAATCGGCAAGCCGATCAGCCTCAGCCCCTATCAGGGAGGCAGAGCCTTCGATATCGTTTATGTCTTTCAGATCAAGAGTCATGCGCGGAGCGCAAAGTATTAAGTGTGAAGGGTGAAGTCGGACTGGTCAGACTGGTCAGACCGGTCGGACGGGTCGGACAACCGACAACTGACGACAACTGAAAACGGACAACTCACCTCACTGCCTCAAGCTGGCGGGCGTCGACATCGACGCGCCATTCGTAGCCATAGTCGGTGGAGAGGAGCACGCGGAAGATGGCTGTGCCGCAACCGTCGGCCAGGACCTCCTCCACGAGTCCCTCGCGATTGCCGTAGCCGGCCATCACGACGATCACCGGTTCACCGGGTTTCGGAGTGATGGAACCAACGGGCCGCACCTCGATGTCGGGCGTGAAGACACCCACGGCAGCCTGGAAGCGCTTCATGTCGCGCTGGGAGATGACGGCGTAAGGGGCTCCCGGACTGTTGGAGAGCCGGTAGCACCACGCCTTGTCGCCTATGGCGTGGAACATCGGGAGAACGCTTTCGGGACGGGTGCGGAAAAAGGCGGTACGCGAGATGAAGGGTTGATCTTCAACCACCGTACGCTTCCCCACCCTTTTCCGGATGGTCTCGCAGGGGTAGAAAAGCTCGGGCGCCGGATGTACATTCTCGGCTATCTCGCGGCGAAGTTCGTCGAACGCCACTCCGCGACGCATGTGCATGGCAAACCACCGGGGCATCTCATGCACGAGCAGGGAATTGACGGCCCGCATCCACATCGCGCGGTGCTCGGCCACATCATCAGCGGGCACGCAGAAGTCGGGGACCGCATAAGGAGCGCTCCCACCCGCGCACCACAAGGCCTCGGATGCCGTAGCTCCGCAACGCATGGCACACGCCACCCATACCGACCTGACAAGAGCATCAGGATCGGCGTCTGCCGGCATCGCGACATGGCGGCCGAAAAGACGGAGCAATCCCTCAGCCACGACCGCGCGGATCTGCGCCGGAGTGCGGTATGACTGACGGAGATCGAACACGAAATCGCGGCGCGGAGCCATGTTGCTGTCGATGATGGAGCGTGCGGCGTCATCGAAACGGGATGCATCCTTTTTCCTGAGCATCGCCACCTCAGCCAGAGGCATGACGCCGCTGAGCAGGGAAAGGAGGAATATATCAAGGAATGTATCCCGACCTACGGGGCGCTTCATCCCCTCCCTGAGAATGGAAAGGATGGCGTCGAAGGTCGGCTGCGCCATCAGCGGGGGCAGAGCGGAAGCCGATGATTCAAGACTACGCGCCATACGCCTGGGAGCATCGTCCGGGGGAATCATCCCCTTCCCGGAGGCCCCTTTCAACAGGCTGTTGAGTATATTAAGGTGTCTTACGACTGTGGTTCGCGACAGTCCGCGGCGAATCAGTTCGGCAGCCCAGTCGGCCACCATCGCCTCGTCAAGGTCGCATAGCTGCAGGCTATGGCCTGCGAGGAAACAGTCGAGCTCGGAAAGAGTGCGCTTATATTTCAGCGCCGACTCCGCACCGAGGCCCGCAAGCCTTGATTGGAAAAATCCGAAGAATTCGCTGTTGGTATGTCGCTTTGCGTCAACCAATTGAAGAAATCTATTTTTTTACCTTTCCCGAAAACCCCGACAATTCTTTTCTTCCCCCTGCCGAAGGAGCGACTGCTCCATATGACAGAGGTGTATTAAAAGATTTTTCAGCGACGGCGTTCAAGCCGGAAAAGATATCATGGGGTGACTGCAAGGTCACAATCTCTTATTTAGAGATGATTAAACTGCCGCAAAATTACTAAAAATACCAATAATCACCAAATTCGCGGCCTCATTTTAATCCGCAATCAGATATTTTAGCAATATTTGTTTAGCTAATATAAGGGACGTAAGAGCATAATAAACTGCATACCATAGAGATATGCCTGAAGATCATCTCTAAATAAGAGATATTGATGATTTCAAAACATTTTGGCCTCAGAACAGCCTGGTTCTGAGGCCAAAATGTTTTTATAAGGCACTAAATGTTTAGCAAAACCGTCCGCAGGGTCTCAATCATTTGTTGTGAGCCGAAAAATCGTCAGTTTTTAAGTTCGTTTGATATCTGTATAGGGTAAGCTGCCGCAATCAGTAAGTGACATTTATTAATAAACCTGTTTTTTATCGATTTGGCTTCCGTCTCTCTATCTCTTGTCAACTGTATACCTAAAGCAAAACCAAAAAAAACGAAAAACGGAAAACGGAAAACTACATATATTAACATCCCGGCGCGCCTTTGGTGAAGATTGCTTAAATCATTGTGACAAATACAATAATAGCCCACCCTTTAAGGTTAGTAATTCGGTCGCGCGGACGTATAGTGTTAAGGGGCGCATCAGGCATCTGATCCCGACACCCCCCACCCCCAATCCGGCCACAGAAACAAACCCTGATCCCGACCCATAAATACAGACACGCAACAATGCACACCAATCCCCCACTCCCCGCCCCGGCAACCCGCAGCGCAAAATGATTCCGGCCTCTCCGACCGATATTATTTTATCCCATTCTTGACTTGAGTAAACGATTGTTTGGAATTACTCCGGAATCGATTTAAATTCGCTGCCGAATTCAAATAAGAAATACGGCGCCACCTGAAAACGGCCCGTCGATATAGCTCAGGTAAGAATAAAAGGTAGAAAAGAAAGACTCTGCAGGCACGAAATCAAGAGGTAGAAAGGATTGTTATTAAGTTCCCATTATTAAAAAAGCAGACACCCCAACAACCAACCTGAAATGAAGAAGACATCCCGGTCAACCCTCCGACTCCTCCGCTCCTCCGTAGCGGCCTTATCGGCAATCGCCATCGCCACATCGTGCGGCACCGCCAAAACCGACGCCGACCCGGCAAAGCCCGGATTCGTCACCGTGAAAGACGGACAATTCTATCTCGACGACTCTGTATACAACTTTGTAGGCACCAACTTCTGGTATGGCGCCATACTCGGAAGCGAAGGACGGGGAGGCGACCGCACGCGACTCCTGGCCGAACTCGACAGCCTCCACGCCATGGGCCTCGACAACCTCCGCATACTCGCCGGGGGCGACGGCAACGTAAGCCTCCCCTCCCATATCGAACCCACACTCCAGACCGCGCCCGGCGTCTACAACGACACCATTCTCGCAGGCCTCGACTTCCTGATATCCGAGATGGAGAAAAGAGGCATGAAGGCAGTGGTATACCTCAACAATGCCTGGGAATGGAGCGGCGGCTACGGCCAGTATCTCGAATGGGCCGGCGAGGGGAAATGTCCTCTTCCAAGCGTAGACGGCTACGAGGCATACATGAATTTCGTCAGCCGGTTCCCCCGCTCGCAGAAAGCCCGCGAGCTCGCGATAAGCCATGCCCGCAATATCGTGGGGCGCACCAACCGCTACACAGGCCTCCCCTACTCCGAATCGCCGGCCATCATGTCGTGGCAGATCGCCAACGAACCGCGTGCGTTCAGCCAGGAGGGTAAGGAGGAATTCGCCGCATGGATAGAGGCCACCGCCAAAGCCATAAAGGAGGTGGATCCCAACCATCTTGTCAGCACCGGCAGCGAAGGACGCCATGGCTGCGAGCAGGACCTTGAGCTCTGGAAGAAGATACACTCCTATCCCGAAGTTGACTACGCCAACATACACATGTGGCCTTACAACTGGAGCTGGGTGGGCAAGGAGACTCTCCGCGACAGTCTCGAGTCTGCGAAACGCCACACCGCCGACTACATCTCCGACCACCTCACGGCGATAGCCCCCGCAGGCAAACCCGTGGTGATCGAGGAATTCGGCTTCCCCCGCGACAATATGGCGATAGAGAAGGGCACTCCCGTCACCGCCCGCGACGAATATTATTCCTACGTGATAGATTTCGTGGGCAACGGACCGGGCAAAGTGGCCGGAATCAACTTCTGGGGATGGGGAGGGCTCGCCGAACCGACCCACCGCAGCTGGCTTCCCGGCGACCAATACACCGGCGACCCGGCCCAGGAAGACCAGGGCCTGAACTCCGTGTTCGCCTCCGACTCCACCACTGTCAGCCTCCTGCGCGAGCGCGCCGCGGCATTAAAAAATGCAAAATGACCCTCTTTGATCAATCACGACAATTTCAAGATAAAATAGTATTACAACATATCGCCGGCAAGCACTAATTTTGCACCGTCAAACTCGAGAGAACCTTAAGTCATCACAACCTTGGGATCTATCGGAAACGGAAACTTAAAAGTGTAGCAACCACACTTGTAGACGTATTGACAAACCAAATCAGCGAGACCCTGTCCGAGGCCCCGCCGCCGGCTTACGGTCCTGACATAAGAATACAAATTCATCAATCTATACCCAATTAAAGTATGAAACGTAAATTTTTCGACCTCCGTGGTCTGATCACGGCATGCCTGATGTGCTTCGCGCTCGCCGCGGCTGCCCAGACCACCATCACCGGAACGGTGCTCGACGAGACGGGGGAACCCCTCATCGGAGCCACAGTCCAGGAGAAGGGCAACACCATGAACGGTACGGCCACAGACATCGACGGACGATTCACACTCAAGGTGAAGTCTGACAAGTCGACGCTCCTGATCTCCTACGTCGGCATGGACTCCATGGAGTTCCCCCTCAAAGGACAGACCGACGTGACCATTACCATGAAAGAGAACTCCGAGCTTCTCAACGAAGTGGTGGTTGTGGGCTACGGCACACAGAAGAAATCCGACATCACCGGATCGGTGGCGTCAATCTCCGAGAAACAGATGAAGCAGACCATCGTGACGAATGCCGACCAGATGCTCCAGGGCAAGGTGGCCGGTGTGCAGGTGACACAGAACTCGGGAGCCCCCGGCGGCGCCACTTCCGTGCGCATCCGCGGCGCGAGCTCGCTCAACTCCTCCAACGAGCCTCTCTACGTGATCGACGGAGTGCCCATGAGCGGCACCAACTCCGTGCAGGGCTTCGACTGGATGGGCGGATCCAACGGACAGACCACTGTCAATCCCCTCGCGGCGATAGCCCCCTCCGACATAGTCAGCATCGACGTGCTCAAAGACGCGTCGGCGTGCGCGATCTACGGTGCGGCCGGCGCCAACGGTGTCGTGCTCGTGACCACACGCCGCGGATCGGCCGGACATACCAACGTGACATACGACGGATATGTGGCCTGGCAGCAGGTGGCAAAGCGCCTCGACATGATGGATCTCCGCGAATATGCCGTCTATCAGCAGTCGCTCCTCAACGAGGGCGTGCTCAGCAAGAACAACTTCGACGAGACTTTCAGCGACATATCCCTTCTCGGCCGCGGCACTGACTGGCAGGACGAGATATTCCGCACGGCATTCATGCAGAACCATCAGGTGAGCGTGA
Organism: uncultured Muribaculaceae bacterium; assembly: GCA_910588245.1. Taxonomy (GTDB): domain Bacteria; phylum Bacteroidota; class Bacteroidia; order Bacteroidales; family Muribaculaceae; genus Lepagella. Next base: position 48,956 of record CAJUQP010000019.1, on the reverse strand, counting down.
ACGGCGGCAACGATAAGACTGTCTACGCCATGAGCGCCGGATGGATGAAGCAGGACGGCACTATCATCGGGTCAGACTTCACCCGATTCAACTCCCGCTTCAACCTCGACAACAACCTCACCAACTGGCTCAAGATCGGAGGCGCCCTCGCCTACACCCGCACCGACGAGACCATCACACGCAACGACGGCTCCGACGGCGTCATCATGCAGGCCATGACCATGCAGCCCCAGGTCCCCGTGCGCGACTTCGAGGGCAACTGGGCAGGACCGAACACCGTCAACGGCGCGTCTACCTGGAACCCCGTGGCTCTCGCGCTGATGACCAACAACACCCTCTTGCGCCAGAAGATCAACGGCAACTTCTACGTGAGCGCCGACTTCCTGAAGCATTTCACTTTCCGCGCCGAATACGCCTTCGACGCCTCGCAGAATCAGAACAAGTCGTTCATCCCCCGCTACAAGTTCGGACTCGTATCAAACGACATAAACCAGATGATGCAGCGCGAAGACCACAACTGGTTCTGGATGCAGAAAGACTACATCACCTACCACCAGATCTTCGCCGACAAGCACGACGTGACCGCAATGGTCGGCTTCGAGGTGTCGAAAGGAAGCTGGAACGGCACGATGATAATCAAGAACAATTTCAGCAGCGACAACATCCACATAATGGGTGAGGACGGCGACTTCGTCAAGAATCAGGGATGGGCCGACGCAAACTCCTCGGCTTCCTACTTCGGACGCGTCAACTACGCCTTCGACAACCGCTACCTCCTGACGGCAACCCTGCGCCGCGACGGTTCCAGCAAGTTCGGCGCCAACAACAAGTGGGGCACATTCCCCTCCGTGGCTCTCGCCTGGCGACTCGTGCAGGAGAAATGGCTCCAGGACGTCAACTGGATCTCCAACCTCAAGCTCCGTCTCGGCTACGGAAAGGTGGGCAACTCCAATATCTCCACCTATCTCTACGGCTCGGCCCTGCAGACAATCGTCACACCGATGGGCACAGCCTATATCCCCGCCAACCTCTCCAACCCCAACCTGAAGTGGGAGGCATCGGAGCAGTGGAACGTAGGTCTCGACTTCGCCGCCTTCAGCAACCGCCTCGAAGTGACCGTCGACGCCTACCACAAGCAGACGCAGGACCTTCTCATGCAGACCTTCGTGCCATCTCACATCGGCTCCAACTCCTGGGGAGAGATCAACACCCCCTGGGCAAATATCGGCAAGACACGCAACATAGGCGTCGACCTGCAGATCAACGCGCGCCCCGTAGTGACGAAAGACTTCCTCTGGAATTCCTCGCTCTCACTCTCCCACAACCGCAACAAGATCGTGGCCCTCAACGACGACTCGCAGAGAATCTACGGCAACGTCGACTGGTATTCCCAGTTCCAGACCGTCACCATGTTCGCCGTCGGCCAGCCCATGGGCGTATTCTACGGATATGAGACCGAAGGCCTCTTCAAGAACCAGGCCGACATCGTGGGACATGCCACCCAGACCGGAGGCAACGTGCCCTACGCCAACAAGATCGACAAGACTTCAGGCGCATGGATCGGCGACCTCAAGTTCAAAGACCAGAACGGCGACGGCGTCATCAACGAGGCCGACCAGAAAGTGATCGGCGATCCCAACCCCGACTTCACCTTCGGCTTCACCAACACCTTCTCCTGGAAGAACTTCGAACTCAACGTCGGCCTTACAGGCCAGGTAGGCGGCGACATCCTCAACTGGGCGCGCTACCGCACCGAGGGCCTCAACTCAATCTGGGACAACCAGGCCGTCAGCGTCCTGCACCGCGCCCAGACCCAGAAGATCGACCCCGACGGATCCGACCATATCTCCAACCTTGAGCTCGCTCCCGGCCACAACGGCATACCCCGCTTCTCCAACCTCGACTCCAACGGCAACAACCGCATGAGCGACCGCTGGCTCGAAGACGCAAGCTACCTCAGGATCCAGAACATCGCCCTGAGCTACAATCTTCCCGAGACATGGGCGAAGAAGGTGTTCCTCCAGAACGCAAGGATATATTTCAACGTCCAGAACGTCTACACATTCACCAAGTATAGCGGATATGATCCCGAGATCGGCGCGTTCAACCAGAGCTCGCTCCTCCAGAACATCGACCGCGGACGTTACCCGACCCCGCGCACCTATACCGTAGGCCTAAATCTCACATTCTAATCCCTCACCCCCTACATAGACAATAAGAAATGAAAAATATAATAAAGACATCGGCCGCGGCCCTGCTCCTCGGAAGCTCGCTCGTATCCTGCAACGACTTCCTGACGATCGATCCCGCCGACAAACCCGTGCTCGAGACCTTCTACAACACTCCCGAGGCACTGAGGTCGACCACCATGGCGCTCTACGCTTCCAAGACCTGGAGCAACTTCCACATGAACTTCCAGTGGAAGATGGACATGATCAACGGCGACATGTTCTACACCTACGGCGACGAGGGTCAGTGGTATTTCGGCACCTACACCGCCGTCAATCCCTACCTCAACGAGGGCTGGAAAGGACTCTACAACGTGATCCTCGATGCCAACAGCATAATCCACGACATAATCCCCGTATGCAACGGCACCATCACCCAGGCCGACAAAGACCAGGCCATCGGCGAGGCTCGCGCCTTCCGCGGATACTGCCACTATATGCTGGCTGAGGTATGGCATGACGTGCCTGTGATCGAAAACAACTCTGAGATGATATCCGCAGGCATTCTCGACGTGCCCCGCAACACCCAGGCCAGCGTCTACCGCTTCGCCATGGAAGACCTTGACGCCGCGGTGGAGCTCCTCCCCGAGAACACCGGCGACTCCTATCGTCTCAATAAGCGCAAGGCCCGCGCACTCCGCGCGAAGCTTGCCGTGACGATGGCCGCGCACACCGACTACGGCTATGACCGCGACGCGCTCTACGCCAAGGCTGCCGCCGACGCCCTCGACGTGATCGAGAACACTCAGGCGCTTACCGACATCGACTTCGCAACCCTCTTCGACGTGGAGAGCAACAACGGCCCTGAGTCGATACTCGCCATACAGTGCGGAGTGCTCGGCTACAGCTACGGCAACGCCCGCAACACCGCCTGGAGCCGCTCCAGCGTGATTGCCGACCAGACATGGGGCGCCGGCAAGGGCCCCACGATCTCCCTGCAGAAGATGTATGAGCGCAACGACCGCCGCCGCATGTGGACCTACATGACCAACGGCGACTACTATCCGATGCTCAACCGTGCCGGTGGAGGCTACACCTACCAGTATGTGAGCCGCGACAACGGCGACGTGCTCGAAGACAAGAACGAGATGCTCGCCCACATCAAGAAATATATCATCGGCAAGGGCGCCGACTGCGACGGCAACGTCGGAATCAACCAGGACGCCGCCAACAATATCTATCTTATGCGTCTCGCCGACGTCTATCTCACCTACGTGGAGGCCAAGATGGGCACAGCATCTGAGACCTCAGACGGTCTGGCCATGAAATACTACAATATGGTGCGCCAGCGTGCCGGGGTGAGCGAGGCATCATCGCTGACCTATGAGGAGCTCCTCAAGGAGCGGCGCCGCGAATTCGCCTTCGAGAGCCAGACATGGTTCGACACCCAGCGCTACCGCTACCGTGCGGGCGACGAGGCTGCACTGAGATTCATCAACGGCGGCTACGGCACCGGCATCAACCGCGCGGCCATGTATGTGCCTGACTACAACAAATACCCCAACATCGACGCCTCAAACGAGAATAACCTCGACATCTATCTGATTGTCGACCACGTGGCCGACGGCGCGCAGTATGATCCCATCAACATTAGCGCCGACGCTTTCATAGCCCCGATCCCCGCGGCTGTGTCTTCCAGCTCACCTGCCCTGCAGGGCGACCCCGTAGATTACTACGGAGGCGGTTCCGGCAGCGGAGAAGGCAATGGCGAATAATATTCACTCACCATCAATCCACCGACAAAATGAAGAATAATATCAGATATACATTGGCGGCGATCGCGGGAATCATGGCCGCCGGAGTTCTCTCCTCCTGCGAAGAGACCTACGCGGAGAAAGACAAGGGCGCGACCCCCGAAATCAAATACGCCCGCACATGCAACATCGAGCAGGCCGACTCGCTGGTGACCAGCGCGTCGCTCGGCGCCCATCTGTGCTTCGTGGGCAACAACCTGGGTGACGTGCAGCAGGTGTGGTTCAACGACCAGAAAGCCAAGCTCAACCCCACGATGGTGACAAGCAATACGATCATCGTTGATATTCCTAACGTGATCCCCGGCGAGGTGACCAACATGGCGCGCTTCATAACATCGACCGGAAAGGAGACTCAGTTCCCCTTCGAGGTCTCTGTGCCGGCTCCGAGAATCGAGAGCATGAGCTGCGAATATGCACATGCCGGCGATGTCGTGACAATCGACGGCGCATACTTCGCCGATGATCCCAACGTGCCTCTTACCGTCAGCTTCGGCGACATCCCCGCAAGGATAAGGAGCATCAGCCAGGAGCGTCTCTCCGTGGAGGTTCCTGAAGGCGCCGTGGAGGCTCCTATAGTTGTGACCTCCATCTATGGCGAGGGAAAGAGCTCCTTCAAATATATGGATACGACAGGCATGCTCTTCGACTTCGACGGCATCACCGGCCTCGGCACCACGCAGAGCTGGCACGCGCGTCCCGTGATATCCGACGAGACCTCCATCTCCGGCAACTACACCACGCTCGGCGACGGCAATGCCACCATGTCGGCCGCGGGCGGATGGGATGACAACAATTTCTCGTTTGAGTACTGGCCCGGAAGCTGGAACACACCGACTGACTATCCCTCGCGTGTGGGCGAACGACTCTTCGATGTTGCCGACTTCTCTGACTTCAACAACAAGAGCCTTAAATTCGAGCTCTGCATCCCCTCCGACAAGGCCTGGCAGGCTGGCGCGATGCAGATCATTTTCGCCGGCACCGATCGTGTGTCGTATGGCAACGCCGGCACCGACATCTTCGGCAACACAGTCGTAGGTCCCAACAACGATTACGTCAATTCAGGATGGGCCCGCGGTCTCTGGACACCCTGGACCGCCTCCACCCCCTACCATACCGACGGCAAATGGATCACGGTCTCCCTGCCCATAAAGGATTTCGTATACCAGAGCAATGGCTCCGGAGCCGACTCCTTCCTGAGTTCTCCCGAAGACTTCGCGAGTCTCCGCATATTCCTCCTCGATGGCGGCCAGACCGGCGTTGACTGCACTCCCCTCCTCAAGATCGACAATATCCGAGTAGTGAAAAACTGATAGTTAAAAGTTGAGAGTTTAGTGTTGAGAGTCGAGAGTTGAGAGTTGAGAGTTGAGAGTTGATAGTCGAGAGTTGATAGTCGAGAGTTGATAGTCGAGAGTTGATAGTCGAGAGTTGATAGTCGAAAATTAAGTCTCGTTAGGTTAAACCCTCAACCCTCAACTCTAAACCCTAAACCCTCAACTCTAAACCCTCAACCCTAAACCCTAAACCCTCAACCCTAAACTCTAGACCCTAAACCCTAAACCCTAAACCCTAAACTCTAAACCCAAAACCAAAAACCTTAAGAAAAAAGATATGAACAAGATATTAAAGCTGACAGGCGCGATGGCGCTCGGGCTCGCGGTCATGCTCCCGGCAGTACTCACGTCGTGCGGCAAAGAGGAATACGACACCAACCAATATAAAGGAGGTGTGAACCTCAACGTCTGGGGTCCCCGTCCTGTGGCCCGTGGCGGAGAACTCCGCTTCCTCGGCTCCGGAATGGATCAGATCACCTCTATTTCTATCCCCGGATCCGGCGAAGTGACCGACATTAAGGTTATAGCTGCCGATGAGATCCGCATAACCGTCCCTCAGGACGCCGAGCCCGGCAAGGTGGTGCTCCACCACGCTGGCGGCGACATCACCTCGCTCACCCAGCTTTCATTCACCGAGCCAATATCGCTCGAGAGCATGACCCCCTCTCCCGTGAAACCGGGCCAGACACTCACTCTGAAAGGTGACTACCTCAATCTCATCTCCGAGGTCATCCTCCCCGAGGATGTGGTGATATCGGAAGATGACTTCCTCACCCATGAGCGTGCGGAGATATCATTCACCGTACCCGAGGAGGCCAAAAGTGGCCGGATCATCATCAGCGATGGCGGAGAGCCTCTCCCCAACTGGATCTACTCCGAGGAGGAGCTCATCGTTGTGCTACCCTCTGTGGAGAAGGTAGCCGACATGACGGGAGTGAAACCCGGTGAGACTGTCACCTTCACCATCAGCGACATCGACCTCGTGAAGAGCGTCGAGATGCCAGGAGGCGAGTCTGTGGATTTCGTTGTTGAAGGTGACAAGCTCTCCTTCGTATTCCCGGAGAACGTGAGCGACGGCACAGTGACCGTCATACCTGCCTCCGGTGTGAAAGTGGCGATCGCAACTATAGGTGTGGCTCTCCCCGGGGAGGTTGTGGCCGATCCTGCCACAGGCATCTGGAGTGGCGACGACATCCGTTTCAAGGGTGTCAATATGGAGCTCGTCACCAATATCACCTTCCCCGGAGTCGGTGAGGCTGTCAAACCGTCGGCTAAATCATCCACCGAGGTTGCAGTCACCGTGCCTGAAGGCGCGCAGAGCGGCAAGGCAGTGCTCCACACTGCTTCCGGAGGCGCCGTGGAAGTTGAGATCTCCACTCTCAAACCCGAGACCGTGTCCTACAATCCCGATCCCGCATCTCTCGCCTCTGTCGTGAGGGTATCCGGAAGGAATCTTCAGCACGTGGCATCCGTCACATTCGGTGGCACGGCTACTGTGGAGGTGAAGAATCCTCAGGCAAACGGCTTCGACATCGAGATACCGGCCACACTCCCTGAAGGTCCCAACACCGTGGTGCTCGCGCTGACCAACGGAGAGCAGGTGGAATGCGGTGCGATCAACCTGAAAGCGCCAGTATGCGCATATGCCACTGTCCTACCCGCTGAGGATGCCGAGATCCATGCAGGCGAGACTGTGACTCTGACCATTGCCAACGGCGACAGGCTCACCGCAGTCAAGGTCAACGGCCAGAAAGTGCAGTACATCTTGAACAGCTACACCCTTATCGTCCAGATTCCTTCTTCGTCAGGTAAGGATTCAGTGGTCACGCTGGTGTCTGACAACGGGGAAATCAGCTACAACATAGCTGTGATTCCCGCGACACATCAGGAGCGCGTGCTCTACGACGGCCCGATGATCGACCTCAACTGGAGTGGCGACGAAGGAGTCAACAAATTCCGCATCTATAAGGAGAAGTTTGAAGGTGTGCCTGTTGGAGGCAAGGTGGTATTCCACGTAACCCCCTCCGATGGTGCCCAGATTCAGGTGAACGATGCCAACTGGGGTCAGATAGCCGTCCTTGAGCCGAAAACGGGCGACACTACTATCGCCCTGGAGCTTCCCGCTGAGATCAGAGACAGGATAATGAACTCCAACGACGGTTGGAGCGACACCGCCTTGATCATACAAGGTGCTAACTGCGTGGTAAGTAAAGTGACCGGAGAATGGGAGCTCTCTCTCGAGACCTCCTTCTGGGAGGGTAATATCGAACTCCCCTCCTATACCGGAATGACCGATCTCGCCTGGAAAGACGACCTTTGCGCCAATCTCTTCGCCACCTGGAAACCCGGTCAGACTATACGCGCTTACTATACGGTTGCGGGCGACGAGCCGAAACTCAAATTCGGCCGCGGCGAAGACTGGTCAGCTCTCCCGGGAAGCGAGTCTGAATATCAGGATTGCCCTGCCTCTCAGAAGTTCGTGGAGCATGTGCTCACGGCCGACGATATCGACCAGCTCGTAAACCATCACGGACTTATAATACAGGGAAACCATATAATCCTCACCAAACTGACCATAGAGTGACATAAACTACGTGCCGCGGTGACCCGCGACGGCTCCGCGGTACGACTCAAAACTTCAACCGACTCACAGAAATGAAAAAATACGCTTATATTCTCTCGACCCTCCTCCTTGTCTCCGGCCTCCAGGCCTGCGACCAGGATCACAAGCCCGACTGGACAGAGACCGCACCTTTTGATGTCAAGGTGGTTTCCACCTCGATAGTCGACGGCCAGGAAATCTCCCCCGAGGTTGTCACCATCACTGTGACTTATGACTGCGACATAGCCCTCAATTCACAGGCTGATATCACGCTCAACGGGCTGCCCGTCAGCAATCCCAGGGTAGTCGACGGAAAGACTCTCGTTGCAGATTTCCACCTTGAGAGAGGTAAAAGGTATATCTTCAACATTCCCGCCGACGCTGTCGCCGGAATCGGATCCAAGACCTTCGCTCCGCAACTCACAGTCAACTTCAACACCGGCACGATCAATATCATCGACAAGACGAAACTGTCTCCCGCGCTTGTCAACGCCACGGCATCGCCCGAAGCCAAGGCTGTATATGATCTCCTTGTCAATAACTACGGCAACCGTCAGCTCTCCGGAGCCATGGGCGGTGTGGCATGGGAGACTGTCTACACCGACTATATCTTCGAGCAGACCGGCAAATATCCCGCAATCGTCGGCTTCGACTATATCCACCTTGCCAGCTCTCCCGCCGACTGGATTGACTACGGCGACATCGAACCCGTGAAGAAAGCCTGGGAAGCCGGAAGTATTCCCGCCATGACCTGGCACTGGAATGTCCCTATAGCCGAAGGTAGCGATGTTCTCTCCTCCAGCACCACTGTCACTGTCGATGGCAAGGAGGTCGAGAATCAGTTCAAAGCCTCTGAGGTGCTTGTTGAAGGCAGCTGGGAGAACAAGATCGCCACAGCCGATGTCGAGAAACTCGCAGGCTATCTCAAGCTTCTCAAGGATGCAAATATCCCGGTGCTCTGGCGCCCGTTCCACGAGGCGGCAGGCGACTACACCTGGGGCGCATGGTTCTGGTGGGGCAACTCCGGCACGGAGACCACAAAGCAACTCTGGAACTGGCTCCGCGAGAAACTCGTGAAGGAACACGGTCTCGACAATCTTATTTGGGTATGGACCGCGCAGACTTCCGATGAAGGTAAGCTCGCTGATCTCAGCAAACTTCAGGAAGCTTATCCCGGAGATGAGTCTGTCGACATCGTAGGAGCTGACCTCTATGTCGATCCGCTGTCTGATCAGCTCGGAAGCTTCGAACTCCTCTACAATCTTACGGGAGGACGCAAGCTTGTGGCTCTCGCCGAGTGCGGCAACCTCCTCGATGTCGATACCGCTTTCGCCGACGGTGCCCTCTGGAGCTACTTCATGGCCTGGTATGAGATGGAAGACGGCAAGCCTGTGGCCGGTCAGTGGAATCTCAACGGAGAGTGGAAGAAAGTGCTCGGCAATCCTCTTGTGCTGAACCGCGGAGACCTTAAATTCTGAACGCGATGACACCGTAATCTGCCCGGGGGTATCATTTGATATACCTTCCGTATACATTTCGATACCCCCGGACAATCCCTTACCCTCATTATTAATAAACAAGCCCTTCCGGAAACAGGAATTTATGCTATATTCGCATCCGGAATTTATTCCCCAATCTTTAATTTATACTGACGATGAAATACGGCTATTTCGACGACAAAGAGCGCGAATACGTGATCACCGAGCCCCGCACTCCGTGGCCCTGGATCAATTATCTCGGCAATAAGGATTTCTTTTCCCTGATATCAAACACCGCGGGGGGCTATAGCTTCTACAAGGACGCAAAGTTCAGGCGTATCACCCGCTACCGCTACAACGGCGTCCCTATGGACGCCGGCGGAAGATATTTCTACATAAAAGACGGCGACACCGTCTGGAATCCGGGATGGAAACCTTGCAAGACCCATCTCGACAGCTATGAATGCCGACATGGCATGAACTATACCGCCATCACAGGTGAGAAAGACGGCGTAGAGGCCAAGGCTCTCTTCTTCGTTCCCCTTGACACACATGCCGAACTCACACGACTTACAATTACCAACCACAGCAACAAGGATAAGCATCTCAAGCTTTTCTCCTACCAGGAGTGGTGCCTGTGGAACGCCGCGACCGACATGGAGAATTTCCAGCGCAATTTCTCCACCGGAGAGGTGGAGATCGACGGTAGCGCCATCTACCACAAGACCGAATACAAGGAACGGCGCGATCATTACGCATTCTACTGGGTCAATACTCCTATCGACGGATTCGACACCGACCGCGAGTCTTTCCTCGGGCTATACAACGGTTTCGACGAGCCTCAGGCTGTGACTGAGGGACATCCCCGCAACTCCGTGGCTCACGGCTGGAGTCCCATCGCCTCACACTATATCGAGATCGATCTCAAACCCGGCGAGAGCCGCGACTTCATCTTCATGCTGGGATATGTGGAGAATCCCAAAGATGAGAAATGGGAAAGCAAAGGCGTGATCGACAAGCGCCGTGCTCGCGCCATGATGGAACGCTTCAACACTGTTGAGAAGGTAGACCGCGCTTTCGCCGAGCTCCGGGCATACTGGGATCGACTTCTCAGCATCTTCACACTTCATTCAGGCGATCCGCGACTTGACCGCATGGTCAACATCTGGAACCAATATCAGTGCATGATAACGTTCTGTTTCTCGCGCTCCGCCTCTTTCTTCGAGAGCGGCATAGGCCGGGGCATGGGGTTCCGCGACTCCAATCAGGATCTCGTCGGCTTCGTACATCAGATCCCTGTCCGTGCCCGTGAGCGCATCATCGACATCGCCTCTACCCAGTTTGCCGACGGTGGATGTTATCATCAGTACCAGCCTCTCACGAAGCGCGGCAACAACGACATCGGAGGTGGCTTCAACGACGACCCTATGTGGCTCGTGTTCGGCACCGTGGCCTACATCAAGGAGACCGGCGACTTCTCGATTCTCGATGAGCCTGTACCCTTCGACAACGTTTCCGGAACGGAAGTGCCTCTCATGGAGCATCTCCGTGTCTCTTTCGATCACGTCATCAACAACCTCGGTCCCCACGGACTCCCTCTCATCGGACGTGCCGACTGGAACGACTGCCTCAACCTCAACTGTTTCTCCGACGATCCTAATGAGTCTTTCCAGACCACGGAAAACAATTCAGAGGGCTCGAAGGCAGAATCGCTCATGATTGCCGGTCAGTTCGTGGTGTGCGGACGCGACTACGCCGCTCTATGCCGCCGTCTCGGACTTGGCACTGAGGCCGACAGGGCCATCCGCCATGTGGAAGCCATGGAGGAGGCCGTCAAGAAATACGGCTGGGACGGAGAATGGTATCTCCGCGCCTACGATTTCTTCGGACGCAAAGTCGGCTCGCATGAGAACCGGGAGGGTCAGATTTTCATTGAGAGCCAGGGCTGGTGTTCGATTGGTGCCATAGGCCTTGACGAAGGTATGGTGAAGAAGGCGCTCGACTCTGTAAAGGAGCGCCTCGACTGCGAGCATGGCATCGTGCTCAACCAGCCGGCATTCACCGAATACGTGAAGGAATACGGTGAGATATCCACCTATCCCGCGGGATACAAGGAGAACGCCGGAATATTTGCCCACAACAATCCCTGGGTGATAATCGGCGAGACAGTTATCGGCCGTGGCGACCGCGCCTGGGAATACTACACCAAGATATGTCCGGCTTATCTCGAGGAGAAAAGCGACCTGCATAAGGTTGAGCCTTACGTCTATTGCCAGATGACTGCCGGCAAGGACGCCGCGCGCCCCGGAGAGGCCAAGAACTCCTGGCTTACCGGCACCGCCGCCTGGAACTGGTATGCCATAACCCAGTTCATTCTCGGCATTCGCCCCGACTATGATGGCATACGCATTGATCCTTGCGTTCCGACCTCGTGCGAAGGCTTCTCTGTTCATCGCCGTTTCCGTGGTGCTGACTTTGAGATAACAGTATCCAATCCCGGTCATGTGTCGAAGGGTGTTGCATCACTCTCTCTCAATGGAATCCCTCTCGAAGGAAACCTCATACCTGTATGCCCCGCCGGCTCTGTCAACAAAGTCGAGGCTGTTCTCGGATAAGAAATGTAAAAACAAAACATCAAACAACGATATGACTCTTAAACTGTTCCCCCTCATCGCCGCCATCGCGCTCTCTTCGTGTGGCGCCCACCGTCAGGCCTCCGCTGAGACCGACGCTGTGCAGGACACGACTCCCGCACAGTCCCTTATCGCTCTCCTCGATTCCGTGGCTGGTTGCGGACAATTCTATTTTGGCCATCACGACGACACCGCCTATGGCCACGACTGGCATTACATCGACGGGAAATCTGACGTCAAAGACGTGACCGGGGAATATCCCGGACTCATGAGCTGGGATCTCGGCATGATCGAGGTAGATTCATCGAAAAACCTCGACGGAGTGCCTTTCGCATTCATGGCCGACCAGATAGCACGTCAACAAGCCCGAGGCGGCATCAACGCCATCAGCTGGCATCCCCTTAATCCCTCCACTGGAGGAGGTTCGTGGGATGTTTCCAAGGCTCCGCTCCGCGAGCTGACCACAAACAAGGCTCTTTCCGATACTCTTGACGTGTGGATTGGTCGTGCAGCCGACTTCATAGCTTCTCTCAAGGACGCGCAGGGCAATCCGATACCGGTCATCTTCCGTCCTTGGCACGAGAACAGCGGCAGTTGGTTCTGGTGGGGCGCCGCCCATGCCACCCCTGAGCAGTATATCGACCTATGGAAGCGCACGCGTCGCATCTTCGACGAGAAAGGAATCAATAATGTTGTTTGGGCATATTCTCCCGACAAAGATCTCACCCGAGAACAGTATCTCGCCACATATCCCGGCGATGACTATGTCGATATACTCGGCACCGACATCTATCACTTCGGCGGCGCTGAAGGTGTGGAGGAATATACAGCACGCATTAAGGCCCAGCTTCCGATGGTGGCTGAGGAGGCTCGCAAGAGAGGTAAGGTCATGGCTTTCACCGAGACCGGAAGCGAGGGTCTCCCGATGTCAGACTGGTATATGAACGTGCTTATGCCGGCCATCAAGGATCTCCCGGTAGCTTACGTCTGCGTATGGCGCAACGCCCGCGAGCAGGACAAGAAAGGACACTTCTACGTGCCTTATCCCGGTCATCCCGATGAGGCGGACTTCAAGGCTTTCCACGACTCGGGCAAAGCCATATTCGTGAAATAACATACCCAGATAAAAACAGATAAAAACGACATACAGACAATGAATACTTTTGAATACCGCAAGAATCTCGTTCTCGCCCGTTACGAGGAACTCGTCACCCGCCCCAACGTGGCTATCGAAGGGAACGGAATCTATGAGAGATATCAGAATCCCGTGATCACAGCCGAGATGGTCCCCCCCACTTGGCGTTATGACTTCAATCCCGCCACCAATCCATTCTTCATGGAGCGCATCGGCGTCAACGCCACCCTCAACTCCGGCGCCATGAAGTGGAATGGCCGCTATCTCCTCGTGGTTCGCGTAGAGGGGTATGACCGCAAATCCTTCTTCGCGGTTGCCGAAAGCCCCAACGGCATCGACAACTTCCGGTTCTGGGATCGTCCCGTCACTCTTCCCGACGACATCGTTCCCGCCACCAACGTCTACGACATGCGCCTCACCGCGCATGAAGACGGCTATATCTACGGTCTCTTCTGCGCTGAGCGCCACGATGACGCCCAGCCGGGTGATCTCTCCGCTGCTACGGCCACATGTGGCATATGCCGCACGAAAGACCTTGTGAACTGGGAACGTCTTCCCGATCTCAAGACAAAGAGCCAGCAGCGCAACGTGGTGCTCCATCCGGAGTTTGTCGACGGCAAATATGCGCTCTACACCCGTCCGCAGGACGGATTCATCGACACTGGAAGCGGCGGCGGAATTGGCTGGGGCCTTGTCGATAATATGGCTGATGCCCGAGTTGGCGAGGAGATTATTGTCGACGAGCGTAAATATCACACCATCAAGGAGGTGAAGAATGGAGAGGGCCCCCATCCCATAAAGACTCCGAAAGGATGGCTCCATCTCGCCCACGGAGTGCGCGGCACCGCCGACGGTCTCCGCTATGTGCTCTACCTCTACATGACTTCGCTCGAGGAGCCCTGGAAGAAGATTGCCGAGCCCGGAGGTTATTTCATGGCTCCCCAGGGAGATGAATACCTCGGCGACGTAATGAACGTGCTTTTCTCCAACGGCTGGATAGCCGATGAAGACGGAAAGGTGTTCATCTACTATGCGTCGAGCGACACTCGCATGCACGTGGCCACATCCACAGTCGACCGACTCGTGGACTACTGCATGAACACTCCCAAAGACAATCTTTTCACCTCCGAGAGCGTGAAGACAATCAACGACCTCATCACCCGCAACAACGAATACCTCGCAGGTAAATAAGTGAGACCATACCCGGTCGTGGCCGGACGCCTCCGGGCGATCCGGCCACGCGCCATGAAAACCCCAAAAAAGCTTTTACTACCCCCACAATGAAACTGCTGAAAGAAAAAATCGGTTATGGCTTCGGCGACATGGCCTCGTCGATGTTCTGGAAGGTGTTCAGCTACTATCTGCCCTTCTTCTATTCCAACGTGTTCGGCCTGCGCCTTGTAGATGCCGCACTGCTCGTGCTGATCACCCGTATCTGGGACGGTATCTCCGATCCAGCCATGGGTGTGATAGCCGACCGCACCCACACCCGCTGGGGCAAATACCGCCCCTACCTCTTATGGATAGCCGTTCCATTCTCAGTGTGTGGCATCCTGCTCTTCACAACCCCCGATTTCTCTTATGCAGGAAAACTCGTGTGGGCCTACGCCACATATATAGCGATGATGACAGTCTACACTGCCATCAATGTGCCCTACGGAGCGATGCTCGGAGTGATGAGCGACGACCCTAAGGAGAAGACCGTGTTCTCCTCGTTCAGGATGTTTTTCGCCTACGGTGGCTCTTTCATAGCTCTGGCGGCATGGCAGCCCGTCTGCGATTTCTTCCAGAACCACTATGGCCTGAGCGTGCAGGGCAGCTGGCAATCAGCCATGATCGTCATCGCCGCTGCGTGCTGCGTGCTCTTCGTATGCTGCTTCCTGATGACCCGCGAACGACTTCAGACGGTAAGCACCGTCAGTGTCGGGAAAGACTTCCGATCCCTGCTCAGCAACCGCCCGTGGTGGCTGCTCATCGGAGCCGCCCTATGCTTCAATCTCTTCAACACTGTCAGAGGCGCGACTGTGGCTTATTTCTTCGCCGACGTCATCGGATTTGACGCCCATCTCGAACTCTTCTCCCTCTCCATCCTCTTCTACGCCGGACTCTTCCTTAGCGTCGGAGAGGTGGCCAACATGGTCGGCGTTGCGCTTTGCGTGCCCGTTGCCGCCCGTCTCGGGAAGAAATCGACATTCATAATGGTCAACGCTCTGCTGATCGTCTTCAGCATCCTCTTCTTTACCCTTCCGGTTTCCTCCACAGGATTCTGGCTCATGCTTCTGCTCCAGATCATCATCTCTGTGCTGACCGGCATCATGTCGCCGCTCGTATGGTCCATGTATGCGGATGTCTCCGACTACGCCGAATTGAAATACAAGACTGCCTCAACCGGCCTCATCTTCTCTTCATCTTCCATGGCCCAGAAATTCGGAGGTGCCATCGGTGGAGCCGCAGTGCTCTGGCTTCTCGACGGATGTGGCTATATAGCCCGCACTTCAGAGACCTCCGACGCCGTGCTCAGTCAACCTGCCGGAGCCATCACTTGCCTCTGGATGCTCATGACCTTTATCCCTGCCGCCGTGGCCATTATCTCTATTTGCGTGGTGTGGTTCTATCCTCTCACCACTTCACGCGTCGATGACATCGTGGAGAAGCTCAAGATTCAGCGCGGAGTAAAAGACGCAGCCGACTCCCCCGCTGAAGACGAGGCCACGGATTTCGCCAATGTATAACCCCCATCCTCTCCCGCCAAAAGAAATGAATGATAATTTCCGAAAGGAACTTGAGCAGTGTCTCAACGACAACATAATGCGCTACTGGGCCGACCGTATGGTCGACCCGGCGGGCGGTTTCTACGGACGTCGCGACGGCTATGACCGTCTTGACCCCGAGGCGCCGAAAGGTGCGATTCTAAATGCCCGCATTCTGTGGAGCTTCTCTGCCGCATATCGTCTTACCGGAAGACAGGAATACGCAGACCTGGCTCTCCGCGCCCGCGATTATATCCGCGATCGGTTCATCGACAGTGAATACGGTGGAGTCTACTGGAGCCTCAATGCCGACGGCACGCCGCTCGACACCCGCAAACAGTTCTATGCCATCGCTTTCACCATCTACGGCCTTTCCGAGCACTATCGGGCCACAGGCAACACCGAATCGCTTGAACTTGCCAAGGCATTATTCCACGACATTGAGAGCCACAGCCGGGACTACGGGAAAGGTGGATATATCGAGGCTGAGACACGCGACTGGCAACCGATAGCCGACATGCGTCTTAGCGACAAGGACGACAACGCCTCCAAGACCATGAACACTCATCTCCACATAATGGAAGGCTACACCTCATTGCTCAGGGTATGGCGTGATCCGGAACTCCTCGACGCCACCACTCGTCTTTTGAAAATATTCCTCGGCCCCATGCTCGACTCCGCGACAGGCCATCTCGGACTCTTCTACGACAACGACTGGAACCGACAGGATCATATCCAGTCGTTCGGCCACGACATCGAAGCCTCATGGCTCATGATGGAGACAGCGCAGGTGATAGGCGACGAATCGCTCTATCTTGAGACTCTCGCCACGACTGAGAGGATAGCTCTCGCCGCTCTCGAAGGCCGCAAGGCCGACGGCAGTATGGTCTACGAACGACATGCCGACGGAAGCCTTGATGAAGACCTGCATTGGTGGGTACAGGCAGAGGATGTCATCGGGCAACTTTACCTCGCCGCCTACCACGATAAACCGGGATTCATCGCGAAAGCCGAGGAAAGCTGGCGTTATATCAGCGACAATCTTCTCGACCGTGAGAACGGCGAGTGGTATTGGAGCCGCCTTGGCAGCGAAGGGCATCCTATAAATCGAAAAGATGACAAGGCAGGCTTCTGGAAATGCCCCTACCACAATTCTCGCATGTGCATAGAGTCGATCGAGACCCTCGACCGCATCTCCTGAACCGCCATCCGGTTCCGTCACGACATTCTCTCTCCTCAATCCCAGACCGGGCTTCTGCAGGCTGTCCTCTCTTCGGAGAAGACAGCCATTTTTATCTGACAGCATGTCGCGGTTTACTCCCCTCATGCATCGCTTCAAAACCCTCCCTCCGTACAATCAAGAATATGCAACAAAAGAGTGTATTTCCAACACTTAAAATTTAACAAATAAAAAATCCAAGTTAAATATTGTTAATATAACATACAATTATCTCTAAATAATAAAATTTTGTTATACATTTGGGCAGATTTTTTTCACACTATCTTTTAATCTGAAAAAACATCGGATTTATTAGTGATGATTCTGAGGAATCACCGATTTTCTAACAACCTTAAAACGCCAAGTCTTATGAAATGGTCAAGTCATTTTAGGGGGGGCATCATATCTCCTGACAGCCTGCACATTCATGGCATCGCACTGCTCATTGCAGCAGGTGTGTTCTGTTCGCCACAACCTTTGATGGCAGCTAACGATTACGCTGCCGTCCCCGAAAATGCCATGCAGCAAGAATCCACTGTAAAAGGCACCGTTGTAGGCACCGACGGAATGCCCCTGCCCGGAGTCACCGTGAAACTCAAAGGAACAACCATCGGCACGGCAACCGATGCCGACGGCATTTTCCAGATCAAAGTCCCCAACCGACAGAAAGCCGTCCTCGAATTCTCCTACATTGGCATGAAACCGAAGGAGGTGAAAGTGGAAGGGAAAGATAATCTGCTGATAGAGATGGAAGATGATAACTCTCTTCTCGAAGAGGTTGTGGTCACAGGTTACGGAAATGTTAAAAAGACCTCCTACACCGGATCAGCATCTGTACTTAACACCGATAAACACAAGGATCTTCCTGTTGTCTCCATGACCCAGATGATGGAAGCCAACATGCCGGGAGTCCGTCTCATCACTTCAAATGGATCACCGGGATCTAACACCAGTATCAGAGTGCGCGGATTCGGATCCCTGTCTGCATCCAATGCCCCTTTGTTCGTTCTTGATGGCGTGCCAGTAGAGTCTGGCGACATGTCGAACGACGAAATGAATGGTGGCGGGATGGGAATTCTGAGCACCATTAATCCCTCCGATATAGAATCGATCACGGTGCTCAAGGATGCCGCCTCAGCCTCGCTGTATGGTGCCCGTGGAGCGAACGGTGTCATACTCGTCACCACTAAAAAAGGGAAAAAGGGTAAAACTACCTACAATTTCAAGGCGAGCTACGGCATCTCGGATATGGCCACTAAATTCCGTCCTACAATGGGAGGCGCTGAACGAAGAGCACTTATACTCGAAGGTCTAACTAACCGCAACCTCCTCAACGGCCAATCGCTCGAATGGGCTCAGGAGCATGCAGAGGAGGAAATTGACAATTATGCCCGCATTCCGGCCGGCGGATACGCCGACTGGGAAAATGCTCTCTTCCGAACAGCACATCAGCAGAACTACGATTTCTCAATCTCCGGAGGAACTGACGATACACGTTTCGCAGGAAGCATAAGCTATACCAATCAAGAGAACATAGCATATAAATCCGGATTCGAACGATATAGCGGACATCTTAATTTCAACAACCACTACCGCAACTTCGATGTAGGCATGAACGCGCTGTTCTCATTGACCAAGAAGGAACCGCTTCCTGGAGGAGGATTTTACAGCAACCCCATGTATGCGCTAAAGGTAGCTCTCAATCCATCCATACCTATATATAACGAAGATGGGTCATACAATGAGAACATTCCCGAAATTAGCCGTAATCTTCTTCTTGATAACGAGGTAAATGACATGAAAACTCAGATCGCGCGTACTTTCGCCTCGATCGAGGCCGGGTATACCTTCATCAAGGGATTACGACTCTCTGAACTATTCAATGTAGATTACACCTACACAAAGGAATTCAGATACTTCTCTCCAAAGAGCTCCGACGGCAAAACACCTAACGGACAGGGAGTGATGTTTAATACCGACAACCTGACATACAATTCCCAGACACGCTTGAATTTCATTCATGATTTTGATGACCATTCCATCGACCTGCTGGCCGCATACGAGATAAAACGATGGAATAAGGAATACAATTTCGCATATGCCAAAAATTATTCTACGGATAAGAAAGAGGTAATGGATAACGCCAGTATCCCTGCAGAGATAGAACATTACCGTGACAGTGATTCGATGCTCTCATATGTATTCCGCGCCAATTACGACTATAAAGACCGCTACTTCCTATCTGCAAGCTTCCGCCGTGATGGGTCGTCAAGACTCGATCCTGACAACCGCTGGGACAACTTCTGGTCTTTATCCGGATCATGGCGCTTCAGTCAGGAGGAATTCATTCAGCCTATGTCCGGATGGCTCAACGATGCAAAATTGCGTCTTTCATATGGAGTCAACGGCAATATACCCAATACACTCTACAGCTATTATGGACTATATGATTTAAATTACGTCTATAATGACGAACCAGGCATGGTAGAGTCTTCATTGCGCAACAGCCGGCTGAGCTGGGAAAAGAATTATGCCTTTAATATAGGACTCGATCTCTTCCTATTCGACCGTCTGAGTGTATCTTTCGATTGGTATCGTCGCGACACGAAGGATCTTCTTCTTTCAAGGACGGTGAATCCTATCACAGGATTTGGAAGCATCACCGATAATGTCGGAAAGATGCGCAACACCGGCTTTGAGATTGAGTTAAGTTCGACGAATATATCCACACGAGATTTTTCGTGGACAACGACCTTCAATCTTTCGCACAACAAGAATAAAATTGTGAAACTCGCTGACGTGCCGGAATATTTTAATGGTACTGCATATATCGTAAAAGAAGGATGCTCACTCGGGACTTTCGCACTCCGCGAATACGCAGGTGTAGATCCGGAGAATGGCAAACCGCTTTACTATTCCAACCGCCTGCAGGAAGACGGGACACGGTCTCGTGAGAAAGTGACAGACCCGAATCTAGCCGACAGAGTGCCTATCTGCGACAGTTATCCCGACGTGACCGGAGGACTATCCAATACTTTCCGCTATAAGATATTCGACCTGAACTTCAATCTCTCATTCTCTTTGGGTGGATATAGCTACGACAACTATATTTGGGCACTCCAAGATGACGGCTACAACTCAATGGCCCCCAAGAGCACTGAACTGCGTCGACGCTGGCAGAAACCAGGCGACATCACCGACGTACCCCGTTATGTAGCCGGGCAGGAATACGGCGGATGGTGGCATACTTCCCGTGCCATACACAGCACAGATCATCTGCGACTGAAGAGCCTCACTTTCGGAGTACGTGCTCCGCAGAAATGGCTTGATGCGTCAGGTCTCTCTACAGCACGTATATACGTTTCAGGGACAAATCTGCTAACCTGGGCAAAATATGATCAGTATGATCCTGAGCTTACCGGATTAGTAAACTGCGATATACCTCCTCTCAGAACAATAGCAGTCGGTCTTGAAATAGGTTTCTAACTTTAAAGAACTAAACACTATGAAAAGAATCATATACTCTATAATGGCTGCGGGGATGCTTACGCTCGTCTCCGGATGCTCCGATGATTTCCTTGATAAAAGCCCGTCAAACGCAATCACCACCGATGAAGCCATAACCACACTCCAGGACGTTAAGGTGGCCAACAATGGCTTGTATTCATTGATGGCATCCACATACTACTACAATGCTCCAATGTTTCTATATGGAGACATGAGAGGAGACGACATGCAGCCAACATATTGGTCGAGCAGTAGAAGTTTTTACCAATTCTATATGTTCCAGCATTCAACTCAGAACCCGAACAACGGTGGATTGTGGGGACGTCCATACTATATTGTCCGAAATGCATGGAACATCATCAATGCAATCGACAGTGGTGTCATCACAGATGCCTCTCCCGAGCAACTCGCCACTTACAAAGGACAGGCCCTTGCGCTTATAGCCCTATGCCACTTTGATCTGACGAGGCTATACGGCTATCCCTACGCGAAAGACAACGGCACCTCCTGGGGAGTGCCTATAGTGGACCACGCGATTGGATTCGACGAAAATCCCGAAAGATCGACTGTGGCGCAGTGCTACGACTTTATTATAGAAACTCTCAACAAGGCTATACCACTTCTGTCTTCTGCAAAAGACAATGGCCACATCAACGCTTATGCAGCCCGTGCGCTCCTTGCCCGCGTATATCTCTACTGCGAGAAAAACGACCTCGCCTTCTCTACTGCAAGCCAGCTCATTGAGGAGCTCAAGACTAACGGTGCCCATTATCTCGTGGGTCGAGATTCTTACCAGGCAATGTTCGATCTCAACAACAAATTCGGACCCGAAGCCATCTTCCAGATAGCCAATACATCCAGTTCCAACGATGGACGTAACTGCATGGCTTATATGCTCAACTGGTGGGGTTACGCCGCCGGAGTCGTCACGGACGATTTCGGGCGTTTCATACGACAGAGAGACAATGACATACGTAACACCATGGTTGCGTATGAGGAAGATGGAAGCAGCGGCGTATTCTATTATATCTTGACAAAATATCCGGGAGACGGAGGATACTGGGTGACATCATATGAGAATAACTACACTGTGATTCGTCTCTCCGAGCTATATCTGATAGCTGCCGAGGCGGGTCTTAAAAAGGGAGGGGCCGACCGTGCCCGCGCGCTCTCATATCTCAACGACATTGCCCTCAGGGCAGATCCCGACGGAGGAGTATCGGATGAAGAATTCACCCTTGACAGAGTTCTTGAGGAGCGCAGGCTCGAGTTGATCGGTGAAGGGCATCGCTTCTTCGATATGCTACGCAATGGTAAGACCATCATACGCGAAGGGGGAAAACATCTTTCAGGAGCTCCTAAAGAGATCAACTGGGACTATTATAAATGTATACTCCCAATCTCACAAACCCAATTCACGTTCAATCCCGATATGCCACAAAATCCCGGTTATTCAGCACGATAATATAATCCCGTCGCCCGGGAAGACACACCGGGCGACGGCTTTGATATATTACCAATCAAGCCTCAAAACCTTCTAAGTCAGAACTCCAATGAACATATCCGAAATATCAAGACTTCGACATCTGTGTTTGATGCTGGTGGTCACCTTGTTGGCCTTTCTCACTCCCGCTTGTTCCGAAAATGACGAGCCATCCGGAGATAGTTCCAATGCCGACTTCACGAGCTATTCCGTAAGCGGGTTCGACGCCAAAGCAGACATCGATCCTGAGAACCGTACTGTTTACATTCAGCTTCCATCATCGGTGACCGATCTTAGCGCGCTCCGTCCTGAATTCACAGTCTCCGACGGGGCTACTGTTTCCATCAATTATGAGCCACAGACAAGCGGCACGATGGAAATGGATTTCAGTGATCTGGTGCTTTATACTGTCACCTCGGCCGACGGATCAACCTCCAGACGCTGGAGAGTCACAGTTACCAACAACAGCTATACCAGCAAGTATGGCATGGGCAACTGCCTTACCGCTGAAGTTTCAAACAACGGATCTGATCCTTCCGGATTCTACATGCAACAGCAACATTCCGGTGCAAACTCCGCTGATAACTGCGGACCAGCTTGTTCCGCCATGGCACTAAGATGGGCCTACCCCAATTCACGTATCACGGTAGAAGATGCACGCAACGAAACTCCTTTAAGTGAGATTGATGGAGGAGTGTGGTGGTACCCCAGAGACATATACAATTTCCTGAATAATCATGGTGTATGGGCATATTACTGGAATTTCTGGGATACCTCTTTCGATTATTACATTCAGACAATATGTGAGAAACTTGATGAAGGCAATATAGCCATAAGCTGTCTGAAAATGTCCAACGTATCGCAGCAGACAGCAGCATCAAAGGAATATCGCACACACAAATATTATGCCGGGAGCAACGGACATTTCCTTCTCATAAAAGGATATAGAGTTGTGAATGGAGTAACCTGGTTTGAAGTACATGATCCCTGGGGTCTCGATATGGTCTACAGTGATGGATCACCCGTAGGCGCAAACCGTTACTATCTCGCAAGAGAAGTTGCGACATCAATAAATCATAATTCCTGGACTATCATCGTTCCTCCCGCTGAATAATAGCTATAAAAGGAATTTATCTTACACAACTTATAAAAGGCGTATCGGAATCTGTATTCCGATACGCCTTCTCTTCTATCTATTGTTTAGACTTCGTGTCAGACCAACGTCAACATCTCGTCGATGATGCGGCGGTCGTTGCTCAGGCGGGGCACTTTGCGCTGGCCGCCGAGTTTATGCGTACCTGCCGATTTCAGCCAACGGTCGAACAGTCCGGCAGGTGCCGTGGTTATCTCCGGAGGATCCAGGAAAATAGTGTGGCTGCGCTTGGCATCATAGTCTGAATTAAGGCGACGCAGCTCTTTGTCGAGCGCCATTGCGAATGCCCCGATGTCTGCTGGCTCACGCTCCCATTCGATAAGCCACTGATGACAACCACGTCGGCCCTTCTCCGCGAAACGCGGAGCCGCCGTGTAGTTGAGTATCGACGAACCTGTCGCCGCGCACGCTGCGGCGATACCCCTCTCAGCATTGTCCTCCATCAGCTCCTCGCCGAAAGCATTGATGAAACTCTTGGTCCTCCCGGCAATCACAATCTTCACGGGTGCCGTCTGCGTTACCCTCACCGTGTCGCCAAGACGGTAGCGCCAAAGACCGTTGGCGGCACTGATCACCATCTCATACACCTTGTCTATTTCAAGTTCCCATACGAAACGCGGCCGCCGGTCATCCCCATCAACGGGTATGAACTCATAAAACACTGCACGGTCAACGATCAGAAGCATACCGCGGTCGGAGAAATCGTTCTGAACGGCAAAGAAACCCTCCGAGGCATTGTAGGTCTCCAAGAAATGCATTCTCTCAGGATCAGTGAGACCACGGTAGATCTCCCGGTAAGGCTCAAAAGATATACCACCATGAAAAAATACCTCAAGATGCGGCCACACCTCCGACAGATTCCTTGCGCCGCGGCTATCGAGTATATTGCGGATCACAGTCAGAAACCAGGAAGGCACTCCCGAGATATTGGTCACATCGGCATGGGAGGCAGCATTCACCAGAGCCGGGAGCTTATCCTCCCAGTCTGACAGAAGAGCGGTCTTACGGTCGGGTACCCTCACCATATCGGCGAGCGGATTAATACGTCTTATGAGAGTGGCACTGAGATCTCCGACGCTTACCCCCGGAGTCTCAAAACCAAGGGTATTGGAGAAAGAACCTCCGAGAATGAACGCCTTACCTGAAAAGATACGGCTCTCAGGCACCTGTCTCAGATAATGGGCCACAGCATCAGCCCCTCCCCGGTAATGGTTGCCGTCGAGACTGGAGCGTGTGATAGGTATGAACTTCGACTTTCCTCCGGACGTACCCGACGACTGAGCGTAGTCGCGACAGCGTCCCGGCCATAGCACATCGCTCTCACCCCGGATCATACGCATCACCTCCCCCCGGATATCCTCATATTCCACAAGAGGTACCCTCGAGGCATAAGCCGAGGCCACCTCGGCCGACGCGAGGATATCATGAAAACCATACCGGCGTCCGTATTCCGTCTTCGCCCCCTTTGCAAGAAGAGATCGCAACACTCCGAGCTGGATATCGGCTGAATCCGCACCCCAGCGGTCGGTGCGCCGTGCGAGTCTTACGAAACCCGGACGGAATAATGGTGTGAAATCTATCATATGGCAGACATCAGTATTCAGAGAAAAACTTGGGTTTGAAGATAATGCCCACCCTCAGCATGGAGTGAAACTGCTTGTAGTCAAGAAGACCCTCGCCGTAGCCGTTGTAGTACTGGGCATAAAGATTAAGGTTGGCTTTGTTGGAGACTCTCCAGCTCACCTCCCAGATTGTGTTGAAATTCAGGTTGAACCCGCTGCGTTTCACCCACGTCAATCCCCAGGTCCACCTCTTGTCGGGGGTGGATATCACTACTCCGCTCTGATATATGCCGCAGTATTTCAGGATATCCTTGTTGTTCTGACCGTCTATTATCGGTATCCAGAACTTGGCGTGGACCATAAGCCACTCGTTGATCACCGTCGATCCGCTAAGCGAGATCTTGTTCCAGCTTCTCGACTGTATGCTGTCGCGGCCGTTGCTCTCATGTTCGAGCATGAGAGTGAGCTTACCCACATATCTGTCTTTGTTGAAGAAAGGTTTCGACCATCCTATGCCGGGATTGAAATTCATGTCGCGCATGGGCATGGAATTTTCGAAAACATTCCAGAACGTCTTCTGAGTATACATCAGGAAAAGAAACGAATCCCAGGGAAGCACCTTGTCAGTAAGCCTTACGGCAAGCGATATCTGAAATTTCACATCAGAATTAGTGGCTGTGGGCTTGTGGAAAGGGGTTGTGCCCGCCACGAAATAATTATCTTTATACAGACCGAAATATGGCCCGAATTCCAACTCATGCTTCAGGGAGTCGGTAAATTCCTTCTGATCTTCCACGCCGGTGATCTGACCGGAGGCACAGAACGGCATCAGGATAGAGAGGATCACTATGGTCAATGCAATATGGCTTCGCATCATCGGTTTAAAAGTGTTTTTTACATGCGGAAAAGCATCTTTCGAAAACCAAAACCTGGTTTTCATCATCTTTTCAGGCTGCAAAATTAATAAATCGGAATCAGAGATTGTTTATAAATACACAACAAACTCCCCCCCAGGTTCGGTTGAGAAAAACTTTAGAGAAAAAAGGGAAACTCCTTTGGGAAGTTTTTAGTAATTTTGCACTTTGAATTCCACCGGTGCGTATCGGGAAAGCAGGATGAATCTGAAATCACTTGTTATGAGAAACGCCACCGCGATTAATCCAGATAGACAATGACGGCAGCAAAGACAGAAAAAGAAGACAGACTGAAAGAGTTAGGGACTGAAAAGATCTGGAAGCTGCTACTCAAATACAGTCTCCCCGCCGTGGTCGGCACAGTCGTGATGTCGGTCTACAACATCATCGACTCAATCGTCATAGGCCATGCCATCGATGATCCCAACGTAGTGAGCGGTATCGCAGTGACATTCCCTGTCATGAACCTCGCCACTGCCCTGGGCATGCTCATCGGCGCAGGCTCCGCCACGAGAGTAAGCATCGTCATGGGTCAGAACGACAGGAAAATGGCTGAGATAATACTTGGCAACTCCGTGCAGCTCACAGTGTTCATCGGCCTTGTATATATATCGGTATTCGCGATTTTCCTCGATCCGATCCTGCGGCTCTTCGGGGCCTCACCAAACTCCCTCCCCTACGCCCGCGAATTCCTAATGTGGGTACTCCCTGGAATGGTGCTCATGAACCTCACCTTCTCCTACAACAACGTGATGCGTGCCACGGGTTATCCCGGGAAGGCTATGTATACCAACCTGATCGGAGCATTTCTCAACATGATCCTCGCTCCCCTCTTCCTCTTCGGTTTCAAGTGGGGAATCAAGGGGGCGGCCATAGCCACCGACATATCAATGACCGTGACAGCCTTCTTCGTGATGTCGCATTTCTTCCAGAAAAAGAGCGAGCTCCATTTCGTGAGAGGCACATTCAAGCTCAACTGGCCGGTCATCAAGTCGATACTTTACATAGGCATGGCTCCGTTCCTCATAAACGTGGCCGGCTCATCGATCAACGCCATCGTCAACAATTCCCTCCTGCACTACGGTGGTGACAACGCTATCGCCGCGGTTGTGGTGTTCAACCGTTTCGTCACGATCTTCGTCATGGTGGTCATCGGCATATGCCAGGGAATGCAGCCGATTCTCGGCTACAACTACGGCGCGCGACGCAACGACCGCCTGTTCGGCACCCTCACCCTCGCCGCCGTGGCAGGACTGACATTCACCACCATCGGAAGTCTGCTCGGAGCATTCAATCCCCGGGCTATCGCATCCATGTTCATGCAGGATGAGGCTCAGATCGAATGCGCCATCAACTGTCTGCGCATCACCACCTGCGGATTCTGGATGGTCGGATTCCAGATCGTCGGCACCAACTTCTTCCAAAGCCTCGGCATGGCAGGCAAGGCCGTATTCCTTTCACTGACGCGTCAGATAATATTCATGATACCGCTCCTGCTCATCCTCCCGCGCTATCTGGGTCTCGACGGAGTATGGTGCTGCTATCCTATATGCGACGTCGTTGCCACGATAGTGACAGGTTGCATGCTCGCCTGGCAGATAAAGAAGATCAGGCTCCAGCATGCCGGCACTCTCACCCCACTACGATGAACCATAAACAAAGCTATAATCCTCAACTACATAGATGAACCACGATCCGGAAATACTGATAATCATTCTCCTCTCGATCTCATTTCTATCTGCCGCCATATCATTATGGGCCCGTTTCCGCCCTGTCTGGAACGCCGGTAGCGCGGTACTCCCATCCGACAGCTCCGAAGAAGACAAAGCCAATCCCGCAGTCTGTCCGAAAGTCTCCGTTATTGTCTACGCTTTCACTGAAGAAGACGAGATACATGAGTATCTCGCAATGGCAATGGCCCAGGACTATCCCGACTATGAGGTGATACTCGTCAACGAAGGTGGCGCCGAGACAACTGCCGATCTCGCCAAACGTCTGAAAGCCATCTATCCCGAGAGGCTCTATGTGACGTTCATCCCGGAGGAATCGCGCAACCTCAGCCGGCGCAAGCTTGCCCAGACCGTAGGCATGAAAGCAGCCTCAGGAGAATTCGTAGTGACCACCACCTCCAACTGCCTCATACCATCCCGATGCTGGCTTTCCGATCTCATGCGCCCCGCAGTGGAGAATCCTGAGATCGACGTGACCATCGGCTATAGCCATGTGGATTTCCAGACGCTGCACGGAGCCGGCAAATGGTACCGCCAGATGAACGCCACACTTACGTCAAGCCAATGGATCGGCGCGGCATATGGCGGACATCCTTTCCGAGGCGACAGCAACAACCTCGCTTTCCGCCGCGAACTCTTCTTCCGCCACAAGGGATATGCCAAGACACTTCATCTGGTCAACGGCGACGACGATCTCTTCCTGCGTGAGATAATGACTCCCGACAATACGCGCACGGCCATCACAGCCGACTCTATCCTTGTGACTGAATGGGGAGATTCGGCCAACCGTATCCTCGCCGACATACGCGAGCGCTACCAGTTCACAGCCCGTTTTCTCCCCCGCTGGCCTTTCCTACGCTGCGGCCTCGGTTCTCTCATGCAGTGGGTGATGGTGCTCTCGGCTCTCGCAGCCGCCATCATGGGATTCCGGTTCCTCACACTCTCATTCATTCCTGCTGTCGTGGCTTTCGCCATCGTCTGTGCCAACTGGATCGGCGAAGTACTCGTCTACCGCCGGACTGCCAGGCGACTCGGATCGGTATGCCTCTGGTGGTCGCTCCCATGGTTCCTCCTCTGGCATCCTTTCGGCAACCTCGCTTTCAAGCTTAAATGCCGGCTGCGCATCAGGAAGAACTACACTTTCGCCTGACACGGCAACATCCTCCAAATAGAGGCTGAACCATAATCCTTAATTATGATCCAGCCTCCTGTAAAGTGTGTATTCTTATCCGTATGATCCGGAGTTATTACGACTTCATGGCTACCGGCTGCGTGGGCGGCAGCGCGGCGTTGCGCTCGTCGCAGGCCTTGACGATGGACTCCGCGAGGGCGCCGAATGCCTCCGCCTCCGGATTCGCCGCAGCCTTCCCTTCATCGGCAAGGGCCACCGACGATGGGGCTCCCATGTCGGCGTCACTGCAGATATCCGCTACGAGAGGAATCTGCGCGAGAAGCTTCACGCCAAGTTCCTCTGCCAGACGCGTGGCGCCACCGTTGCCGAATATGTAATACTTCTCTTCCGGATGCGGAGCCGGCGTGAACCAGGCCATATTCTCTACGAGACCGAGGATAGGCACGTTCACCTTGTCGCTCTGGAACATGGCGATACCCTTGCGGGCATCGGCCAGGGCCACTTCCTGAGGAGTCGACACAACCACAACTCCAGTGATCGGAAGAGTCTGCACAAGGGTAAGATGGATGTCGCTCGTGCCGGGAGGCATGTCGATGAGGAAATAATCCAGATCACCCCACCATGCGTCGGATATCAGCTGCTTGAGGGCGTTGCTCGCCATTCCGCCGCGCCAGAGCACAGGACTGTTCCTGTCGACCACAAAACCGATCGACAGCATCCTGACCCCGTATTTCTCCACGGGCTCAATCCAATCGCGTCCATCCTTATTGACCATATAAAGCTGCTCATCCTCAACGCCGAACATCTTTGGCATCGAGGGGCCGAAGATATCGGCGTCGAGAAGACCGACCTTATACCCCTTCGCGGCCAGCGATATGGCGACGTTGGCGGCAACCGTACTCTTCCCCACGCCACCCTTTCCGGAGGATATCCCTACGATATTTTTCACACCGGGAAGCAGCTTCGGCTTCTCCTCCAGGGGCTTGCGGTATTTCACCGCGATATTGTCCTTTATCTCCACCTCCGGCGAGATATACGCGTTGATGGCAGCTTCGGCAGAGCGCACCACGCTTCTTATGAAAGGATCGGTGGGCTTGTCGAAGATCAGTGAGAACGACACCTTGTTGCCGTCTATGCGGATATCATCCTCGATCATGCCGTTTTCGGCGAGAGTTTTCCCGTTGCCGGGATACTTCACGTTCTTGAGTGCCTCAAGAATCAGATTTGGATATAGAGTCATTTTTTTATGATATTTTTTCAGAAAGATTCAAGTCCGGGGGTATGACGGGGATATGCGCGGTAGTCATCCCGCTCGATGTCGTCGGAGGGCGGTTCCTGCAGATTCTCGAAAGAACCGGGGCGCATGCTTATCAGTTTTATCTTCTTGCCGCGCGACAGCCACTGGCTCTCGTAATATGTCTTTATTGAGCTTACGGGATCTGCCATCCCGCTGCCATAGAGGTCATCTGTAATCATAACGATCTCAAAACCGTTGAGTTCAGCCAGCCTTTTGGTATATTCGAACAGAAACGGCGAATCCGTCTTCAGGTTTATGACTCCTCCAGGGCGCAGGAATTTCCCATACATCTTCAGGAAACGCGTCGACGTGAGGCGCTTCCGGGTCTTCTGCATCTGTGGGTCGGGGAAAGTGATCCAGATTTCGTCCACCTCTCCCGGAGCAAAAAACTTGTCGATATTCTCGATCTCCGTCCTGAGAAAAGCAGCATTGGGAATCTGCTGCTCCTCAACCTGCCGCGCGCCGCTCCACATCCTTGCTCCTTTTATGTCGACGCCTATATAGTTACGTCCGGGGTTCCCCTTTGCGAGAGCCACAGTATACTCCCCCTTGCCGCAGCCGAGCTCCAGGGTGATCTCTCCGTCACGATGGAAGAATTCATCCTTCCACACTCCCTGATAAGGGAAGCCCTCAGCAAGAAGCACCTCGCGCGGATACTGGAGAGCGCATCTGTAGGTAGCCATATCGGCGAATTTCTTAAGTTTGTTCTTTCCCATGTCTATCGTCTGTTGTCCGTTGTCCGTTTTCTGTTATCTGTTATCTGTTATCCGTTTTCCGATGTCCCATTAACCCTAAACTCCAATCCCTAAACTCTAAACCTTTAACCTTTAACCTTTAATTCACCACGAGCACCTTCCCGACTTTCGCCACTGTCGAGTCGTCTGGACCGGAAGTGCACACCACATAATAAACTCCAGTGGCCACCCTGCGTCCAGAAAGATTGGTGACGTCCCATTTCGCCTCGCCCCCGGCGGCATATCCAAGTTCCCTGACCAGGGAGCCGGAAGCGTCGACAATCTTCACCAAGGCATTGTCCTCAAGGCCATCTACGGTGACATATCCGAGATAGTCAGGGCGCACTGGATTGGGATATACCCTGACCTCAGGAGTCTTTCCTCCACCCGCGGACGCGCCGATCTGATATTCAGCCATGCCACGGTCGGTAGAGATCATCAGTGAATTAGATTCAGGCATATATCCGATGCCGTAGACATTGTCATCGGGGAGCGGAGTGGAGTCGGATGTCAGCTCACGGTATATCTCTGTGCCGTCGGCCGAGGTGCACACCACACCCGCGCCTCCTGTGGCGAACCACTTGTAGCCACGACTGTCTTCTGTCATGGCGTTTACGGGGACTCCGTCAAGAAGATAGTCGGCAAGATTCGTGCCGTCACCGCGCGCCACCTTGATTCGCATGGCCCTGGTGTCGCCTGCCAGCAATTTCGCAGCGTCGATGCGAAACACGCCGGCACGATGCCCTACCCACAGCTCCCCCGTCGACGGGTCTTCATGGATGAAACGGATATCGTTGACGGGAAAAGCGGCTCCGTCGCGGTCGGTGAACGACGAGACAGTTCTTATCCTGTCGTCTGCCGGATCAGTGGGAGTCCCGTTAGTGTCGATCACCGTCAAGTCTCCATCCCAGTGACGTCGGGTGTAGACTATAAGGTCGCGGTTGGCTGCCGAGAGCAAGGGAAGAACATATCCGCGGTTGCCCGGTGTTACCCCCTCCTCCTTGACCATCACCGGATTCACGATCCTGTCAGGATAGACAGACCGGCGGCGTGCGTCAGCCTCCCAGCATATGAGATGCAGCTTCACGGGACGCTGGTCGTCATAGTCTGCATAAGAAGTCCAGAGATTGCCGTAGGCGTCAAATCTTGGCCCGGCGAAAGGACATGAAGCCGTCCATGTGGCCCCTACCCCCGGCAACGGAGAGATATTACCCGTCTGATCTTCCACAAGCGGCACGAAGCCGGGAATATCCCGGCAGGGATCCCCTTTCCGCGACATATGCACCGTAGCCGTGCCGTCGGATGTGTCGATACGCACCATGCCGTTCATCAGGGAGCCGAAATATAGGAAATCCGGATTGTCGGGATCCACGGCAAGGCCGTTGGGATTGCGCAGTCTCTCCGGTTCTCCCGGTGCGGTATAGGCCGGACTCAGCGAAGTCCAGCGTCCGTCGCGGTATGCGCTGACCAGCAGCGGCCCTCCGTCATCACCGATGGCGAAATTCGGGTCATAGCCGTGGTTGGCCACAAGCAGCCCGTAAGCTGGATGCCACACCATATCCGTGGCCTTGAACGGTGCCGGCGCGTCAGGCACGATGCAGTCGCGGGTAAGCGTCCACTCCCCGCTGCCGTTCACACGACGGCTCCACAGTCCGCGGCGCATCCCGGCCGTCCACACCTCTTTCATGTCGTATGAACCGGAGGCGAGTCCGCGATCATCGGCATGGCGCTCTGTCTCTTCCCATGTGCCGTCGCTTCTGATAAGCCTTATGACGGAATCGAGGGTCAACGCCACTCCTCCGCGCGTGCGACCGGCATTGACAAACGGTCCGCTGAACAGGCGCTGCGCATGGAAGGCTCCGTCGGTGTGGCTAAGAATCCACACCCCAGCATCCCCCTCCTCGAAGACAAGGCAGCTTCCTTCATCCACATTCATGAGCTTCCCCACGCTGATACCGTCAAAAGCATCCACAGGTTCATATTCCGACAGGTTTTGACGGCGCGACTGGAATGGAGCGGCCAGCAGGCGTCCATCCATGGAAAGCAACTGCATGTCGCCGGCTCGCCCTGTGCCGCCCACCGGGGCGCCGAATATCCGGCTATCTTTTATCTCTCTCTTATCCGGGTCGATTGTCACCAGGCCGAAAGCCGTGCAGAGTGTCACCTGTCCGTCTGCCGGGTCTATCCAGACCGAGTTCACGCTCTTATCGCGGTCGGTGTCGGCATAGCGGTAGGCCGCGATCCCGACACTCTCACCATCGTCATATAGCAGCGACACGCCGCCATCGGCGTCGACCACAGCCAGGAACCCATGCTCCGGCGAATAGTCGAGCCTCGCCACATTCGCCGACATAAGCACATTGTCTGACGAGAGAGCCATCAGCTCCTCCCCCTCTTTGTCATATCTGAACAATGAGAGATGCTCCGTGCCGTTATACGCCGATCCGGCCTCATAAGGCTGCGTCCTCGAGGTGAAATACACAAAACGAGGTGTGTCGACAAGACGTGTCACGGTCCCGTCGAACGTGGGATGAATCTTCCAGCCCGGCAGGGCCTGGAGGGATACGGCAGTCAGTAAAGCCGCCAAGAGAGAGATTGTCTTTTTCATATGCTGGAAGAGAATCCCGGCCATGGCCCCCAAGGGTCATGGCCGGCGATCTCTCTTATCATCTTGTGAGGAATTCTATCAGTCCGCGCATCGCCCGGCCGCGGTGTGAGATGGCATTCTTGGCCTCCGCGCTCATCTCGGCAAACGGAAGTCCCGACTCCCGGGCTATGAACACCGGATCGTAGCCGAAGCCGTTGGTGCCGTGGGGTTCCGTGGCTATATCTCCCTCCACGCTGCCGGTAAATATCTCTGTGCGCTCTCCAAGAATCAGGGCTATCACAGTGACAAACCTTGCATGACGGTCGGCCACCCCTTCGAGATTACGCAACAGAAGACGCATGTTGCCGACGGCGTCGCATTCCGGACCTGCATACCGGGCGCTATATACTCCCGGGGCGCCGTCCAGGGCGTCGACCATCAGGCCTGTGTCGTCGGCGAAGCAGTCGTAGCCATAGCGATCCTTCACCCACCGCGCCTTGATAAGGGCGTTCCCCTCGAGGGTGTCGGCGGTCTCCGGGATATCGTCGTGGCATCCGATCTCGGCGAGCGACAGTATCTCGAAGCTGTCGCCAGCGAGGGCCCGCGCCTCCTCGAGCTTATGGGCGTTGTTGGTGGCGAATACTATCTTAGGTAATGATCTTTCCATTTTATCCACGTCAGATCACCACGTTCACTATCTTGCCGGGCACCACGATAACCTTCTTCGGAGTCTTGCCGTCGAGCCATTTCGCGGCCTCGGGAGCACCGAGGGCGGCAGCCTCCACGGCGGCTTTGTCCGATCCGGCGGCCACCTCGAGTATGAAGCGGGTCTTGCCGTTGAAGCTTACAGGATATTTCACCATGTCCTCCTTCAGGAATTCCTCGTTCCATTCGGGCCATTCGGCGTCGACCACCGACCCCTCCTTGCCGAGGGCATGCCAGAATTCTTCGGCGATATGGGGAGTGAAGGGAGCTATGAGGCGAGTGAAGATCTCCATGGCCGCGGCGCTCTTCGATTTCTGCGCCGTCAGCTCGTTGAGGGCCACCATGAACGCGGATACAGATGTGTTGAACGAGAAGTTCTCGATATCGCCGGTCACTTTTTTTATCAGCTTGTGCATCGTCTTGAGCTCCTCGCGGGTCATAGGCGTGGTGGCGTCCGTGTCGATCTTGCCAAACTGTCCCCATAGTTTCTTCAGGAAGCGGTTTGCGCCGTCGATGCCGTTGGTGTCCCAGGGCTTCGACTGCTCGATCGGGCCGAGGAACATCTCGTAGAGCCTAAGCGTGTCAGCGCCGTAACGCTCCACGATGTCATCGGGATTGACTACGTTGAACATCGACTTCGACATCTTCTCAACAGCATAGCCAC
Organism: uncultured Muribaculaceae bacterium; assembly: GCA_910588245.1. GTDB lineage: Bacteria > Bacteroidota > Bacteroidia > Bacteroidales > Muribaculaceae > Lepagella. Next base: position 14,358 of record CAJUQP010000019.1, on the reverse strand, counting down.
ACACGTATTTCCCGTCTTCGAGGATGAACTCGGCGTCGGCGAACTCCGGACGCCATCCCTTGAATCGCTCGATATCAAGCACGTCGTTGCTGACCATATTGATATCCACGCGGATCGGCGTCACGTCATAGTTCTTGCTGAGCCCCTTGCTGACAAATGTATTGGTGTCTTTTATGCGGTAGACGAAGCTCGTGCGTCCCTGTATCATTCCCTGGTTCACGAGTTTCTTGAAAGGTTCCGGCTCGACCACGAGCCCGAGGTCATAGAGAAACTTGTTCCAGAAGCGCGAATAGATGAGATGGCCGGTGGCATGCTCGGCGCCCCCTACGTAGAGATCCACGTTGCGCCAGTATTCATCAGCCTCCCGGCTCACGAGTGCCTTATCGTTGCGCGGATCCATGTAGCGCAGATAGTAGGCGCTCGATCCCGCGAATCCGGGCATCGTGCACAGTTCTATGGGATAACCATCGGGGGTCTTCCAGTTTTTCGCGCGGCCGAGCGGAGGCTCGCCGGTGGCGGTCGGGAGATAGGCGTCAACCTCGGGGAGCATCAGCGGAAGCGCGCTCTCATCCATAAGATGGGCCACGCCGTCTTTATAATACACGGGGAAGGGCTCGCCCCAGTAACGCTGGCGCGAGAAGATGGCGTCGCGCAGGCGGTAATTAACCTTCACGCGTCCTATCTCTTTCTCTTCGATAAATCTCTTTGTCTTGGCTATGGCTTCCTTCACCTCGAGGCCATTGAGGTCGAGCTCGCCGTTAGAGGAGTTGATCATCTTCCCCTCCTTGGCATCGAAGCTCTCCTCGCTCACGTCGGCTCCCTCGATCAGGGGCACTATCGGGAGATCGAAATGCCGTGCGAAAGCATAGTCGCGCGAGTCGTGGGCAGGTACTGCCATGATCGCTCCCGTGCCATAGCCGGCGAGCACATAATCGCTCACCCACACCGGAATCTCCTTGCCACTTATCGGGTTGCGGGCATAAGCACCCGTGAATACTCCCGAAACCTTCTTGTCGATCTGACGCTCGCGCTCCGTCTTGTGGGCCACCTCTGCCAGATAGGCGTCCACGGCCTCCTTGTGTTCCGCAGTGGTGAGCATTCCCACATATTTCGACTCCGGGGCGAGCACCATGAAGGTCACTCCAAAAGCAGTGTCGGCGCGGGTGGTGAAGATTTCAAGATCAAAATCTTTGTCAACCACAGGGAAACGCATCTCCGCTCCCTCGCTGCGGCCTATCCAGTTGCGCTGTGTCTCCTTCAGGGAATCGCTCCACTGCAGGCCGTCAAGCCCCTCGAGAAGACGCGGGGCATAGGCCGACACGCGCAGACACCACTGGTTCATCACCTTCTGCTCCACTGGGTAGCCGCCGCGCACGCTCACTCCCTCGCTCACCTCGTCGTTGGCAAGAACGGTGCCGAGTGCTTCACACCAGTTCACCATCGTCTCCCCCTGATAAGCTATGCGGTAGTTCATCAGGATCTCGGCCTTCTCTTTCTCGGAATATCCATTCCAGTCAGTTGCGGTGAAGGAGAGGGTCTTCGAACATGCGGCGTTCACACCCTCGGTGCCTTTCTCCTCAAAATGCTTCACAAGGTCGGCTATAGGCAATGCCTTGTCGGCGTAGAGATCATAGTAGGAATTAAACATCTGCATGAATGCCCACTGAGTCCAGCGGTAGTATTCCGGATCGCAGGTGCGTATCTCGCGGCTCCAGTCGAACGAGAATCCTATCTTGTCGAGCTGCTCGCGGTAGCGGGCTATGTTAGCCATCGTGGTCTTCTCCGGATGCTGTCCCGTCTGGATGGCATACTGCTCTGCGGGAAGGCCGTAGGCGTCATATCCCATCGGATGAAGCACGTTGAAGCCCTGCTGACGCTTATAGCGCGAATAGATGTCGGAGGCTATGTAGCCGAGAGGATGACCCACGTGCAGACCGGCTCCCGAGGGATAGGGGAACATGTCGAGCACATAGAACTTCTTCTTCCCGGGTTTCTCCACGGCCTTGTAGATGTCATTGTCGCGCCAGTACTGCTGCCAGCGGCGCTCAATGTCGCGATGATTATATTCCATTGTTATGATGTTGCTGTTGTTGTTTTTAAGGCACAAAGTTAACAAAATTCCACCGTACTGCAAAATCCGGACTGTAATTCAACCTCTCCGAGGAGTTTTTGCGGCGCGGAAGTGGCCATATGGATAAAATTTGATAACTTTGCGGCAAATTTCACCGGGAGGCACATCCCGGATAACCTAAAACGCGCCCAAGGCGTCTTAAATATGTCGACAAATACTACAGATAACGCACGCAAGGTGACCACTCGCCGCCTTGTCGAGATGAAGCAGCGCGGAGAGAAGATCTCCATGCTCACAGCCTACGATTTTTCTTCTGCCAAGATCCTCGATGAGGCAGGCATCGATGTGATCCTTGTCGGTGATTCCGCCTCAAACGTGATGGCCGGCAACGTCACAACTCTTCCCATCACTCTCGACCAGATGATTTATCACGCGAAATCCGTGATGAAGGCTACGCGCCGGGCACTTGTGGTGACCGACATGCCGTTCGGTTCGTATCAGGGTAATCCTATGGAGGCTCTCGCATCTGCCATACGCATCATGAAGGAGAGCCATTCGGAGGCTGTCAAGATGGAGGGTGGTTCTGAGATCCGCGAATCGGTGGAGCGCATTCTCAGCGCAGGCATCCCCGTGATGGGACATCTTGGCCTGACCCCCCAGAGCATCAACAAATTCGGCACTTACAATGTCCGCGCTCGCGAGGAAGCCGAGGCTAAAAAACTTCTTGAGGATGCAAAGATGCTCGAGGAGGTGGGATGCTTCGCGATTGTGCTGGAGAAGATCCCTGCCGAACTCGCAGCCAAGGTCGCCTCCGAGCTCACCATCCCTGTGATCGGCATAGGGGCCGGTGGTGGCGTCGACGGACAGGTGCTCGTCATGCATGACATGCTCGGCATAAACCAGGGCTTCTCCCCCCGTTTCCTGCGCCGTTACGCCGACCTCGCCGGGATAATGACCGAAGCCGTGCAGCACTACATCGCCGACGTCAAATCATCCGACTTCCCGAGCCCGGAAGAGTCCTACTGATTAAGAAACGCAGTCGAAGATCATTTCCATTTCTCAAAGAATGCGGCGCGCCGTGGGTTCCAGTCATTGTAATCCACGGTGTGGCCGCATTCGGGATATATGTGAAGCTCTTTCGGGGTCGTGATGAGATTGTAGCTGCTCATGTTAGTGTGGGCGGGTAGGTAGGATCCTGTAGGCCTATACCCATCAGCACAGGGCACTCTATCATTCTCGCGAAATTCTTGATGTCGAAATTTTTGGCCGCAAGCGGGGCCATGGCGATCAGCGCCGGCAACATGGCGCATAAAATCTTCTTCATTCTATTTCGTGAATTAAGGTTACTTCAATTTATTTCCTGTCCGCAAAATTAGCACTTATCCAGCCATAAACCTCATACTTTCATATCCATTTCTGCTATTTTACCTCCCCGTCAGCCATGGAGTTGCGGCTTTCCAGCCGCAGCACGGGTACACAACCGTCAAAAAAAAGATTCGCTGCCCGCAAATACCTTGCAGGCAGCAAATCCCTTTTCAGCGAAGAATCATTCAGCGAGGCATTTCTCAATGCAGCTTGTCGGAGGCGTGGCAGGCTATGCAGTCTGACTCGGCCGCCTCTACCTGCTCCTCGGTGGGCTCGTAACCCGCCGGCCATTTCGACACCGCGTCGGGCTTACGCCCCTCTATCTGCCAGTCGAAGGGATAGAAATGGGCGTCCGGATTCCTCCAGTCGGGTTTGCGGAAATGATAGATCACCAGTGGCAGGGCTATGATGATACCCACTCCGACTACGATTATCCCCACATACATCGCGGGCGAACCTGTGGCGATCTGCGATGGCGGAAGGTAGCTGAGCACAAGGGCAAGCAGCGCCCCGACTATACCCAGGCCGCATACCACCCATTTGCCGAAATCCCCGCCGGGCACCTTGTAGCCTCTGGTCTTGTTGGGCTGAGTGCGGCGCAGGCGTATGAAAGCGGCATAGATGATGATCACCATCACAAGATATATGATCGTAGCCATCTGGCTCATGATCTGATAGGCCGCCTCCACGGTAGGAAGCACTATGAGAAGCAGTAGAAGCAGCGACACGAACGCACCCTGCACGAGCAGGATGGGGACATTGGCGTTGTTCTTGTTCACTTTCTGCAGTCCTCGCGGCAGATAGCCGCTCTGAGCCACAGCCATAAGTCCGGTGGAAGGACCCGTCACGAGTGCGCTGACCTGGCCGATGACGCCGAACATTATGAACAGCGCCATCACATTGCCGAGCCACCCCAGACCGAAGCTCTGCCACAACGCTTTGTAGGCCACCAGCAGCGACTGCAGAAGGTCGATATCCTTGGAGGGGATGACGACTCCGATCACCAGAGTGCCTATTGAATAGACAAGCACGATGACGATGATCGCCACGAACACTGCCTTCGGGAAATCTTTCGCCGGATTGCTCATGTCGTTGACGTGCACGGCCTGGATCTCCATTCCCGCATAAAAGAGGAAGATTGATGCGGCGAGCACTATGGTGTCGATGTTGCTGAAGTCGGGGAAGAAGGGCATATGGTCGAGGTGCACCGGTTTTCCGGCAAGCAGATACACGATTCCCAGGATTATGAGCACCGCCCCGGGAATGATCGTGCCCACAAGGCCGCCGTAGGTGCTGAGGATATTGGCCGATTTCTGCCCCCGGAAAGCGTTCCAGGTGGATAGCCAGTAGACAAGCAGCGCTATCACAAGCGTATAGATCTTGTTCGACGCCAATGCCTCGTCGAAGCTCTCGGGCCAGAACATGTAGGCCAGCGACGCGGCGGCGAACATCAGCACCGTCGGAAACCAGATCACGATCGTCTGCCATTCGAGAAACATCGACAGCCATCCCAGTTTCGGGCCGAACGCTTCCGACACCCACCGGTAAAGGCCTCCCGATTTGGTATAGGTCGATGCCAGCTCCGCGCACACGAGCGCGAAGGGCAGAAGGAAGACGGCCGCCGCGAAGAGATAGAAGAATATCGACTGCACGCCGTATTTGGCTTCCGATGGAAGTCCGCGCATGCTCAATATGGAGGTGATGATAAGGATGGCCATGGCCCACATCGTAAGTGAGCCATGCGCTGTCGACAGGTTTTTCTTGCGTCCCGAAGATGTCACTGGCGACTCCTGGGGCATATCTGCATGTTTCGTCATAGTTAATTAAGCATTATTCCGGATTCTCCGCCGCTTCCCATGCGAATGGCATGCGGTCATATCCTGTGGCAGCACATGGCGCTACGCGGAGTCTTTCCGGGGTGGTTTTCTGCTGATATAACATGGCGTGAAAGGAAAAGGTTGGTATCCACTCCGATAAAAAAGTGCTTTATTCCAAAACTAACCGACAGTTATTTATGTTTATTTCAATATGAATAATGATCGCTGGAAAGTCCGCGGCGTTGCGTTTCTACTGACATTCACGGCAGACATCCCGGTCGACTATTGAAAAACACTAAACTTACTGTTATGGCAAATCTGAAATCATCCACTCCGTCGCCGGGCGCCGCCAAAGGCGTAGCCTCCGGACCCGGCAAAAAAACCGTGATCGGGATGTGGGCAATGACCATCCTTATCGTCACCAACATCGTCAGTATGCGTGGCCTCGCCTCTCAGGCGGAATACGGCTACACATCTATATTCTATTATGTGTTCGCCGCCCTGGTGTTCCTCATCCCTTATTCGCTGGTCTGCGCCGAGCTCGCTTCCACATGGACCAAGAGCGGAGGTCTTTTCCGCTGGGTCAGCGAGGGTCTCGGGCCAAAGATCGGCTGGGCCGCCATGTATTATGAATGGCAGATGGTCGTCATCTGGTTCCCCGCCGTGCTGATGTTCGGAGCCGTGACCTTGGCGTATATCTTCTGGCCCGAGAGCTTCGACGCGAAACTGTCGTCAAATGTGATCTATTCGCTCATAGTCGTGCTCGCCGTCTACTGGGTGGCCAATTTCAACTCTTTCCGGGGGCAGGCCTACGCCAATAAGCTTTCGACGGTTGGCGGTCTCTTCGGCACCATTATTCCGGCCGCCGTGCTCATCATCATGGGTATCGTCTATGTCTGCATGGGCAACCATATATTCATCGACGCCCACCAGTCGTTCTGGCCCGACTTCTCCAAGTTCGGCACGATCGTGCTCGCCGCCTCGATTTTCCTGTTTTTCGCAGGAATGGAGATGCAGGCAGTGCACGTGCCTTATATGAACGACCCCGCGAAATCATTCCCTAAGGCTGTCTTCCTGGCAGTCATCATTATTCTTGCCGTGTTTATTTTCGGCACTCTCGCCATAGGCTTCGTTATCCCTCAGAAAGATATCAACCTCCTTGCTTCGCTTCTTGTGGCCTACAACAACCTCTTCGCCTCTATCCATTGCGAATGGCTCGGCCATATCATCGCCCTCTTCCTCACTTTCGGCGTCATCGGTCAGGTGAGCTGCGTCATCGTGGCCCCCTCATCCGGTATGCTCTCCGTGGGCAAGGCCGGCTATCTGCCGCGCTCTCTGCAGAAGACCAACAAAAACGGAATCCAGACCTCCATCCTCTGGGTCCAGGGCATTATGGTCTCCATCCTCTCGCTCGTGCTTGTGGTGCTTCCGAGTGTGCAGTCGGCCTATCAGATCCTTAGCCAGATGTCTACGATCATCTATCTGACTATGGTCTTTATCATCTATTTCGCTTTCCTGCGCCTGCGTCGCACGGAGCCCAATGTGAAGCGTGGTTTCCGCGTGCCCGGAGGGGAGTTCGGCAAATGGCTCGTGGCCGGCATTGGCATGCTCGGCGCACTCGTGGCCATGGTGCTCAGCTTCGTGCCGCCGTCGCAGATCAACACCGGAAGCCCTGTCACTTACGTTGTGATCCTCGTGCTCGGTTCAGCACTGTTCATCGTCGTCCCGTTCATCGTCTACGCACGCCGAAAATCCTCCTGGCGCGACCCGCAGACCACGTTCGAACCCTTCGAATGGGAGATTGAGGGACGTACACCCTCCACTGTATCGAAATGGCCGGCCGGATATGTCCCCACTCCTGAGATGGTGAAAAGAGCCATGGAATGGGAAGACGGTGAGTTCGGCCCTGTCAGCATGAAGACTGTCGGTGATGTCGCCGACCTCTCCCTGCAGCCTCACGCCCCGCAGACGTCCGGGTCCGCGGCTCAGCCGGCCGCGAAACCGGCTGATGACGGAACCGGACCGAAACAGTAAAGACATTTTTCATTCACTCCTTAAAGATTCCGGGTATGCAGATACAGACGGGTAAAACCCCAATATCACTGATGACCGTTTGCGCCATCCTCTCCATCTCTCTGGTGGTCAATCTTCCGGGCCTCGCGGTCACCCCCATGCTCGGATCGCTCTCGGAGGTGTTCCCCCGCACCACGCAGCTTGAGAAGCAGCTCCTCACTGTGCTCCCCAACCTGCTGATCATCCCCTTCACCCTTCTCTCGGGCAAGCTCTCCCTCACGCGCCACAAGATAGCGATCGTAGTGACGGGCCTCGTGGTCTTCTCCGCCTGTGCCGTGTTCTATCTTTTCGCTTCTACCATGTGGATGCTGATCGTCATCAGCTGCCTGCTGGGATGTGGCGCCGGCCTCCTTATCCCCTTCTCCTCCGGTCTTATCGCCGACACGTTCGTCGGCCCCTACCGCATGAAGGAGATGGGCATAAAGTCCGGCATATCCAACCTCGCTCTCGTGGCGGCCACCTTCGCCGTAGGGTGGCTCAGCCACGGGAGCTGGCATCTCCCTTTCGTGGTCTATCTCGTGGCGCTCATACCTCTCGCCCTGTCCTTCGGGCTCAGGGGCATCCCCTCCTCCGACCTTGAATATTCCGACGGACACGCCTCCGCCGCCGCGACTGCCGCGACTGCCACTGCGGCTGCCGCTGCCACATCCGCCGTCGCGGCTCCACGACCCTCCGGACCGCTCCCGCCCCCTCACGCCCCGGCAAGCCCCGACGTGAGAAACGGTTTCTACGTGAAGCGCATATGGGCCCTCATCGGCGTCTACGCGTTCATCACCTTCTCCACGATCGCGATGACCTACTATTGCCCCTTCCTCATTGAGAAGAAAGGGTGGAGTTCCTCGCTCACCGGCACCATCACCTCCGTGTTCTATCTCTTCATGTTCATTCCGGGTTTCACACTCCCCTGGTTTGTGAAGATTCTCCGGGGTGGCAGCTTCGTGTGGTGCGCGGCCTTCATGACCATCGGCATGGCGCTCTTCGCCTTCTTCCCCAATGACTGGTCGATGATTGTCGGCGCCGCCCTCTGCGGACTCGGCTATGGCATATGCCAGCCCCTGATCTACGACAAGGCGAGCCGCGCAGTAACCTCCGACAACAAGGCCACTCTCGCCCTGGCGTTCGTGCTGTCGTCAAACTATCTGGCGATCGTGCTCACCCCCTTCATCATCGACGGGCTCCGCGACATCTTCCATGCCCACAGCATGGGTACGTTCGCTTTCACCGTATGCTTCGTCCTTCTCGTGGCATACACTGTCGTGGCTTGGCTCCTGCGCCATAAATTCGCCTTCGCAATTAAGAAAGATTACTATTAAACCGGAAAAATTATGAAAAACATATTGCTTCTCCCGGCCCTTCTCCTGTCTGCGGGAGCGATGGCCCAGACCCATGTGACAGAGATCCTGGAAAACGTCAATGTCTACGTCTACGAGTATCCCGACTCGGCAAGCAGATACGACCATCTCCACGAAAACGCTCCACGGCTATCCAACATCCCCGACGTGCCGCGATTCGCGGTGCTCGGAAAGGAGGGGAAATACTACATCGGACTGGGGGCCAACATCGAGGCCGTGGCCGACTACGACTTCGGTAGCCCCATATCGAATCCGAACCTGTTCGTCACTTCCGCCATACCCATGAACCTTGCGCCGGGCAACGGCGCCCAGTTCAAGCTCTCGGGGCAGCAGAGCAACGTCTATCTCAACGTCGTGGCTCTCCCCGGCACGAAAGATCAGCTCGGCGCCTATGTGTCGGTCAACTTCCTGGGCAACAACTATACCCCGTTCCTCCAGCATGCCTATCTGAAATACCGGGGCATAACCGCCGGATATACCTATTCCCTCTTCACCGACGCCGCGGCCGGGCCGGCCACCATCGACTATGAGGGCCCCAACGCCTTCACCGCCGTGATCCACGGCATGATCGGATATGAGCCTGTCATCGGAGCGAAGAAGCAATGGAAGCTCGGCATCGGCCTCGACATGCCGGCAAATTCCTTCACCAACGCCCCCGGCACCGCCACAGTGAGCCAGCGCCTCCCCGACATACCCTTCTACGTGCAGCGCAACTGGGCCGGCGGCGCGGGATGGCTGCGACTCTCGGGAATTGTGCGCAATCTGTATTACCGCGACCTGACGCGGCAGAAGAATGTCGACAAGGTCGGCTGGGGTATAAAGGCCAGCGGCACATCGCCCCTCTGCGGTCCTCTCACGGTCTATTATCAGGCCGTCTACGGAAAGGGAATTGCGAGCTACATACAGGATCTGACGGGATGCGGCATGGATCTGATGCCCGATCCGTCGAATCCCTCCTCGCTCAATCCCGTGAAGGCCTGGGCCGGATTCGCCTCCCTGCAATACACCTTCTCCCCGCGTCTCTTCTGCACCGCCACCTACAGCCACGTGCGCACCTACGCCGACCGCTACACCGATGCCTCCGCTCCCTGGGGCTCGCAGTATCGCTACGCTCAGTATATTCTCGGCAATATGTTCTACAATGTCAACTCCATCGTGCAGCTCGGCGTGGAGTATATCTACGGCCGACGGGTGAACTACGACGGCTCACAGGCCCACGACAACCGCTTCGAGGCCATGCTCCGCGTAAGTTTCTGACGGTCTCAGGCCATCACATGAGGGCGCCCCGTGATTTTATAGGGCGCCCTTCTTGTCGGGATAATTTTTTATCGCTATTTTTGCACCACGACAAAACGCGACCGTTATGAACAAGATGATCTATATTCTCCCCCTCGCCCTCGCCGCCGCGGCATGCAGCCACAAGTCTGCCCCTGCGGCTGACGACGCAGCCGCAGGCAACCCGCCGACGGTGGTGCGCGCCAACCCTGCCGTCATTGGCTACCGGGGCGGCCCCGCGGGCAAGGGCAGCAAGGCCATCCCCAAGGCCACGGCGTTCCGCATGAGCGGCGACTATGCCGGAAATGTGGCTGTGACTCTCGGAAGCGACGGGCAGCTCTCCTATTTCCCGGCCACTACCGACATCACCTCCGCCTCTCGCCCTGTCGACCTCGGCGACGGATGGTGGCTCAACCGCCAGGGGATAGGCCCCGGCTCTGTCTTCACCCGTTATTCTTTCGAGGAATATTCGGCCCTACCCTCCACCCCGTCCCCTCAGGAGATCAAAGACGCTATAATCCCGGGAGCCCGTGTCCTGAAAATGGTCAGTCTCCCCTACTCCGCATCGGAGGCACCCTCCCATATCGCGGAGATAAAAGCATATCTTGAAAATGAAAAGTAAGACTACTCCCGTGCTCCTGCTCACGGGTTATCTCGGAAGCGGGAAGACTACTCTCCTCAACCGTATCCTGGCCAACAGGAAAGGGATACGTTTCGCCGTTATAGTCAACGACATCGGCGAAGTCAACATCGATGCCGGCCTCATAGCCAAAGGCGGAGTGGTAGGCGGTAAGGACGACAGCCTCGTGGCTCTCCAGAACGGCTGCATCTGCTGCACGCTGCGCACCGACCTCATGGAGCAGCTCTCCGACCTCATTGACGCGGGCTTCGACTATATCGTAATCGAGGCCAGCGGCATATGCGAGCCTGAGCCCATCGCCCAGACTATATGTTCCATGCCGGTCATGGCTCCGAATCTCGTGCGCCACGGAGCCCCGCGCCTCGACTGCATCGTCACCGTGGTCGATGCCCTCCGCCTGAAGAGCGAGTTCGCCGCTGGCGACGCCCTCACCTCTCCGGCCGTAGGCGACGAGGATCTGGAGAGCCTCGTCATCCAGCAGATAGAGTTCTGCAATATCATAGTGCTCAACAAGGTGTCGGAAGTCACCCCGGAGGAGGCCGCCCATATCAAGGAAGTGATACGTGCCCTGCAGCCTAAGGCGAAGATCATAGAGGCCGACTATTGCGATTTCGACCTCGACGAGATCCTCGACACCCACCTGTTCGATTTCGAGAAGACGGTGACCTCGGCCACCTGGATCCAGGAGATCGAGAAACCGCTCGAAGAGAATGACCATCCTAACGGACATGACCATCATGAGCATGACCACGGGCACCATCATGACCATGAGCATCACCATCACGACCATGATGACGACCATGACGAGGAGGATCACTCGCGATGCGACCACGAGCACGGCGTATGCCACTGCCACCACCATCATCACCACGACGAGGGGGAGGCCGAGGAATATGGCATCGGCACATTCGTATATTATGCCCGCCGTCCGTTCGACATGAACCGTTTCGACTGGTTTGTCGGTAAGCACTGGCCTAAGTCGGTAATCCGCGCGAAAGGTGTATGCTATTTCTCCGACGACACCGACATGTCATATCTTTTCGAGCAGGCCGGAGTGCAGAAGAAGCTCACGGAAGCCGGACAATGGTATGCCACGGCTCCGGAGGATGAACTACAGCGCATGCTTGCCACGGAACCTGGTCTGGCACGCGACTGGGACGAGAAGTACGGCGACCGCATGCAGAAGATCGTCTTCATAGGCCGCGGCATGGACCGCGAGGCCATCGTCAAGGCCCTCGACAGCTGCCTCGCCTCCAATTAGCAATTAAGACCAGAGATCCATAGATCCATAGAACCTTTTAGGATAAATCAACGCAGGCATCCATCGTATCTTTAGCGACGGATGCCTGCGTAGCTTTGGGGCAGCGGCATTCCTGCCGCTGCAAGGTCGGCGTATCGTCCTGACGATCACCTGGAGGGAAATATAATTGGCCCTGTCACGCTACCGAATCTGATCTCATATATAAGTTGTTTTGTGCGGTTGATGTTAGCAATGAAATATTTATTGCGCAACCCTTTTTCCTCTATCAAATCAACTTTTCGGCCAAACAGGAGTTCAAGTGCATCACGCAATCCAAAATAATTGCTTACATAGTCAAACTTGTTATGGTCGACTTGTTCAAAGTCAACAAGCAAATCCACATCACTTTCATCATTGAATCTATCAGTAAGGATAGATCCAAACACGGAGAGAGTCTTGACCTTGTGTTTGCGACAAAGATCGAAGATTCGTTGCAGATTTAATTCAATCAATTTCATAGAACAAAAATGTTACGAGTGCAAAGATAATAATTCTTTCATATCCATCAACATTTTCCGCAATAAAATTACTAATTGCCACCTGCTCTCAAAGCCATCCGGACTGTTTTTGTCGGCTCCCCTCAGTTGCCCGACCAGTCCGACCTGTCAGACTTGTCCGACCTGTCAGACAAGTCCGACAGGTCTGACCGATCCGATACCGCCATTAATTTCTCATTACTAATTGTTTACACTTCCGCAACCCGTCCCGAAAGTATGCAGGCCCCGGTGCTCACCTCGTTTATGAAGAAGAAGAACGGACGGTCTACGGTGATGGTCTGCACTGTCGGCTTGTAGTCGGGACCCGCAGCGTAGTCAAAATTAGCAAATGTGACAGCCGCACCCTCCGCTCCTGTCTCATCGACAGAGAACGTGGCCGACTGCTTGATTGTCATCAATCCCGGCTGCTTCGGCTCAAACATCGTGAAGTGGGCTGACCGGTTCAGCACCTCCATGTCAGTGCCATCGAATACATCCGACAGCGAAAGCTCCCTCTCGACCTTCATCTTCGGCATCTGCAGGATTACCGTATGAGGGGCCAATATCTCTATCTCCTTCATCACCTCCGGAGTGAGTGCCGCGAGCGACCGCTCCAAGGTCATCCCTTCGTCAGGAAGAAGCACGGTGTAGGAATAGGCGCCGTTGCCGAAATAGAGGCGGAACGCCGTAAAACCGTTCGTCCATCCGGATTCTGCCTTAATCTCCCCGCTGTCCATCATGTCGACGCTCTTCGTCCCTTCGGGCCCGTGGAAATCCGCTTTGCGGGTGTTCTTGCTGTCAAAGGGATTCCTGTTCCACATCCCCTTGAAATACATGGCGTTCAGCAGAACGGCCATCGTCTCGGGATATATTTCAAGATCAAGCTGCCGGATAAGGCCGTTCGTCTCCTTCTCACACCATTTGAAGATATCATCCTTCACCCCGGCGCCGTTGCTGACGAAGTCGCCGTATTCAATCGCCGGGTCATATGTCGCGGCCATTGCCGATGTGAAAGCCGATGACAAGTGGAATTTATCGTTCACCCAGATGGCGTTGGCCAGACTGAGCTTTGTCTCGTTGTCAACCGCCGGGAGCTCCGTGAGAAGCTGGGACGCGAGTGTGTTCAGTCCGTCGAGGTCATCAGTGCCCAGATAACGGCAGATGGTCTCCATCGCCTCCTCCTCGACACCGTTGGCAACCATGCCTAACAGTATGGAGGCCGACAGGGGGGAGACTATCACGTTGGGGTTCTTTTTCTCCTCAGGATGATTGTCGACATATCGCACGGCATCGGTGGTGAATCCGACATAGTAGTCCCTCAGGTTGTCGGCAACGGCACGCGTCCTCGCGCTCAGCTCGATGTCGACTCTTTTGTTGGGTACGGGGCGCTCCTCTCTCTCCTCCCTAGGAGCGGCTTCCGATGAACAGGATGAGAAGCCCGACAGCATGCCGGCCACTCCCACGCATCCCCAGAGACAGCGCTCCATCCTCCTCATGAGAGTCTTTCTTAAGTCAGTTGATAAGTTAGTCATATAGGTTACAGTTTCTTGGTGAGTTTATTATTAAGATGCGATATCTCATGAAATGCTGCATGACACATCCAAATTATTGCCATCATTATACCATCCCCCACCCAAAAGCTCTAAAAACATAAACTCCGAAATTAAAACTCTGCGAGCCCTCTGCGCCTCTGCGGGAGATTTTTTTGACGGTAATTAATCCTCACGCAAAGGCGCAGAGGGCTCGCAGAGAGATTTTTAATTTTACTTCGGATAGACCCCGGATAGAATTAACTGATGGAATATCCCCACGGATAAAATTACCGCCGGATGGCACTGCCGTGCCGCGGCTGAAAGCCGTGGTTTCGCGTCCCCCTCTCCAACAATCCCTCTCTCCCCCCTATAAAACCCTCTCGCAAGTCTCCAAGGCAATTCTTAGAGCTTGTTTAAAAACAAATGTGAATAAAAAAAGAGCATCCGTCGAATGTTC
>CAJUQP010000018.1 GCA_910588245.1 uncultured Muribaculaceae bacterium | reverse complement strand
TTGCCGGCGCCATCAAGGCGAAAACGTTCGAGCTGGCTCGACTTCGATTTCCGTTCGCCAAAATTTTCTCCATCACCACTTCACTGCCCGTCATGAAGCTCAACTCGCGCATGGGTTACAAACCTGTGACATTCTCCGAGCTCACCGACGACGAGGAATTCTGGCGAGGATGCGAGGGGTGCAGAAACTATGACATCCTGCAGCGCAACAACCGGAAGATGTGCCTCTGCACAGGCATGCTCTTCGACCCGAAGCAACCCCTTGCTGAAAAAGACCGTCCTAATCCCTACATCATGAAGATGAAAAACAGCATCAACAAGGTGCTTCATCTCAAAAGGGTGGAACGTTAACAGCGTATCCGCGCCGATATGGGCGCCACGCAACATGTTTTTTTAAAGGAATCGAATAATATCAATATGACACAAGACAAGAAAAAGAAGGTGCTCCTCGCGTTCTCGGGAGGCCTCGACACATCGTTCGCAGTAAAATATCTCTCCGAAGACCTCGGCTACGAGGTGCACACCGCCATCGCCAACACCGGGGGCTTCTCAGAGGAGGAGCTTAAGGTCATCGCCGACAAATCGAAGCGACTCGGCGCCGCATCTCACGCCACCCTCGACATAACGGAAGATTACTACGAAAAGAGTATAAAATATATGGTGGCAGGCAACGTGCTCCGCAACGGCACCTACCCCATCTCTGTAAGCTCCGAGCGTATATTCCAGGCCATAGCCACCATCGAATACGCCAAGAAGATCGGAGCCGACGCCATAGCCCACGGCTCGACAGGCGCCGGCAACGACCAGGTGCGCTTCGACCTCACCTTCCAGATCCTCGCTCCGGAGATCGAGATCATAACCCCCACCCGCGACCTCACGCTCACCCGTGAGTATGAGATCGACTATCTCAAGAAACACGGCTACGAGGCCGATTTCAAAAAACTCGAGTACTCCATCAACAAAGGCTTGTGGGGCACATCGATAGGCGGCAAGGAGACCCTGCACTCCGACCAGACACTCCCCGAGGAGGCATATCCCTCGCAGGTGACCGCCACAGAACCCGAGAAACTGACCATATCCTTCAAGGAGGGAGAGATCGACGCCGTCAACGGCAAGCATTTCGACAGCAAGGTCGATGCAATCCGTGAGGTGGAGCGCATAGGCTCCCGCTTCGGCATAGGCCGCGACATGCATATCGGCGACACCATAATCGGCATCAAGGGACGCGTTGGCTTCGAGGCCGCCGGCCCCATCCTCATCATCGCCGCCCACAAGATGCTGGAGAAACACACCCTCACCAAATGGCAGCAGTATTGGAAAGATCAGGTCGGCACTTGGTACGGCATGTTCCTCCACGAGGCACAGTATCTTGAGCCCGTGATGCGCGACATCGAGAAGATGCTCGAGAGCTCTCAGCGCAACGTCACCGGCACCGTCGAGATCACCCTGCGTCCCTATTCCTACACCCTTGTCGGAGTAGATTCCCCATTTGATCTCATGAAAACCGATTTCGGCGAATATGGTGAGGTCAACAAGGCATGGACCGCCGACGACGTGAAAGGATTCACGAAAATTCTCGGCAACCAGATGAAGATCTACCACAATAATCAGGTGAAAAACGGCAAAGCCGAGTAATCAGCACACTATCGTGAAGAAAATCGGTATTATCGGAGGCGCCGGCTACACAGCCGGCGAACTCCTACGCCTGCTCATCAACCATCCGGAGGTGAGTGTGGAATTCGTGCATTCCTTGAGCAACGCCGGCAACCCCGTCACCGATGTGCACCAGGGACTCCTCGGCGAGACTGACCTCGTCTTTTCCGACACACATCCTCTCGACAGCATCGACATCCTCTTCCTCTGCTCCGCCCATGGCCAGAGCAGGAAATTCTGGGAAGAGAACGAGCGGCCCGAAGGGCTGAAAGTGATAGATCTCGCGCAGGATTTCCGCGACGAGTCAGAAGGATACGTCTACGGCCTCCCCGAGATAAACAAAGAGAGGATAGCCGCGGCCAAATCCGTGGCAAATCCAGGCTGCTTCGCCACTGCCCTGCAGCTATCCCTTTTGCCATTGGCAGCCGCCGGACTCCTCCCCGCCAACGGCGACATCAACATAACCGCGCTTACCGGCTCCACCGGTGCGGGCGTGAAACCAGGCGCCACCACCCATTTCAGCTGGCGCACGGACAATATATCCGTCTACAAGGCCTTCACCCACCAGCACCTGATTGAGATCGGCGCGACACTCCAGCACCTCCAGCCTGGCAATACAGCCAAGATAAACTTCATCCCGATGCGCGGAGATTTCGCCCGCGGAATATTTGCAGTGACGCATCTGGAATGCCGCCTCTCTGAAGAGGAGGCTATCGCCCTTTACAAGGATTTCTATAAGGATGCTCCGTTCACGGTGGTAAGCGACCGTCCCGTTGATCTCAAACAGGCCGTAAACACCAACAAGGCCATTATCCATGTGGAGAAACACGGCGACCGTCTGCTCATCACCTGCGCTGAAGACAACCTCCTCAAAGGTGCCTCCGGACAGGCCGTGCAAAACATGAACATCATGCTCGGCATTGACCAGCGCACCGGTCTGCGACTCAAACCGTCGGCCTTTTGATAATGGTTAAAGATTAAAGGTTAAAGATTAAAGGTTAGAGGGTTGAGGGTTGAGGATTTATTAAGGGTTTAAGGAAGGGGTATCAGAATCTTTTTCCGGCAAACGACAATATTGAATTGAAATTAAGAAATGAATCTTTTCGACGTATATTCACTTTATGACATAGAGCCTGTGAGGGGGAAGGGATCGCACGTCTTCACCGAGGATGGCACTGATTATCTCGACCTCTATGGCGGACACGCCGTAATCTCCATAGGCCACGCACATCCACATTATGTGGAGGCGATCTCCAATCAGGTTGCCCGACTCGGGTTCTATTCCAATTCCGTGGTCAACTCCCTGCAGACACGCCTGGCAGAGAAACTCGGGAAAGCCTCGGGCTATGATGACTACGCGCTCTTTCTCTGCAATTCGGGCGCAGAGGCAAACGAGAACGCCATGAAACTCGCCTCGTTTGCCACAGGACGCAGCAAGATCCTCGCATTCGGCAAAGCGTTCCACGGACGTACCTCGGGAGCTGTTGCCGCCACCGATAATCCCGCCATACAGGCCCCTTTCAACAAGACAGACAATGTGACTTTCGTGCCTCTCAACGATATAGAGGCCACACGCAAGGCTTTGTCAACCGGTGAATATGCCGCCGTGATAATAGAGGGTATCCAGGGTGTCTCCGGGATACACGAACCCACGGCTGAGTTCATACGCTTCCTGAACAAAGTCTGCAAGATGACCGGCACTCTTCTCATAATCGATGAGATACAGTCGGGCTACGGGCGCTCCGGCAAGTTCTTCGCCCATCAGTATGCCGGCATCAAGGCCGACATAATAACCTGTGCGAAGGGTATCGCCAACGGCTTCCCTATGGGAGCGGTGCTCATCTCCCCCGCGATAGAGGCGAAGAAAGGTATGCTCGGCACGACATTCGGAGGCAACCATCTCGCATGTGCCGCAGCCATCGCCGTGCTCGACGTCATGGAGGAGGAGAATCTCGTGGATAATGCCGCCCGAGTAGGCAAACATCTCATCACCGAACTCCGGAAGATCGACAAAGTCAAAGATGTCAGAGGGAAAGGGCTCATGATCGGTCTTGAGGTAGAGGGCTTCACAGGCTCCGAACTCCGCAAGAAGCTTCTTTTCGGCCATCATATATTCACCGGCGGTGCCGGCCAATACACCGTGCGTCTGCTCCCGGCCCTGTCGCTCTCCATGGAGGAGGCCGACCATTTCCTCAACGAATTCAAGAAAGCAATATCCTGATCCTGCAAGATTATGAAAAAATTCACATGTGTAAACGACCTCGGTCCTCTCGACAAAGCTCTCGCGGAGGCCGCCATGATAAAGAAAGACCGCTACGCGTTCACTGAGCTGGGCCGCAACAAGACCCTGCTCATGATCTTCTTCAACTCCTCCCTGCGCACGCGCCTCTCGACACAGAAGGCTGCCATGAATCTTGGCATGAACGTCATCGTGCTCGACGTAAACCAGGGAGCATGGAAACTGGAGACTGAACGCGGTGTCATCATGGATGGAGATAAAGCCGAACATCTTCTGGAGGCGATCCCGGTCATGGGATGCTACTGCGACATCATTGGCGTTCGCTCGTTCGCCGGACTTAAGGACAAAAAAGAGGACTATGAGGAGAGGGTGATCGAGCAGTTCATAAAATACTCCGGACGCACCGTGTTCAGCATGGAGGCCGCCACACGCCATCCGCTCCAGAGCTTCGCCGACCTCATAACCATCGAGGAGTTCAAGACTAAACCCCGTCCGAAAGTAGTGATGACCTGGGCGCCTCATCCCCGCGCGCTGCCGCAGGCTGTGCCCAATTCTTTCGCCGAGTGGATGAACGCCACCGACTATGATTTCGTCATCACCCATCCCCACGGGTATGAACTCGACCCGGCTTTCACCGCCGGCGCCACAATTGAATACGACCAGCGCAAGGCCCTCGAAGGCGCTGATTTCGTGTATGCGAAAAACTGGTCAGCCTACACCGATCCCAACTATGGGAAAGTACTCTCCACCGACCGTGCCTGGACTGTCGACACCGAGAAGATGGGCCTGACAGACAACGCCTTCTTCATGCATTGTCTCCCCGTGCGCCGCAACATGATCGTGACTGACGACGTGATCGAGTCGGAGCGGAGCATCGTAATACCAGAGGCGGCAAACCGCGAGATCTCGGCCCAGGTCGTGCTCAAACGTCTACTTGAAGGTCTCTCCTGATTTCCGACGCTATGGAAGATATGATCAATATTGTCAAGATCGGCGGCAACGTCATCGACAATCCCGACGCCCTCGCGGCGTTCCTCAAGGACTTCGCGGCCATGAAAGGGAATAAGATCCTTGTGCACGGCGGGGGCAAGGAGGCTACGCGCATGAGTGAGAGCATGGGCATAAAGGCAAACATGATCGAGGGGCGACGCGTCACCGACCGTCAGACCCTCGACATAGTGACTATGGTCTATGCCGGACTCATCAACAAACGCATAGTGGCGATGCTCCAGGCCCTCGGCTGCGACGCAGTAGGTCTCACCGGAGCCGACGGCAATGCCATACCTGCCACCCGACGCCCGGCAGCACCGATCGACTACGGCTTCGTGGGCGACATCGCCCCTGCACGCATAAATGACAAATTCATAAAGGCACTGCTCGACAATGGCAACGTGCCGGTGTTCTGCGCCATCTGTCATGACGGCGCAGGGACTCTGCTCAACTGCAACGCCGACTCCATTGCCGGAGCCGTGGCACAGGGAGCCTCACGCGTAGCCCCTACCCGACTCACATTCTGCTTCGAGAAAGCGGGAGTCATGACCGATCTCGACGATGAATCGTCGGTGATTCCGCTTGTCACGGCTGCCTCGTTCGCCGAACTGAAAGCCGCAGGCATCGTGGCAAAAGGGATGATCCCTAAGCTCCAGAACGCGCTCGCATGCGCCGCCAACGGTGTTACCGAGGTAAGGATATGCAAGGCCGAAGCGCTCAATACTGACGGAGGCACCGTCATACGCACCGAATGATATGACCGCATACCCTGTCCATCCTCGTCTCAAGGAGGCCGTGGCACTGCTGCGGCGTCTGATAGCAGTGCCATCGTTCTCACGCGAGGAGAACGGCACAGCCGATATTTGGGAAGAATGGCTGAAAAGCAACGGTGCCGGGAATGTGGAGAGGCTGCACAACAACGTGTTTGCCGTGGCTTCCGGCTTCGATCCGGGCAGGCCGACGCTGATGCTCAATTCCCACCACGACACCGTACGCCCTGCTTCTTCCTATACACGCGATCCTTTTCTTCCGGAAATCGTAGACGGGAAACTCTACGGATTGGGCAGCAACGACGCCGGCGCATCGGGAGTAGCACTCGCTTCCACATTCCTCGACCTTAAAGGCCGTAAAGATCTCCCGGTAAACCTTATCCTCGCCATCACCGCCGCAGAGGAAGTGATGGGCGAAAACGGCATGAGGGCTTTCCTGCCACACTTGGCGGAGAGAGGACTTACCCCCGACATGGTGATCGTGGGTGAACCCACCGGCATGCAACCGGCCATAGCGGAAAGAGGGCTTCTCGTGCTCGACGGCGTGGCTCACGGGAAATCAGGACATGCCGCACGCAACGAGGGAATTAACGCGCTCTACCGCGCAATAGAGGACATATCGCGCCTACGCGATTTCTCCACGCCCATCGTCAGTGATATACTTGGTCCGATAAAGGTGAGCGTGACGATGATCAACGCGGGCACGCAACACAACGTCGTGCCCGACAGATGCACTTATGTGGTCGACGTACGGACCACTGACGCATATACCAATCCAGAGACAGTGGAATTGCTCCGCGAGGCTGTGCAATGGTCTGACCTCACTCCACGTTCCACTCGTGTCCACGCTTCCGTAATTCCGCATGACCATCCGCTCGTGGTCTCCGCGACCGCACTGGGCCTTACCCCTTTCGTGTCGCCCACCACTTCCGACATGGCCCTGATGCACGGCATACATTCTCTCAAGATCGGACCCGGAGAATCATCACGCTCGCATACGGCCGATGAATTCGTGCTCATCGACGAGATAAACGAAGCCCTGCACCTTTACCCCCGTCTGATAGAGGGTATAAGACTCTGACAACCCCCACCACCAACACTACAATCAAATGGCAAAACAATTATGGAACAAGGGCTTCGAGCCCGACCAACTCATAGAGAACTTCACCGTCGGACAAGACCGCGAACTCGATCTTCGCCTGGCACGCTACGACGTGCAGGGTTCGATGGCCCACATAAAGATGCTCCAGAAGATAGGCCTTCTCTCCCAAGAGGAGCTCGCCCGGCTGCTTCCGGCCCTCCAGGAGATAGCCGACTCGATAGAGCGCGGCGAATTCGTGATAGAGGATGGTGTGGAGGATGTGCACTCACAAGTAGAGTTCCTCCTGACATCGAAACTCGGCGACATCGGCAAGAAGATACATTCCGGGCGCTCCCGCAACGATCAGGTACTCGTAGATCTCAAGCTCTTCTTCCGCGACGAGCTGCGCACAATCTCAAAGGCAGTCGACAAGCTCTTCCACAGGCTTCAGCTCCTTTCCGAAGAGCACCGTGACAAACTTATGCCCGGTTACACACACCTGCAGGTGGCAATGCCCTCCTCATTCGGGCTGTGGTTCGGAGCTTATGCCGAGTCGCTCACCGACGACATGCAGCTTGTGGTGGCCGCTTACAACATAGCCAACCAGAATCCTCTCGGTTCGGCAGCAGGCTACGGTTCATCATTCCCTCTCGACCGCGAGATGACCACGGAACTGCTCGGATTCGCCAACCCCCACTACAATGTCGTGGCGGCACAGATGAGCCGTGGCAAGACCGAGAGGGCCGTCGCATCGGCAGTTGCAGCCGTGGCCTCCACTCTCGGACATATGGCAATGGACGTCTGCATGTGGATGTGTAACAACTTCGCTTTCGTATCTTTCCCTGATGAGCTCACCACCGGATCAAGCATCATGCCCCACAAGAAGAATCCTGACGTATTCGAGATAATGCGCGGCAAATGCAACCGGCTGCAGTCACTCCCCAATGAACTGACGATACTCACGGCCAACCTGCCTCTCGGCTACAACCGTGACCTCCAGCTGATGAAAGACATCATGTTCCCCGCCACGACATCGCTCGTGGAATGTCTCGACATGGCAGATTTCATGTTGCAGCACATACGTGTGAAGGATAATATCCTTGATGATCCGCGCTACGACTATATCTTCACGGTGGAGGATGTGAACCGCCTCGTGCTGCAGGGAGTACCTTTCCGCGACGCTTATAAGCAAGTGGGTATGGCAGTACAGAACAAGACCTACCGTCCCACACGCACAGTCAGCCACACCCATCTCGGCAGCATCGGCAATCCGGCCAATAAGGAAATCGCAGCCAAGATGGAGGAGCTGATGGGAAGAGTGAAGGGTGAAGAGTGAAGAGTTAAGGGTGAAGGGTGAAGAGTTAAGGGTTAAGAGTCAAGAGTTAAGGATGAAGGAGCTAATTTAGAATTCTTAGCTATTTGCTACTTATATAATATAGCAATAATGTAGCGGTTTTTGACCTGCTACTTTTGACCGGTGACCGAGATCTGCTTCCCGTCGAAGTGGATCTCGATGTCGTTAACGAGGGAGGAGAGATCGTCGATGATCTCATCGAGCGACATGGTGCGCTCGGCCACGAAATGGAGCTGCTGGGAAAGCATGGCATGGTTTGTGGCCACTACATTGACATTATACTATCTTCCGAGCGAGACAAGGATACCATGGAGCGAGTCATCGAAATAAAAATACCCGTCGCGCCACTGCCCCACCGGATAAGTATCGATATCTTCCACAGTCACCGTCACATTCTTTCCCTGTCCTAAAGCGTTGAGAAAGAACATCGACATGACACAAAACAAGACTATGACCTTTGATGGGAGCTTGTGTTTCATGATGGTGTTACGTTTAGTTTTCTTAACCCTTATACGCAATCGTTCACGCATAGGGCAGTGAAAACTTAAAAAATTTCACAAAAATTTTCGACAAAAGACCATCCAAAGAACAATTTCTCACTTTGTACCTCCTAAGGAACAAATACCCATTTTGTACCTTCGAAGGAACAATTACCCATTTTGTACCTTCGAGGGAACAATTCCTCGTTTTGTACCTCCGAAGGAACAATTCCTCGTTTTGTACCTTCGAAGGAACAATTTCTCATTTTGTACCTTTGAGGGAACAATTTACCTCACATTTACCGGCATCATGATTCATTATTAAAAAAAGACAGATATTTTTGCAGGTTTGGGACAAAGTGATTAACTTTGCAGCCGAAAAAGCAACAAATATATGAACGCTTCCATTATTATAGGACTTCTTTCCATTATTCTACGACATCCGTCGGTGGGAAGACTGATCCGCGCATGATGCCAAGCGCCAATAGATAAAAAAGCCTTTCCCACCGTGAGTGAGAGAGGCTTTTTTGGTTGCATCAATCCCCTCCAAGGGACAACGGGAGACAACCGGCGACACCGGCCAGCCCGTGCCTTGCGAAAAACTGAAACTAAAAAACTAAACAAAATACAGGTAAAAAATGGCAAACACTCTCTTTGACAAAATCTGGGACGCACACGTGGTGCAGCACGTGGAAGACGGCCCCGAGCAACTCTACATCGACAGGCTCTACTGCCACGAGGTGACATCGCCGCAGGCCTTCGCCGGCATGCGCGAGCGCGGACTGAAGTGTCTCCGTCCGGGCAACATATTCTGTATGCCCGACCACAACACCCCGACCCACGACCAAGACAAGCCCATAGAGGATCCGGTCAGCAAGACGCAGGTCGACACCCTGGCTAAAAACGCCGAGGACTTCGGCCTCACACATTTCGGAATGATGAACCCCAAGAACGGCATCATCCACGTTGTGGGTCCAGAGAGAGGTCTGTCGCTTCCCGGCATGACCATCGTATGCGGAGATTCACACACCTCAACCCACGGAGCCATGGGTGCCGTAGCCTTCGGCATCGGCACCTCCGAGGTGGAGATGGTGCTCGCCTCACAGTGCATACTCCAGCAGAAACCCAAGTCGATGCGCATAAACATCGAAGGGAAACTCGGCAAAGGCGTGACAGCAAAAGATATCGCCCTCTATCTCATGTCGAAGCTCACGACGTCGGGAGCCACAGGATATTTCGTGGAATACGCAGGCGAGGCTGTGCGCTCACTCTCAATGGAGGGACGCCTCACTCTCTGCAACCTCTCGATAGAGATGGGAGCCCGCGGTGGATTCATCGCCCCCGACGAGGTGACATTCGAATATGTCAAAGGGCGTGAGTACGCACCTAAAGGTGAGGACTGGGAGAAAGCCGTGGCCTACTGGAAGACCCTCCGCAGCGGTGATGACGCAGTGTTCGACAAAGAGCTTACATTCAAGGCCGAGGATATCGAGCCGATGGTGACTTACGGCACCAACCCCGGCATGGGCATGGGCATTACGGAGAGCATACCTTCTCTCGACACAGTGCCGGAAGCCGGGAAAGCGTCGTATCTCAAAAGCCTCTCGTACATGGGATTCAAACCGGGACAGAAGCTTCTCGGTACTCCTGTGGACTACGTATTCTTAGGAGCCTGCACAAACGGCCGCATTGAGGATTTCCGCGCGTTCGCCTCGATAGTGAAGGGACGCAGAAAGGCTGATGGCGTCACGGCATGGCTCGTGCCCGGATCCTGGATGGTCAGCGAGCAGATAAAAGAGGAGGGACTTGACAAGATACTCGAGGAGGCTGGATTCGAGATCCGTCAGCCCGGGTGCTCCGCTTGCCTGGCTATGAACGATGACAAAATCCCGGCGGGCAAACTCGCAGTGTCGACATCCAACCGCAATTTCGAAGGACGTCAGGGTCCCGGCGCACGCACGGTGCTCGCAAGCCCGCTCGTGGCTGCGGCAGCGGCCGTCACCGGAGTAATCACCGATCCAAGAACCCTGATCTGATCAGCGATTTGCAATTAGTAATTTAGTCGTTAGTCGGTTAGCTAATTTAGCAATTATAGCTGCTACAGCTATGGCAGCTACGAAAACCTTCAATTTCACTCAATAGAAATGAAACAGAAATTCAACATAATAACAAGCACCTGCGTGCCCCTTCCACTTGAGAATGTCGACACTGACCAGATAATACCCGCACGCTTCCTCAAGGCCACGACCCGCGAGGAGAGCTTCTTCGGCGACAATCTTTTCCGCGACTGGCGCTATAATCCCGACGGATCGCTCAACAAGGATTTCGTGCTCAACGACCCTACATACTCGGGCGAGATACTCGTGGCCGGGAAGAACTTCGGAAGCGGATCGAGCCGCGAACATGCGGCATGGGCCATCGCGGGCTATGGCTTCCGCGTGGTGATCAGCAGCTTCTTCGCCGACATCCACAAGAACAATGAGCTGAACAACTTCGTGCTCCCGGTAGTGGTGTCGGAAGGGTTCCTCGCCCGTCTCTTCGACTCCATAAAGACGGATCCGAAGATGCAGGTGGAGGTCAATCTCCCGGAGCAGACCGTCACCAACAAGGCCACCGGCGAGAGCGAGCGCTTCGAGATAAACGGGTATAAGAAATACTGCCTGATGAACGCCCTTGATGACATCGACTTCCTGCTTGAGAACAAAGACAAGATCGAGGCGTGGGAAAATAAGGTGCGATGAACAGTCATTCGGCAAATATCGAGATCATGGACACGACACTCCGCGACGGCGAACAGACCAGCGGAGTGAGTTTCGTGCCCCATGAGAAACTGATGATAGCCCGCGCCCTCCTTCAGGATCTCAACGTAGACCGCATCGAGGTGGCCTCGGCGCGAGTGTCGGACGGAGAGAAGGATGCCGTGACACGCATATGCAAGTGGGCACGCGGCGCCGGCTGTCTGCACCGCGTGGAGGTGCTCGGATTCGTCGACGGGGGCACCTCGCTGAAATGGATAAACGACTGCGGATGCGTCAACATCAACCTGCTCGCAAAAGGGTCGGAAAACCATTGCCGCAACCAGCTCAAGAAAACCCCGGAGGAGCATTTCGCCGACATCCGCAAAGCCGTGGCACAGGCCCATGAGATGGGCATCAGCGTCAACATATACCTCGAGGACTGGAGCAACGGCATGAAGCACTCACCGGATTATGTATTCCGGATGATGGACTCCCTGCGCGACTGCGGCATACGCCGCTTCATGCTTCCCGACACACTCGGCATACTCAATCCGCTTGAGCTGCTGCTCTTCATGAGGAAGATGGTGAAACTCTACCCGGAGATACACTTCGACTTCCACGCCCACAACGATTACGATCTGGCCATCTCCAACGTGCTGGCCGCCGTGCTTGGAGGATGCCGGGGCATCCACACCTCAGTCAACGGTCTCGGTGAAAGAGCCGGCAACGCACCCTTGGCGAGCGTGCAGGCCATACTCAAGGACCAGTTCAACGCCCGCACCAATCTCGTGGAAAGCCGTCTGAACGATGTCAGTCATATGGTGGCGAGCTACTCAGGCATACCCATTCCTCCCAACCGTCCCATCACGGGCGACAGCGTCTTCACGCAGGTGGCCGGTGTGCATGCCGACGGCGACAACAAAGCCAACCTTTACTGCAACGACCTCCTGCCGGAGCGTTTCGGAAGGAAGAGGGAATATGCTCTGGGTAAAAACAGTGGGAAAGCCAATATTCTCCGCAACCTCGAGGAACTGGGTCTGGAGTTATCTCCGGAGCAGACAAGGGCAGTGACGGAGCGTATAATCGAACTCGGCGACAAGAAAGAGGTCGTGACGCAGGAAGACCTACCCTTCATCGTCACCGACGTGCTCCGCACCTCCACGCAGGAGCAGCATGTCAAACTCCTCAGCTATATGGTGAGCACGGCCTACGGATTAAAGCCTTACGCCGCCCTTAAGGTGGAGATCAACGGAAAGGTGCATGAGGAGAACGCCTCGGGCAACGGACAATTTGACGCCTTCATGAAAGCCCTGAAGAAAATATATAAGGAGAAACTTGACCGCCGCTTTCCACATCTCACCAACTATTCAGTGTCGATCCCTCCCGGCGGCCGCACCGACGCCCTTGTACAGACCGTCATCACCTGGCAATGGAACGAACGCATCTACCGCACCCGCGGTCTCGACGCCGACCAGACCGAAGCCGCCATCAAGGCCACCTTCAAGATGCTCAACCTCATCGAGAATGAAATAACCGCTTCTCATACCCCCTCTCCTTCTGATAACTGATATAGCCGACATTAGCGGCTCATCCGCACAGAACCCAACGAACGCGACAACTGAAAACTGAAAACTTAAAAAACATATGAATCTGAAAATAGCTGTGCTCCCGGGCGACGGAATAGGCCCGGAGATCTCCCGCCAGGGAGTGGACGTCATGACCGCCGTATGTGAGAGATTCGGCCACAACGTCTCTTATGAATATGCCATCTGCGGCGCCGACGCCATCGACAAGGTGGGCGATCCCTTCCCCGAGGAGACATTCAAAACCTGCATGAATGCCGACGCAGTGCTCTTTTCTGCCGTGGGCGATCCTAAGTTTGACAACGACCCCACAGCGAAAGTACGCCCCGAACAGGGTCTTCTCGCCATGCGCAAGAAACTCGGACTCTTCGCCAATATCCGTCCGGTGGAGACCTTCGACTGCCTCATCCATAAGTCGCCTCTCAAGGACGAACTTGTGAGTGGCGCCGACTTCATCTGCATCCGCGAACTCACCGGAGGCATGTATTTCGGCGAGAAATACCAGGACAACGACAAGGCATACGACACCAATGCCTATACCCGTCACGAAGTGGAACGCATTCTTGAGGTAGCCTACAAATATGCAATGCAGCGCCGCAAGCACCTCACGGTTGTAGACAAGGCCAACGTGCTCGCATCCTCGCGTCTGTGGCGTCAGGTTGCCAAAGAGGTGGCTCTCCGTTATCCCGAGGTGGAGACAGACTACATGTTTGTCGACAACGCCGCCATGCGCATGATCCAGGATCCGAAATTCTTCGATGTTATGGTGACCGAGAATACGTTCGGCGACATCCTCACCGACGAGGGTTCCTGCATCACCGGCTCAATGGGACTCCTTCCTTCGGCTTCTACCGGCGAGCATACTCCTGTGTTCGAGCCGATCCACGGTTCATGGCCGCAGGCCAAAGGTCAGAACATCGCCAATCCCCTCGCGCAGATACTCTCCGTGGCCATGCTCTTCGAGTATTTCGGACTGAAGGAGGAGGGAGCGCTCGTGCGCAAGGCCGTCAACGCCTCGCTCGACGCGAACGTCCGCACACCTGAGATCCAGGTGGAGGGTGGCGCCCGCTACGGCACCAAAGAGGTCGGCGCGTGGATCGTGGACTACATCAAGAACGCCTGACCGGATCCTCTCAGAAAAGAAAGCGGCGATCTGATTTTTTAAATGTTTTTTGTCGTATGATTTTGCGGGATAAAAGATTTTTGCTAACTTTGCGGGCAAAATAACGCAAAATGACGGCATTGACAAAAAGTCGGATATCGTTTGTTCTGCACACCACGCAGTCTATAGAAAACGGAAGCTTCTGCCTCCCGGCAACTTCCTTTTTTCAAGATAACAAGGGCAACTCTTCGGTGAGTTGCCCTTTTTTGTATCCTGACGTCAACCCCAGGGAGGAGAGCCGCCAAAGCATGTAGTCTGAAACTTAAAAAACGAAATATATGCAAGACATCATCATCACAGGAGCCAACGTATGGTGCGACGGTAAATTCATCACTGCCGACGTCTCCATCCACGACCGAAAGGTAGCGAATGTAGGAGAGCCCATGCTTCAGACATTCAAGGGAACCATCATCGACGGCAGCGGCAAATACCTCGTGCCGGGCCTCGTAGACATGCACGTACACTTCCGCGAACCGGGATACTCCTACAAGGAAACCATACGTACCGGATCGCAGGCGGGAGCGGCAGGAGGTTTCACCACTGTCTGCACGATGCCCAACCTCAACCCGGCCCCCGATGATGTCGACAACCTCAAGCGCCAGCTCGACATAATCCGCCTCGATGCATGCATCGACGTGCTCCCCTACGCCACGATCACGAAGAAGCGCATGGGGCACGAACTCGTCGACTACCGGATGCTCGCCCCCTGGGTGGCAGGATTTTCCGACGACGGCACCGGAGTGCAGGATGAGGAGGTGATGCGCAGGGCAATGGAGGGGATAGCCCCCACCGGCAAAATCCTCGCAGCACACTGCGAGGTGGAATCGCTCCTCAACGGAGGCTACATTCACGACGGCGACTACTGCAGGGCCAACGGACACCGCGGGATCTGCTCCGAGTCGGAATGGGGTGAGGTGGAGCGCGACATACGGCTCGCCGAAGAAACCGGCTGCCGGCTGCACGTTTGCCACATATCCACTAAAGAGAGCGTCGCGCTCATACGCGATGCAAAGGAAAGAGGAGTGAAAGTGACCTGCGAGACAGGCCCACACTACCTGACTTTCTGCGATGAAGACCTTCAGGAGGAGGGCCGCTACAAGATGAATCCTCCCATCCGCAGCCGCGAAGACCGCGATGCCCTCCGTCAGGGGATAATCGATGGCACAATAGACGTGATCGCAACCGACCATGCTCCCCACTCGGCATCCGAGAAATCGAAAGGACTTGAGAAGAGTGCAATGGGTGTTGTAGGACTCGAGACGGCATTCGCCGCCGTCTATACAACTATGGTCGAACCGGGACTGATCTCACTGGAGCGTCTGATAGAGCTCATGGCCGTCAATCCGCGCAAGATACTTGGGCTGCCGGGCGCCGACGGAATTAATCAGGGCGACAAAGCCGACCTGACACTAATAGACCCCGGGCTCTCCAGAACCGTCGACCCATCGCTCTTCAGAAGCATGGGCCGAGCCACCCCCTACGATGGCCTCCCACTCCGGGCATGGCCTGTACTGACAATCTCCAACGGAGAGATAAAATGCTGAATTAAAATACACCCAATATAACTCTGATGAAGCCTTTTACTAAGAAACTTGTGCTTGAAGACGGCCGGGAGTTTCCCGGCTACGGTTTCGCCTCCGATGTGGAGAAAGTGGGCGAGCTCGTGTTCAACACCTCTATGGTGGGATATCAGGAGATACTTTCCGATCCCTCCTATGCCGACCAGATCATCGTCATGACCTATCCGCTGATCGGCAACTACGGCATAACCGACGAGGACTACGAGACAAAGTTCCCGTCGATTGGAGGCATGGTCGTGAAGGAGAACAACAACTCACCATCCAATTTCCGTTATACGAAGACTCTCGAGGAGACCCTCGACGAGAACGACATACCTGCGATCAGCGGCATCGACACGCGCCAGCTCACACGCATACTGCGCGACGCGCAGGGGATAAGGGCGATCATCACCGACATCTCCACACCGACAGAAGTGGCTGTGGAGAAGATAAACTCCGTACCGCGCCCCGTGAACCTCGTAAGCAGGGTCAGCTGCAAGAAACGCTGGTTCGCCCGCACGGCCGGATACCGGCATGATATCGTGGCCATAGACTGCGGCATGAAATATAATATGGTCAGAAATCTAAACTCCCACGGCTGCAATGTCACCGTTGTGCCATGGAACACCACGGCAGAGCAGATACTCTCCTTCAACCCCGACGGCGTGCTGATATCCAACGGCCCCGGATCGCCGGAAGACGTGCCGGAGGTGGTGGAAACCATAAAGAAGCTGCGGGGGAAAGTACCCATGTTCGGCATTTGTCTGGGCCACCAGCTTATCGCCCTCGCCTACGGCGCTAAGATAGAGGCCATCAATCCCGGCCACCGTGGCGGCAATCATCCTGTGAAGGAGCTTGAATCGGGTCATGTGCTGATCACGGCACAGAACCACGGATATGCCGTGAACCCCGACTCTGTAAAGGACACTCCCCTTGAGGTGACCCACATCAATCTCCTCGACAACACAGTGGAGGGTCTGCAATGCAAGAGCGACAGGGTGATTTCCGTACAGTTCCATCCGGAGAGCGCCCCAGGCCCGCAGGATACCATCTATCTCTTCGACAAATTCATCTCCATGCTCTGACCCCGCAAAAACTACCACAATGCCAAAACGCAAAGATATAAAGAAAGTCATGGTAATCGGCTCAGGCCCCATCGTAGTTGGTCAGGCCGCCGAATTCGACTATGCAGGCACCCAGGCCTGCACCGCCCTCAAGGAAGAGGGTTATGAAGTAGTGCTCGTCAACTCCAACCCGGCCACGATCATGACTGATCCGGAGATAGCCCACAAAGTCTATATGGAGCCGCTCACACTTGAATACGTGGCCAAGATAGTGCGCTTCGAGCGCCCCGACGCGATAGTGCCGGGACTCGGCGGACAGACAGGCCTTAACCTGGCAGTGCAGCTCGCACGCAAGGGTGTGCTTGAGGAATGCGGCGTGGAGATTCTCGGCACCTCGTTCGAGAGCATCGAGCGGGCTGAGGACCGCGAGCTCTTCAAGGAGCTCTGTGAGAGCATCGGCGAGCCTGTGCTCCCCAGCGATGTGGCCACAAGCATCGACCATGCCGCGGAGATCGCCGCGAAAATTGGTTATCCCGTCATACTCCGTCCGGCCTTCACCCTCGGAGGCACGGGAGGCGGCTTCGCCGACAACGAAGAGGAACTCCGCGAACTCATGCGCACGGCCCTCGACCTCTCGCCGGTGCATCAGGTGCTCGTCGAGAAAAGCATAAAGGGATTCAAGGAGATCGAGTTCGAGGTGATGCGCGACGCCAACGACACCGTGATAGCCATCTGCTCGATGGAGAACCTGGATCCTGTTGGCGTGCATACCGGCGACTCAATCGTGGTGGCTCCTGCCCAGACCCTTACCAATAAGGAATACCAGCTCCTGCGCGATTCGGCGCTCAAACTCATACGCGCCCTTAAGATCGAAGGGGGCTGCAATGTGCAGTTCGCCCTCGATCCCCTCTCGTTCGACTATTACCTTATCGAGGTCAATCCCCGCGTGTCGCGCTCCTCCGCCCTTGCCTCGAAAGCGTCCGGCTATCCCATAGCCCGCGTAAGCGCCAAGATAGCGGTGGGCCTTCATCTCGACGAGATAGACCTCGGGCACGTGCCCGCCAGCTTCGAGCCCACCCTCGACTATGTCGTGACAAAGATAGCCCGCTTCCACTTCGATAAATTCGCCGACGCCTCCAACGAACTGGGGACACAGATGAAGGCCACCGGCGAGGTGATGAGCATCGGACGCACAATGGAGGAGAGCTTACTGAAGGCTGTACGCTCGCTCGAGACCGGCGTATGTCACGTATGGCACAAGAAATTCGACACTATGCCGACAGAGGAAATGCTCGACTATATAATGAAGGCAACAGACGACCGTCTGTACGCATTGGCAGAACTCATGCGCCGAGGCGTGGATGCCGGCATAATCTACAACCGCACGAAGATCGACATGTTCTTCCTCGATAAGATCAAGAATATAGTCGACTTCGAGGAGACGGTGCGCAATGCCCCGCGTGATCGGGAGACTCTTCTCGACGCCAAGCGGATGGGCTTCAGCGACAAATATATCGGAATGCTCTGGGGCATGACCGAATCGGAAGTCTATCTCCTGCGCAAGGCAGAGGGTATTCGCCCGGTGTATAAGATGATCGATTCATGCGCGTCGGAGTTCCATGCACGGACCAACTACTTCTATTCCACCTATGAATCGGAAAACGAGTCTGAGCCCTCCTCCAACCGGAAGATCGTGGTGCTTGGATCAGGTCCGATCCGCATAGGCCAGGGCGTTGAGTTCGACTATTCGACGGTGCACGCCATATGGTCAATCCGCCGCGCCGGCTACGAGGCAATCATCATAAACAACAACCCTGAGACTGTCTCCACCGACCACACCACCGGCGACAAGCTCTATTTCGATCCTCTGACGGTGGAAGACGTGATGAACGTGCTCGACCTTGAGAAGCCAATGGGTGTCATCGTATCGCTCGGTGGCCAGACAGCCATCAACCTCGCCGAACCACTCGCCGCCCTCGGGGCGCCGATCATCGGCACCGGCATCGAGGCAATACGCAACGCCGAAGACCGCGGATGTTTCGAGGCGATCATGGAGCGGCTCGGCATACCCCAGCCCGAGGGTGTGGCGGTGACCGACATCGAAGACGGCGTGCGTGCCGCCGCCCGCATTGGTTATCCGGTGCTCGTGCGCCCGAGTTATGTGCTCGGAGGACGTGCCATGCAGATAGTCAGCAACGAGGAGATGCTGCGCCACTATCTCCACACGGCTGTCGAGATCAACGTGGAGCATCCTGTGCTTGTCGACAAATACATCCTCGGCAAGGAACTGGAAGTCGACGCCGTATGCGACGGAGAGAATGTCTTCGTGCCCGGAATTATGGAGCATGTGGAGCACACAGGCGTGCATTCCGGCGATTCCATCAGCGTCTATCCCACATTCAGCGTCAGCGACAAGGTGAAGCAGACAATCCTCGACTACACCGTGCGCCTCGGCAAGGAGATAGGGATAAAGGGCCTTTACAATATCCAGTTCATCTGTGATGCCAAGGAGAACGTCTATGTGATAGAGGTCAATCCCCGCTCCTCACGCACGGTGCCATTCCTCTCTAAAGCCACAGGCGTGCCTCTTCCCCATATAGCGACGATGGTGATGCTCGGACATTCCCTTCCGCAACAGGGCATAACCGAGATATATCCAAAAGAGAAGACCCGCTGGTTCGTGAAGACCCCGGCATTCTCTTTCGCCAAGCTCCGCGGCATGGACTCCTACCTTTCGCCCGAGATGAAATCGACCGGGGAGGCCATAGGCTACGACCGTTCGCTGAAACGTGCGCTCTACAAGTCGCTCCAGGCCTCAGGCATGACTGTGGCAAACTACGGCACGATATTCGTGACCATCGCCGACAGCGACAAACAACGTGCGCTGCCACTCATCAGGCGTTTCTACGAACTCGGCTTCAATGTGGAGGCTACACGCGGCACGGCGGAGTTCCTGCGCGCCCACGGCATCCGCACACGCCTCATGAGGAAACTATCTGAAGGGAGCGACGATATTATCCGCTCACTGCGACAGGGCCACGTCAACTACGTGATCAACACCATGGATCTGGCGGCCGACCACACCCACCGCGACGGATATTATATCCGCCGCACGGCCGTAGACAACAATATAACAGTGTTTACCTCGTTGGAAACAGTAGAGGTGCTTCTCGACGTGCTCGACGACATCACCATGAAAGTCTCCACAATAGACGCTGAATAACCTGAAAATTTAACACTACAACCCGATGAAGACCGACTATACAATCATAGCCAACAGGCAGCTGACCCATAAGACATGGGTCATGACCCTGCGCGGCGACACATCAGCCATAAAGGCTCCGGGGCAGTTTGTCAATATCGCCATACCGGAGAAATTCCTGCGCCGACCCATATCGATATGCGATTGGTCGCATGAGCGCGGTGAGATTACCCTTCTCTACGACACCGTGGGGGAGGGCACGGAATTCATGAGCCGCATGAAACCAGGCGACACACTCGACATGCTCAATGGCCTCGGCAACGGATTCTCCACCGACCCTGACACTGACCGTCCGCTTCTTCTCGGAGGCGGCATAGGATGCGCTCCGCTGCTCGGTCTTGCCCGTACGCTCAAGGCCCGCGGCAAGGATCCGATAGCGATACTCGGCTATAACACGGCTTCCGACTCTTTCGGGATGGACCGCTGGTTTGAGCAGATCGGCGTGGAGGCGCATATCGCTACTGTCGACGGATCGGCCGGCACGAAAGGATTCGTGACAGACGTGATCCGTGAGAAAGGTATCGCAAGCGGATATTTCCAGGCATGCGGACCGATGCCCATGCTCCGCGCGCTATGCACGGACCTGGTGATTCCCGGAGAGGTGAGCCTTGAGAGCCGCATGGGTTGCGGCTTCGGCGCGTGCATGGGATGCGTGATACAGACAACGGAAGGGCCACGAGGCATATGCAAAGCCGGCCCCGTATTCAGAAAGGAGGTGCTTATATGGAAATGAACACTATCAGCCGCGACCTGTCGGTCAGCCTTAGCGGCGTGAAGCTTCAGAACCCTGTTATCCCGGCCTCGGGATGCTTCGGATTCGGATATGTAATGACAAGCTACTACGACATCGATATTCTCGGATCGATCTCCATAAAGGGCACCACACGCGATGCGCGTTTCGGCAACCCTCTACCGAGGATCGCGGAATGCCCTTCGGGAATGATCAACTCCGTCGGGCTACAGAATCCCGGTGTCGACGCTGTCATAGCCAACGAGCTTCCCAAACTGCGCGCAGTGTTCCATCAGCCGATCATAGCCAATGTCAGCGGCTTCGCCATCGATGAATATGTGGAATGCTGCAGCAAGATGGACAATGCCGAACAGGTGGAGATTATCGAGCTCAACGTGAGCTGTCCCAATGTTCACGGTGGCGGCATGAGCTTCGGCACAAGTCCTGCGTCGGTGGCTGAGGTTGTGCGCGCGGTAAAGGCAGCCACGACCAAACCACTGTATGTCAAACTCACCCCCAACGTGACTGATATCGTCTCTATAGCGTCTGCGGCCGTAGAGGCAGGAGCCGACGGTATATGCCTCATCAATACGCTACTCGGCATGCGCATCGACATCAAGACGCGCCGTCCCGTTGTCGCCAACGTGATGGGAGGAGTATCCGGTCCGGCAGTCTTCCCTGTGGCCGTGAGGATGATCTATCAGGTAGCGAAGGCGTGCGGAGTGCCTATCATCGGATGTGGCGGCGTGATGACTGCCAGAGACGTGATTGAGATGATGATGGCCGGCGCCACAGCCGTGGAGGTCGGAGCCGCAAATCTCGTAAATCCATGCGCATGCAAGGAGATCATCGAACAGCTTCCGGTGGAGATGGAGCGCCTCGGCATAGACTCCCTTTCCTCCATAATCGGAGCATGTAAATAATTGGCAATTAGCGATTAGTAATTAGTTGATTAGTTGATTAGCAATTGACAGGTTAGTCTTTAGTGGATTAGTCAGTTTGAATCATAGGGATGCTGAGATTGCCGGCCTCCTTTGCCAAGAGGAAACCGCCTGACAATCTTAAAACTGAACAGAAAACGGACAACGGAAAACTGAAAACGTAAAAACGACATGAATAAAATGCCAAACGACGTCATCATAGCATGCGATTTCGGCTCAGCCGACGCCTGCCTCGAGTTTCTCGATAAATTCAAGGACGAGAAACGTAAACCTTTCCTGAAGATCGGCATGGAATTATACTACGCAGCCGGTCCCGAAATCGTGCGCGAGCTGAAACGCCGCGGATTCAGGATCTTCCTCGACCTGAAACTTCACGATATCCCCAACACGGTGAAGAAAGCCATGAAAGTGCTCTCCGGCCTTGACGTGGACATGGTCAACGTACACGCCGCCGGCACTATCGAGATGATGCGCGCCGCCCTTGAGGGACTTACCCGCGAAGACGGCACACGTCCGATGCTCATAGCCGTGACCCAGCTCACATCCACCTCAGAGCAGTCCATGCGCGAGCAGCTCCTAATCGACGCGACCATCAACGACACCATCGCCAAATATGCCCGCAATGCCAAAGAGGCAGGTCTGGACGGCGTGGTGTGCTCCCCACTTGAGGCAAGCCTCGTAAAGGAAGCCTGTGGCAAGGAGTTCAAGGCAATCACTCCGGGTATACGTTTCGCCGACGCTGCGAAAGATGACCAGGTGCGCATCACCGACCCCGCACGTGCACGTGAAATCGGTTCAGACTTCATCGTAGTGGGACGCCCCATCACGGCAGCACCCGATCCCGTGGCCGCTTACCACAGATGCCTCCACGATTTCCTCGGAGAAGAAATTTAATATAATTATCAATTAGGAATTTGTAATTTGCGATTGTGATCACTTTTAACTCAGTTGGAAATTACTGATTTCAAATCAACAATTGGAGTAACGGTAATCAGAATTACTGATTACCAATCATTAATTTCAAATTGAAAAAATGTCGACAGCACAAGAAGTAGCATCAGCACTGCTCAGCATAAAGGCCGTGTTCCTCAGCCCAGCGAAACCTTTCACATGGGCCAGCGGCATCAAGTCGCCCATCTATTGCGACAACCGTCTTATCCTTACAGCTCCCGCAGCCCGCAAGATCGTTGAGGAGGCCATTGCCCGCACCGTCAAGGAGAAATTTCCTGAGGCGGAGGTACTCATGGGCACAAGCACTGCCGGTATCGCCCACGCGGCTATCGCCGCGTGGCTTCTCGACATGCCTATGGGATATGTACGCTCAGGCAACAAAGACCACGGTCGCCAGAACCGCATAGAGGGTCGCCTCGAGAAAGGTCAGAAAGTGGTGGTGATCGAAGACCTTATCTCCACCGGCGGAAGCTGCATAGAGGTCGTGGAGGCGCTGCGTGAGGCAGGCGCCGACGTGCTCGGCGTGGTCAGCATCTTCACCTATGGCATGAAGAAGGGTCTGGAGCGTCTTGCAGCGGCAAATGTCACCAACTACTCACTTTCCAATTTCGACACACTCTGCTCCGTAGCTGTGGAGGAGAACTACATCTCTGCCGCCGAGGAACAGAAGCTCAAGAAATTCATGGCGAATCCCTCCGATGAGTCGTGGATGGAATAATCCTTAAGTCTTGTCATATTATCAAAACGCCTATCTTATGAAACACCTCATAGACCCGACCGATCTCTCCAAGCAGGAGCTTGAGGAAATCATCGACCTCGCCCTCGACATAATCGACAACCGCGAGAAATATGCCGACCGCTGCAAAGGGAAGAAGCTCGCCACTCTTTTCTACGAGCCCTCGACACGTACGCGTCTGAGCTTCACAGCCGCCATGATGGAGCTTGGTGGCAATGTGCTCGGATTTTCCGACGCCAAAAGCTCATCTGTGAGCAAGGGAGAGACATGCGCCGACACCACCAAGGTGATCAACTGTTTCGCCGACATCATCGCCATGCGTCACTTTGAGGAAGGCGCGGCAACTGTCTCGGCCATGAACTCGCGAATCCCGGTGATCAATGCCGGCGACGGAAGCCATAGTCATCCGACGCAGACTCTCACCGACCTGCTCACCATCAAGCGTGAGATAGGCCGCTTCGACAACATTACCATCGGCTTCTGCGGCGACCTGAAGTTCGGACGCACGGTTCACTCCCTCATAAAGGCGCTATCGCGCTACACAGGCGTGAAAGTGGTGCTCATCGCTCCCGAACAGCTCCGTCTTCCCGACTATATGAAGCAGGAGGTGTGTGAGATGAACGGCGTGCCCTACAAGGAGGTCGACACCATGGAAGAGGTGATGGGCGAACTCGACGTGCTCTATATGACCCGTGTGCAGAAGGAACGTTTCCTCGATGAGGACGAGTATGACCGCGTCAAGGACTTCTTCATCCTCGATAAGGAGAAACTCCGTCTCGCACGCCCGGAGATGCGCATACTGCATCCTCTCCCCCGCGTCAATGAGATCAGCACAGACGTTGACGATGATCCCCGCGCGGCTTATTTCCGTCAGGTGGAGAACGGCAAGTTCGTGCGCATGGCCCTTATCTGCAAGCTCCTCGACTGGGCCAAGGATCCTTCGAAATCAACCGAGCTGGTACCTGCCGATGCCGTGCGCGGCAAGTTCATCTGCCGCAACCGCCGCTGCATCTCCAACATGGAGGTCGGCGTGGAGAGCCTTTTCCGTCCCGCCCACGACCATTCCGGCGGCTATCGCTGCGTATATTGCGAATCAAAACCGAAATAATCTCCTCCCCATCCAAACAAACACACCCGGACTCCTATCAGCCCGGGTGTGTTTGTTTATCAATTCCGTCTTTAGTTCCTTAAACCATAATTCAGATCCAGATTACATTAGCTGTTTATAGGAGTTATAAGATACTTATAATAAGTTACGGCACAGAATGTTAGCCGTTATTTTTCTTTACAGAGAAAAGAATTTGGCATTTTTCTTTCTTTGCAAAGAAAAATATTGGTAACTTTGTGGAAACTTGAAGAGTATGGAACGTATCTACGAAATTTCAGCGCGGTTGATGGAGAGCCTTGATGCCCCTCTTCACAGATATCTCTATGACTCCATTGCATGGAGTGACAGGCTTATCATGATTAAAGGAGCCCGAGGTGTAGATATGAGTATTTTGCTTGTGGAAAAATATGCTTGACATTTAGCACATTAATTTTGACTTGCCGGTATGCTACATTGCGATATTAAATATATACTTACAGTTTTACTACTTGCCACACCTTTCGCTGTAAGTGCTAATATGATATGGCCATCACTGTATATCTTACAGGACTATTATTCATGGTACATAATTTTAACCGGACTGACATTCGAAACCATAGCCGCACATATATTCCTCAAGACTGGCTGGCTCAGATCTCTTGGAATAATGGCAGCCACAAATGCTATCTCCGCATTTACTGGGCTTTTACTGATTCCAGCAAGTGGAATAGCAGTGGAATTTCTCATGTTACCGTTCGGAGGAGGCACATTTCAGATATCACACTGGATCCTCGATTATTTATGTGTGGTCCTCGCCAACACCTGCATTGAAGGATTATCCTTGAAATGTATATTTAAGTATTCCTTCAAATCCAGCTTTCTGTGGATGGCCGGGGCAAACTCCATAAGCGTGATTCTATGTGCAATGGTTTCTATCTTATAGACAAAACAAATCACATATATTACTGGCATTTTCACTTGTTACGACAGTCTTTCCTCTCCTCTACATCTTTCTTGGCAAAAGAACTCATTCGTCATAATCTCCTCTTAAAGGAGTTTAGAAATAACGATTTTCAAAAAATTATTGGAAATAATTTGTAAAAAGCGAATAAGAATTATAACTTTGCAATACCGATCGCCTGGAAGCCCGCAATGATCGTGGGTCGGGGGCGGGAGGCAGACATTTTACAAAA
This sequence comes from uncultured Muribaculaceae bacterium, assembly GCA_910588245.1. GTDB lineage: Bacteria > Bacteroidota > Bacteroidia > Bacteroidales > Muribaculaceae > Lepagella. The sequence continues at coordinate 33,190 of CAJUQP010000018.1, read as the reverse complement.
GCGTTACTCGACGCTTATCCTCTGATCGCTTGGAACTTCGCAACTTTCAAATCAGGATCTGTGGATCAAGCATACAGTTGACGCCATGTGTATGAATGACGTGCACGAGGCTTGACGCGCAAGCGTGAAGCCTCAAGTATATCAATGTGCATCAATTCTAAATGCGTGGGCTTCTGTGTTGCTGTCCGATTCTGATGGGCAATGCGAAGGCCTCAAGCGATGGGATGGCAACAGGTTGTTTCCCACGCTTTTATTTTATGCCTACGTGAACCGAGAAACGACCCGTGCCATGCAGGCGTCACGACATAAAAGGAAACCGGAGACAAGGCACCGGGAGGCGCCGAATCCCCGTTGTAAGTAGTAAGTTAATTTTCAAATGGGCATTAAATTCTAAGGGCGGCACCTCGGTGTCGCCCAAACCATTAACGGGAACATACCACCGTAAAGACCGTAGCCACTGTCCCGGAATGCTCCACTCGCTCCAGGCTGTTAGAAAGCGGCATTAAACAGATTCTTAGATCCAATCTGTATATTGATTCGCAATCGGGAGGCTATGGTTTCCCTGATTCAGCGGTTGAGCTGAGTTCCTTGTCAAGGATGTCGCGGGCCTTGAAGAATGCTTCGGAAAAACCGCGGGAGCGGATTGTTCCGTCTGGACCGATAAATACAAAAAATGGAAGCCCTCCGATCTTGAAAGTGTCTTTCAGCGATGCATTTTCCTTATTATCACCACCGACCTCAACCTCTTTCCAGGGATGCTCAAGCATGCCACCCAATACTGCCCGCAGATCATCGACACCCGGAAGTTGGTATTTTTCTTTTTCCGACAAACCGTCGTGCACCTCTCGTATCTGTGCCAAGGATTCCGTCATGCCCAAAACCTCCAGTCCTTTATCAGAATATCGGTCATATAGATCACGTACCATCGAGTCAATCTGAAGCGATCCAGGACACATTCCCCAATGATAGATCAGCAGATATTTGCCTCTATAATCGTCTTCTGCAATCCGGATGCTATCGGTGGTTGTCACGGAAAAACCCGGCACCGGTTGTCCCTCGGCAAGCTGTTCTACCTTCGACAATTCCTTGGCATAAATTTGTCCGTAATAGCTATCTCTAAGATCTTGACTCCACGAATCGTACAAGGATCTCGCTTCTTCAACCGGAGTGTACGAAATTTTCTGCAAGGCGTTGACAAGAAGATATATCGATCCTTCAGGTCTCGCTTCAGCATAAGCCTTCCGCGCCTCATGATATCGGTCAATTACCGGCTCAGAGCCGGCGCGCCCGAAATTGTTGAACAGTTTTAAGTATTGCATCGCACTGACCGTATCTTTACGGGCAGTAGCTTCATTCATTTTAGTAAGATAACTGCTTCTTACAATTCCGACCGAATCCTCAAGCTGCAACATTCTGGAAAATAGAGAATCCCGGTATATACCTCCTCCGAGAGTGCAATAGTATATCTCATTGACTTTTCCAGAGAAGTTTATGTTGTCGCCATCGGTTACAATAAAATCCCTGCCCACGCGGTCACAGTCAGGTGTCAGACCTTCTTTTGGGAGATACGTCATAATGTATTCCTGATCATGATCCTGCTTTCCGGAATATGAGAAGAGATCCGGCTTTTCTACAATAATATCAAAAGCTGCTTCTTTGACGAAACCCGGATACAATATGCGCTCGAAACGCAAAGTATCGCCCTTCTGCACTCCTGAGATTTTTCCAGTCAAGGTAAAGTCTTGTTGAACGAGCGCCGATACTTCAAGAGCAAGAAGCAATGAAACCGATAAAAAGAAGAAACGTGTCATAATACTGCGATGAATAGCGTTTATATTATTCCCAATAGCCAGTATATGATGACTCAGACATACTCGATCTTACCGACAATTTTGCGGCTTGGCACAGCCTCTCCCTCTCCTTTGACGGATGGCTGATGCATGTCTTTCGGGAAATAGAGGAAGAAGCGGCCCGGATCAGCCTTTGAATATGCGATAGGTTTATCGGTGACATAATTTGTGCGGTCTTTCACTGGATCGTAGTCACCTATGGGTGTAACATCAGACGCCAGACCCATAATCTCATTGCCTTCAAAAGTATATTGAAGATCGATAAACTTCCGATGAGATTCGATCTTAGTGTTGTCGCTATCCTTAGGAGTATATTCCAGCACATTGATCCAAAGACGTCCCGGCACCAGTTCTATCTTACCGGGTTCAAGACTTTGGAAATCCGTTGTGGCAAGGAACGAGAACAGCTTATCCCACAATTCCTTGTTATTTTTATATTGGGTGGCAAACTCCACGGCATCAACCGATTCATCGACATCCGCATTCCATCCGTTAGCCCATTCGCGGCTCTTCACCCAAGCGAGAGCCTCCTGATTGCCTATCTTTTCCATAACTTATCACTTTTTCATTGTTTGACAACGCGAATATAATCAAATTCCCCCTGAAACCCAAATATAAATGCTTTCAGTCGGGGAGCGTCTCCATATTCCATGACAAATGGCGGGATTGTCTCTTTCAAAACGCGCAAAAAAACAATCCACGGCTGACTCAATGAATCAGTCGTGGACAATTTTTTAATGTTGAATGTTGAATTATTTACATCGGAGGGATTTGGTGATGGTGACGAGGAGTTTCAGTATTTCGGTGCAGTCAGCATTAATACTGTCGTATTCATCATGATTAAGATAATCTGTCATATAAAGCAACTTGAGCCAGTATTCGGACTCACGGGCCTCTTTCAAAGCAATGTAGACTTTGGCTTCGAATTCCTTCTGCGATACAGACTCCTGCGCTTCATAAAGATTAGCGCCGACAGATGTTCCGCAACGAAGCAACTGCTTTGATAGGACAGATTCCCTTTTTTTCATTAGAGAGATACTTATGGAGTCTGACAATACGCACAGCGAAGTCCATAGACTTCTTCAGAACAATATTGTCCTCACTACGCCCCATAATTTTGAAGCTCTATTAATTCAAAATTCAACATTCAACATTCAAAATTATAGATCACTCCCACTCGATCGTGGCTGGCGGTTTTGAGGAGATATCATAAACTACGCGGTTCACGCCGCGGACCTTGTTGATGATCTCGTTGCTCACGTTGGCCAGGAATTCGTAGGGAAGGTGTACCCAGTCGGCTGTCATACCGTCGGTGGATATCACGGCGCGGAGAGCCACGCAGCTCTCGTAGGTGCGCTCATCGCCCATCACGCCGACACTCTGCACCGGAAGCAGCATCACACCGGCCTGCCATACCTTGTCGTAAAGACCCTCCTTGCGCAGACCGTTGATGAAGATGGCATCAGCCTCCTGAAGCACCCTTACCTTCTCCGGCGTCACCTCTCCGATGATGCGGATACCGAGTCCGGGACCCGGGAAAGGATGACGTCCGAGAAGCCTCGGATCCATATCCATAGCCTTGCCCACGCGGCGAACCTCATCCTTGAAGAGCAGCCGCAGCGGCTCTACAACCTTCAGGTTCATCTCCTTGGGAAGGCCACCCACATTGTGGTGACTCTTGATAGTGGCAGACGGTCCCTTCACCGAACAGCTCTCGATCACATCGGGATAGATCGTGCCCTGGGCAAGCCATTTGGCGTTCTCTATCTTCTTGGCCTCGGCATTGAAAACCTCCACGAAGTCGCGGCCGATGATCTTGCGCTTACCCTCGGGATCGGTCACTCCCTTGAGATCTGCATAGAAACGCTCGCTTGCATCTACTCCAATCACATTGAGGCCCATGTTCTTGTAAGAATCAAGCACCTCTTCAAACTCATTCTTGCGCAGCAGCCCGTTGTTGACGAAGATACACGTCAGACGGTCGCCGATAGCCTTGTGGAGCAGCATCGCGGCCACAGAGGAATCCACACCTCCGGAGAGTCCGAGGATCACACGGTCATCACCCAATTTCTCACGAAGTTCCGCCACAGTCGTCTCGATGAACGATGCAGGGCTCCATGTTCCCGAACATCCGCATATGCCGAGTACGAAATTCGCGAGTATCTGAGTGCCATCGGTCGAATGGTATACCTCCGGGTGGAACTGTATGCCCCAGGTCTTCTCCCCTTCCACATGATAGGCTGCGGCACGGACATTCTCCGTGCTGCCGATCACCTTATAACCCTCGGGCAGACGGGTGATGGTGTCGCCATGGCTCATCCATACCTGCGTGGGGGAGGGCACATTGAGCAGAAGAGCGTCGATAGGATCAATCACGCGGAGCATGGCCCTGCCGTACTCACGCGAAGGCGCACCTTCCACCTCCCCGCCGAACTCGGAAGCGAGGAGCTGGGCTCCATAGCATACTCCGAGCAGAGGGAAATGCCCTTTTATGGCGCTCAGGTCGGGCTTCGGAGCATCGGCATCGCGCACTGAGGATGGTGAGCCGGAAAGGATCACACCCTTAACGTCGCTTCCGAGCTCCGGAATCTTGTTGAAAGGATGGATCTCGCAATATACGTTGAGCTCACGCACGCGACGTGCGATGAGCTGGGTGTACTGCGAGCCGAAATCCAGTATTATTATCTTTTCCATATTTTTCTGTCGGTTGACGACGGGAAGCCATCATTACTGACAGCTCCCCGCCGGAATTAACATTTATTCGCCACGCGAATAGTTGGGAGCCTCCTTGGTGATGGTCACATCATGGGGATGATTCTCGATGACACCGGCCGAGGTGATACGCACGAACTTGGCGTTGTGGAGAGTCGCGATATCCTTGGCTCCGCAATAGCCCATGCCTGAACGAAGACCACCGAGAAGCTGGTAGATGGTCTCGGCGAGCGTTCCCTTGTAAGGCACACGGGCCACGATTCCTTCAGGCACGAACTTGCTCGAATCGCAGGTCTCGCTCTGGAAATACCTGTCTTTCGAACCGGCCTCCATAGCCTCGATAGAACCCATGCCACGGTAAGCTTTGAACTTACGTCCGTTGTAGATGATAGTCTCGCCCGGCGACTCCTCCGTGCCGGCGAGCATCGATCCCATCATGACACAATCGGCGCCTGCGGCGATTGCCTTCACGACATCGCCGGAGTAACGGAGACCGCCATCCCCTATAACAGGCACGCCGTGGCGTGCGGCCACCTGCGAGCAGTTGAAGATTGCGCTCAACTGAGGCACACCGACACCTGCGACAATACGCGTTGTGCAGATTGAACCGGGGCCTATGCCCACTTTGATGCCGTCGGCACCGTTGGCGATAAGATACTCTGCGGCGTCGGCAGTGGCTATGTTGCCGACAAGCACGTCGATTTCTGGGAAATTAGCCTTTACAGCCTTCAGTGTATTGACAACATTGGCTGAATGACCGTGGGCTGTATCGATCACGACAGCATCAACTCCTGCATGCACAAGAGCCTCAACGCGCTTGAGAGTATCGCTCGTCACGCCCACGCCGGCAGCAACGCGCAGACGCCCCTTGGAGTCCTTGCAGGCGTTGGGATAGTCCTGAATCTTGGTTATGTCGCGGTAGGTGATGAGGCCTACGAGCTTATTGTTCTCGTCGACCACGGGAAGCTTCTCGATCTTGTGGCGCAGAAGTATCTGCGATGCCTCAGCGAGATCGGGGTTGGTTGTGGTCACGATATTCTCCTTGGTCATCACCTCCGAGATGGGGAGCGTCTCCTCCGTCTGGAAACGCAGATCGCGGTTCGTCACGATTCCCACGAGTTTTCCGGCCTCGTCTACCACGGGTATTCCGCCGATATGGTTCTCGTGCATTATACGCTGTGCGTCGCCTACGGTCTGCTGCGGAGTGATTGTCACAGGGTCGAAGATCATGCCGCTCTCCGCGCGTTTCACTTTCCTGACCTGAGCAGCCTGTGCCTCGATGGGCATGTTCTTATGGATCACGCCGATTCCTCCCTGGCGGGCGATGGCTATCGCCATGGCAGCCTCAGTCACCGTATCCATCGCCGCCGACACCACAGGGATGTTGAGCGTGATATTGCGTGAGAAGCGTGTCTGGACGTTCACCATATTGGGGGTGACCTCGGAATATGCGGGAATGAGGAGGACGTCGTCAAACGTCATGCCTTCCTCTTTTACTTTTTCTGTTAAGAATGACATATGAGTTAACGGTTAAAAGGTTGAAGATTCAATGAAGTCTTCCTTCATTCCTCAGAAATTTTTCAGTTTCTCGGAGATAAGTATGGTCTGCGTGCGGTCAGGACCTACGGAGATGACCCCTACGGGGACACCTGTCAGCTCCTCAATCTTGCGGACATAGGCCTTGGCATTGTCAGGGAGCTCGTCGAACGACTTTACTCCTGTAATATCCTCTTTCCAGCCGTCGAGTTCCACATAGACAGGTTTGCAGCGCGCAAGCTTCGATATCGTTGACGGGGGCGTGTCGATCACCTTGCCGTCGAGTTCGTAGTGCGTGCAGATCCTCACTTTGTCAAGGCCTGACAGCACATCGAAGAGCATGAGTGCCCAGTTATCGATACCTGCGAGGCGGCTCGTGTAGCGGGCCACGACGGCATCAAACCAACCCACACGGCGCGGACGGCCTGTGACTGTGCCATACTCATGACCACGCTCACGGATCTCATGCGAGATCTCATCGAATAGTTCCGTGGGGAAAGGGCCCTCACCCACGCGGGTACAATATGCCTTTGCCACGCCTACCACGTTGTCGATCCATTTCGGGGAGATTCCGGCCCCGACCGGCACACTCGCCGACGACGGCGTGGAGGATGTTACGAAAGGATATGTGCCGTGGTCAATACAGAGCATCATACCCTGGGCTCCCTCGAAAAGGATCTTCTTGTCGCTCAGCAGAGCCTTGTTGATAAGGTCGGATGTGTCGACAATGCGAGGCCCGAGAATCTTCGCGATCTCCATGTAGCGGTCGTAGACCTCCTGAAAATCGTATTTCGGCAGTCCGAGGGTCTCGAGTTCCAGGTTTTTCTGGTCGAGAGCCCCCTGCAGACGCTCCGCGAAATATTCCGGCTCAAGCAGGTCGCCCATACGGAGACCTACACGGCTGTATTTATCGCAGTAGGCCGGACCTATACCCTTCTTGGTAGTGCCGATGAGCTTTCCCCCCTTGAGATTCTCATAAGCGCCGTCGAGCGCGCTGTGCCAGGGCATAACCATGGCGGCGCGGTCGGAGATGAAGAGCTGATAGTCCGTGATTCCCTGATCGTGAAGTTTCTGGAGCTCCACGAGCACCGACTCGGGATTGACGACCATGCCGTTGCCCATCACGTTGACAGTGGCGGGGTTGAAGATGCCGGAGGGGATGCTCTGCAGCGAATACTTATGGCCGTTGAACATCACGCTGTGGCCGGCATTGTTGCCTCCCTGGTAGCGGACCACCATGTCGGCGCGGCATGCGAAATAGTCGGTAATCTTTCCTTTTCCCTCATCGCCCCACTGGGAGCCGATGACTACTAATCTTTCCGACATTATTCTTCCAATTTATTGCGTTTGTAAATATAATCCACATTCTTGAAATAGTAGTCCAGAGTGAAGCAGTTGTCGAGCTCTTCCTCCGTAAGCGCTCCCATCACCGTCGGATCCTGCTTGAGAAGATCCTGATAGGATGCGCCGACACTCATGGCTTTCATGGCTATCGGCTGCACGGTGTCATAAGCCTTCTCGCGAACGAAGCCCTTGTCGATAAGGGCATTCATCACACGCTGCGCGAATATCACACCGTTGGTGCGGTAGATGTTGGCCATCATCTGGTCTTCAAACACAACGATGTTCTCAAGAATTCCCTTCATGCGGTTGAGCATGTAGTCGAGAAGGATTGTGGCGTCGGGCATAATGATACGCTCAGTGGCCGAGTGGGAGATGTCACGCTCGTGCCAGAGGGCCACGTTCTCATAAGCGGTGGCCATGTATCCGCGGAGCACGCGCGCGCAGCCGCAGATATTCTCGCTGCTGACCGGATTACGCTTGTGAGGCATTGCCGACGAACCTTTCTGGCCTTTGCCAAACGCCTCTTCAACCTCATGCACCTCCGTGCGCTGGAGATTGCGCACCTCAAGGGCCATCTGCTCCAGGCTCGCGCCGATGAGGGCGAGGGTAGCCATATAGTATGCGTGGCGGTCACGCTGTATCACCTGTGTGCTGATATCGGAGCTGGCGATACCGAGTTTACCGCATACAAAGTCCTGCACGAAGGGAGGGATGTTGGCAAAATTACCAACTGCACCACTGATCTTGCCTACCTCCACGCCTTTGGCAGCTTCCTTGAAACGCTCAAGGTTGCGTTGCATCTCAGCACGCCAAAGCACCCACTTCAGACCGAAGCACGTAATGTCGGCATGGATACCGTGTGTACGGCCTATGCATGGAAGATTCTTGAAGCGGAGAGCCTGCTTGCCGAGCATCTCGATATATTCCTCGATATCCTTAAGAAGGATCTCGTTGGCCTGCTTGAAAAGATAGCCGTTAGCAGTGTCGACCACATCGGTGGAGGTAAGACCGTAGTGCACCCACTTCCTCTCCTCGCCGAGCGACTCGCTGACCGTGCGGGTGAACGCCACTACATCGTGGCGTGTCTGCAGCTCGATCTCCTTGATTCGGTCTATATTGAATGTAGCGTCTCTGTTGAGCTTCTCAACGTCCTCACGGGGCACAACGCCAAGCTCGCTCCAGGCCTCCGCGGCCAGGAGCTCCACTTTAAGATATGCGCGGAATTTATTTTCCTCAGTCCAGACGTTGCGCATCACGTCTCTTCCGTATCTTTCTACCATAGTCTGTTATTGTTGTTGGGACGCGCCCCTGCACGTCCGGCTTTCATAATAAAGATCATTTGCCTGCGCTCTTCTCCATCTTGCGGATGAAGCACTCAAGGGTGTTCTCCATCAGGCAAGCGCGGGTCATGGGCCCTACGCCTCCAGGCACGGGAGTAATGACCGACGCCTTCCGGCTGACGGGCTCGAAATCGACATCACCGCATAGCTTGCCAGTCTCCGGATCACGGTTCACGCCCACATCGATCACCGCGGCGCCCTCTCCGACCATGTCGGCAGTGACAAACCACGGACGGCCGATGGCCACCACGAGGATATCGGCCTCCGACGTGACTTTGGCAAGGTCTTTCGTCCGGCTGTGGGCCATGGTCACGGTAGCGTTGCGGTCAAGGAGCAGTTTTGCCGCGGGGAGGCCCACGATATTACTGCGGCCTATGACAACAGCCTTCTTACCCTCGATCTCCACACCGGCCTTGTCGAGCAGCTTGATGATACCCTTGGGAGTGCACGGAAGGGTGCACGGGAGCTTCTGCCATAGAGAAGCGACATTGCCGGGATGGAAACCGTCGACATCCTTCTCCTTGGCGATAGCCTCGATCACCTTATCCTCATCTATATGCTTGGGAAGAGGGAGCTGCACGAGCACACCGTCGACAGTGTCGTCGGCATTGAGTTCGGCGATCATGCCGAGGAGCTCCTCCTCGGTGATGTCGGCAGGCCGGCGGATGGTGGTGCTTTTGAAGCCAACCTCCTCGGCATCGCGACCCTTACCCTTCACGTATGACTGGCTCGCGGGATCCTCACCTACGAGAATCACCACAAGATGGGGTGCGCGTCCGTATTTCTCCTTTACCTCGGCCACCTGGGCAGCCACGGCATTTTTCAGTTCTTTCGCTAATTGTGTTCCGCTTATAGTCATCGGTTGTATATTGTCCGTTTTTCAGTTTTCAGTTATTCCGAGTTGTTTCAGTGCGGCTCAGAGAGTCTTCAACGTCCATGTAGGATTTCCGAATTCTATTACTGATTCAAAATTCCCAATTTATAATTGATTCAGGCTTGCTTTCCCTATGTCGGTGCGGTGGAAGAGCTCAGGACAGTCAATCTTGGAGATCTCGGCTTTCGCAGCCTCGTTGGCCTCGGCGATGTTCTTCCCTTTGCCAACAACCATAAGCACGCGTCCGCCGGCGGTCAGGATTCTGTCGCCGTCGCGTTTCGTACCCATATGGTACACTTCCGCATCGACCTTGTCAAGGCCCTTGATCTCAACTCCTTTCTTATACGAGCCGGGGTATCCCTTGGAAGCGAGCACGACACCCAGATATGCCTCGGGACTCCATTCGGTCGCGCAATCCCTGCCGTCGACAGCGGCTTCCACCAGATCGTAAAAATCGCTCTTCAGGCGCGGGAGCACAACCTCTGTCTCGGGATCGCCGAAACGGGCATTGAACTCTATCACCTTCGGGCCATCAGCCGTGAGAATAAGACCACCATAGAGAACCCCCTTGAACGGTACGCCCTCGTCTGCCATTGCGTCGGCCGTGCGCTGCATAATGTCGCGCAAAGCCGTGGCGCGCACCTCCTCTGTGACAAAAGGCACAGGAGAATAGGCACCCATGCCCCCGGTGTTCGGACCTTTGTCGCCATCGTAGGCACGCTTATGATCCTGAGCCATCGCGAGCGGATAGACCTTACGGCCTGACACCACACACATGAACGAGAATTCAGGCCCGTCGAGAAAATCCTCCACAACGACACGGCCTTTGCCGAAACTGGCGTCAAGAAGCATGTCGCGCAAGGCAGCCTCGGCCTCCTCATAGGACAATGCCACCACGACGCCTTTGCCTGCGGCCAGGCCGTCATACTTGATGACGGCCGGCAATGGACGGTTTTTAACATACTCCCATGCGGCGTCAAAATCGTCGAACGCCTCATAACCGGCAGTAGGCACACCATGACGTTTCATTATCTGCTTGGCAAATTCCTTGCTGCTCTCTATGCGGGCAGCAGCTTTCGTAGGTCCGAACGCCTTGTGGCCTGCGGCCTCAAGAGCATCGACAAGTCCGGCAGCAAGTGCCGCTTCAGGGCCGACCACGGTCATGTCGATGCCGTTCTCCCCGACAAATTTCACGAGAGCGTCGACATCCTCCACGCCTATGGCCACACATTCTGCGTCTTCAGCTATTCCGGCGTTGCCGGGGGCGCAGAAAATCTTCCCCACCCTCGGCGAACGTTTCAGAGCCTTTACGATGGCATGGCAGCGACCGCCGCCACCCACTACAAGCACTTTCTTATCCATATATCGTTGTCCGTTTTCTGTTGTCCGTTTTCCGTTGTCAACCAGCCTACTGTCAATGTTTGAAATGACGCATTCCGGTGAAAAGCATGGTTATGCCCTTCTCATTGGCAACACGTATCGAATCCTCGTCGCGGATACTTCCGCCGGGCTGTACAATGGCTGTCACCCCGTATTTCGAAGCGAGCTCCACGGTGTCGCCAAAAGGAAGGAAACCATCGGAAGCGAGCACAAGACCTTCCGTGATACCGGCTGCCTTGGCCTCCTCAAGCGCTATCTGAGCTGAGCCCACACGGTTCATCTGTCCGGCTCCGACTCCGGCTGTAGCCTCATCTTTGACAACAACTATAGCGTTGCTCTTGACATGCTTCACGATCTTCCAGCCGAAATCGAGCTCCTTAAGCTCCTGCTCGGTCGGCTTGCGTTCGGTCACACACATGTCGGCTGTTATCTCCTTGCACTCAGTGTCGGCATCCTGCACGAGCATCCCGCCGTTGACACTTACATACTGTTTCTGAGGAGCCTTCACATTGTCCATAGTCACTTCAAGGAGACGAAGATTCTTCTTGGAAGCGAGCACTTCCAGAGCCTCCGGCTCGAAAGAGGGAGCCATGACGATCTCAAGGAAGATCGGCTTCATCTGGCGGGCTACCTCAGCCGTGAGCGGACGGTTCATCGCCACGATACCGCCATAGATGCTGACTTTATCAGCCTCGTAAGCGCGTGTCCATGCCTCGAGAAGATCTTTCCCGATGCCTGCCCCGCAGGGATTCATATGTTTCAGTGCCACACAGAAGGGTTCGCTGAACTCCCTGACGATATTAAGGGCTGCGTTCGCATCCTGGATATTATTGTAGCTGAGCTCCTTCCCTCCGAGCTGGCGCGCATGGGCCACCGAATAAGACACCTCCTGAGGCGCACGGTAGAAAGCGGCTGCCTGATGAGGGTTCTCACCGTAGCGGAGTGTCTGGATAGCATCGAATGAGAGGAACAGTTTCTCGTCGAGACCGGCAGCCTTACGCATATAGGTAGCGATATGGCTGTCGTAGAGGGCCGTGTGGGTATAAGCCTTCGCGGAGAGTTTCAGTCGTGTCTCCGGCAATGTATTGCCATTGGCTGCTATCTCCTCGATAATCCCGGCATAATCGGAGGGATCACATACGACTGTCACATCGCGGAAGTTCTTGGCGGCGCTGCGAAGCATCGACGGACCGCCTATGTCGATATTCTCCACGGCATCTTCCATCGTCACGCCCTCTTTGGCGATAGTTGCCTCGAAAGGATAGAGATTCACGCAGACCATCTCGATGGTCGTGATGCCGTTTTCGGCAAGCTGCGCCATGTGGTCGGCGCTGTCTCGGCGTGCGAGAAGTCCGCCGTGCACTTTCGGATGGAGCGTTTTCACACGCCCCTCGCAAATTTCGGGGAATCCTGTCACATCCTGTATGTCAAGCACCTCCAGATCGGAGCCGCGGAGCACCTTCAATGTGCCGCCGGTGGCGATGAGTTCCCAACCGAGGTTCTTGAGGGCAGTGGCGAACTCCACCACCCCAGTCTTGTCGCTTACGCTGATTAAAGCTCTCATTTATTATATAAAGTTGAGGGTTTCTGTTATTTAATGATTTGTAATTTGAAATTTGCGGTTTTCCCAAAATCACTGATTTCAAATCACTGATTTTCATGAGGGAGAGAATCGAGTATCCGGGCTACGGTGCGGGGATAGAGGATATGCTCCTGCGCGTGGATAAGCGGTTCCAGTTCCTCGCGGTCGGAGCCATCGTAAGCCACGGCCACCTGGGAAATGATCTTGCCGCCGTCGAGAGTGGCGTCAACATAGTGAATCGTCACGCCAAACACCTTCACGCCGTATTCAAGAGCCTGACCTATGGCGTCGGCTCCGCGGAATGCGGGAAGAAGCGAAGGATGGATATTGATTATCCGGCCTCCGTAATTCTCCAGCAGCACATCGCCGATAATACGCATGTAGCCGGCAAGACATATCAGCTCCACACCTCTGGAGCGCAGTTCGTTGACAAGCATGGTCTCGAACTCAGCTTTCGAAGCAAAGTCTTTCGGCCGGAACTCGATGGTCGGCACATCGTGACGACGCGCACGCTCCACGACATAAGCACCAGGCTTGTCAGTGACACAGAGCACTATCTCGGCGTCGAGCCTGCCATCGGCACATGCGTTGGCAAGCGCCTCGAAATTGGTGCCGTTGCCACTTGCGAAAACCGCTATCTTCCTTTTCATCCCTGATGCCTTTATTTTATCGTCACACCTTTTCCTTCGACGATTCTACCGATCACAGACGCCTTCTCTCCGGCTTCCGTGAGGATCTCGATCGTGCGTGCCACATCGGCCTCGTCGACAGCGAGAACCATGCCGATTCCCATATTGAAGATGTTGAACATCTCACGATGGGGAACATGGCCATATTTCTCAAGGATACGGAACACCGGAAGTATCTCCCAGCTTCCCTCCTCGATCTCGATACCCTGTCCGTCGGATAGTATACGCGGAATATTCTCATCGAAGCCTCCGCCCGTTATATGGGCGATACCGTGCACGTCAATCTCGTCAAGCACCTTATGCACCTGCTTCACATAAATCTTGGTAGGAGTGAGAAGCATCTCGCCGAGCGTCCTGTCGCCGGTCTCATCATACTTGGCATTGAGGTCGAGCCCTGCGTCAGCTACAATCTTGCGTACGAGGCTGAAACCGTTGGAATGCACTCCCGACGACGCTATACCGACCAGGATATCACCAGCCTTCACCTTTGAGCAGTCTATCAGGCGCTCCTTCTCTACTGCGCCCACCGTGAATCCGGCGATGTCGTAGTCATCCTCGGCATACATGCCGGGCATCTCCGCGGTCTCGCCTCCTACAAGAGCGCAACCCGCCTGGCGGCAACCTTCGGCCACACCGGCCACTATAGCCTCTACAACTGCCGGGTGGTTTTTACCCACAGCCACATAGTCGAGGAAAATAAGAGGTTTGGCACCTTGCGCGAGCACGTCGTTCACACACATGGCCACGGCATCGACACCGATTGTGTCATGCTTGTCGAGAGCGAAGGCGATCTTGAGTTTCGTACCCACGCCGTCCGTACCGCTCACGAGGATGGGATGGCTGTAGCCGAGCGAACCGAGATCGAACATACCTCCGAACGATCCGATGTTGCCCATGCAACCAGCGATATTCGTCGAAGCGACGTGTTTCTTTATGCGGCTCACAACCTCGTAGCCTGCTTCCAGATTCACGCCTGAAGCTTCATAACTTTTTGCCATTGTCGTATATTGTTTTTCGTTTTCAGTTATCAGGTTTCAGACTGATCAGAGAGGTCAGGCCACGCCGGCCTCTCCGGTCAATCAGATATAGACACTCACTTTTTTCTGAAGTAGGCCACGGCGTTGGCGAAAAGGTTCTGACGCTTGTTGCCGGGGATATTCTTCATAAGGCCCTCGTCGTAGCGTTCGGAATGGCCCATCTTTCCAAGGATAAGACCGTCGGGAGAGATGATGCCCTCGATGGCTTCTGTCGAGCCGTTGGGGTTCGCCGGAGAGGTCATCGTTGCATTACCCTCTGCGTCGGCATACTGGAATGCGATCTGACCGTTGCGGTGAAGAGTTTCGGCCAGCTCCGAATCCGCCACAAACTTACCCTCACCGTGAGAAGCGGCGATCGTGTGGAGATCACCCTCGCTGAAGCCCTTGAGCCAGGGAGAGGATACCGTGCCCACACGCGTGGTGACCATCTGCGATATGTGACGGTTGATGTCGTTGTGGAAAAGCGTCGGGGAATCCGGGCCAAGCTCGCCTATCTTGCCGAATGGGAGAAGACCTGACTTCACAAGAGCCTGGAAACCGTTGCAGATACCGAGTATCAGACCTCCCCGGGCCTGCAGACGCTCTATGGCAGACTTGACCTTCTCGTTCTGGATCACGCTGGCTATGAACTTGCCGCTGCCGTCGGGCTCATCACCTTCGGAGAAACCTCCCGAGAATGCGAGGATGTCGCAGGCATCGATATGGGCAGCCATGTCGGAGGTAGATTTCTCGACATCGTCAGCCGTAAGGTTGCAGAACACTGATGTAGTGACTTCCGCACCCTCTGCCGCGAATGACTTAGCCATATCATAGTCGCAGTTGGTACCGGGGAACACGGGGAGGTACACCACAGGATGCTCTTTGGCCTCCCCCTTATAAGTGATTGCCTCAGGGCCGGAGACCGCATTGCGTGCCGTTCCCTCCACACCGCTTCGGTCAGGATATACGGCAGTGAATCTCTTACGGTTCGCCTCGAAGGCCTCCTCGATGTCAATGCTCTCGCCGTTGACAGTGAGCTTGCCGTCGCCGGTAGTGGCTCCTATGAGCTCGAATGCGGGGAGCTCGAGTATCTCCTTGCTCTCCACGAGTATCGAGCCGTTGCCATAGTTGAAGAGATCGCTCTCTTTCACCGTCACATCGGCGCCTATGCGGTTGCCGAAGCTCATCTTAGCCAGTGCCTCAGTGGCGCCACCGAATCCCAGGGCATATGCCGCGACCACCGTGCCCTCCTTTATCAGTCGGTTGAGCATCCGGTAATTCTCCATAAGCTGCTTGGTGTCGGGCATCAGCGACGGCAGAGGATTATGTCTTACTATATATAGGAAGTCGCCCTCCTTCTTAAACTCAGGGCTGATCACATCATGGGCGCTCACGGGAGCGACGCCAAACGCTATGAGTGTCGGAGGCACGCTGATATGGGCGAAAGTTCCGCTCATGGAATCCTTGCCTCCGATGGAGGCGAGCCCGAGTTCAGTCTGCATGCGCAGGGTGCCGAGAAGCGCGGCCAACGGTTTGCCCCACGATTCACGGGTATGCATCCTCTCGAAATACTCCTGATATGAGAAACGCATCCTGCTGAAATCGGCGCCGGCTGCCACAGCCTTCGACACCGCCTCCACCACAGAGTATGCGGCTCCGTGATAAGGGCTCCAGCTCATCAGATACGGATTGAAGCCGAATGCCATCATGCTTGCCGTGTCGGTCTGATGGTTGCCTACGGGAAGTTTCTGCACCGACACCTGCGACTCCGTGCGCTGAGTCTTTCCGCCGAAAGGCATGAGCACCGTGGATTTTCCTATCGAGGAGTCGAAATGCTCTATCAGGCCTTTCTGCGATGTCACATTGTCGTCGGCCAGGAGCGAAAGCATCTTCTCCCTCACTCCCGATCCTTTCACTTCATGCATGAAAGGATCGCAAGGCTCGACAGTGCCGATAGTGGCCTGCGCGAAATGGCGAGCGCCTGCGGAATCGATGAATTCACGGCTGAGATCGGCCACAAGTTTATCGCCGTAATACATCCTCATACGTCCCGTGGAGGTCACGTCGGCCACGTGTGTCACCTCAAGGTTCTCCTCGTGGCAGTAGCGCATGAATTCCTCCATGTCCTTGGCCTCGACCACCACCGACATTCTTTCCTGGCTCTCGCTTATGGCGAGCTCCGTAGTGTTGAGTCCGGAATATTTCGTGGGCACCCGGTCAAGGTGAATGTCGAGACCGTCGGTCAGCTCGCCGATAGCCACGCTGACACCTCCGGCTCCGAAGTCGTTCGATTTCTTTATCAGGCGTGTCACTTCCGGACGACGGAACAGACGGGCGATCTTCCTCTCTTCGGGAGCGTTCCCTTTCTGCACCTCCGAGCCACACTCCTCGAGGGAGGATGTGGTATGTTCTTTCGACGAACCTGTGGCTCCTCCGATTCCGTCGCGGCCCGTCCGGCCGCCGAACATCAGCACCACATCACCCTCCGCAGGGCTCTCGCGTCTTACGTCGGAAGCCTTCACGGCGCCGACAACGGCACCGACCTCAAGACGCTTGGCCACATAGTCGGGATGGTAGATCTCGCGCACATGGGTGGTGGCAAGGCCTATCTGGTTGCCATATGAGGAATATCCCGCACATGCACGCAGTGATATGACACGCTGTGGCAACTTCCCTTCAAGAGTCTCCGACACGGGAAGGTATATGTCGCCGGCGCCGGTGACGCGCATTGCCTGGTAGACGTAGCTACGGCCGCTCAACGGGTCGCGGATGGCTCCGCCGAGACAGGTGGACGCACCTCCGAAAGGCTCTATCTCCGTGGGATGGTTGTGGGTCTCGTTCTTGAACTGGAGAAGCCACCTCTCGGTCTCTCCGTCGACATCGACATCCACATATATGCTGCAGGCGTTGTTCTCCTCGCTCTGCTCAAGATCTTCCAGAAGGCCTTTCTTGCGGAGATAGCGGGCTCCGATAGTGGCCAGATCCATGAGGCATAGAGGCTTGTTCTCGCGTCCGAGTTCCTTGCGTATCTCATGCCACTGGCGCAGGCTCTCCTCGAGATCGGCCGATGCAAACGAATCGTCGACCTTTATGTCGGTGAGTTCTGTCGTGAAAGTGGTGTGGCGGCAGTGATCACTCCAATATGTATCGAGGATACGGAGTTCTGTCTCGTTGGGATCACGTCCCTCCTTGGAGAAGTATGCCACCACCTCCATGAGGTCATCGCCGTTCATGGCGAGGCCCATCTTCTTGCAATAATCCGGAGCGTCGGCGGCGGTTATGCCACGGAAGCCCTCGAGAACTGGCACAGGCTTTGCGGCGGCCCTTTCAGGAGCGGCAAGCACCGAGAGATCCTTCTTTCTCGATTCAACGGCATTGATGCAGTAGTGGGCGATTTTCTTCATCTCCTCTTCCCCTACCGTATCGTCGAAGATCATCAGTCGCGCGCTCCTGATCTCTATATCGGCGTCAGGCTGTATGAGCTTCACGCACTCCTCGGCAGCGGCGGCGCGCTGGTCGAACTGCCCCGGAAGAGACTCCACTGCAAGATAGGGACGCCCCTCGAAATCCACTTCTCCCGCCACGGTATCGGTGGCCGGTTCGCCGAAGACCTTATATGAGCTTTTCTCCACCAGTTCAGGAGTGAAGCCGAAGAGGTCGTAGACACACAACAGGCGCAGACTCCCGATGTTGAGGCCGAGATTGGAATTAAGTTCATTGCGCAGACTTTCCGTCTCCACGCGATACGGTTCCCTTTTCTCTACAAATATTCTATACGGTTTCATATTGTCGGATAGTTCATTGTCATATTCATCAACAACAGGATCAGGCCAGCGTAGACTCAAGCACCTTCCGGGCCTGCTCGGCACGGAAGCTGTCCATTTTGGCACGGAGTTCCGGATCAGTCACCGCGAGAATCTCCACTGCAAGCAGCGCGGCGTTTTTGGCTCCGTCGATAGCCACGACCGCCACGGGGATGCCGGAAGGCATCTGCACCATCGACAGCAGGGAGTCGAGGCCCTCAAGGCTCTTCGACTTCACAGGGACGCCGATGACAGGCAACGTTGTGAACGCGGCGACGACTCCGGCAAGATGCGCGGCGCCGCCGGCGGCGGCTATCACTGCCGCGAATCCACGATCACGCAGACTCTCCACCCAGGCCTTTAGCTCCGCCGGGGTGCGGTGTGCGCTGAGCACTTTCGTTTCCGACTCCACGCCAAACTGAGCCAAGGTCTCAGTGGCGGCCTTCATGACTCCCCAGTCGCTGGTGGAGCCCATAACAACACCTATTTTCATCTCTTTTATCAAGATTAAAAAAAGAATGGGCGCACAGAAGTCTCGATGCGTCCACTCGTATTATTTCGTTACAATTTTTACCTGCCAATCGCTGCCCGGCTCATGTCGGCACACTATCTCCCCAGAAACACGCAGACGGGTCGCCGTTTTCCGGGTCTGCACGCTCGCCATGCCAGACCCTGATCCGGGCTTTCGTCTGGATATTTTTCTATACGGATGTTGCAATATCATCTTGTTGCTGTACCTTATGATGCCGCGGGCGGCTTGTTCGGTTAGAAAGTGCAAAATTAAGTATTTTTTCTGAATAATCCTTAATCCATTCCGTTTTTTTACACAGACAATCCTTGCCATGTATACATGCAAAGGAAACAAAAACGCATAATCCCTTTTACAGTGAAATTCCGTACAGAACTCAAGCCCGAACCCTCCCCCGTCTCTCTCGATCCCCGACGCCCGATAGCCCTCCTCGGATCATGTTTCGCCGAAAACATCGCCGCGAGGATGCGCCGCGCCCTCTGGGACGCGTCAAACCCTCTCGGCACCCTCTTCAACCCCCTCTCAATAGAGAGGAGCGTGAGGCTGCTACTCTTCGATCACGATCGGCAGGATTCTTTCGCGAGATCGCAGTTTCGCACAGGCCGCACGATCCATTCCTGGCTATTCGACACCAGGACATCTTCAGAATTTTCCGGCGACACCCTGCTCAGGCTGAAGGCTATGAGCGACGCCCTCACCGCCGCCCTCACCCCGGGGGGTGTGCTTTTCGTGACGTTCGGCACCGCGTGGTGCTATTTCCTGGCATCCGACCCCGGATATGTGGTTGCCAACTGCCATAAACAGCCACAGTCGATGTTCATACGCCGGAGGCTTACCGTAGATGAGATCGCCGGCTGCTGGGAACAACTCGCCACAGATCTGCGCGACAGATTCCCCGGACTGAGAATTGTCTTCACCGTGAGTCCCGTACGCCATCTCAAAGATGGTTTCATCGGCAATTCCGTGTCGAAAGCCACTCTGAGGCTCGCTATCGACGAGCTCTGCTCGCACCTCCCATTCTGCCACTATTTCCCGGCCTATGAAATAGTCACCGATGACCTGCGCGACTACCGTTTTTATGCCTCCGACCTCGTGCACCCGTCGGAAGAGGCCGTAGATTATATATGGGAAATCTTCAAAGCCACCTATCTTGACAGCGATGGAATAAAGATACTCGACGAAGGAGAACGGCTCGTGAAAGCCTGGGAGCACCGGCCCCTGCTTGCCCAATTTTCAAGGATCTCTGATATCTCGCGGCAGGAAGAGACAGCTCGTCTCACGCGTATAAAAGCCGACCATGCCTCATTTATCAGTCGCAATCCCGGAATGCTCGACCTTCCGTCACGACAGGCATGAGAAGGATGTCCGTAATTCCCTTCCCGGGCTCCCCCAGGAACCATCTGTCAACCATAACGCAAGTCATACAACATTTTTATTCCTGATTTTTTGGCAAGACGGGATTATACCATTAAATTTGCAGCAAATTTCCAAAATACTTAAACCTACACACCCTGATAACATGAAAGCAACAAGGGTCCTCTTGTCGGTTATCTCCACTATGGCCTGCTTCGGCACACCGCATGCCGAGGAGCCATACAATCCGGCGCCCCAGGACGATTCCGCCCCAGTGACCAATGAGATCGTGCGTCTCGACGCAGAAATGCGCCTCGACTACGACTATGTCTCTCAAGACTCCCACACCTACAAGCCCGGCACAGGCTTCCAAGGAAAGTATCTCATGCTCCGTGTCGACGGCATGATAGTGCCGGGACTGACCTATTCCTGGCGCCAACGCCTCAACAAGACCACAGCCGACTTCAACGGTACTGACTGGGCATATCTCAACTATGCGGTCAATGGCTGGAACTTATCAGCAGGCAAGGAAGTGGTCGCGATCGGCGGCTACGAGTATGACCGCGCGCCGATGGATCTTTACGGATGCTCCGTGTTCTGGAACAACATCCCCTGCTTCAAGTTCGGCGCCTCCGTTGGCTACGACATAACCAAGTCTGACCGCCTGACTTTCCAAGTGACGGAAAGTCCGTTTGTGCAACCCGGCAACCATGACATGTATGGCTACAATCTCCGGTGGAACGGGCGCCACGGCTTCTTCGAGTCGATCTATTCGGCCAATCTCATGGAATATGCCGAAAACAGATATATAAGCTATCTGGCGCTTGGCAACAAGTTCTACATGGATAAAGTATGGCTCGAACTCGACCTCATGAACCGGGCCGCATCACATCAGACATTCTTCTTCAAAGACTGCTCGCTGATGGCCGAGCTCTCCTATTCCCCCGACGACGCCTGGCGCATATATGGCAAATACACCTACGACGTAAACCGCACGGGCACAGGAGCCGATCTGGTGGTGGCCGACGGCACAGACATGAACATGATCGGAGCCGGCATGGAGTTCTTCCCCCTCCGCTCCCTGCGCCACCGTCTGCGTCTCCACGCCGGTTGCTTCTATTATTGGGGCAAGAACGGCAACCCCGACAATTTCCTGCAAGACAAGACCCTCTACGTGTCGGCAGGCCTGACATGGGACATGAATATCCTCAATATCAAACGCAAATAAGACCATGGCAACAGAAGTAAAGGAGATGGAAACTCAGACCGCCACGCAGCCGGTGCTCGAAACCGCCACCATCAACAATACCCCGGTCGAGGCGATTGCCCCGGCCAAGGAGCCGGCAGAGGAAACTGCCGGCGTTGAAAAGAAAAAATCCTCACTTAAGAAATACGAAGGTCTGATATGTCTGGCGATAGTGCTCGGACTATTCTACTACCTCGGCCAGGTGATGGGTATGGCCAACATGCTCAATACCCTCATGCACACCGCCCACGACCTTCTACTCAACACTGTGTTCTATCTGATGGGCATCTGCGTGCTTACGGGAGCCATCGGACGCATCTTCGTGGAATTCGGAGTCGTGAGGATGGCGGAGCGCGCGCTGCGTCCCCTCATGAAACCTCTCTTCCACCTTCCCGGCGTAGCCTCGCTGGGAGCCGTGATGACCTTCCTGAGCGACAATCCGGCCATCATATCGCTCGCCAACGACAAGCGGTTCAGTTCCTATTTCAAGAAATTCCAGTTCATATCGCTCACCAATTTCGGCACGGCCTTCGGCATGGGTCTGCTGGTGATGGTCTTCATGGTCGGCCAGGGATACTTCTGGCAACCTCTCGTGGGATTCTTCGGAGCCTTCTGCGGATGCGTGATCTCCACCAGGCTGATGCAATATTTCGTATTGAAAAACTATCCGCATTATGCTGTGGAGGATGCTTCGGATGCGAATATGATGGAATTGAAAGAGAAAGAGTCCTCTCAACAGGCCACGGGATTCACACGCATCCTCAACTCCCTTCTTGACGGCGGCCGCACAGGTGTCGACGTCGGCATCGCCATCATACCGGGAGTGCTGATCATCTCCTCACTCGTGATGCTCCTCACCTTCGGACCTTCGTCCGACGGCACCTACACCGGCGCAGCCTATGAGGGAGTCGCCTTCCTGCCCTGGATAGCCGGAAAGATCAACATCATCTTCGAGTGGCTCTTCGGTTTCGGTGATCCTCATCTTGTGGCGTTCCCGATCACGGCGCTCGGCGCCGTGGGGGCGGCTCTCGGTCTCGTGCCCAACTTCGTCGCCCAGGGATGGGTAGACGGCAATGCCATAGCCGTATTCACAGCCATCGGCATGTGCTGGAGCGGATATCTGAGCACCCACACCGCGATGCTCGATTCCCTCGGTTACCGGGAGCTCACATCAAAGGCTATCCTCTCCCACACGATCGGAGGTCTCGGCGCCGCCATCATCGCCCATTTCACTTACGTTCTGATCGCCCTTCTCATTGCCTGAGCATCCCGGGATTAAACAGGCACCCTCTCCATGTGGGTCAGATCCATGGGAAAGAGATCCGGAAGACAGCGCTCTACACAAAATCAAAAGCAAAGAAGGGGTCCTGAAACCGTATTGTCAATGAATGACGGTTTCAGGACCCTTCCGTCTTGATTCCCTATCACTATTCCTTGATTCTATGTCAGTACTTCTCTTCCGGCACAGAAAGCAAGGCGCGCTAATACTGCGACAAAGCCCTATCTGACGACTTTCAGAGATTTGCGGCGACCGTCGGTGGCAGTGACGGAAACAATATACATCCCGGCCGGAAGCTCCCTGAGACTTACTGACATGCCAGTGCGGCCGTCAGCATCCACCACCGATGCCACCGATCCCGACACAGTCATCACACACAGCTCAGCAATACCACAACCGGAAGATACATTTACCTCTCCGGCACCTCGGTCATAGTTCAAAACGAGGGCGCCGTCGTCCGTGATTCCATCCACGCCACTTAGATCAAGTCGAAAGAAAACGTATTGATAAGGCTTGATGAACTCCCATTTTCCATCTTTCTTATAGAGAAGCGCCACAAAATAAGACTTTCCTTTATCTATCTGCGGAAATTCCACCTCCGCATTGAGTGTCTGCGATGGATATTTATCCTCGGCATTCTTTCTCGGATTTAGCGAAGGGACAACCTGCAGCTTCGATTCCGCCACCCAGGGGCAGTTGACGCCTCCGGCATAATCGTAAGAATATAGCGCTGCCGTAAGCTCATAGCCGAAATATGCGGTGCCCTTGTTGACAAGTTTGAATTCAATCGGAAATTTTGTTGAATTGACAAGGTAGCCTCCACGGGTTTCGGAGCCGTTGTTGGAGGGTATGGATGTTGTCAATTTCTCTCCAGGAAAAGATACACCGTCGGTCTCGACATTGACAACACCATTATTAATGTTCATCTTGACGGGTTTTGTCCAATTGTAGGCTATCCATGAGTCGGGGTCGAAGAATCGCATCATGAAAGAAGTTTCTTCCGTGATCGCCGTCTGTCCATACATGAGATAAAACGGGGATATCCATTCTTTTGTGATCTCCTCGCCGGGGGAAAGGGTTATCACAAAACCCTCCGCGCCATATCTTACATTGCCCGCGCTGTCGTAAAGACCGGGATATACGCCTTTTGTCAGTTCGATGTCGGTATCGTTTTTCACGGTGACAGAAAACTTCACGGGCATATCGAGATATACCGTAGCCGGGACATTTCCTGACACAGAGAATGTCTTGGTTGAGCCATTCTCTATGGTGAGCGTCGCCCCGCTCTTCACAACAGTGAAAGAGCCGGCATAACCCTCAAAGACCATCACCGGGATCCACTCCTCCGACGTTTTGCAACGATATGCGAGCCTGACGTGGTAACGTCCGTCGGCTACTTCCGGGAATGCGAAAGAGAAATTGATATTGGGTTTGCCTTCATTATATGCGTTCCATCCCCAGCCAGGCTGCAGATCATCTATTACCCAACATGCCGCATAAGATGCTGTGCCACCATCTTCCGGAGTTATGATGAATCCGGTCACGGCATTTTTCAGATTCTTATATCCGATGTTGCTAAGCCATCCGCCTTGACTCACGCCCACGCTAAGATCGAGACCTTGTGCGGAAGCCACAAGGTTTCCTCCCGACAGTCCCAGGGTTGAACAGACTTCCGAAGTCGTATCTTTCTGAACTCCCTGGATTATAGTCTGGGCGTAGTTGTATCCGCCGGCACTTCCGCCGGTGCCCTGTGCGCCGGGGTTGAGAGCCTCAAGCAGGAAATAGCCGTCGCTCATGCCTCCCCATCCCCAGTTGATATGGAAATATCCGTTGCCGTCATAGCCGTCGCAGACAAACTGGTGGCTTCCGGTAATCGATGCTCCTGAATATAGCACCGGTCTGCCGGCCTTTAGTTCGCCATATACAAGATTGTTCCAGTCTTGGCCGGAAAAATAATTGCGCTGCAGGAATGTAATATTCTCATTATAACCGAAATTCTCCACCAGGGCCTTGGCAAGGTTGATTGTCTGGGCACCCGATTCATCAACGGTGTAACCCATATCGACCGAATAGCCACAGGCTTTCATCAATGCGGCGACAGCCTTTTTCTGAGCAGGGGTGCTCGACTGGTCATAAGTGTCGGTCATATTGTCCCAATCGAAGGTTATAGTGCTGAGATCGATGGGTGCAGTCTGTATGTCGTTGACGCGTGCGGTCACTGTCCCCGTGCCCTTCTCAGGGTATTTCCAATAATACATCACCTGGGCCATGGCAGTGGCAACACAACCTGTCACACATCTCTTTTCCCCGTCTTGCGGACAGTCATCATTGTAGGGAGTTCCCTGATTCCACTTTGTCCTAATCATGGGAGATATAGCCTCTCCCATAGTCCATGACCGCGATGTGGCCACACCGGCACCGGATGACGATGCATAGGCTATCTGCCGGGCATACTCACCAAGCCACCACTCCATCTGGGGAGGGATACTGGAAGGGTCGAATGTGCCGTGATCGGAATACCCCAACACCGGCATCGCCACGTCATCGGCACTCAGAAATACAAAGCCCTCGGATTGCGGACGGTTGAAAACATAAACAGCCGGTCCCGAAGACTCAGTCATGGCTGTGTAGACAGGTCTCGCCGAAGACCGTGTGGCAGAGAATCTCTTCATCACTCCGGAATCTCCGGCACGGCGCAACGCCTGCTCAGGCGTCAGTGTCTCCGCGGTCAAAGCCGACGGAAGAAGAGATATGGCCACATAAATCCAAAATCTTTTCATGGGCATGTTGATTTTTCAGTCAGTCTGATCAAAAAAAGGAATGGCGCTACACCCGATGGAAAGCCACATCCCCAATATGTTGCGAAATTACAACAAATTGGGGACATCGGCAATCGTTTAAATAAAAAATCTCTCAAAAAAAGCGGACGACACTTTTCCACAGCTCATTTCCCCAGCGAGATACGCTTGTATTCCACGGGGGTGACCTTCAGGAACTGCGGCACATACTCCTCCCAGTCCTTGAGCATGCGGGCCGCAAGGGCACTGCGGGTGTGCTTGTAGTGACGATCTATCAGGTCGCGGAGCTCATTCTTCTCATCATCATCCTCAAGAAGGGTAAGCTCCACCATATCCATGTTGATATAGTAGTCCACATTTCCCTGGAGGTTCCATATATATGCTATGCCGCCGCTCATGCCGGCAGCGAAGTTGCGGCCGATCTTTCCGAGCACGGCCACGCGTCCTCCGGTCATATACTCGCAGGCATGGTCGCCTACACCTTCAACAACGGCAGTCGCACCACTGTTGCGCACGGCAAACCGCTCACCCGCGCGGCCATTGACGAAGAGTTCGCCTGCCGTAGCTCCGTATAGGAGAGTGTTGCCGGCTATGGTGTTGTTCTCGGCCTCGAAAGTTGCGTCGCGGGGAGGCACTACCACAATGCGTCCTCCGGAAAGGCCTTTGCCGAGATAATCGTTGGCGTCACCCTCGAGCCTCAATGTCACTCCGGGGCATAGGAAGGCTCCGAAACTCTGTCCCGCCGAGCCCGTGAAACTCAGTTTCACGCTGCCGTCAGGCAGTCCCGCGCCACCGAATCGCTTGGTGATATAGCCGCTGAGCATGGCGCCCACCGACCGGTCGGTATTGACGATCGGCATCCCGAGAGCTATCGGCTGCTTTGAATCAATGGCGTTGCCTATAAGCTGGAGCAGGGCGCCGTCTTTCACACCCCCGAGCTTATGGTCTTGCACGGCGTTGCAGTGGAGTGTGGCCTCGGCCGGGGATACCGGCATATGGAACATGCGCGAGAAATCGATCTTCGAGGCCTTCGACCCTGCCGGAATCTCCTTCTTGCGGAGGAGGTCGGCACGGCCGACGATCTCATCGAGATTCCTGTAGCCCATGGCGGCGAGACGCTCCCTCACCTCCCGGGCCATGAACCTGAAATAGTTTATAAGATACTCATAACGGCCTATAAATTTCTTGCGGAGCTCCGGATTCTGGGTAGCGACACCCTTGGGACAGGTGTTGGTGTGGCATTTGCGTATCATGCAGCATCCGAGCACCACGAGCGCCGCGGTGCCGAAACCATATTCCTCGGCACCCAGGAGAGCGGTCACTATCACGTCGTGCGGACTCTTGAGCTGGCCGTCGACCTGCAGTCTGACCTTGCCACGGAGATTGTTGATGACAAGGGTCTGCTGTATCTCCGCAAGGCCGATCTCAGCCGGCACTCCGGCATGTTTCATCGAGCTTGCCGGGCTGGCTCCGGTGCCACCGTCGCAACCGCTCACGAGAATCTTGTCGGCCTTCGCCTTGGCCACACCGGCCGCGATGGTGCCGATGCCGCTCTCGGCCACGAGTTTCACGCTTATCAGCGCCTCCGGATTCACATTCTTGAGATCGAAGATGAGCTGCGCTAGATCCTCGATAGAGTAGATATCGTGGTGCGGCGGAGGGGATATGAGGGTTATGCCGGGAAGCGAACGACGAGTGCGGGCTATGACCTCATCGACCTTGAAGCCGGGAAGCTGCCCCCCTTCTCCCGGTTTTGCACCTTGCGCAACCTTTATCTGGATCTCATCGGCGTTCACGAGATATTCAGTATCGACGCCGAAACGCCCTGAGGCAACCTGCTTCACGCTGCTGCGGGCCCATGTGCCGTCGTCCCTGACCTTGTTACGCTCCGGATCCTCGCCCCCCTCGCCGGTGTTGCTCATGCCGCCGATCTTGTTCATGGCGATGGCCAGAGCCTCATGGGCCTCCTTGCTGATGGCGCCGAACGACATGGCCTCCGTGCAGAACCGGCGCATGAGCGCTTCCTCGCTCTCCACCTCATCGACAGATATGGGCTCACGGTCGCTCTCCACCGTGATAAGGTCGCGAAGGAATATCGGCTCGGGCTTATCCTCCACAAGGGAGACGAATTCCTTGAACTTGTCGTAGTCGCCCGAAGCGGTTGCCACCTGAAGGGCCCTGACCACCGGCGGATTCCAGGCGTGGAGCTCTCCGGCCTTGCGGAAGCCGTAGTTGCCGAAATCCTCGAGAGTGTCGCCACCCTCGGAGAAAGCCCTCGCATGATTGCGGAGCACATCGTCGGCCACATCCTCTATGCCGATACCCTCGATGGGGGATATCCCTCCCCCCATATAATTGCCGAGCAGACGGGAACTGACTCCCAAGGCTTCGAAGAGCGCGCATCCGCGATAACTGCGGATGGTGCTGATTCCCATCTTCGACATGATCTTCATCATCCCCTTGTTGACAGCCTTTATATAATGTTTCTCCGCCCCTTCGTAGTCGAGCTGGAGCTCCTTACCGTCCACGAGTTTCTTGAGCACCGCGAAAGCCATGTAGGGATTGACAGCGCTCGCGCCATAGCCCATGAGCAGGGCCACGTGCATCACCTCGCTCACCTCGCCGCTCTCCACGATGATGGCGATCTGCGAGCGTTTGCGGCGTGCCACAAGATGATTGTGTACGGCAGAGAGGGCAAGCAGGGAAGGGATCGGGGCATGACGCGCGTTGACGCCG
Source organism: uncultured Muribaculaceae bacterium (assembly GCA_910588245.1). Classification (GTDB taxonomy): domain Bacteria; phylum Bacteroidota; class Bacteroidia; order Bacteroidales; family Muribaculaceae; genus Lepagella. The sequence continues at coordinate 5,123 of CAJUQP010000018.1, read as the reverse complement.
CGGTCGGATATGACCATGTAGTTGTAGCCGTTGTCGACGGCGTCTTCCGCCGTCTGGCACAGATGATGGATGGCCCCTTCCATAGCCTCCACTCCCCCTTCGGCGTCGAAGAGCATCGGGAGTGTGATGGTGCGGAATCCCTTGTATTGCAGATGGCGCAGTTTGTCAAGCTCGCTGTCGGAGACAATCGGAGAGGGCATCATCACGACATTGCAGAGGTCGGCCGAGGGGCGCAGGATGTTCTTACGCACGGCGCCGACGTAGCTCGTGAGCGACATGACGAGTTCCTCGCGTATCGGGTCAATGGGAGGATTCGTGACCTGTGCGAACTGCTGGCGGAAATAGTTGAAGAAACGCTGCGGCATCCTGGCGAGGATGGCCGGAGGCGCGTCGTTGCCCATGGAGGCGAGCGGCTCGGCCGAGGTAGCGGCCATAGGCTTGATGATCCGCTCTATATCCTCGCTGTTGTAGCCGAAAGCCGTGAGGAGCCGGTCGCAATCCTCAACTTCGTGGGTCACCTTGCGTCCGCTTTTGATGTCGCTGAGCACGATGCGGTTCTGGGCTATCCACTCGCTGTAGGGATGCTCCGTGGAAAGCTCGCGCTTTATGTCGCGGTCTACGATTATGCGCCCCTCCTCGGTGTCGACCATCAGGATCTTGCCGGGTTTGAGCCGCGATCGGTGCTTTATGTCGGCGGGATCCACGTCGAGCACTCCGGTCTCGGAGGCCACGACCATCTCGCCGCTCTTTGTAATCATCACGCGGGCGGGACGCAGACCGTTGCGGTCGAGCATTCCGCCGGCATATCTTCCGTCGGAGAATATGATGGCCGCCGGACCGTCCCACGGGGCCATGAAGATGGAGTGGTATTCATAGAAGGCGAGGAGTTTACGCGACAGCGGGTTCTGGTCGTTGCAGCTCTCGGGCACGAGCATGGCAAGCGCATGGGGAAGGCTCATGCCGGAACGCACGAAAAATTCCAGGGCATTGTCGAAGGAGGCGCTGTCGCTCATGTCGGGCTGTATCACCTGGCCTATGTTTTTCATCTCCCCCAGATTATCGGGCTGTATGACCGCCTCGCGGGTCGACATCCAGAACCGGTTGCCGCGTATGGTGTTGATCTCACCGTTGTGGCCGATGAGGCGGAAAGGCTGGGCCAGCCGCCATGTAGGGAACGTGTTGGTGGAGAATCGTGAATGCACCAGGGCTATGGCGCTGGTGAAATAGGGGCTCTTGAGGTCTTTGAAATATGTGCGCAGTTGAAGCGATGAGAGCATTCCTTTATAGATGAGAGTGCGCGTCGACATGCTGACAATGTAGCAGCTATCCTTGTCGACGATCTCCTCATCGTCGAGCACCGCCTGTTCGATACGTTTGCGTATTACGTAGAGCAACCCCTCGAGACGCTCGCGGTTGTCGCAACCCACGATGAAGAGCTGGCGTATGAGAGGCTCTGTGAGGAGTGCGTCATGTCCGAGCACGGAGGAATCGACAGGCACCTCGCGCGTGTGCATCAGGAAAAGCCCCTGGGCCTTGATCTCCTTGTCGATTATCGCCTCAAACCGCGCGCGGTCGGCGTCATCTTTCGGAAGGAAGACCATGCCGACCCCGTAGCGTCCTTTCTCGGGAACAGGGATTCCATTGAGCAATATGTATTCATGCGGGATCTGCACCATTATCCCTGCTCCGTCGCCGGTCTTATCGTCGGCACCCTCCGCTCCGCGGTGGGCCATGTGCTCAAGCACCGACAATCCCTGGTCGACGATGGAATGATGCTTGCTGCCGTCGATCTTGACAACGAGCCCCACTCCGCATCCGTCATGTTCATATTCGGGCCTATAGAGCCCTGCCGTGTTCAGTTTTCCTCTCGAATTCATAGGCGGTCATTTTTCTGTAGAAACTTTTCCCGGCTCTCAGACCGATTTACATCTTGACAGGACGGGAATCAGAAGCAATTTATATTATTTTCATCTTTAATACGAAATCGGTGGCAAAGTTATAAAACTTTTACATTATTACAAACAAATATCCAATATTTCTTGCCAAAAGCTTTCATTTTTCAGCCCATCCGCCATATTTTCAGTCCTGTTGATCTTGTGATATATTTATGTGAACCGGTTCTTGATGGAAGACATGATTTTGGCAAACAGACTCTCCTGCTGCTTCTCTTCATCAATATTTCCCTCGTATGGGGTGAAGATCAGTTCCCCAATGTTCAGGCGGCGTATCTTTTTGACCTTTGAGTTTTCCTCGCAAATCGACAGCAGCCTATCGCGGTCAGATATACGGTCTTCTATTTTTTTCTCCATGAAGATATCAATGAGAGTTGCGTAAGACCGCAGACATGTTTGCCCTTACTGAATCTTCGGGTCCATAACCGACAACTCTCGTCAATCTCACGATAGAGAGATTCAATGATTTCATCCTGTTGGAAATAGACAGCCATCGCAAGCTGAAATTCATAATATAGCGTCTCAAACACAAAGTCTCGCTTATTGCGGGGAGCATACGTCCGCTTGCACTGCTCCATAAGGAACCCGGATGTCGCGGTGCCTTCGAGTATTTCTCCAAATTGCGATCTGGTTGATTCCAATGCTCTCCCGAAGTAGAAATCATGGTTGTCGTAATCTGTCCCATATTCTATCCAATAGTCACCTTTGCTTTTAATCCTCTCATTGATTATATGGGTATAAATGCAATTGTCCCAATTCGTGACAGGAGGCTCCCAAAGTTGCTTCACCTCAAACTCAACCCGGTATACCGGGCCTCTCAATTTCTCCAGATACAAGCCGATCATGAATATATCAGTCCGGTAAAGAAGCCGCATCGTGCCATAAGGCTTTAGGAATGGAAACTGTTCACTCCACTGCGACATTATCTCTTTCCATCTGATTTGCGATGCACTTTTCATATGTCCTTATTTAATATTTGAATACGTAAACTTCATTTGCAAACTCACGATATCTTCTCATCTGCCGAGTTCTCATAAATTGAGCTATCGACCTATTTGCATAGCCAAATTTGAAATCATAAATTATTTTTTTCATGTCATCGCCAACATATAAAACATCCGGAATAATCCAATATCCGTTATGTTGGATTCTTTTTTCAAATACAAGACCATTGACAATTTCTCTGCCTTGGGCCCTTTCCAATACATTTTCAGCCAAATTATGTTTCGCTTTTCCCACGAATCGTCCTGAACCTTTAATTTTTCCATTTGCGTATGCACCCGCATCGTAAACGGCACTCTTATTAGTGGTTCTTCCATTCCATATGTTACGGTAGCTCTGATACGCTCTTGTTCCGCCATCGACTCCTCCGGCAATGGCTCCTGTGACGGCCCCCAATAATGCTCCTTCCGCACCGTCCTTCAATGAATGTTTGAAGCCATACCCTTCATATAATGAATTTAATGTGCCGCCTATAAATCCTTCAGCAGCTCCTGATGCAGCTCCGACCGCAGCCCCGGGCAAGATGCCGCAAGAATACAAGGCGACCCCGCTTATGGTAGTTGAGAGAAGGTGTGTTATTCCTACCGCGGCGCCAATTCCAGCGGCAGCGCCTGCACCTCCTGCAACAGCACCTATGCCGAAATAACCGGCACCTTTCCAGAAACCCTTCCAGCCTCCGGCCGCAGATATTTCATTCCAGTGTACGGCGACATTTGTCACTCCGGATATCAACGCCGAGATACCGATTGCGAGCCAGAAGAACTCACCGTTTTCATCCACATATGTCATGGGGTTGTTGAGACAGTAGGAATAGCGGTTGTAGTTCTGTGAAAAATCAGGCATCTGCACAAGCGGATCAGGCGAAAGGAACCGGCTAAGCAGCGGGTCATACAGACGCGCGTTCATGTTTATCAGCCTGAACCAGGGAAGATGCTCGTGGCCCGTGTAACCTCGGCCAAGGAAAAGCTCCGGAGCCAAGTTCGAATAAACCTTGCCGGTTGATGGATTCCGGAGATTGCCCCATGCGTCGTAACTCATCTCCTGGGCTATGGTATAATCAGGGTTGACGACGGAGCATATGCTTCCGAGAATATCCCTTATTATGTAATACCGCTTCACTTCAGTTCCCGTCTTGATCAGAACAACAGGAGAACTATAATAATCCCCTCCAAGATATAGCCGCTCGATGACAGTGCCGTCTTTCTTTTTCTCCCGTTCATAGTTGCCTCCAAGATAGTACTTGACGAGTTCGTCGTAAACACTTCCCGCTTTCCTTACCGTCATTCTGACACGCTCTCCGTCGGCATTATACGTGATTTCGGCTGTCGTACCGTTTTCGGAAATCCTGGAAGCCCAGCCGAACGAGGTATATTCCACTGTCTGAGTCGCCGATGGTTTCAGAGATCCCGTTGCGGTCATTGAAGTCAAGGCATACGGTTTTGTGGGATGATTGTATGAGAACGTACCCACATCCTCCTTGCAGGTAATATCGGAGCGGCTACAGGGAAAAGGAACAGAACCAGTCTTATATACGGTTTCTTGAGGGAGAGGCGGAGGAGGTTGAGTCTCATATGTCAGGGTATTTCGGTTTCGACGGCTAAGATAGATAAAAAATTTTAGATTGCAAAATATATGTCAGATATTTTGAAAAATATCGTAATATTTTTGAAATTGTTTAAGAAAGAATCCATTGATGTCTTTTTTCTTAGGTGTCAGATCGCTATGCTTCTTCATCTGCAAGAAAAAACATGATCCAAAGCTGCTACTCATTTTTGACATTGGCGTATAGACGGCGTCTTAAATTGGAACTAAAAAACAATACAGTATTTGCGGAATCGGAAGGAATGACTTATATTTGTAGGGAAATAGAAAAAGTGGCGCCATGGACAGACAAAGATATCCTGTAGGGATCCAGACTTTCTCAGAGATTCGTGAAAAAGGATTCCTCTATATCGACAAGACCCGTTTCATACAACAGATGCTTGAAGGAAGCAAATATTATCTCCTGTGCCGACCGCGTCGGTTCGGGAAAAGCCTCCTCCTATCCACAATCGAAGCATTCTTCGCCGGGAGACGTGATTTGTTCGAGGGTCTTGACATATCACGCCATGACCATGAGGGTGTATCAAAATTCAGTTTTTGGTACACCCTCCAATTTTTAAGCCGCCT
>CAJUQP010000017.1 GCA_910588245.1 uncultured Muribaculaceae bacterium | reverse complement strand
TTATGAACGGGCGCGAAAAGAGGGTGCATCAGAATTTTGATACACCCTCCTGTCAATATAAGGATGAATCAACTAATTACTGGAGAAACATCTCAGGCTTAACTTCGGGGTTATAGTCGGATTCAGTACGCGAGAGCCCCCAACGCCATCCGTCTTTCTCGCTCGGTGCGATCTCTACAGCATAGGGGGCGGGTGCGTTGCCTGAGGAGGGATCGCCCTCTACCCAAGCACGACGCACCATGGGAAGATTCCAACGCTTGAAGTCAGACCAGTTATGGCCTTCTCCCCAGAGCTCGATACGTCGGGTGACGCGTATCTCCTCAAGAAGAGCGTCACCACTCAGATCGCACGTGTATCCGGGGATGCGGAGTGAGTTGAGTTCTGTGAGGCATGACCTTGCAGTTGTCTCGTCTCCGGCCATGCAAGCGGCTTCAGCTTCCGCGAGCACCATCTCGGAGGAGCGCATGTAGGGATAGGAGCATGCGGAATATCCGCCTTTACCCCAGAACTTGTATTGTGCTCCAAAGAATGTAGGGCAGATGGCGATACCATCCGATGTGTCCAGATAAGGCATATACCAGTCTGTCTTGTCTGCGGATGTATTCACAACATCATTCTGATACATGCTATAGTAGGCAGCCAGCAGAAGACCGTTTCCATTCATTCTCATGCTGGATGGTACAACATATCGGGGACTCCAGAAATCATTTTCTGTAAGGCCAATCTCTGCAAGACTTGGCTCATAAGATACGGCTTTGTCAATCTTATCAGGAGTGAAGAACCAGTTCCTACGGATGTCATTAGTATCGAGCTTTCTATATAGATCCATGGAGATGGAACCGGTACCAAGTCCCCAGGTTTGGGTATAGCGTCCGTTGCAGGCAAAATGCACACCCCACGACCAATAACCCACAGTACTATTGGGATCATTGGTTGAGCACCACATGTCATCGTCAGATGGCTCCACGAATCCTTCGAAGAGTTCGGTGGCATTGCGGAGTCGGTAGCCTTGGCGTGCGTCATGAGCCATCTTCTGGGCAGTAGCCCAGTCATTCTTGATAAGGGCGGCGCGGGCATAGAGGCCGAGAGCCACACTCTTGTCGGGCGCCCATTTGAATCTGCGGGTTTCACCTTGTGCCTCATTATAGAGACTGATAGCTCTGTCAAGATCTTTATAGATCAGGTCAAGCACCTGGCTCATAGTTGAAAGGGCAACGTTGTCTGTGTTAGAGGTCTCGCGGATAACACATACATAGGTAGCGCCATTCTTACTGTCCTGCCAGCGAGGAGCATAATACTGTAAGAGCTTGATATAGGCGTGGGCGCGTATAGTGAGAGCCTGAGCGACCACGAAATCCTTAGCTGCCTGCGTGCCGGCAGTGCCATCGCCTACGCTCTCGATGATCAGGTTGGCCTGGTTGATTAGGTTGTAGGGATACATCCAGAGTACCTGGGTATACCAGGTATTGGTGTTGTTCATGGCTCCCCAGTTGAAATTGGTTGCACTGAAATACTGGCTTGTCAGGTTTCCGAAATAATCGGGACCATAGCTGTCGTTGAAGACAGTGTTGATATAGGTCTCTCCGACGTTCTGATTGGAACCTACACTGTAGCCGTCATACATAGCGCGGCAAAGGCCATTGAGAGCAACCTGAGCTCCGGCCACGTCCTGGGCTATGACAGATGTGCCGAGGTCGGTCACAGGGTCTACCTGTAGGTAATCGCCGGAGCAGGACGCGAATATTCCCGCTGCCATGATTCCGAGTAACCCTTTATATAATTTATTTTTTTTCATAGATTGTCGTTGTTATTAAAATTTAACAGAAAGCTGGAATGAGAACACTCTCGCCGGTACGTAGTACTGACCCTGGCCTCCGCTGAAGCTGTACTGGGGGTTGAAGCCTTTCTGCTTCGTGGCTATGAAGAGATTGTCGATGGCAAGACCGATATTAAGGTTTTGCATCTTCATCGCGCTCACCCATGCTGAGGGGAAGTCGTAGGATATGTTGAGATTCTTGAAGGTCAGATAGCTGTTAGAGATGAGGTGCTGAGAACTCTGGGCGTTGCTATACTGGTTGAGCTCCGTATTGAGTTGAGGCACTCCGTTGGGATCTATTCGGTTTGGACTGTCTTCCGTCATTCCTTCTGGAGCCTTTGTCCATGCCTTGGCAAGATCCTTGTGGAGCGCGGACACTGTGGTGGTGCCCACTGTCATGAGTCCCTGATATATCGAGTTCATCGATTTGCCACCGAGACTGTATGTGAATAGCATGCCGAGATTAATGCCTTTCCAGCTTAAATTCGTACCAAATGAACCGTAGACCGTCGGAAGGGCTGTGCCCATGATCTTGCGCCGTGCATAAGTGGTGTTGGTTGTATAGGGCACACCGTTTACCTCCACATATGCCCCCGCTCTCTTGGCATTGGCCAGATTCGACTCCCAAAGGGCCTGGTTGTAGATCTTTTCTCCGGCTTCATTGTAAGTATAATAGTCGGGAGAATCGGGACACATCTCATAAAGGGACTGACCAGTGAGCTGATCCACACCTGCCCATGCATATGTGTATTTCTCATAGCGGCTCTTGCCGATGAAGAGGGCGGAGTTGGCGATATCCTGCATCTTGGGGAGCTTGACAATCTTGTTCTTCATGAATGTTGCGTCGATGTTGAAGCTCCAGCGGAGATCCGAGTTGCGGATGATGTCATAGCCGAAGGCGAGCTCCCATCCGATATTCTGCATCGTTCCGATGTTGGTCGTGATCGAGGGATTGTAGCCACTATTTTCAAGAGTGCCCACGGAGGCGGGTAGCGTCACATTGTAAAGAAGGTCGGAGTTACGCTTGTTGAAGTATCCGACGCTGAAGTTGAAACGGTCGTCAAACATTGATCCTTCGAGGGCTATGTCGAAGGTCTTGGTGGCCTCCCATTTGATGTTGGGTGCCGCAATCTGTGTAGGGGTGATCGTGCCGTTGTTGTTAAGCGGGCTGTTGAAGCCGTAGAGTGCCCAGTAAGCATACATACCGGCCGAGGCGTCATTGCCGACAGAACCGTAAGCAGTGCGGAGTTTCAGGTAATTGAGCCATGTCAGGCTCTGCATGAATTTCTCCTTGGAGATGATCCAGCTCGCACCTGCGCTCCAGAATGTTCCCCAGCGTTTGTCTTTCGCAAAGCGTGATGTGCCGTCACGACGAAGTGAAAACTCACCATAATATTTCTGGTCGTAGTTGTATCGCACGCGACCGAGATACGATTCAGTGCGGCGCTGACGGATTATTTGTGAGTCGGAATAGCTTGTGTCGAAGTTCGGGAATGCCATGATGTCTGGGAGGATCTGGCCACGTTTTGTTACTTCCAAGGTGTTGTATCCATATTGATAATTTTCGTGGTCAAGAAGTACGTCGACGTGATGGATTCCGTAGTCATGATCCCAAGTGAGCTGTTGCATGAACGTATGGGTCTTGTAGGTAGCGGAACCTTGGGTCAAAAGTCCGATGCCTGCCTGAGAGCTGGTGATATTGTTCATGTAGTCGAGAGATGATTGTTTCCTGCGGTACATGGCACCTCTGACCGTAAGTTCGAATCCATAAGGGATTATTGCAGTTCCGTAGATAGAACCATCAACAGTTGTGGCGGCGAAGTTCTTGTCGTCAAGACGCATTGTCCAACCGATGTTTGAGCCCCCATTGTATACAGCTGTATTCCAGATGGGTTCCCCTGTTTCAGGGTTATACATCACCGCGCCTGTCTCGTCATGCTGATAGTAGGGATATACAGGAGCTTTGTCCTGCACGAGGAAGGGGTTCGACACAAGGCCGAGGTTATCCGGATCGGCCTGCCCTTGCTCTGACTCCTGATGGGCGGCATAGAGATTGACTCCCATCTTGAAGTAACTTACGGGATTGTAATTGGCGGTCAGGCGGGCGTTGTAGCGCTCAAAGTCTGTGTTGATCACATAACCCTGTTCTTTTAGGTAGCCAACGGAGGTGAAGATGTTGTATTTCTCGTTTGCGGCGGCTGCGTTGACATTATATTCCTGACGGTAGCCGTTCTGCGAGACGATATCCCACCAGTCGAGGTCGTTATATCCCGGAAGGACATTGGCCACGAGCTTGTTGTTGGAATCAAACAGTTGATCGTCGGGCTTGTCGTAAATATTGTTCCTTACCACAGCAGAGATAAGGTTTTTGCGGGCATATTCGGCAGCCTGCTCATAGGTAGGGAAGTTTTGAGTCATGGTTGCGAGGCCGTTTGAGTAGGCCTGTACCATAGTCTCCATCCATTCGTCGGCTTCCATTCTGTCGTAGAAAGGAAGACCGCGGTTATACATACCCTGGCGTACCTGGAGTGTAACATCTACTTTGCCTATGTTTTTAGCTTTCTTTGTAGTGATTAGGATGACGCCGTTGGCACCACGGTTACCATAAAGAGCTGAGGATGCAGCATCCTTGAGCACAGACATCGACTCTATATCCTGTGGATTAAGATCAGCGATGGAACCTTCATATACCACACCGTCTACCACATATAGAGGGTCGTTGCTTCCACTGATAGAGTTGAAACCACGAATACGGATGGAAGGTGAGGATCCGGGATTGCCTACAGAGTTATTGACCTGTACGCCGGGAGCGTTACCCTCAAGAGCGGCAGTGACAGAGGTCACCGGGCGGTCTTCGATCTCTTTGCTGCCGACCACGGCTACCGAGCCTGTAAGCGATTCCTTGTTGGCTGTGCCATAGGCAACGACTACAAGATCATCAAGGTCGGAAGATGTGGATGTTAGATACACCACCATGTTGTTCTGAAGGTTCACCGTCTGCTCCTTGTAGCCTACATATGAGACTTTTGCTTGGTGTACATTCGAGGGTAGTGTAAGTGTGAACTTGCCGTCTACATCTGCGGCTGTACCCTGTCCACCCCCTATGGGAGTGATCGTTGCTCCGATCAGCGGCTCGTTGTTCGCCGCGTCGAGCACTGTGCCGTGATATGTGCGCGTCTGGGCCGAGAGGCTCAGCGTACACGCTATCAGCGTCATGAAGATTAAAAACAGTTTTCTCATACTTTAATAATTTGGGAATAAGTTATTAAATCTGACTATTGGAGAAAACCGAAAAAAGCGTTGCCGGATGGCATAAATAATTAGGGAATAAGCTATTAGATGTCGAGGGCGGGGATATTGCCGTGGAATCACTGATTTTCGGTCTAAATCGTGTTGACTGGGTATCGGAAAGTCTTGTTTCTGCTTTTTCGACTGTCAGTCTCACGAAAAGCATTTGATATGGCGGAAAGTTAAAAGGGAATTGGGCCAATATGGGTGAGGACGCCAACAATGTGGCATCGGAAGACGCCTCACATGCTCCCTCTTATATTATATTAAGGAGTAAGATGGCATACACGGGGAAACTTGCATCATCGGAGAGGCTTTTGCAGAAATTCGGGGTTGATGGCGGCCACAAAATATTAAAAAATATTCGCTATTATAAAAATAAACAAAAGAAATGGCATATTGCAATCGATTCAAGGCGATTATGAGGTGATTTTTCTATTGTTTGCATTAAAAGCAGGGATTTTGTGGCCATAAATGGCAAAATGACAACTTATCTAAAGATTGATATTTCCTGAAAATACAAAAATCGACGAAAAGCGGTCAGAAAATATAGTTAAAAAGCATCATTTTTTTTGCTGGAGTCAAATAAAAGATTAATTTTGCATAACTTTTTGTTTTGTGAACACATATTAACACTCGCAAAGGAGGTGGTCTATCCTGTACGATGTCACGCTTGAGAAGGCCTGCGAAGGCCGGGCAGACAGAGGCTTGATCCGGCCGCCGGATTACGGTTAAAGGAATAAATTTTCGCGACAAAAAATCTTCAATAATAACTTATTCCCAAATTATTAAAGTATGAGAAAACTGTTTTTAATCTTCATGACGCTGATAGCGTGTACGCTGAGCCTCTCGGCCCAGACGCGCACATATCACGGCACAGTGCTCGACGCGGCGAACAACGAGCCGCTGATCGGAGCAACGATCACTCCCATAGGGGGTGGACAGGGTACAGCCGCAGATGTAGACGGCAAGTTCACACTTACACTACCCTCGAATGTACACCAAGCAAAAGTCTCATATGTAGGCTACAAGGAGCAGACGGTGAACCTTCAGAACAACATGGTGGTTTATCTCACAGCCACCTCATCCAATCTCGATGACCTCGTTGTCGTGGCCTATGGTACCGCCAACAAGGAATCACTGACCGGCTCTGTGGCAGTAGTTGGAAGTAAGGAGATCGAAGACCGTCCCGTGACCTCAGTCACCGCAGCCCTCGAAGGCAACGCCCCCGGCGTGCAGGTCAACAACTCCGTAGGCAACCCGGGGTCTTCTCCCTCCATCCGTATCCGTGGCTTCAACTCCATCAGCGGTAGCAACGATCCTCTGTATGTGGTCGACGGCGTGGTATACGAAGGTTCGATCGCAGACCTCAACCCTCAGGATATCGAATCAATGTCAGTTCTTAAGGATGCCGCATCTTCCGCCCTTTATGGTAACCGAGGAGCCAACGGTGTAATCCTCATCACTACAAAGAAAGCAAAGAACATTGGTAAAGTAGACGTTACGCTCCAGGTGCGTCAAGGTATGTATAACCGCGGCCTTCCTTTCTACGACAGAATGGAAGCTGACGAATGGATGGAAACAATGGTACAGGCCTACTCCAACGGCTTGGCAACCATGACCAAGAACTTCCCGACTTATGAACAGGCTGCCGAGTATGCACGTAAGAACCTTATCTCTGCTGTGGTAAGAAATAATATTTACGATAAACCCGACGACCAACTGTTTGACTCCAACAACAAACTTGTGGCAAGCGTTCGCCCCGGATATAATGACCTCGACTGGTGGGATATAGTCTCGCAGAACGGCTACCGTCAGGAATACAATGTCAACGCTGCCGCTGCAAATGAGAAATACAACATCTTCACCTCAGTGGGTTATCTCAAGGAGCAGGGTTATGTAATCAACACTGATTTCGAACGCTACAATGCGCGCCTCACGGCTAACTACAATCCCGTAAGTTACTTCAAGATGGGGGTCAACCTCTATGCCGCCCATCAGGAGTCAGAGCAAGGTCAGGCCGATCCCGACAACCTCGGCCTTGTGTCGAACCCCTTCCTCGTGCAGGACAAGGCTCCTGTATATCCCTACTATCAGCATGACGAGACAGGCGCGGTGATGTATAACCCCGAAACAGGGGAACCCATCTGGAATACAGCCACATACAATGGCGGCTCCAATATAGGTTGGACAATGCGTCTTGACAAGAAAAACTTCGCGGCGACTACTATTGACGGCTCCATCTACGGAACGGCAATAATCCCCTATGGATTCGAGCTTACCGTAAGAGGCGCAATGTATCGCAGGAAACAGTCTCATCTCGACTACATGAACAACATTACAAGTTCTCAGGCAGGCATCGGACTTCTCGAGCAAGGCTCAGCCACCTACAAGACCCACACGTTCATGCAGCAGCTTACATGGGATCACAACTATGGTCTCCATCATGTCGACGTGCTTCTCGACCATGAGAACTATCAGTATGGCTACAACTCTCTGTATGTGACGAAACGCGGCCAGATCCTTCCCGACATCATGGCCTTCCCCAACTTCGACACAAGCTATTCTGACGGGCAGGAAATCCGCGAGCGCCGCACAGAGTCATACCTCGGCCGAGTACGTTATAACTATGACCAAAAATATTTCGGAGAATTCTCTGTGCGCCGTGATGGCACATCACGCTTCGCGAAAGACAAACGATGGGGTACATTCTGGAGCGCAGGTGCCAGCTGGATCATTTCCAAGGAGAAATTCATGCAGAGCCTGACCTGGCTCAACTATCTGAAACTCCGCACCGCCTATGGTTCTGTAGGTAATGACGCTTCTGCCGGCATGTATGCCTATTGGGCTCTGTATGCTTTCAACAGCCCGCTCAACAACAACGGCACAATCACTCCGACCCAGTTGGCCGCTCCCAATATCAAATGGGAGGCCACCAAGACATTCGACATCGCCCTGGAGGGTTCGATGTTCGACGATCGCTTCAACTTCAGCATCGGTTACTTCAACAAGCGCAACTCCGACCTTCTCTATAACGTGACGCTCCCCGCCTCTGTCGGCACACTCGAAAACAGCGGCTACAACCCATCGATCACGACAAACATCGGAACGATGCAAAACATCGGCTGGGAACTCGCTTTCGGCTATGATATCATCCGCAACTCGGATCTTCGTTGGAGCTTCAATATCGACGCGACATTCATGAAGAACAAGATCGTAAAGCTCCCCAAGATGCAGGATATCGCCAACTCAGCTCTCTTCATCGGCAAGAGCCGTTATGAGAAATATACATATGCATGGGCAGGTGTTGATCAGCTCACGGGCCAGTCTCTCTATGAGATGTGTCCCGACTCTCCCGACTATTATACATATAACGAGGCCGGTGAGAAAGTCTACAACCAGGCTCTTTGGGAGTCAAACGTAGCTAACGCCAAGAGAAACGGCGCATATGTTGAGGTCAACGGTGTGCCTTACACTACCAACACTACTTACGCACGCCGCAAGATTATGGGCACTGCACTTCCTACGGTCTATGGTTCCTTCGGCACTAATCTCAGTTGGAAAGGTATAAACCTCGGTATGTTGTTCACTTACAGCCTCGGCGGCAAATCGATGAACTCGATATATCAGGGACTCATGAGCGTAGGCACCACAAATGTGGCCGCTCTCCACAAAGATCTTGCCAAAGCATGGACTAAAGCGCCCGAAGGCATGACTGAAGACAGCCCCAACCGTATTGATCCCAACGGTGTGCCGCAGCTCAACATGGAGCTCAACCAGTATAGCAACGCCTCGAGCTCGCAACATCTTATCTCCAACAGTTATCTGACTTTCAAGAACCTCAACATCTCTTATGACTTCCCCTCGGCTTGGGTAAGCGCAATGAAGATGCAGAACCTCAATGTCGGCCTTGCTATCGACAACCTCTTTATCGCTACAAAGCAGAAAGGATTCAATCCCCAGTATAGCTTCAGCGGTGGCCAAGGCAACTACTATGTGCCTGCAAGAGTGTTCTCATTCCAGCTTTCTGTTAAATTCTAATAACAACGACAATCTATGAAAAGAAATATTTTATATAGAGGGTTACTCGGAATCATGGCAGCGGGAGTATTCGCCTCCTGCTCCGACGATTACCTGCAGGTAGACCCTGTGACCGACCTCGGCACATCGGTCATCGCCCAGGATGTTGCCGGAGCACAGGTTGCCCTCAACGGACTTTGCCGCGCAATGTATGACGGCTACAGCGTAGGAAGCAACCAGAATGTCGGTGAGACATACATCAATACTGTCTTCAACGACAGTTTCGGCCCCGATTATTTCGGCAACCTCACGAGCCAGTATTTCAGTGCCACCAACTATAACTGGGGCGCAATGACAAACACCAATACCTGGTATACACAGGTGCTCTGGATGTATCCTTACAACCTCATCAATCAGGCCAACCTGATTATAGAGAGCGTAGGCGACGGAACAGCGGGAGCTCAGACCGCCAAAAATTTTGTGGTAGCTCAGGCACTCACCATCCGTGCTCACGCCTATATCAAGCTCCTCCAGTATTACGCTCCTCGATGGCAAGACAGCAAGAATGGCGCGACCTATGTATGCGTGATCCGCGAGACCTCGAACACTGACAACGTGGCACTCTCCACCATGTCGCAGGTGCTCGATGTGATCTACAAAGATCTCGACAGAGCTATCAGCCTCTACAACGAATCACAAGGTGAGACCCGCAGATACAAATGGGCTCCTGACAAAAGCGTAGCTCTTGGTCTTTATGCCCGCGCAGCTCTTATCAAGAATGATTGGGCCACCGCTCAGAAGATGGCCCATGACGCTCGCCAGGGCTATAGACTGCGCAATGCCACAGAACTCTTCGAAGGATTTGTGGAGCCGTCGGACGACGACATGTGGTGTTCCACAAATGACCCCAACAGTACTGTAGGTTATTGGTCATGGGGTGTGCATTTTGCATGCAATGGCAGTTACACCCAAACCTGGGGACTTGGTACCGGTGCCATTTCAATGGACCTCTACAGGGAGCTCGATCCTAACGACATCAGAAGAAACTGGTTCTTCACTCCCGACAAGATTGAGGAAGCCGTATCTTATGAGCCCAGTCTTGCCAATGCCGGCATAACTGAAAATGATTTTTGGAATTCCGAATACGTCGCACCCTCCAGCATGTGCATGAATGGGAATGGTCTTCTTCTCGCAGCATACTATAGTATGTATCAGTTTGATGTCGTAAACACATCTGCCGATAAGACAGACTGGTATATGCCTTATCTTAACACGTCGGATGGAATTGCAATATGCCCGACCTTCTTCGGCGCACAGTATAAATTCTGGGGCAAAGGCGGATACACAGCTTGTTCATATCCTTACATGCGTTCTTCAGAGATGGTTCTCGCCGAGGCTGAAGCGGCTTACATGGCCGGCGACGAAACCACTGCAAAGTCCTGTCTTGAAGAACTTAACTCGCTCCGTATACCCGGATACACCTGCGACCTGAGCGGTGACGCTCTTCTTGAGGAGATACGCGTCACCCGTCGTATCGAGCTTTGGGGTGAGGGCCAAAGCTGGTCTGACTTCAAGCGCTGGAATCTTCACATGGTACGCCGTGCCTGGGTAGAAGGCGATCCCACATCCGGCAACGTTCCTTCGCCCTATGCCGTTGATATCGCACCGAGCGAGAAAGACGGATGGCGTTGGGGTCTGTCACGCTCAGAATCAGATTACAACCCGGAGGTTAAGCCAGAGATGTTTCTCCAGTAATTAGTTGATTCATCCTTATATTGACAGGGAGCATCGGTAATCCGGTGCTCCCTGTCCACTTTTAGCTTATTATCAACTTACCAGATATATCAACCAAGCTTATGAAAAGACATTTGCTCCAGCCGCGGCTCGGCAGTGCCATCCGGCAGACTGTCCGGACCGCAGGAGAGGCGGCGCGAGGCTGACCACGGCTTGCGGCCGCGGCGCGGCGGTGCCATCCGGTGCCCAGGCTTTAATTTCCAAATTTGAAAATTTGAAAATTAAAGCCGCTGATTTTCCTTGTTTTCAAATTTATATATAACTTTACTGCCGGATGGCACCGCCGTGTCAAGGCTGAAAGCCTTGATAAGCCATCCTCCACCCCTCTGGCAAATCCTTAAAAGCCTCATCTCAACCGTTTGACCTCCAGAAATCATGAACCCTCCTTTCTACAAACCGCTCAAGCACAGCATGAGCCGGAGAGCGCGATGGCATGACTACCGTGCGCCGTCCGTATATATGATCACGCTCGTGAAAGACTGCTCCACTCCGGATCTTGCCACGCTCAGACATCGCGGAGGCGACAGATATATCACCGAATTTACTGAAATGGGGAGGATTGTGTCGCGTTTTGTGGATTCCATGGAAAGGTATCATCCGGCGCTCAAGACGTGGAAGCATGTCATAATGCCTGACCATGTGCATTTCATGCTTCAGGCGAAAGCGTATCTTCCGGAAGTCCTGGGCCATTATATCAAAATGATGAAATCTGACTGTACGAGATCATGGCGACAGATCGCCCGTGAAGACCTGTGCGATGAGGGTCTCCCCTTTTTCATTCCAGATTTCAACGACAGGATCATAATGAAAAAGGGACAGACCGAGAGGGTGAAAAGGTATATAGCCGACAATCCAAGGCGGCTCTGGATAAAATTTGCGAATCCGGATCTTTTCATGCGCCGGCATCGGATCGTGATCGACGGGAGGGAATTCGAGGCACAGGGCAACATATTCCTTCTCGATGATTTCGACAAGGAGGCGGTGATCTACAGCAGCAGGATTGCCAAGGAAAAGATGTATGCCCTCAAGAAGATATGGCTGCATACCATCGAGAATGGAGGAGTGCTGATATCCCCGTTCATCCACCAGGTTGAGAAGAATGTCCGCGACTATGCCCTGGCGAATGACGGAAGAATAATACTGTTCGGTGAAAAACCTTTCCCGGAGAGATATAAGCCATCCGGTAAGATGTTCGATCTATGTTCTGAGGGGAGGCTTCTGACAATCGCCCCGCTCGCGGAGCTCTCCGGATTTGCCACCCAAAGACAGAAATATCTCTATCTCAACCAGCTCAGCCGACAAATTGCCGCGGGCAGCTACCTTCTGAGGAAATAGACCAGCCCACGGCTTCCAGCCCCGGCACAGCGGTGCCATCCGGCAGACAGCCAGGACGGGGGAATGCGCGGCGCGAGGCAGGCCACGGCTTCCAGCCGCGGCACGGCGGTGCCATCCGGCAGGCAGCCCGAGCATTTAATGCGGCGATTATCTGTTCTCAAATTTCACTTGAAAATTTAAACCCGGATGGCACCGCCGTGTCAAGGCTGAAAGCCTTGAAATCCCCCTCTCGCCTCGCTGAAAGCCTTGAAATCCCCTCTCCCCTCGCTGAAAGCCTTGAAATCCCTCCTTCCCCGGCGGCGATCCTGACCTAAGCCTCGGGCAATATCCTTCCTCCACAACAGGCCTGACACATAAACCCCGACAGACCTCACGAATAAACCGGCAACAGGCTTCAGATTTAACAGACATTCTGACAGAAATTTTAACATAACGAATTTATAGTAAATATTTGTTTGTTTCTGAAAATTATATTACCTTTGCCGCCAGAATCCCCTAAAGGCATATCCGGTCGAAGGCCGCGAATGCCGTTCGCTTACTACTTGAATAGCATCGGCTTCACCCGGTGTCTTGCAACTGATAATACTTACTACTGAATTTTCAACTTATGAAAGATATGACTCTCTTTAATACGGAATACCTGTCGGCTGTCGGCCCCGCGCCTTCGACGGCCTGCTATGGTTATATATTCCCCACACCCCGGAAAGAGACGCTTGCCTGACCCACGCCCGGCCCAGTCTTTACCCCCGGACTCCCCCCTCACATATAGAAAATGCCCCCGGAAAGGCCCGATACACTCGGTGCCCATACTTACTACTTACTACTGATAATTGATATTCAATCAATGAAAAAGAATCTTTTTTCATGGTTGGCGATACTTGCAGCCGCCTTCATCGCCCGGAGTGCCGCGGCCCAGGAGACAGCCGTGAAGACCAACCTCCTCTACGATGCCACCACTACTCCCAACATCGGAGTAGAGGTGGGCATCGGGAAAAAGTCGACCGTCAACCTGGTCTACGGCCTCAACGCGTGGACTTTTCACTCCGCCTCGAAAGGCGACCGGAAAGCCAAGCACTGGGTGCTCATGCCCGAATACAGATGGTGGACCTGCTCCAAATTCAACGGTCATTTCTTCGGCGTGCACGCCATGGGGGGCCAGTTTAACGCCGCGCGCGTCGACCTCCCCATCCCCGGATTCTTCTTCTCCGGCGACAACATCGCCAAAGGGGTGAAAGACTACCGCTACCAGGGATCGTTCGCCGGCATCGGCGCCACCTACGGCTACCAGTGGATACTCTCACGCCATTTCAACATAGAGGCGGAGATCGGAGTGGGCTACAACCACGTGTGGTATGACAAATATCCCTGCTACGAATGCGGCTCCAAGATAGCCGACGGAGGCTCCAACTATCTCGGCGTCACCAAACTGGGCATATCGTTACTTTACATCTTCTAAGCATCCGGACAGAATGAAAACGATCTATACAGCAATAGCCCTCCTCGCCTGCACGGCGACTGCGGGGAGGGCCGCCGCAGAGGAGCGGGCCACGCGTGTGGCCGCGGAAAACGTGTCTGTAGCCACGGCCGACGGCTCCCTCAACATCAGCGCCGACTTCGTGCTCGACAGTCTCTCGCTCCGCTCCAACAGCCAGATATTCATCACCCCCGTGGTGCGCGGAGGCGCCGGCGAGGAGACGGTGCTCCCCTCGCTGCTCGTCAGCGGCCGCAACATGCACTACGCCTATGAGCGCGGATCGCTTAGAGGCTTCGACGACATCCGGCGCCACGACATCCTCCGCGAGGTGCGCCGCGACAACGGGCGCCCGCAACGTGTGGCCTACCTCACCTCCACCCCGCTTCAGAAATGGATGCGGCTCGCCGACGTCCGCGTGGCCTTCGTCTACGACTCCTGCGGATGCGGAGTGGCCGGGGCCCCGGTGATAGCCGACGAGATACCCCTCAACCTCAATCCCGCCAAGGAGATGCGCAAGGTGATGCAGACTCCCGCGGTGACGGAGCTCCCCGTGGAGATCCACGAAGGCCGCGCACGCGTGCAGTTTGAGGTCGACCGCACGGAACTGCATGCCGAGCCTTACGTCTGCCGCAACGGCCAGCGCATCGACAACCGCGCTCAGCTCAAGATGATCGACGACTCCGTGAAATACGCGCTGACTGATCCCAACGTGGAGATCGCCGGCATCGACATCTGCGGCTACGCCTCGCCTGAGTCGCCCTACCTGCACAATGAATATCTCGCCACCAACCGCTCACGCGCCCTGGCCGAGTATCTCGCCGACCGCTACCATCTCCCCCGCGAGAAGTGCACCTACTCCTCAGTCCCGGAGAACTGGAAGGAATTCCGCGAGCAGGTCGTGGAAAACAAGGAGATCACCGATCGTCAGCGCACCGACCTTCTCGAGCTCATCGACCGTCCGGTCTACGGCCCGAGCGACTACGACGCCAAGGAGAAGGAACTGAAGACCTCTCCGAAGTTCGCCGGGCTCTACCGCACGAAGATACTTCCGCAGTGGTTCCCGCGTCTGCGCGCCACCACCTTCGCCATCAGCACGCACCTCAGGCCGATGAGCGATCAGCAACTGGCCAAGATCATAGAGACCACGCCTGAGAAGATGTCGCTCAACCAGATGTTCCGCGTGGCGCGTCTCTATCCGGAGGGCAGCGACGAGTTCAACCGCGTGATCGACATTGCCCTGCGGCACTATCCCGACAGCGAGACGGCCAACCTCAACGCGGCCGCGGCCTATGCCGCGCGCGGCGACTACGACCGTGCCGAACAGCTCCTCGCCAAGTCCGGCGACTCTCCCGAGGCCTGGAACCTCCGAGGCATCATCCTCACAAGCAAGGGTGAGTTCGAACAGGCCGCGGAATGCTTCCGGAAAGCCGGCAACCTCCCCGAAGCCGCCAAGAACCTCGACCGCCTGAAATGATGTATCCCCGCCGGGGGAGGATATACCAGACACTGACAAAGAAAACTAAATTTACTACTACTTATATGAATCTTAAGAAATTAATTCTCGGAGCCATGCCGCTGTTCCTACTCGCGGCCTGCTCCAACGCCAATGATCCGGACATTACCGGAAAGACTGAGCAGGTAGACGGTTATATCGCCCTTAACCTGCAACTGCCTACCACAAAGGCAACACGCGCTATCAACGACCAGTTTGAAAACGGAGAGTCATCCGAATACGATGTTCACGAAGGACTGCTCATCCTCTTCAAGGGTGCGCCGGGTGTGGCTGAAAGCGACGTCACCTATTGCGGTGCGTACGACCTCGGATTCCCTACAAAACCAACCGAAGGTCCGAATACGGATCCAAACAACGTAACAGTGGCTTACCGACGCACGGTAAAGGTTTCAGACATAACTCTTGAGGAAACCGAACGGCTTTACGGACTTGTTGTCCTCAACCAGCGCCAAGCCGGCATAGCACTCACACAGACAGGACTCTCCGTAGGCGATAGGGTTGCCAACACATCCACCAAATTTTCCGACATCCTCGGATGGACCAGCGAACGCGCCTTCTATGCGGCAGAGAACGCAAAACCCGCCACAAGCATATTCATGTGCAGTTCCCCATTATCCGATACCCAATCATCGGCCATATCGGGTCTGGGTACAAACAAGGTAAAAATCACCACGCTTGTAGACCTTACCGATGGACTCAAGGGTTCAGCTCAGGAAGCCGCGGCATACGGGTCAATACCCATGATCTATGTAGAGCGCGCCGTGGCTAAGGTCACCTGTTCCAAATTCCTCGGCACAGAGATCGGCGCCGGTCAGGAAACCGGCATAACTGTTGAACAAGGCGGAACGGCGGCTAAACTTTATGTTAAAGACGTGGAATGGGCCATCGGCAATGAGGAGACTCAGAGTTATTACGTCAGGAACACAGGTAAAGCCGGCGACATCGACTGGACCCTTAACACCAAGAATACCAGTCTCGCGACAACCACCTCTTCACTTTACCGTATGGTCGGGAACAGCGGTTTGCGTAAGGCGAGCGACAGCTCCACAGAGTCTCTTTATCGTCCGTACTGGTGCATCGACCCCCATTACGCCTCCGACAAACTGAATCCGACCAATATGCGCGAAATGAAGAAATGGGATAGTTCCGATATCTTCTACACCCATGAGAATACGTTCGACGTAGAGCGCCAGTCGTATAAAAACACTACCCGCGCCGGTTTTTGGGTTACCTTCGGCATCGGCAACGGTCAGGCACCTCAGACATTTTACACACGTGGCACCAACCGCTCAAACATATATGTAGACAACGCCAATGGCAATCCACTTCAGCAGTATGTCCTGGCAGAACTCAGCACAAACGAGCAGGTGAAGACTGTTTGGCAGAACGCGCTCAAGGAGGGTGTCTCCGGCACGTTCTCCCCCGCTGAGCAGCTGAATGTGCAGACAGCCGTCTCCAATGCCGGACTTCTCAGCGTGACCGGAATCACGTTTAAGGATAACGCAAATCTTTACACCACGACTCCGACTTTCGACTTCACATCACTTATTACAGGCTTCAACCAGACATACCAGTTCTACGAGTATACCGGAGGACGGGCATTCTACGAGGTGCGCATCAAGCACTTCGGCGACGAACTCACGCCATGGCCCATAACCCGACCCGTAGGCGACATCGCCGGCGCATATCCGGAGCCCGACCGCGACAACAACTATCTCGGGCGCTACGGCATGGTGCGCAACAACTGGTATGACCTCCAGATCAACAATCTGCTCAGCCTCGGCGATCCCCGCGATCCTGCCGTCTGGGATGCGGAATGGAGCGAGCGCCCAGACGACAACCGCGACATGTACGTATCGTTCTCCGTCGCCATCCTATCCTGGGCTAAACGCGTCCAGAGCGTAGACTTCTAATCAGAAATTCACATTTCGCGATTTGCAATCCCCGAAATCAGTAATCTCAATTACTGATTTCTAATCACAAATTGCTAATTGCCCCAGCCACACGGCTGTTTCCGGGCCGTTCCCGGGAAAGCATGGAGGCCGTGAAACGCCTCCATGCCACCAATCAAAAACAAGCACAAATGAACCGCTTTTTCAATACTCTCCTACGTTGCATATCAGCAACCACACTGACAGTGACCATAGCGTCTTGCTCAATGATGGAAGACAGCATCGACGACTGTCCGCAGGGTCTCTACGTGCGCTTCGTGTATGACTACAACACGCAACGCGCCGACATGTTTAAGGATCACGTTGGCCATGTAGCCCTCTATCTCTATGACGAACAGGGCAACCTCGCCGCCTCCAGAAGCGTCTCCAACTCCGCGGAGGCAGCTCCCCTCTCTGTCTATGGATACACCATGCATTTCCGGCCTGACGAACTCAAGCCCGGCCGCTACCGCCTGCAAGCCGTGGCCATGCAGCGCGACTGGAACGAGGCACTCACCACCCCGGGCGCCAAATACCGGCGCAACACACCCTCAGACGCCGGCAACCTCTCCATAGCCCTCGACCGTGCCACTGAGCTCTGTCCCGGTACGCGGCACTATGCCGTGAGTGATGTGGCTCCTCTCGATACTCTCTGGCACACCCTGCGCGTCAGTTCATATCTGCCGCAGGACGGACGCGGCGTACCTCCCATGCACCGCACTCTTCCCCCCTACTCCGTCTATCCCCTCGACGACCAGATGGTGGAGGTGACCGACAACCATGCCACCTATGCCACCGTATCGCTCATACGCGACACCAAGCACCTCAACATCACGCTCCGCGAACTCGACGAACCTGCGGCTGTCAGCGCCGACAAATACGTGGTCAGACTACTCGACAACAACCGCTATCTCGCCCATGACAACGAGGTTGTGACCACCGACTCGCTCCATTACAGCCCTTATGCATCATGGACAAGCCGGTTCCTCTCCGACGGCACAATGGAGGTGGAAACCGTCCACAAGGGTCAGACTGGCGTCATGCCGGCAGCACAGCCAACACGCGATGGTCAGCCGGAGGTGGTGCAGCGCACCGCTCACTACAATCTGATGTTCAACCGCCTTATCTACAACGGCAGCGACAATGCCGACAACGCCATACTCCAGATCTCAAACAAGGAGACCGGCGCCGTGGTGGCACACATCAACCTCCCATCCATGCTCTCTCAGGGGCGCATGGCCTACGAACTTTACAATTACGGACACCAGGAATACCTCGACCGCGAATATGACTACCATCTCGACTTCTTCCTCAAGGGCGACAAATGGCTTTACTGCGACATCGTGATCAACGTACTCTCCTGGTCTAAACGCACGCAAAATGTGGACTTATAAGATATTATCAACCATTCTCGCCACTACAGCCCTACTTGCCGGAAGCTGTTCCGACTCCGTCGCCCCCGTTCAGGGAGAGAAGGAGCCCGAGGCTGGCATGCGCTTGAGAATAGACGTAGTATTCGATGATGGCCTCAAGACCGGTGCTACCCGCGCCGATGAATCGTATGAGGCAGGCATCGGATATGAGAACTACATCGATATCGATAACAACGACTTCCGGGTGCTCTTCTTCAATGATAAAGACAAATATATCGGTACTTTTACCGAGATGAATATCAGCAAAACAGAAGGCACAAACGGTCTCCTGAAATATGAAATCGAAGGGAAAGTGCGACAGTCATTGATCTCAGAAAACAATCCTTTCCTGAAAACGGTGCTACTTGCCAACTGGAAAACATATCCCGATGTCTCGACCGAGTCGTCTGCAGGCGCTGATGATGCGACGTCTCTATCCGATCTGGCAACGGCATCCTCATACCGTTTCAATGCAACCACCGACATACAGATTGATGCCCGACACCTCATTCCTATGATCGGCATTCTGACTGAGAAAGATATCTTTGCAAATCCTACGAATTCAGGGCATTACAATCTCGGAGAGATGCGCATGCTGAGGGCCTACGCTAAAATCGAAGTGCAGCAAAGCGAAGCATCCACTCATAATATCTCGCAGGTTTTCATGACTAAGGTTAACACCGGCGGTTACAAATTCCCGCTCGGCATAACAAAAGAAGATCAGTATAATCCCCAGATGGATGAGGCGGGAGGGATCCGTTTCACAACAACCCCTTCCGTTCCCGGTTCCACTCAGAATGTCACCGACATAAAATTCGTGAAAACGACCGCGGAAGGGAATAACAATTGGGTGATCTACGTGCCTGAATTCCAAAACATACTCTCCGACGGCACAGCCGATGACTCCAACAGGAGCAAGATCGGGATAAAGTTTGAGGGTATCGACGACCAATCATACTACGTCGATTTCAGGTATTATGACACCCCGGACTCAAAAGAGGGAAAACACTTCGACATTCTCCGCAACAACTGGTACGTCTACAAAGTTGGAATGAAAGAAAAAGAGCTTACCGCAACGGTCGACATCCAGCCTTATGCCGAACAGATACTTAACATGACATACGGACTCGAATATGATGAAAGAGGAGATCTCAGAGTGCTTGATCCGGAAGGCGAGTATTTCCAAAAATTTATGGAGAATAAACAATGGCCTACTTTAGAAAATAGCAGTGAACTGCTCATAAAGGAAGAAGGCGATTATTATGCCATCGTATATGGAGAAGACGGAGAAATCGAAATATGGCTTAAGGATTCCGAAGGATGCAGGGTTCTTACAAATTTCGCGCAACAAGATCAAAATGATCAGGAATGCAGCACTCGTAAAGTCAGACTCTTTTCCCAATCGGAAGTAAAAGATATATATAAAGACAAATATGGAGAACAGAGATTAAAACACTTTACCAACCATTGGTCGATTGTATATGACAAGGATAATCGTTTGATACTTAAAGGCAGTGATAATACACCTCGCTATCTTATAGAATCATGGGATGAAGACGATCCTGATTCTGACATATGGGTAATTGCTGGAACTCCTGACGTAAAAACAGAGACACAGGATGGGGTGGAGTACAAAATTACCACCACCCTTCTAAAGAAGTATAATTCCAATGGTACACCAACAGAGGAAACAAGAGAAATTGTAGAAAAAGAAGAGATTATCAAGGAGGAATCAGACTCCTGACAACCAAGGAATATCTGTTCGATTATCGGTCTGGACTGATTGGGAAACATATATGATCTTATCATTATCGGATATGCTTAAATACTTAACTAAAATATCATTTCTAATTGTCTTTTCCACAATCGTTGTCTCTTGTCAGGACGATGATCTGGGATATGATTCAGGAGACTACGCCGAGGGAGAGACCACAGTGAACCTGGAGACAGCATTTACACCGTTTGCCGAAGGGAAGCTTACCAGAGCATCGAAAGAAACAGCCGGCGATAAATTCAACGATCTGACAGATCTCGTTCTTCTCGTTTACGATAAAGACGGCAACATACTCAAGAATGAGGATGGTGAACTCATTGAAGGAAAATCAATTGTCAATGTCGATCTTACAAAATACAAACCCCAAACAACCGATAGGAATCCTGGCGATGCGGGTACGGACAATGATAAAGATAGGCCCTTGGCAGAAAACCAAACACTTAGTGTAAGCGGGATACCCTTGCGACTCCCATTTGGTGAGTATTATATTGTTGCTGTTGCAAACATAGGCCAATACAAGGAAGAAGGATCTGCTATCGTCACGGATGGTCAACATTCTTCATATTATGAACTTACTGAAGGTGCTTATAAAGACCAGTGGAATACACTTGACGGGATTCGTAAGATTAGCGTCCATTGGGATAAGGACAACAATTGCAACAACCGTCAGATGCTCGGCTATTTCGATACAACAGATGGCATATCTCCTACATCAAACAGTTCCTTCAAGAAAGTCAAGTTAAACAAACCGAACCTAAACTTTAGGGCATGGTTGAGACGTTGCGTATCCAAGATAACTATAGATTTTGACGGGAGTAATCTTCGTGAGAATGTCTATATCTATATCAAGGACGCAAAAATCTACGATCTGGCCGGATCTTGCACTCTTGGATTCGGGCAACCGCAGACATTTGATGAAGATGGGAAAATTTATAACAATACAGTTAAAACAGAAGACGGTCTCATCCAGCGTCCCACTGAAGAATATAAAGGAGATTGTATCATCTACGGAAATGGAGACGATTATAGCAAGTGGCCTGAAATAACAAGAGGCCATCCGCACATCACGGACAGCAATGATGATAAAATAGATTTTCATACTCAGGTTTCCAATGCCCTTTTCTTTTATGAGAATATGCAATATCCCCAAGAAGATAAGGAAGCCTACGATCGTACGATGATTCCGGACTATTCCACCGGAGGGGTGAGCAGTGGCTTTAAGAAAGAGGACTATATGCCATATGGCACATACATAGAAGTCACCGCATATTACAAAGCTTTTGCCGATGGAAATATCAATGAATATGAAATCAAGTACCGTTTTATCCTTGGTAAGGATGTAACTACCAATTATGAGGCTGAGCGAAACTATCACTACAAACTTACTCTTAAATTCCTGGGTAACGCCAACGAATATCATTGGCAAATAGATCATGATCAGCCAGAAGGGTTTGATGTGCCAAATCCTTGGTATGTGTCATATCTATACAACCATGACGCTATCCTGCCTTTCAAATACACCCCTCCCTCGGGATATGAAGTGACAAAGATAGAGGCTGAGATTACACATAATCCATGGTATCCAACAAGTTTGTCAGAAGACAATCTCACAAATACCAATGTCACTCTCACGGAAAATATGGCATATCCCACAGGTGACTACAAGTGGCCCTACGATAATATCACTAATAAAAATGACGGTAATGGATTCCTGTCATTAAGAGAAACCACCAAAACTGCTATAACATATGATGAAGCAACCGGTGGCCAATCATGGGTAGACTATAATACTTTGACTGCCAATGTCAACGAAGCTTATTACAAGGGAGATATTGGCGAATCGGGAATCAAAAGAAACAAACGTGAATATTTTTTCGATGGCACGAACGACCCTTCAAATGCAGGGCGCGAGGCCTATTCATACAGCAAGGATGGCAAAAGCTATTCATTTAAAATTCCTTTGTTCACGAGAGCCAAGGTGATGGTTAAGCAGACCGGATATAGCGGCAACAATCCATTTGTCGGTTATCAAAGAGTTGGCCGGATTAAACTTATAGCAACCCTCAAGAAAAAGAATGATAATACTGATGGGGCAGCTCCGGATACCCGGACAGATACACGAGACGTCAATGTCGTGCAGGTAAGGCGAGTCGTAAATCCCAAAGGGGTATATCGTAAGGCCGGCAGCTCCGAACCATTTCATGTCACAATGATGTTCCTCTCTGAAGAAGCCACTAATGGCGTCTTTAAACCAGTGACGTCAAGAGGGCCTTGGTCTGCCGAGATAATTGGAGATAAAAACTTTATCACTCTTGATGGCAAACAGAAGGTCTCCGGCTCGACAGGCGACGAGATTGATTTCAATATCCGGTTCAATCGTATTGCTAAGAACTCCAATCAAAATGCCGTGGTCAGAATAAAATATCATAATTACACATGTACCCATCTGATTTTTGTCAGGAGGGGATATGATGCGCAAACAATTGCACCTGACGGTCAAGGTATCGATTTTGCCAACCCTGCCGGTGGTGCCCAAGCGACCATGTGGAATACGTGTAATATGATTGCTGAGAATAAGATAGCCACAGATCCCCGCGATGAAGGCTCCATGTTTAAATGGGGAAATTCCAAGATTGGAATAGACACAGAGAACAATGCCTACAAAATTGGCGGGAAAGAGGTATATTATAATCTATCTTACGAGCAATTCAAAGATGCCGGATATCCAACAGATTTCATTGTAGTAGATGAGAATGGAGATAAACAAGAAAAACATCTAACATGGAATGATATCAAAAAAGGATCCGGATTTGAGGGAGAGATGGCAAAAGCAGCCGATATGCGTGATTTTGAAAGACTATACCTTACCCCGAATATCAACTTCGGATATGGAGTACTGTATGCTGACGGAGCAACCGAAACGCAGAGCACTGTTACAATGGCCTATGGATACCATAGAGGAGATTCTGATCCTAAAGCGAGTGCCAAAGGAATGCGAGGCATGTTCGCCTATTACTGGGACAGAGAGAAAGGAAGTAGTTTCGATGGTCGAAACATCTTCTTCCCCATGGGCAGATCAGGTTATGGTCATAGAAAAAATAGTAAAGAAGCACTATTAAATGATGCCGGGAATCCTACAACAGAGATTAGAGGGAATGGTCATGGCAAATTAAGGTATGCCTGTGCCCGGGCGATTCCATATAAGTTTTTTGAAGAAAAGGCACCTTTATTTGTCAATATCTTCAGGAAGACCGGTGCAATATATTGGGCAAGAGAGACACAAGCTAAAGATAAATATTTGCAATGGGAAGGGAAAACGGAGAATGGCACCGCATACGGACTTGACATCAATTATTTTTCGTTTGACGTTAACGCCATAACCGGATCAAACATTGATAATGGAGAAGATGCATGCTACGTCCGTACAGTAAAGTAGCTCCTCCTTCTACGCCAACTCGTCAACAGACTATTAAAACCTTCTCCAATTCTAACAAAGCGGAGAACCTGAAAAATTCTTGATATATCACAGGGTGAACGCCAATAAGAGTGTTCACCCTATGTTTTTAAACAGTGATTTCTAAACGGAGGGTTATCCGGTAGGAAAAGTGTAATGAATTCTGTCCGTCAGACCACGATTTCGCTATTGCTTCTTCTCACCCAAGCGTCGCCGCTTGAACCTTGCAAGTCGCTCTGGGGTTCGTCGACAACTACGCCCCCGTGGACTTTCACCACAGATGTATGACATGCCCGTCATACCAAACAAAAGGAGTCTGCGATTCTGAACTGCACCCCAAAAGTTTTTTGTCTAACTTTTGGGGTGCAGTTCAACTTGTTAGACAGTCTCTTTTACGGTCGAATTGAAAAATAGCCTAATGTCTATTTCTAAAAAATAATAACCTCTAAAAAAATGTTTAAGTGTATACTTTTAGGTCCGGTACACCCCTGAAGATCCCTTATTATAAAAATGTATTATCCTAATTTGTTTCTGAGCTTTCTGATTTCAAGACCAACAAATCTGAATATTTCTTTTCCTAATAGGTATTGTTCAGTTGAGAATAATGTCGGATTGCCATTATCTTGTCTGGAAAAATTTGTTTCTGTGTTAATTATCGCATCATCTATGCGCACTGGGTCTTTCTGAAAATCAAAACCTCCAGCAATAAGACTATCCACAAAAGCCTTCATTGAAGGGTATTCTCTAACCATTGCTTCATCGGGCAATGTGCTGTACAGATGATAATAAAGCCATATTTCAAAGCATGGATTACTTTGAGCGACATTCCATGCCTGATAGGGTTTCATTTCGCTGTACGTCCGTGCAATACAATCATTTTGACAGGCACAAAAGTCACGGAGTGGCTGAATCTTTCCTTCTTTCTCCCATGAGTCTGTATCAATAGCGAACCATATTTGATCTCGTTGTATGAAATCAAGGGAAAATCTGCCGGTGTCTGACAACAATATGCGCTTGGCTAAAGCCATCAGTTTCAACGGATCCGTGCCTTCTTCCGGAGGGACCACAATCAATTCAAGATTGGATGACAATCCTTCAAAGAAACTGAAATAGTTCTTTTCCGTTTCCGCACCTTCACAGATAATATAAATTTTGCTTGCATCCTTGGATGGAGCATGTTTGGTGTAATCCTTACGTCTCGTTATCATATCACCACTTTAAGTCAGATAGATTGGAAAGGAAAGGGATGCCTCCATAACGTCCGGCCAAGTAGCCGTTCTCGATATTGGCTGTCTTGTGGATATTATAATCACTCAAAGGATAAAGTTGTGTTGACTGATTCACATCTTTCTGAGCGAACCATATTTCGTCTGGACGGAAAATATTCTGATCAAGCAGACAACTTTCATGTGTCGTGAATATAATCTGACCACGTGCTTCTTTACTATCAGAAATCTTTCGCATAATGCTCTTGATCATTATAGGATGTATGCTCCTTTCAATCTCGTCAATTACAAACACACCTCCCTTACGAAGAATCGAATATAGCAGAGGCATATATTCGACAAGACGACGGGTACCGTCGGACTCCTCACGGATATTCAAACCAATTTCCTCCCCATAGGAATTTATATGAACAGCAATCAAGGAT
Organism: uncultured Muribaculaceae bacterium; assembly: GCA_910588245.1. Lineage (GTDB taxonomy): Bacteria > Bacteroidota > Bacteroidia > Bacteroidales > Muribaculaceae > Lepagella. The sequence goes on along the minus strand of CAJUQP010000017.1, from coordinate 35,365 downwards.
TTTAACATCACAACACCTCCCTCCATAATTACAGTATGCAAATCCAGCGTTTGCGGTTTTCCGGGATTCGCCTTGGCTGCATTATAGACGGCTTTGAGTGGAGAATTGTCTTTAATGTCATCTTCGTTTATCACCAACGAATTGACACGCAGAGAGGATATGCCTGTGTTCAACTCTGGAATTATCTCGTTGACAAGCGCAGCAAATTCCGCATCTTTCTCAATAAGATAAGGTAATGCTTCCGCTGTCATTGAAGGAGCCACCACCTGAAGGCGAGGGAACCAATCATATGCTTTTTTCACAACCGGCAGCTCCTCCGGATAATAGCGCCCGAAGAAAGAGAAGGCCAACATATCCGGACGAATAACACGGCCAATCGCATCAAGGAAAACATCTGTTGATTTTTCATCACTTCCAGCCGTGAAAAACTCCGGAGAGACATAGATGCCCTTATGGCTGCGTGTGAAAATCGATATATCCTTTGATTTTCCACTTATTGACAGTTCTTCCTGTCGTACCACCATACCAGTGAATACAACATGATAATAATAAATCTGGCCTTCAGTGAAAAATTCCACGGCCAATTCCGACTGGCGAGAATGACCCTCTCTATCAAGTTTGAAAAAAAGGTCATACGGGAGTTGGAGATCTCCAAGTTTCTCAGACATCACCATCGCCCTTAGCAATGATATACATTTAAGAAGGTTGCTTTTCCCGGCACCATTGGCCCCATATATGGCAGACATACGCAGCGCAATGGCATGATTACATGCCACTTTATGCCAGTCGTGACTATGGCTCTTGCTTGAAGGAAACGTATTGAACTCAACCGTATCCCTGAATGACATTATATTTTCAGCTGCAAATCTAAGTAACATTGCTTATAACGTTTAATTCTAACCGCAAAGTTACAATTATTTTCTGATTATAGCAAAAATATGGGCTGATCAGCCTGCTTAGCGTTAATTATTAACGCTAAGCAGGTGCAACTGAAATCAAAAAAATAGTCATTTTCATCGAAATGCCCAAATCCATATTCCCAAGGAAATAATATTATTTTTGTGCCTGGTCTTCACGGGCATAATGTCTATGCCGGAGATGACGGAGATGACGGCGAAGCAGACGAAGCGGAACCGGCGTGCACTTCGCCGGCCGACTGTGATGCCGAAGGTGCGGCAGACGGAGCCGGCGAGGGAGCCGGCGAGGGGGCAGGCGAGGGCTGCATGGCCGAGGGCTGGGGCGACTGGCTCTGCTGCACGGGACGTCCGGGAGCCTCCGGAGTGCCGGAAGCGTTGAAGAAGGGATAAGGAAGACCGAAGAGCACATCCGGATTCTTGCCGGGACTCATCCAGCCGTCGAGCACCGTGTCGCGGCCCGAAGCGGCCTCATAGGTGTAGAGGTGGAATTTATAGAGCATCGCTGCCATGTGCTCAAACACGCCGGCCATGATGGCCTCATACTGCAGCCATGCCGAGGTGTTGGTGAAGCAATACACCTGCAGCGGTATGCCGTTGGCCGTCTGCGGCAAGGTAGTGACGAAACAGAAACATATGCCACCCTGCGCTATGTCGGGATTCGCGTCGAGCCACATCTTCATGTAGGCCCTGAAGACACCGAGGTTAGTCTCAAGCGATCCGTCGGCAAGTCCCTCCGGATTGTTGACATCGCACACCTTCCCCGCGGCCCGCTGGGCTTTCTTCTTCTCTATCCAGTCTTTCATCAGCGGTATCTGCGAGAACTCATCAAGCAGATGGTCGTCGGTCGGCACGACGCTGTCGGCATCTATCATATAGGAGCGCTGTATGCGCCGCGTGTTGCTCTCCTGCATGTTGCGGAAATTGGTGAAACTGCCGCTCACGAGATTGTAGGGGGGTATCGTGGTGATGGTCTTGTCCCAGTTGAGCACCTTTATCTGAATCAGCGACACCTCGAGCACCGTGCCGTTGGCATCCGTGCCGGGCACCTTTATCCAGTCTCCCACGTGGAGCGAGTCGTTTTCAGAGAGTTGCACGCCGGCCACGACGCCGAGAATACTGTCTTTGAACACGAGCATGAGCACCGATGCGAAGACTCCGAAGCCGGCCAGCAGCGCGCCCGGCGACTTGTCCATGACGATGGCGAGCACAATGATGGCGAATACTATCCAGATTATCCCCTTGACGAGCTGCACGAGGCCGCGCAACGGAAGCTTGCGCTTGTTGGCGCGCGAGTCGACATGATGCCACACAGCCTCCGTCACGATGCAGAGCGACGTGCAGACGATGAAGGCTATGTAGATCCACGACAGCCGCGTGAGCCACATCGACAGAACGGCGCGGTCGCTGAGGGTGAACTGTATGAGGATCAGGAACAGGATAGGAGGCACTATCCTCGCAGTCTTTGAGAAGAAATGAGACTGACGCAGATCGAGGTAGAGGTCGTTGTGGAAACGGTCGCCGAATTTGCGGAAGATAGCCACGATGATCCATTGAAGCACCCACCCCACTGCCCAGGCGAGCATGAACACCAGCACGGCATAGATGATGTTGAAAAGCGTAGTGTTGTGCTCCATCCCGACGAGACCGAGAAGGAAACGGTCGAGATCCATCAGCAGACGAGCGATGGCATACGATTCTTCGGCGGCATGCTGAGTGAGCGCCACCGGCGGCAGTGCGGCCCCCGTGTCGGCGGCGGCTTTGGCCTGGGAAGCCATTATAGATAACAGTTGCGACATCATCATAGATATAATTAAGGTGGAATCCTCTTCCGCAGTCTGCCGGGGAAATCCCGGAGACACGGCTTTTATATCTCTACAATCCAATCCGCCCTTTGTTCACCCGGCAACCGCGATCCTCCTCCCCTCCCTCTCGCGGCAGCCGATGAGGCCGGATGCATAATTTTTTGATTTTGCCGAGGTTAATCTTGAGTTAACATATTTTCACATTTCAAAACGTCAATTTCTGCACACTCGAAATGCCATTGTGCAAGCGCCGGAAAAACATGTTGTAAAACATATAAACTTTATCCTCACTTAATAATCAATGAATTACAGGCACCGATTTCGCAAATGCAACCAACTTTCAGAAAAAATAACGAAAAATAATTAGGAATCAACGGAATGATGTTGTAACTTTGAACAGACAGGAAAGAGAAATCTTAAAAATTTTTAAAGAACTATGGAACAGACATTAGTCATACTCAAACCATCATGCGTGGAGAGAGGCCTCATAGGAGAGGTGATCGACAGGATTCAGAAACGCGGCATCATCATCACCGCGATGAAAATGATGCAGCTCGACGAGAAGATTCTCAGAGAGCACTACGCGCACCTTGTCGACAAGCCCTTCTTCCCCGGTCTCTGCGCCTCGATGATGGCCTCGCCCGTGGTCTGCATGGTGCTCAAGGGAGTTGACGTTGTCAGTGTGTTCCGCACGATGGTGGGAGCCACCAACGGCCGCAAGGCCGCTCCCGGCACTCTCCGCGGCGACTTCTGCATGAGCGGCCAGGCCAACATAATCCACGCCTCCGACTCCCCCGAGAACGCGCTCGTGGAGATCGCCCGGTTCTTCAAACCGGAAGAGGTGTTCGACTATACGCCCGCTTCCATCTCTTTCCTTTACGCATCAGACGAGACTAACCAATAATACCCGGAGACCCACCCTCTTCTTGTAAGATCCAGACTAAAGACATGAATTTTATCGGAAAAATATCAGTGCTGGCCATCGCGGCGGCTTTCCTCGCTTTCGAAGCGCCGGCACAGACAATAACAAGCAAATCACCCCACTCTGACGCCCACAAGCAGCTCCTCGCAAACCAGGCCAAGAACAAAGACCAGATCCGCCTGGTGGAGAAGAACACTTTCATCGACCTCATCGACGACATCGAGCCGGAACCAGACATCTTCACCGAAGGATGGAACAGCAAGGCAGTGAACCCCTTCAACGCGGCTGACGTGCCCGACACACAGCTCATCGACGTGACCGGCTACTTCATGCCGGTGCCCGGAAGAGTGACCTCCAACTACGGCTACAGGGCACGCTTCGGAAGAATGCACAAGGGGATCGACCTCCAGATAAAAAGCAACGACACGATATATGCCGCTTTCGACGGCAAAGTGCGTCTCACGGCTTATGAGCGCAAAGGATTCGGCAACTACATAATCCTGCGCCATCCCAACAACCTCGAGACCGTATACGGACACCTCAACAAAGCCCTCGTGAAACCCGACCAGGTTGTCAAGGCCGGCGATCCCATCGGTCTCGGCGGAAGCACGGGACGCAGCACAGGCCCCCACCTCCATTTCGAGACACGCTTCATGGGATATGCCATCAACCCTGCGGCCATATTCGACTTCGCCAACCAGACCACCCACACTGACACCTACATGTTCGACAAGCGGACATACACCAAGGCCCGCAACTATGACCCCCGCGGCCGGTATGCAAAAGCCGAGGGCGGCAATCCCTACCGCGCGGCTGAATCGGAGAGGGAAAGCTACACTGTGAAACGCGGCGACACACTCTCATCCATCGCAAAATCATATGGACTTTCGGCCACCTCTCTCCGCAAGATCAACGGCATGTCGAACAGCGACATGATCAAGGTCGGACAGGTGCTCAAGCTCAAATAAGAGATCATTGACCCGTACATAAGTCAAAAGCTTCGGCCGATACCGTCTCGACGGTATCGGCCGAAGCTTTTGTCACATAGCGACCGGCGCACCGGCCACCATCCCGGGGCAACGGCTCAGTCGCGCTTCAGACTGTTGATGACATGCACGGCCGTGACGCCATAAAGAGCCGCGGTCTCCGTGCGCAGACGGCTCGCGCCGAACGTGACGGGCACGAATCCCTTCGACACGGCATATTCAACCTCCTCTGGCGAGAAATCCCCCTCCGGGCCTATCATGACCACGACAGGCTCACCGGCACGACACACCTCCGTGAAGTCAAGGCGGGGATACTCGTCGGAACAATATCCGAAAAACTTCCCGACGCCGTCGCCGACACTGTCGACGAAGCTCCTGAAAGACGTCATCTCCCCTATCTCGGGAAGCACCCCTTTCAGACTCTGCTTCATGGCGGAGACCATGACCTTGCGCAGCCTCTCTGTCTTTATCTCCTTCCTCTCGCTCCTGGCACACCTTAAGAGCGCCACGCGGTTCACCCCGATCTCTACAACCTTCTCGAGCATCCATTCCATACGGTCGGAATGCTTCGTAGGAGCCACGGCAAGAGTGATCGCGGCGCCCCAGTGGTTGGGCACATCCTCACATCCGGTTATCTCCACGACCGTGTGCTTAGGGTGAGCCTCAACTATGACACACCTGAAACGGTGACCATTACCGTCGACGACGGCCACCTCATCCCCCTCCCTCATGCGGAGCACCCGGCAGCAATGCGCCGAATCCGACTCGGGAAGCACCCCGGTGGCCTCAATGTCGGGGGCATAGAACTGTATCATAATAATCCGTCTGTATGTTCAACAACATTCCCTCCCCTTTCCATCACATGGTCTCGGAGTCATCATATGCCTTGTCGACACTCACACCGGGTTTCTCATCATCCTTGAAGACCACCCAGAAAGCCACGGCGACAGCCAGCGCATATGCGGCGAAAATATACCACGACACGTGCCAGCCCTCTATCTGCTCGGCAGGGGTGAGTCCGGGGGTGAAGACGTAGCTGTTGACCACTGCTCCGGCGGCGAGTGTGCCCAATGCCGCCCCCACGCCGTTGGTCATCAGCATGAAGAGACCCTGGGCCGAACTGCGCATCGAAGGGTCGGTCTTTTTGTCGACGTAGAGGGAGCCTGATATGTTGAAGAAATCGAAGGCAACTCCGTAGACTATCATGGATAGCACGAAAAGCCACACTCCGGAACCGGGATCACCGAGTCCGAAAAAGCCGAACCTGAGCACCCATCCAAACATGGCGAGCAGCATCACCCCCTTTATGCCGAAACGGCGCAACGCATAGGGTATGAGAAGGATGCAGAGCGTCTCCGACATCTGGGAGAGCGACACGAGCGCCGTGGCGTTGCGCGCCCCCCAGGTCGAGGCGAACTCCGCCACATCCCTGTAGGCGTTGATGAAAGTGGTGCCGTAACTGTTGGTGATCTGGAGGGAGACGCCGAGAAGCATGGAGAAAATGAAGAACACCGCCATTTTCTTATCCTTGAAAAGGGCGAAAGCCTTGAGGCCGAGTGCTTCGGAAAGCGACTTGGAATCGCCCCCCTTCGACACCGGACATTCGGGCATTGTCAGGGCGTAGACAGCCATGACGAGGCTGAGTATGCCTGAGGAATAAAGCTGGAAGTATGTCTCCTGCATCGACGCGCCGTCAATGCGCAGGAAATTTGTGAGAAGCATGGAGCAGATGAAACCCACCGTGCCGAACACCCTGACGGGAGGGAAATGCTTGACAGTATCGAGTCCGGCTTTGCCGAGGGCGGTATAGGCCACGGAGTTGTTGAGGCCTATGGTAGGCATGAAAAACGCCACCGAGATGGTGTAGAGCGTGAAGAGGGGGCCGAACTCAACCGGCGTGGCCGTAGAGCAATACCAGGCAGCGCCACACATCGAGAGCCCGGCAATCAGCTGGCAGAGGCTGAGCATACGCTGCGCCTGTATCCATCTGTCGGCGACGATGCCCACAAGGGCTGGCATGAAAATGGACACTATGCCCTGCACTGTGTAGAACCAGAAAATCTTGTCGCCGAGGCCCGCGCCCGACAGATATATGCCAAGCGATGTGAGATAGGCGCCCCATACGGCGAATTCGAGGAAACTGAGAGCGGCGAGTTTCGTTTTCAGGATGATGTGTGATGCCATCTTATGATATTGCTTTAAGTATCTGTTGTCCCTCATACGCACGGAGCATGCGTCAGCGGATGACACACACCCTCCGACTGAGGGTAATGCTGCAAAATTAAATAAAAATCCTGAACCGACAGCAATATAATCATCAAAAAAGATGGCTTTACAAGCCGGCGACCGTCAGAATCCGGGCGCGAAACACCAAGCCTGCTCCTCACACGTCGAGAAATTCCATCCTCGAGCGGATCCGTATGCAACCTTCTGATACGGTTATGAGCCCCGCCTCCTGCGCCGCCCCCTTCCAGGCCGAGACCTCCTCACGGGTCTTACCACAATACCCGGCGAGGGCCTCGTCGGTGGCATTGATCGCAAGCCCGGCCGAGCCCGGATCGGTGAGCATGCTTATGAGCACACATAGCCGGCTCCTTATGTCATCGTGGCTGTAATGCATCATAGCCTCCACGGGCCGCTGCGCACGCAGCGACAGATAATTGAAAAAATTAAGGATATAAATCCTGTCGGAATGCAGGAGGTTAACGTATTGCTCCTTGCTGAACTCCATCACGCTCGTCTTGCCGAGCGCCTCAACCCTATAGGGATAGCCCGTCGTTATGCCGAAGAGACGCTCCGCTCCGAGCACCCTCCCGAATCCGGCGATCTCCTCCACCGATATCGACGCCGAGTCAAGAGGATGGATAATCCTCACCCTCCCTGAAATAACAAACTTGATCATCTTCACCGGATCGCCACAGTCAACCACCGTAGCCGAGTCGGAATAATTGAGGAAATCTATATTCGTCTTCTCAAGAAAATATGAAATCTGATCTTTGCCAACCCCTTTGAAGAGCGGCAGATCCATCAACATCTCATACATAGATGCCATAAGCCATGGGTATTTTTTCGTTGTTAGGAGTGAAACCCGCGCAACGGGCTTCAACAGGGAATCGCTTAATTAACACTTTTTGGCATAAAAAAGTTAATTAATATCTTAAAAAAACGGTTTCTCACCGTGATTATGAACAGAAACGGCACACAAACCATCACTGCAGCGATAGCGCAACTTGCGGACGCGCTCCTATTATGTCATGCCTTATGAGAGAAAGGCCCGGAAGAAGGTTCTATCCACATACGCAAAAATTAAAACGGCCGACATCTTATGCCGACCGTTTATGTAGCGGGACCGAGAATTGAACTCGGGACCTCCGGGTTATGAATCCGACGCTCTAACCAACTGAGCTATCCCGCCGTCCGGGGAACCTTATTGTTCCGTTTTGCGAGTGCAAAGTTAGACATTATTTTCGAAACTGCAAAACCATTTTCAAAAAAACTTTAATTTTTTTGCATCCGACAACACCCATTCTATTTCTATACTTCTATACCTCAGCAATATAGCCATACATAACACTCACGCCGTGCGCCTGACCATACGGCGTATCCGCCCGCCCACTCCTATTATACCTGCCGAAACCAGAAAAGACATGACCGGGGAAAGATAATTGAACACGCAATATGGGAGATAGACAAGCGTCGGAACCCCGAGCACCGCCGACTGTGTAAGTCCGCAGGAGTTCCAGGGAATGAGCACGGAGGTGACGGAGACCGAATCCTCAAGCGTGCGGCTGAGGACTCTCGGGGCAAGACCCGTACGCTCATAGACCGCCTTATACATATTGGCTCCGATTATTATGGACAGATACTGGTCGGCGGTGAAGCCGTTGAGAAGGAGACCGCTCCCGACTGTGGCGCCCACCACTGAACGGCGTCCCGACAGGCGTGCCGTAATTCCCTTCGAGATGGATGAAAGCATTCCTGTGCCTATCATGACGCCACCGAAAACCATCGCGCTCGTCACGAGCATAATCGTCGGGAGCATCCCGAGGAAGCCGGATGTCGAGACAAGGGCGTTGAGCCGTTCGTCGGAGGTATGGAACTCTGCCCCCGACCAAAGCGAACGGAAGAATTCAGCGTCGAGAGGTATCTGGGGCTGGAAGAGAAGCATCGCCACAGCTCCGAGGGCCGAGCTCACCGCGAGGGTGACCACCGTCTTTACCCGCATGGCTATCATCCCTATGGTCACTGCCGGGACAAGGAGCACCCACGGAGTGATGCGGAACGCCGAGTGGAGCGATGCGAGGATGTCGAGCCCTCCGCCGGAGGCAGAGGTCGTGTCGCGGAAGACACCTTCGGCAAGAAACACCGCCAGCGCTATCGCCATCGACGGGACAGTGGTGAACAGCAGGAAGCGGATGTGAGAGAATAGGTCTACACCGCAGCTGCTCGAGGCCACGACGGTGGTGTCGCTTAACGGCGACACCTTATCGCCGAAATATGCGCCGGAGATGACAGCACCGGCTATCCACGGCGAGCTGAATCCCATGATCTCCCCTATTCCCATGAAAGCGACCCCTATGGTGGCTATGGTAGTCCAGGAACTGCCCGTGAGCACCGAGATGCACGAGCTGACCGCGCATACTGTCACGAGAAAAAATGTGGGATTCATCACCTGAAGCCCGTAGTGGATGAAGGTCGGCACGATGCCTCCGAGCATCCACGTGGTGGAAAGAAGCGATATGAAGACAAGGATGGGTATCGCCGGAAGTATCTGACGCGCGCTCTCCGCTATGCCGGCACGCAGCGACGAAGCGTCGCGCAACACGCGCTTCAGGGAAAGCCCCAGGCTGACTGCGGCCGCCGACAGAAGCACCCACGGACTCCAGTCGCCTATCGAGGAGGCGCCCTTGAAGACTATGAGAAGCACGAGCGAAGCAAGAAGAAGCAGGATCGGGATGATGGAGGTCAGGAAACCCGGGCCGGAAGATGTTCGGGTTGTTTTCAGATTTTCAGTCATTTCTTTCTTATTGTCTCATTTTCACTGCAAAATTACTAATTTAGGGATCATCAGGCAACCTTTTTAAGTTAAAAAGAATCAAACGGCAGATCCACCTGCGCCATGATTTTTTGTCTATTTGGATTTTTTTCATAATTTTGCATTGAATAACAGAACATTCAGCGTCAGGATTCATCCGGCGTCTGCCCTCCCCTCCTGTTACGCACACATCAGACAACAGCATTAACGTTTTGGACACCAATCATTCCCGAATATCGAGGCGCTTCATGCAGGCGCTTATCCTGGCATTATGCTCCATCGGGCAGCTCTTTCTCGCCACATCATGCTTCACGGGCATAGAGGGCACGAAGAAGATCTCGCTCTCGCGCGACGACCGCAAAACACTCCGTCCCTCGGCAGAGGAGGAGTTTTTCCGCCCGGTGGCAGGCGAACCCCTCTCCGAATGGACGCCGGGACGCGAGTTTATCGCCGCAGATAACAAGGCTCTGCTCATATTCAACCAGGAGGGACTTCCTCTCGATCCCGACGCCGTGGCCCTCAGAGGGAAAACCCTTGTTTTCGAGGGCACAGACCGGAGGATAATGCCCGACGGCTCATACGACATGACTCTCATCTTCCGGTGTGGCGACGACCGCTATGTCTACGACACCGGTAAAAACCTCGAGGCCGCCCCCGTCGAAGTGACCAGCGACAAGATACCTATGCTCATCGACCTGAAGATGATCGAATCTGCCCGGACGCTCCTCCGGGGGAAAAAACTTTGGACAAAGTCGCCACTGTGGTATGACGATGCCGGCTCCCGCATAAACGGACTCAAGTTCATACCCGTCACTATAGTCGACGTGGAGCCCGGCACCATAGCCTTCCCGCTGAAAGTGAAGTTCACCACTTCCGACGCCCGGTCGGCATGGGCCATGATGAATTTCGGCTACAGCGGCAAGGAAAGCCGTTCGTTCGCCAACCTTTTCTATCTCTCCGACTTGCGGGAAAGATATCCCCAGATCGAAGACGATGTGTGGCATCTCATATGCCGCGGGAAAGTGAGAGCCGGCATGACCAAGGAGGAATGCAAGCTCTCTCTCGGAAATCCCTCGGAGGTTGACTCGGGCCACGACTACACGCAGACGCTCGACCTCTGGCACTACCCTGACGGGGCCGTGCTATGGTTTGAAGACGGATTCCTGACCAGATTCCGCCAATGAGGCCATCCGTTGCCAAAACAAATTTATAAAACTGACTCCGACATGTTTGAGAAGGACAAAGACATAACCTCCCTCACCACTTTCGGCATCCCGGCAAAAGCCGCGCTCTTCGCCGAATATTCCTCTGCAAAGGAACTTCTAAGGATATCGCGATCTCCCGAATTCACCGACAACGAAGTGCTCCACATCGGTGGCGGAAGCAACCTCCTTTTCATCAAGGATTTCAACGGACTTGTGCTCCACTCGGCCATGAAAGGGATAACGCGATATGATAAAGACCCCCACACGGCCTTTGTAATCGCATGTGCCGGAGAGAAATGGACAGACCTCGTAGACTGGTGCCTCGCCGAAGGACTTGCCGGGCTTGAGAATCTGGCCGGCATACCCGGTGAAGTCGGAGCAGCCCCGGTTCAGAATGTCGGTGCCTACGGCGCCGAGGCGGCCGACGTGATCCACAATGTGGAATGCTTCGACACCGTCACCCGCGAGATAAAGGTCTTCACAAATGAGGAATGCCGTTTCGGCTACCGCGACAGCCGCTTCAAGCATGACTGGAAAGGACGATATTACGTGCTTCGCGTGAGTTTCCGGCTCACCCCGTCTGTAGAGGCGTCAAACCTCACCTACGGCCCCCTGGCAAACCTCGCCGAAACGCTCGGACACACCCCTTCGATCACTGAAGTGGCCGCGGAGGTGGTCAGGATACGCGCATCGAAGCTTCCCGATCCTGCCGTCACCGGGAGCGCCGGCAGCTTCTTCAAGAATCCCGTGGTGAGCCGCTATCTATTCGAGGAGGAGATCCTCCCCGCACATCCCGACATACCCCACTACAAGGTAGGCGAGCACATGGTGAAAATCCCTGCAGGATGGCTCATAGAGCATTGTGGCCTCAAAGGGGCGAAAGAAGGTGGAGCCGCCGTATGGCCGAAGCAATGCCTGGTGATAGCGAATGCCGGCGGAGCGACAGGCCATGACGTCAAGGAACTCGCCGACAGGATCGTCAGCACCGTGAGAAAGAAGATAGGCGTCTCGCTGAGCCCGGAAGTGAACTATATCGACACATCCGTGACGGTGACTATCCTCGGCAGCGGCACATCCAAGGGAGTGCCTGAGGTGGGATGCGCCTGCAAGACCTGCACTTCACCATATGCCAAAGACAAACGCATGCGTGCCTCGGCGCTTGTAAGGACTCACGGCATGAACATACTTATCGACCCCTCCCCCGATTTCAGGGCTCAGGCGCTCGCCAACGGCATCTTCGACATCGACGCCGTGCTGATCACCCACAGCCACTATGACCATGTGGGAGGATTCGACGACCTCCGTCCTTTCTGCGCCAAAGGGAAGATGCCCGTCTATCTCAAGGAGGATGTGAACACCGACCTGCACAAAAGACTCGACTATTGCTTCCGCGAGCATCCCTATCCCGGGGTGCCGGCTTTCGAGATGAACGAGATCGGCGACAGTCCTTTCTTCATCAACGGGCTGAAGGTGGTCCCGATCTCCGTGATGCACGGCAAACTCCCGATCCTCGGATACCGAATCGGCGATTTCGCCTATATCACCGACGCCAAGACCATACCAGAGGAGGAGATGGAAAAACTCGAAGGGTTGAAAACACTTGTGGTCAACGCGTTGCGCGCTCGCGAACATTTCGCCCATATGTCGTTTCACGAAGCCGTGGAGTTCATAGGGAAGGTGCGTCCTGAGGAGGCATATCTCACCCACTTCAACCATGAGGCAGGCTATCACCACGTGATGGAGGAGATGTTCGGCCCTCGCATCCATCCTGCCTACGACGGACTCGTGATCAATTCATAATTCATAATGCATGATTCACAATCAATGAATTATGCATTATGAATTGTGAACTATGCATTGATCAAAGCGCCGCTTCTTTCATGCGCTCAGTGTTCTCGGCAATAGTGAGGCGATCGATACACTCCTGTATGTCGCCGTCCATAAAAGCCGCGAGATTATAGACTGTATAGTTTATTCGGTGGTCTGTCATTCTCCCCTGAGGGAAATTGTAGGTGCGGATCTTGGCAGAACGGTCGCCTGTGGAGACAAGTGTCTTTCGCCGCTGGGCTATGTCTGCGAGATACTTCTCACGCTCACGGCTATAAATATACGTGCGCAGGCGCGAGAGCGCCCTTTCCTTGTTCTTGGGCTGATCGCGTGTCTCCGTGCACTCTATCAGGATCTCATCCTCCTCGCCGGTGACCGGATTTTTCCACACATACCTCAGCCTCACGCCTGATTCGACCTTGTTCACGTTCTGGCCGCCGGCGCCTCCCGAACGGAAAGTATCCCATTTTATCGCGCCCTCGTTGATCTCCACGTCGAATTCCTCAGCCTCCGGGAGCACGGCGACAGTGGCGGCGGAAGTATGCACCCTCCCCTGCGTCTCCGTGGCGGGCACCCGCTGCACGCGGTGCACTCCGCTCTCATATTTCATCACGCCGTAGACATCCTCGCCGGAGAGGGTGAAACATATCTCCTTGTAACCTCCGGACGCACCGGGGCTCGTCGATGTGACCTGCAGCGACCATCCGCGACGCTCAGCGAATTTCTGATACATCCTGAAAAGGTCGCCGGCGAAAAGCGCGGCCTCGTCGCCGCCCGTGCCGCCGCGTATCTCCACACATGCGTTCTTAGCATCCTCGGGATCTGCCGGCACCAGGAGCATCTTTATCTCCGTCTCCACATCCGGCAGCGATTCCATGTCGCGGTCGAGCTCCTCGCGGGCCATGGATCTCATCTCCTCATCGGTCTCTGCTGAAATCACCTCGCGGGCCTCCCGTATGCCGTCGAGCAGCGAACGGTAGCGACGGGCCGCGCCGAGCAGTTTCTCCAGATCGTGGTATTCTTTAGTAAGCCTCACATAGCGCTGACGGTCGGAAATCACATCAGGATCGGTGATCAGAGTAGCGACCTCCTCAAATCGTGCGTCAAGGCCGTCAAGTCGGCTCAAAAGTGGGTTTTCTTCCATAAATCAAATAGTTTTCAGCTGCAAAATTACAAAATAAGCGCGGAATAATTGTAAGAACGGGAAAAAAGCAGTAACTTTGCAGCCGCTTAGCCAAACCCCGGCCATGCCGGACCGGGAAAGCGAAGCAGAATCATCAAATAACCTAAACAAACAACCGGCAAGTTTTATGGCAACAAAAATCAGATTGCAGCGTCATGGCCGTAAAGGCTACGCTTACTATCCTATTGTAGTCGCCGATAGCAGGGCACCACGAGATGGTAGATTTATTGAAAGGATAGGTTCCTATAATCCGAACACTAATCCTGCTACAATAAGTTTAGACTTCGACCGTGCTTTGTATTGGGTGGAAGTCGGAGCACAGCCTACCGACACAGTTCGTTCGATCCTCTCGAAAGAGGGCGTAATGCTCATGAAGCACCTCCGCGGAGGCGTGAAGAAGGGCGCCTTCAATGAGGAAGAGGCACAGCGTCGTTTCGACGCCTGGAAACAGGCACGCGACAAAGAGGCCACCGCAGCCCAGGCCAAGAAAGACGCCAAGGCTGCTGAAGACGCCAAGGCTCGCCTTGACGCAGAGGCCGAGAAAAACCGCATCAAAGGCGAGGCTGTAGCCAAGAAGAAAGCCGAGAAGCTCGCCGCCGAGGAGGCTGCCGCTAAAGAGGCCCAGGAAAACCAGGCCGCTGAAGAGGCTCCCGCCGCTGCCGAGTAATTGATTGAATCTCAATCAGCGGAAAAATTTTCCGCATATTTTCTCCGCAGAAATTTGCAAGGTTTAAAAATATTGCCTAACTTTGCATCGTCAAAACAGAAATGCCGGGAATATCCCGAACAATATTCCCGGCATTTTTATCTGGCCGATTAGTGTAGCGGTTAGCACGCCACCCTCTCACGGTGGAGACTCGGGTTCGAGTCCCGGATCGGCTACACAAGGATTGTCGCGAAGACAATCCTTTTTGTTTATGCAACCTATTTTCACATTTAACATTTCCAGGATAAACACATAGGTAACCTCTTTTGTTATACCTGCAAACAGACATTATCCGCAGATCCTCACGACGAGGCATACCCGCGGACGACTCCGTGCATATCCTGATTCATCTATTTAATATATTGTGCTATGAAAGTCTTATCAATCGTTTTCTACATCATAGGCTCCATCCTGCTTATAGTCTCCTGTTTCACCACGAGCATATCCGCGACATGGTGGCTCGGCGGAATCGCCGTGGTAGCCCTCATCATCGGATGCGTCTGCCAGTTCAATTCCAACCAGCCGGACCGGATGAAATATCACCACAACGACATTGACTGACCTCCGGCAATATTATCCTCAGCCCTCGAGTCCGTCCAAGACGGCATCGGCCTGCGACAGCGTCGCGGGCTTTCCTATATCTATGAGGCGAAGCCCTCTCTGCACCCAGCCTCCGACGCGGCCCTGACGCCGGGCCGACAGATAATAGTCCATCACCGGGAATGACCCGTTTCCCAGAAGCGACTCCATCTCCCGGAGCATCTCGGCGCCGACCACATGAATGCCGCTGAAAGCATACTCCCGAAGATCTTCTGAGGCGACAAATCCTTCAGGACGGTATCTTCCATCCTTAATGTTATGCCACCCACGCAAAGCCATGTCGCCGTCAAACACAAGTTTCCGCTCCGATACCCTGTCGCTGACAAGAAGAGTGGCGACGTCATGGCTCGCCTCATGCTTCTCCACGAGAGTCCGCAATGACGCATCGCTTAGAATATCGACATTGTGCACAAGCACAGGTCTGGCTTCGGGATCCAGAAGATTTTTGGCCTTGACAAGACCTCCACCGGTATCGAGAAGACAACCGCTCTCATCGCTAACGGCTATCCTCACCCCGAAATCTCTCGAAGACAGGAAATCCCTGATCTGGTCTGCAAAATGATGCACGTTGACCACAATCATATCAAAACCTTCACCGCGGAGCTTCACTATAACACGCTCAAGCATCGGGACGCCTTTGACAGGCACAAGCGCCTTAGGATGGTGTTCGGTCCATGGACGCAGCCTCGTGCCGAGACCCGCCGCAAGTATCATCGCTTTCATATCCTCACGTTATTAAACTTCCTTTCTCTTTTTAATATGCTCACCTATCATTTCCGGCATCCACTCTCCTTGTCATCCCCTGTTCCCTGTGTTCCACTATGACAGTGACTCCCGGACATTCGCGGGCCACGATTCCGGCGAAACGTTCCGCGCAGTACACCGATCTGTGACGGCCGCCGGTGCATCCGAATCCAACCTGAAGCGACCTGAACCCTCGAGACTCATATCTCCTCACAGAAGGGAGCACCATCTCAATCGCACAATCAACGAAACGTTGCACTTCGCCACGACCTTCAAGAAAATCAATCACCTCACGGTCAAGCCCCGTCAGCGGCTTATAGATGTCATAGCGCCCGGGATTATGCATACCACGGCAATCAAACATGAAACCGCCACCATTGCCGCTGAGATCCTCCGGATAGCCCCCCCTTTTATATGAGAAACTGAACACCCTGACGGTCAAGCCGTCGAGATGCTCCGATCCGGCGAATCGGCTCGACGCCAGGCGGCCGGCCACATTCTTGATCTCAGGATACATGTCGAGACTACCCGAAGCATACAGCGCTCCGAGATTAGCCACAGCTGCCGGAATACTCTCTATGAAATGCGACTTCTTCTCCACCAGTCCACGGAATCCATAGGCCCCGAGCACCTGAAGAAGCCGGAGAAGAGTCAGACGGCCGGCGGCCTCCACCACATCGGAGGCGTCGAGATTCCTGACAGCGGCGAGTTTCCCGGCATAAACCGACAGAAGATGACGGCGCTCCTCTTCCGAGAAACCCGCCTTGGCCTGCCAAAGAAAAGAGACCGCGTCATAGGCAAGCGGCCCAAGACGACCACCCTGGAAATCTATCATCCATGGCTCGTCATCGCGGATCATGACATTGCGGCTCTGGAAATCACGATACATGAACCCCCACTGCCGACGGTCGATATCCAGGATTGAATCACACAACGCGGAAAAATCATCCTCGAGTCGTTCCTCGTCGAAAGCGATGCCCGAGGGCTTAAGAAATTCATATTTGAAATAGTTGAGATCCCACATGGCAAGCCGCCGGGAGAAAGGACGGGCCACGACAGCGTCGCCCCAGACACTCTCGTCGACCGTCTGAAGACCGACAAGTGCTTCGAGCGACTTCTCGGCGAGCCCGATGCGGCGTTCTGTGGAAAGCAGCGGCAGAAGCTGTATGTCGCCGAGATCACTCTGGAGACAGCATAGCCCGTCGGGCGAGACGGCATAAACCTCGGGCACATTCAAACCGTGCCCGGAAAATGCCCGCGAAAGGGCCACGAAACAATTGTTCTCGCCGACATCATCGCCTACACAAGCCACGACCGACGGCCGTCCGCTATGGCTCAGCCGGAAATAACGGCGTCCGGATCCTGCCGCGGGGAGTGCCTCCGCGACAGGGGCATCGCCATAGACCGCCTCATAAAGAGCGGATGCTTTCTCTGAAGGGGAATATATTTTTTCCATAAGATGACATTATTACACCTGACGATTTCACCTACGCGCATACGTGCGTAAACAATCCTGACGCCGCAAATCGGCGCCTTGATCTCTGATAAGACCGCAAAATTACTCATTTTTTTATTCATTCGCATAATTGTTGTCAAATCCGACAAAAATCATTATCTTTGCGACTCAGTTTCGGCAATAGACTGTATGCGGCTATTCAAATCAAGAATAAGCATACATCTGTTCGATTTGGATTACTATTGCAATTAAGGTAAAAACACAAAACAAAGTCATATTTTAACACATTAACCCAATGGCTAAAATCGATAATTACAATTTCGCAGGTAAAAAGGCCATCGTCAGAGTAGACTTCAACGTGCCCCTCGACGAAAACGGCCATATCACCGACGACACCCGCATCCGCGGAGCGCTCCCCACTCTTAAGAAAATCCTTGCCGACGGCGGAAGCCTCATCCTCATGTCGCACATGGGCAAGCCCAAAGGGAAGGTCAACATGAAATACAGCCTCTCACAGATACGCGAAGACGTGGCAAAGGCTCTCGGCACCGACGTGAAATTCGTGCCCGACTGCATGAAGGCCGCTGAAGCAGCCGCCGAGCTCAAGCCCGGGGAAGTGCTTCTTCTCGAAAACCTCCGCTTCTATCCCGAGGAGGAAGGGAAACCCGTAGGCATCGACAAGGAAGATCCCGCATATGACGCTGCCAAGAAAGAGATGAAAGAGCGTCAGAAAGAGTTCGCCAAGACCCTCGCAAGCTACGCCGACGTATATGTAAACGATGCATTCGGCACAGCCCACCGCAAGCACGCCTCCACTGCCGTGATCGCAGACTACTTCGACAACGACAGCAAGATGCTCGGCTTCCTCATGGAGAAAGAGGTGCAGGCCGTCGACAACATCCTCAAAGATATCAAGCGTCCCTTCACAGCCATCATGGGCGGCTCGAAAGTGTCCACAAAGATCGGCATCATCGAGAACCTCATGAACAAGGTAGACAACCTCATACTCTGCGGAGGAATGACCTACACATTTGCAAAGGCCCAGGGTGGCAAGATCGGTCAGTCGATCGTAGAAGACGACAAGCTCGACCTGGCTCTCGACATCATCAAACAGGCTAAAGAGAAGGGTGTGAACCTTATCCTCGGCACAGACTGCGTGGCAGCCGACAGCTTCAGCAACGACGCCAAGACCATAATCTGCCCCGCCAACGACATACCCGACGGATGGGAAGGTCTTGATGCCGGACCCGAGACACGCAAGGCTTTCGAGGCCGCCATCATCCCCTCGAAGACTATCCTCTGGAACGGACCTGCCGGAGTATTCGAGTTTGACAACTTCACCGCAGGATCACGTGCCATCGCCGAGGCTATCGTGAAAGCCACCGAGAACGGCGCCTTCTCACTCGTAGGCGGAGGCGACTCCGTGGCATGCGTCAACAAGTTCGGACTCGCCGACAGCGTTTCCTACGTTTCAACAGGTGGAGGCGCACTGCTCGAGGCCATCGAAGGGAAAACACTTCCCGGAGTGGCAGCCGTACAGTGACATGAACCAATACCGGAGCCTCCGCGAGGCCTCCGGCCCCTTGATGGAGGAAGGCCGTCATCCCAGCCGGGACACGGACTTCCTCCATACACAATCAATTCTTTAAAGGAGAAAAATGGAGCATTTCACATATTTTATATATATATGGCCGTCCAAAAAAGATTTTTTTCGACAATAAAGTGTTGGTTTTTTCAAATAAAATTGTAATTTTGCAGTGTCAATAGATTCCTAAGGTAACAATCGTATGAACGGCATGAAAAACTCATACCGGCGAAGACAAGGGAATGAATCGGACAAACCACGACAACTCAAAAAAAACATAAATCTTTAATCAACAAACAAACACCAAGTAACATTATGGAATCTCAGAATCCCAAGCCTCAGGCTCCTTCTTCAGTAGCAGCCAAAGTGAAAAAGGAAGAGAAAATCAGTAACGTTCGCGGCATCCGCAACGCCTTCCTCGTGATCATCGCATGCGCCATCGCAGCAGTATGTATCTTCCTCTTTGCAATGGGTGCTCCCAGCAACTTCGAGGGCAACGATCCCGCCGGCCATCCCCTCAACCTCGCAGGTACTGTCTACAAAGGTGGCTTCATCGTGCCTATCCTGATGACTCTTCTTCTCACTGTGATCGTTCTCTCGATCGAGCGTTGGATCGCCATCAGCTCCGCAAGCGGCAAAGGCAACACTACAAAATTCGTTGCCGACATCAAGGCTGACCTTGCAAAGAACAACATCGACGCTGCCATGGACCGTTGCAAGAAGCAGAAAGGCTCTGTTGCTTCCGTTGTCTACAACACACTCGTGAAGTACAAAGAGATGGATGCCAACACCGTTCTCAGCAAAGAGCAGAAACTCACAACCCTCCGCAACGCAGTGGAGGAGGCTACTGCCCTCGAGATGCCTTCTCTTTCCCAGAACCTTCCCATCGTGGCAACCCTCACAACTCTCGGTACTCTCGTCGGTCTTCTCGGAACCGTTATGGGTATGATCAAATCGTTCCAGGCTCTTGCAGCTTCCGGTTCTCCTGACTCCACAGAGCTCTCCACCGGTATCTCCGAGGCCCTTGTGAACACCGCCTTCGGTATCGCAACCGGTGCTTTCGCCGTAATCTCCTACAACTTCTACACCAACAAGATCGACAACCTTACCTACGCTATCGACGAAATCGGTTTCTCAATCGTAGCTACTTTCGCTGCTACCCACAAATAATTTGTGTGCGCGAGACAAATCACAATTTACCTAACCGAATAAGTTTATAGCAATATGGGAAGAGTAAAAATAGCAAGAAAAAGCACATTCATCGACATGACGGCGATGAGTGACGTGACGGTGCTGCTCCTTACCTTCTTCATGTTGACTTCGACCTTCCTTCAGAAAGAACCTGTCACAGTTGTGACCCCGCCCTCGGTGTCGACCGAGAAAGTACAGGAGACCAACTTCGTGCAGGTGCTTGTAAGCCCGGAAGGAAAGGTTTGGCTTACTATGAACAACGACACCTCATCAGCTTGGAGCAACGAGAAGATGAGAATGGCGCTGCTCGACAAGGTAAGCGAAATCTACAACGAATCGCATAAGAATAAAGTCAACTTCACAGTTGCACAGAAGCAGGCTTTCGCGAAACTTGGCTCCTTCGGAGTCCCCCTCCAGCAGATGGGCGAGTTCCTTAACCTCGCCGACCAGCAGGAAGGCCAGACAAAGATGGATAAATGGATGCAAGGCGAGGATACTGACAAGAACCACGTCACCGGCATACCCATTTCACCAAGCGCAGGTGAAAACAACCTGAATGAATTCCAGATGTGGATGAAGGCTCTCCGCCAGACAGAAAACGACAATCTGGCACAGGCCATCAAAGACGGCACCGGTGTGGCCATCAAAGCAGATGAAAACACTTCCTTCGACGTGGTTCACCTGGTGATGGACAACCTCCAGACCATCCACATGAATAAATTTACGTTTTTGACCGCACTTAAAGCAGGAGAATAATCATGGCAGAAGTTCAACAAAGCTCTGGTGGCAAGCAGAAGAAAGGCGCCCAGAAAAAAATGACAATTCGCGTGGATTTCACGCCTATGGTCGACATGAACATGTTGCTCATCACGTTCTTCATGCTCTGTACGACAATGATCAAATCACAGACGCTCACCATAGCACTCCCCTCCAATGAGAAGGTCGAGAATCAGGAAAACATGTCGCAGGCTTCGGCCGACGATGCTGTGACCATCATCATCGACGCCAAGAGGAAAGCCGGATCGCTCGATGTTGACTCTGTCAACGGGAAAGTGGTGAACGAAGTGTACTACTATTTCGGAAAGCCCGGTGGCGACGCCGGCATGTTCGGCCCCGGTGGTGTTGTAATCCCCGAGAACAACAACATGCAGAAGTCCGAGTTCCTCACAGATGAAATAAAGGCTGGCAAACACACCGCCCGCGGCATCCGCGAGATCATCCAGAAGAGAAACAAGGAAGTGCTTGACGAGATCAACAAGATAAAGGAGAAGTATGCTAACGGTGAGTTCGGAAGTCTCGAGACGAAAGACGGACGCGAGAAAGCCCAGGCCAAGTATGACGAGGCTGCAAGCGCCATCCGTAAGAACGAGAACCTCAAGAAACCCGTCATAATCATCAAATCCACACCTCAGGCTTCTTTCGGTAGCCTCGTGGAGATTCTTGACGAGATGCAGATCAACTCCATATCGAAATATCAGATTGACAACATGACCCGTGCTGACTCTGTGATGCTGATAGATTATCAGAACAGAAACCACGGCAACTGATGACAGATTTATTAACACTTAAAGCAGAAAACGAAAATGGCTAATAGAAATGTAGATCTGACATCTAAGGAATGGCGCGACCTGGTATTTGCCGACAAAAACCAAGAATTCGGCGCATATCAGCTCCGTAAAGAAAGCGACAAACGCCATAACCTTGCCGCATTGTATACTCTGATAGGTCTGATAGTAGTGTTCTTCCTTATCATCGCTTACTCTAAGTATTCCGACTATAAGGCGGAGCAGGAGGCGATAGCTCTTCAGGAACAGCGCGAGAAGATGGCTGCGGCCGAACTTCTCGCTCAGGAAGAGGAGCCCGAACCCGAACCCGAACCGGAGGAGCAGAAATTCGAGCAGCCCGAGATCGAGGTGCCTGAAGAAGTGCTCGCCACCGTTCAGGTGACCCAGATTGCCATCGTCGACGCCGACAAGGTGAAGAACGAGGTGATGGATATGGAGACCCAGAAGGAAGACAACACCGCCCGTGGCGTTGTCAACCAGGAGGGTTCTGACGATGCCGACAAATTCAAGGCAGTTCAGGAGCAGGTTGTCGTAAAGGAGCCCGAACCTGAGAAGCCCAAGGAGGAGGAAATCTTCGTAGCTGTAGAGCAGCAGGCTGAGTTCCCCGGCGGTCTTCCGGCCCTCATGAAGTGGCTCGGCAACAACATCCGCTATCCGGAAGCCGCACAGCAGAACGATATCCAGGGTCGAGTAATCGTGAAATTCGTGGTTGAGAAAGACGGTTCGATCGGCGCTGCCGACATCGTGAAGGGTGTTGACAAAGACCTTGACCGCGAGGCCATCCGAGTAGTCAAGAAGATGCCAAAATGGCAGCCCGGTAAGAACAACGGTGTGGCTGTACGTTCATACTTCACACTCCCCGTTGTCTTCAAGCTCGCTCAGCAGTAACAACAACTCACTCTGTGAGCGCACCGATATTAAGAAGAGACTCGCTCCCATGCGGGTCTCTTCTTTTTTTATCTTTGAAACATGAGGGAATTACTGACGATAATTATCTAACGGAGCTGAACATACATTAACCTGATTTGTTAAAAAGATAGAACATTTAAAAACATCTAAGTTATGAGCAACAACAATTATAACGGCAACATGCCCAAGGGCGGCCGTCTTGTATTCGGAATATTCATGGTGATTGTATATGTGGCCGTAGGGCTGCTTTTCATATTCGATGTCTTTAATATCGACAATGCAACCATAAGCTATGCTTGCGGAGGACTCCTCTGTGTGTATGGTATATGGAGAGGTATCCGACTGTATAAAGGGATGAACTGACAGACCATACGATCCGGCAGCATCCCGGAGATTCACACAATCCGGATAACGACTGCTGAAAGCAACCTTCAAATACCGAAAGAATAATGAACAAGAATATATTCACAAAGCTCCGCACCGCACTGCTTCTGACAGCAGCTGTGGCCGGAGCCGTTGCATGCACACCCGTCAAACGCGGCGAATATGCGTCAGGGAGCGCTACGGTGTTTTGCGACGACGGATTCCGCAACATACTTGACGAGGAGATCGAAGTTTTCGAATACTCCTATCCTCAGTCATCGATCATTCCCTTCTATGTCAGCGAAGGGGCAGCCATCGACACCCTTATGGCTGACGGGACACAGGCCATAATCGCCACACGGGAGCTGACGAAAGATCAGATCGACTACATGAAATCTAAATACAAACGGGTGGTAAGACAGAAATGTGTGGCAGTCGACGCGGTAGCGCTGATCACCAACAAAAAGAATCCTGTGGGTGCCCTTTCCATGACAGAGGTTAGCGACATACTGAATGGCAAGATCACACGGTGGGATCAGCTTGCAGGCAACGACACGACAGCAATCAAGGTTGTCTTCGACAACGCCGAGTCATCAACAGTGAGCTATCTGAAGGAAAAATTCCTTCCCGAGGGCAAGAAACTCTCGGAGACTGCCAATACTTTCGCTCAGGAAAACAATGCACAGGTGTTTGATGTCGTAAAGACCGACCCTGACGCTCTCGGAGTCATAAGTGTGAGCTGGCTCGGCGATGATCTGAGCGTCGCTAAGAAAGTGCCGATGGATCAGCGTATGGAAGACTATCAGAATGAGAACGACACGATTGCTTCGCAGCTTACGTCGGAAGTCAATATCATCAAGATAAGCAATCCTACGCAAGAAAATGATTTCAGCCCGGTCGCTTTCAAACCGTATCAGGCATATATCTACTCCGGAGAGTATCCTCTGGTTAGAAAAGTATACATGATTTCCACAGCCAGCAATTCGACAGTGATGCATAGTTTTTATGTTTTCATGACAGGCTTCGTAGGGCAGAAAATCATTACTAAGACAGGCATCCTCCCCTACCAGATGAATCCGAGGGTTGTCGAGCTGAAATGATATTTAGCCGGAGATACCCTCACCAGCGGCATAAGATAATAAAAATTTTACGTTACTAAAGTTTAATTCCTCCGCATCTCCATAATAAGGCGGAGGAATTTTTCGTTAAACCTTTTAGAACCTCCAGACATTATAAAGGGGCGTCCCACTCCTGCACATCTTAAGGAGAGACGCAAAGCACCGATAATCACAGGAGACGACAACAAACAGAAAATCGAATTAAAAAAGACATAAAAATGAAATTCAGATTCATTCTCACAGCCGCCTTTCTTGCAGGCGCCGCTCTCTCAACGCTGGCTCAGACCCACAAGGAGGGCGAGGAGTACTACAAAGCCGACCAGTTGTCGAATGCCAAGGAGCTTCTGCTTCGCAACATGAACAATTCTGGCACAGACAAGGCGAAAGCCAACTACTATCTCGGCCTTATCGCTCTCAGCGAAGGGAACCAGGAGGAAGCCGCCAAATACTTCAACGAAGGCAAGCAGGCCAATCCCGATTTCGCGTTCAATTATGTCGGACTCGGTGGTATCGATTTGAAGAAGAACGACAAGAAAGGTGCTGAGGAACTTTTCAAGCAGGCCGAGAAGCTTGTAAAGAAAAGCGCCCCCCTGCAGATAGCGATAGCTCGCGCATACTACGAAGCAGATCCTGTGGCATACCAGAAAGAGATCGACAAGCGTCTTGAGAAAGCCCGCAAGATCGACATGAAGGATGCCGACATCTATCTCTTCGAAGGCGACGTGAAGAAAGATGCCAAAGACTTCGGTGGTGCGGCTGCGAAATACGAGATGGCCGCTAACTATAATCAGGACGCCATCGAGGCATACGTGAAATATGCCAACCTTTTCACTATGGTCAATCCACAGTTCGCCATCGACATGCTCAACAAACTGCTCGCGCTCAACCCCAACTCCGCCCTCGCTCAGCGTGAGATAGCCAACGCATATTATAATGCCGGCCAGTTTGCCGAAGCTGCCACACAGTATGGCAACTATGTGAAGAACCCCAACCATTTCAAACAGGACGAAGACCGCTACGCATTCCTTCTCTTCTATGGCGGCGACTATCAGAAAGGCTACGACTATTCGACTGCCCTTCTCCAGGCCAACCCCTCCAACTTCACCGCGCAGCGCTATCAGTTCATGAACGCCGCCCAGATCAAGGAGATGAGCGACAAACTGCTTCCGATGGCCGAGGCCCTTTATTCTGCCCACAAAGCAAACAAGGATAATAAATTCGCTCCTATCGATTATATCCTGATCGCCCAGGAGTTCAACTCAGCCGAACGTCCCCAGGAGGCACAGGCCGTACTCGAGGAGGCTATCGCCGAGGATCCTAAGAACCCGGAATTCTACAAACAGCTTGCAATGACCTATGTGGAGGAGAATAACCTTTCAAAGGCTTCTGACACATACGAGGGATTCATCGCCAACTCAGAGAAGCCCGGCTACAACGACTTCATCCAGCAGGCTACATTCGCTTTCTACGCCGGAGTGGAGAACAAGACCAAGGATCCTGCCGCCGCCGAAAAATATTACGGCATCGCCAAGGATTATGCCACCAAGGCACACGAGATACTGCCCGACAACTACAAGCCCATCAAGTTTGACGGTGACATCGCAATGCAGAAAGCTGCGGAAGATCAGGTTGCATCAGCCGCCGTGCCTTTCTACACTGAGGCCATAAAGCTCCTTGAGGCAAGTGAGAACCGCGCGCGCTACAGCAACGACGCCAAGGTGATGTACAACTACATGGGCAACTACTATCTCGACCAGAAAGACGTGGCAAAGGCCAAGGAATATTTCAACAAATATCTTGAACTCGATCCTCAGAACGAGGCTTACCGCAAATTCGTGGAAGGTCTTAAGGAATAATTCCTGCTTCACGGCATGAAAAAAAGACTTCCGCATCCTTACCGGATGCGGAAGTCTTTTTTTTATCGCGACACAGCATATTCCGACTTTTGATAAAAAATTTTATCAGTTTCCAAATCACTTCTTTGCATACCACGCCGATAATTAGTAATTTTGCACCAGATTACAAAAATACCACTGCTCCATGAGCCGAAATCAACCCTCTGGCTGCCGGACATGGGCAAACATTTATCTAACTTATGGCTGAAATCATACGTATAAAGAAGGGTCTGGACATTCCCATGAAGGGAGCGCCCTCTTCTGCCGTGACTGATGACAACAAGACAACTCTTTTTGCCGTCTGCCCTGACGATTTCCCCGGGCCTGTATGGAAGGCTGTCGTGAAACCCGGCGACAAGGTTAACGCCGGCGATCCGCTGATGAAAGACAAGGCCACTGGAACAATCTGCCTGACATCGCCCGTGGCAGGTCAGGTGGAAGAAGTGAGACGCGGCGAACGCCGCCACATTGAATTTATCAGTGTCCGCAAGCAACAGGAAGATACCGTCCGCGACTTCGGGAAAGCCTCTTCTCCTGAAGAGATCAGAAATGCTATGCTCTCAAGCGGGCTTTGGGCTATGATGAGACAGCGTCCCTTCGACATCGTACCTGAAACATCAACAATGCCCCGTGACATATTCGTCACCGCTTTCGACACAGCGCCGCTTGCCGCGTCTGTGCTTGATTCCGAACTTGCCTCTCATCTGGAGGCAGGTCTTGAATGCCTCGCCCGTCTCACCTCGGGGAAAGTATATCTTGGTGTCAAGGCCGGATCAGGCATTTCTTCACGTGCCGCGGAGACAGTGGAGTTCGAGGGCCCGCATCCAGCCGGCAATGTCGGCACACAGATAGCGGCCATCCGCCCCGTCAACAAGGGAGAGACAGTCTGGGCTCTCGATGCGGCCACGGCCGCCAGAATAGGGATACTCTGCACAAAAGGGGTGGCAGATTATCACACGACCATAGCCCTCACAGGCCCTTGTGTGAAAGATCCACATCTCGTCAGAACCATGACGGGGGCGTCGGTTACATCTTTGCTTGAGGGCAATCTCTCCGCAAAAGACGATATCCGCATAATCTCCGGAAACGTCCTGACCGGAATAAAGATCGACAAAGAGGGTTTCCTGCACTATCCTTACCGCCAGATCACCGTGATTCCTGAAGGCTCGCACGCCGATGAATTCATGGGATGGGCATCCGTCGATCCCGCGAAATTCAGTGTAAAGAGAAGTTTTCCCGCATTCCTGCGAGGACTCGGCAAACCTTTCGATTTCGACGCACGAATCAAGGGGGGACATCGCGCCATGATCCTCAGTGGAGAATATGACAAGGTATTCCCATTCGATATATATCCCGAATATCTCCTGAAAGCAATCATAGCCGGCGACATAGACCGCATGGAGAAACTGGGAATATATGAGGTGGCTCCCGAGGATTTCGCACTTCCGGAGTTTGTCGACACCTCCAAGATCGAACTCCAAAAAATCGTGAGGGAAGGACTCGACAACCTGCGCAAGGAGCTTTCCTGACGCGCTGGGCGCCGTCAATCCAAAAGACATCAACATCCAAACATATCCAGAACAATAGATGAAAGGATTAAAGAAAAAAATCGACAATGTCAAGCCGCAGTTCGAGAAGGGCGGGAAATTTTCCAGCCTGCATTCCGTTTTCGACGGCTTCTACACTTTTCTTTTCACCCCTAATGAGACGTCGCGCTCGGGTGTGCACATCCACGATGCCAACGACTCGAAGCGCACCATGATAATGGTGGTGATAGCCTTGCTTCCCTGTTGCCTCTTCGGCATGTGGAACGTGGGGCTTCAGCATGCGATAGCCGTCGGCGACGCCGACCACGGCCTGTTCCATCTCTTCTTCTACGGACTGTGGGCCGTGCTTCCCCAGATTCTTACGGCCTATATTGTCGGTCTGGGCATCGAATTCATAGTAGCCCAAATCCGCGGTCATGAGATTCAGGAAGGATTTTTAGTATCAGGCATACTCATTCCGATGATCTGCCCTGTCTCGACACCCAGCTGGATGCTCGCCGTGGCCGTGGCCTTCGCCGTGATCTTTGCCAAGGAAGTGTTCGGCGGCACAGGCTACAACTTCCTCAATGTGGCCCTTGTCACGCGTGCTTTCCTCTTTTTCGCCTATCCCTCCCAGATGAGCGGCGACCATGTCTTCGTGTCGCTCGGCGATGATAAAGCGGTCGATGGATTCTCCGGAGCCACTCCACTCGGACAGCTCGCGGCATCCGACGGACCGGCCGAAGTGCTCGGCACTCTTGGCGCGCCTCTCGATCTGAGCCAGATGTTCCTTGGTCTTTATCCCGGCTCATGGGGCGAAACTTCCACACTCTGCATCATTATAGGTATGGTGATTCTTCTCGCCACAGGCATAGCCTCCTGGCGCATCATCATATCAGGAGTGGCCGGAGGGCTGCTGATGTCGGTGATCGCCAACCATTTCGCCACACCCCTCTATCCCGTCACCTACCTCTCCCCCCTTGAGCAGCTCTGCCTCGGAGGCTTTGCTTTCGCCATAGTCTTCATGGCCACCGATCCCGTCACCGCATGTCGCACGGAAATCGGCAAATATATCTACGGATTCCTCATCGGTGCCGTGGCCATAATCATACGCTGCTACAACACAGGGTATCCCGAGGGCGCGATGCTCGCCGTGCTTCTCCTCAACTGTTTCGCTCCGCTCATCGACTGGTGTGTGGTCAACGCCAACATCAACCGCCGTATGCGCCGGGCCATTGTAAAGAATCAATAAAAACACTCCCGATATGAACAGACAAAGCAACACCTACACTATAATCTACTCCGTAGTGCTTGTGCTCCTGGTGGGAGTGGTGCTCTCGGTAGTCTACC
This sequence comes from uncultured Muribaculaceae bacterium, assembly GCA_910588245.1. Taxonomy (GTDB): domain Bacteria; phylum Bacteroidota; class Bacteroidia; order Bacteroidales; family Muribaculaceae; genus Lepagella. The sequence continues at coordinate 6,480 of CAJUQP010000017.1, read as the reverse complement.
AGGCTCTGCGGCCTATGCAGGTGGAGAACATCAACAACGACACCAAGCGCCAGATCCTCGCCGCAGCAAGGATAGTGCCCACACAAGGCCAAAGTGTGGCCGATCTCTTCTCCGACCACATACAGACAAGCTATATAGTAAATATCAATGGAGAAAAGACCGATGCGGGGACTGACGCATTCAACGTCAACGTGGCGATAGAATCCAAGAAACCGGCCGACAGCCGGCTGCTCCCTGTGTTTGAATGCACCACTTCCGACGGTCTGAAATACATTATCCCCGTATATGGAGCCGGACTGTGGGGTCCGATCTGGGGCTATATAGCTTTCGATGCCAACGGCGACACTATCTACGGAGCCTATTTCGCACATCAGGGCGAGACTCCCGGCCTCGGTGCCGAAATAGAGAAACCCGCCTTCAGTGATCAGTTTGAAGGGAAGGATATCTTCACCTCCGATGGAGCCTTCACCTCTGTGGCAGTGGTAAAGACCGGAAAGGAGCCTCAGGGAAAAGCCTGGGTGCATGCCATCAGCGGCGGCACGATCACAAGCCAAGGTGTGCAGAAAATGCTTTTCGACTCCCTGGAGCCTTACACGGCATTCCTGAAGAATCTTCAGTCTAACAAGAATTAAAAGAATCCCCGCATATGAACGTCAACAAATCATTACTGCCTCTCGTCAATCCTCTATCGAAAGACAATCCGGTAATCGTGCAGGTGCTGGGAATCTGCTCCGCCCTGGCGGTGACCGCAAAGCTTGAGCCCGCGCTTGTGATGGCAGTTTCCGTGACCGCTGTGCTCGCTCTTGCCAACGTGATCATATCCCTTATACGCAACACCATCCCGACATCCATACGAATCATAGTGCAGCTCGTGGTCGTAGCCGCCCTCGTTGTGATTGTCGACCAGGTGCTGAAGGCTTACAACTATGAGGTGAGCAAGGCGCTCTCGGTCTTCATTGGCCTGATAATCACCAACTGTATCATCATGGGACGTCTTGAGGCGTTCGCCAGCACCAACCGTCCGTGGGCTTCGTTCCTCGACGGCATAGGCAACGGCCTCGGTTATGGTATAATCCTGGTTATCGTAGCTTTCTTCCGCGAGCTGCTCGGTAGCGGAACGCTCCTTGGTTTCCAGGTGATTCCGCAGTGGGCCTATGAACACGGATATCAGAACAACGGTCTCATGATCCTTCCTCCGATAGCACTGATCACCGTGGCATGCATCATATGGGTGCACCGCTCGCGCAACAAAGACCTTCAGGAATAACCAGCAAACTCCCGAAATCGGACAATAACACCAAGTTATGGAAAATCTAAATCTGTTTATCCGGTCGATATTCATCGACAACATGATATTCGCCTACTTCCTCGGCATGTGCTCCTATCTTGCCGTGTCGAAGAACGTGAAGACAGCCTTCGGCCTGGGTGTGGCCGTCAGCTTCGTGCTGATAATCGCTTTGCCTGTGTGCTGGTGCATCAACCAGTATATCCTTGTGCCGGGTGCGCTCAGCTGGCTCGGTGAGGAATATGCCGACACCGATCTCAGCTTCCTGGGTCTGATCATGTTTATCTCAGTGATCGCGGCACTTGTGCAGATCCTTGAGATGGCCATCGAGAAATACTCCCCCTCGCTCTATTCATCGCTGGGAATCTTCCTGCCACTGATAGCCGTGAACTGCGCTATTCTTGGCGCCGTGCTCTTCATGCAGCAGAGAGAATTCACCAATGCCTGGACAGCCACCGTCTACGGCGCCGGATCGGGCATAGGCTGGCTTCTCGCCATCACCTGCCTGGCCGCCATTCGCGAACGCCTGGCCTACAATCAGATTCCAGCCCCGCTCAGAGGCATAGGCATCACATTCATAATCACCGGACTCATGGGCATTGCCTTCATGAGCTTCCTCGGAATCAAAATTTAAAACCAATATGTCATTACTGAATATGATACACTGGAACTCAGTCGTCGTGGCGGCGTTGATTTTCTTAGTGATTGTGCTCGTGCTCGTGATCGTGCTTCTGCTTGCCAAAAACTGGCTCGTGGCCTCCGGTGAGGTCACCATCTCGATCAACTCGGGCAAGAAAACCGTAAAGGCCCCCAGCGGGAAGTCGCTCCTCTCCACCCTCGCCGACGGCGGAGTTCATCTTTCTTCCGCCTGCGGTGGAAAAGGAAGCTGCGGACAATGCAAGGTGCAGGTGCTCGAGGGTGGAGGCGACATGCTTCCCACGGAAGCCGTGCATTTTACGCGCAAACAGATGAAAGACCACTGGAGACTCGGATGCCAGGTGAAGGTAAAGAGCGATATGGAGATCGCAGTAGATCCGGCAGCGCTCGACGTGAAGGAATGGGAATGCGAAGTAATCTCCAACCGCAACGTGGCTACATTCATCAAGGAATTCATAGTCAAGCTGCCTGAGGGAGAACATATGAACTTCATTCCTGGATCTTACGCGCAGATCCGAATTCCGAAATACGAGATGACCTACGACGGAGACATCGATAAAAGCCTAATCGGCGATGAATATCTCCCGGCGTGGGAGAAGTTCGGGCTCTTCACTCTCAAGGCTAAGAACACAGAAGAGACAGTCCGCGCATACTCCATGGCCAACTATCCTGAGGAAGGCGACCGCATAATGCTTACCGTACGTATCGCCACACCTCCGTTCAAACCGAAACCACAGGTTGGCTTCCAGGATGTGCCCTGCGGCATAGCCTCTTCATATATCTTCTCGCTCAAACCCGGCGATAAGGTTCTAATGAGCGGTCCTTACGGTGATTTTCATCCAATCGTCGACTCCAAGGCGGAGATGATATGGGTTGGCGGCGGCGCCGGCATGGCCCCGCTCCGGGCACAGATAATGTGGATGACCAAGACACTCCACACCACCGACCGCAAGATGCATTATTTCTATGGAGCGCGCGCCCTCAACGAAGTGTTCTATCTACAGGACTTCCTCCAGCTGGAGAAGGATTTCCCCAACTTCAAGTTCCATCTCGCCCTCGACCGTCCCGATCCGGCTGCCGATGCCGCAGGCGTGGCATATACACCCGGATTCGTGCATCAGGTCATGTATGAGAACTATCTCAAAGACCACGAGGCGCCTGAAGACATAGAATATTACATGTGCGGTCCCGGCCCGATGAGCAATGCTGTCAACAACATGCTCTACAATCTCGGAGTCGAGCCTTCATCAATACACTACGACAATTTCGGTGGATAAGAAAAGTCTCACAACTTTCTATCCGGCCTTAAAACTAATCTATTAACCATTAACATCAATCAGTTATGCAGAGAGACAACGAAATCTTCGACATCATTGACCGCGAGCATCTGCGCCAGCGCCGCGGCATCGAGCTTATCGCCAGCGAGAACTTCGTGAGCGACGAGGTGATGCGCGCAATGGGGTCATGCCTCACCAACAAATATGCCGAGGGATATCCGGCACACCGCTACTACGGCGGCTGCCAGGTGGTCGACGAAGCTGAAAACCTCGCCATAGAGCGCGCGAAAAAACTCTTCGACGCTGAATGGGCGAACGTACAACCCCACAGCGGAGCACAAGCCAACATGGCTGTCTTCATGGCCTGTCTGCAGCCCGGCGACAAATTCCTGGGAATGGACCTCAGCCACGGCGGACACCTCAGTCATGGAAGCCCTGTCAATTTCTCCGGACTCCACTTCCATCCCATCAGCTATACCGTAGAGGCGGAGACCGGCCGAGTGAATTACGACGAGCTGGAGAAGAAAGCCCGCGAGGAGCGTCCGAAGCTCATCATAGCAGGAGGAAGCGCATATAGCCGCGAATGGGATTACGCACGTATCCGTAAGGTTGCCGACGAAATCGGAGCGATATTCATGGTCGACATGGCCCACCCTGCAGGCCTTATCGCCGCCGGACTCCTGGAAAATCCTCTTAAACACGCACACATCGTGACCACCACAACCCATAAGACCCTCCGCGGACCACGAGGCGGAATGATTCTGATGGGTAAAGATTTCGACAATCCCTGGGGTAAGAAGACTCCCAAAGGGGAGATCAAGAAAATGTCGGCACTCCTCGACTCTGCCGTATTCCCCGGTGTCCAGGGTGGTCCGCTTGAGCATGTAATAGCCGCCAAAGCCGTGGCTTTCGGTGAGGCACTCCAGCCCGAATGGAAAGAATACGCTCTTCAGGTGAAGAAAAATGCCGACGCTCTTGCCGACGCCCTCATCTGCAGGGGCTACAAGATCATATCCGATGGAACCGACAACCACTGCATGCTTGTGGATCTGCGTCCTAAATTCCCGGAAATGAGCGGCAAGAAGGCTGAGAGAGTGCTTGTCGAGGCTGATATCACTGCCAATAAAAACATGGTGCCCTACGACACCCGCTCTCCGTTCCTCACCTCCGGACTGCGTTTCGGCACAGCCGCCATAACTACCAGAGGCGCCAAGGAGGAACTTATGGAGACAATAGCCGGACTTATTGACCGCGTGCTCTGCAATGCCGACGATCCCCAGGTGATCACCCAGGTTCGTTCGGAAGTCAACGAAATGATGAACGACTATCCGATGTTCGCCTGGTAAAAAAATCTCATCAATACCCTCAGGGGCGATGCGGTGGCCCGGCATTTTGCCGCCACGGCATCGCCCCTGACTTCAAAAATCATACAATGGACTTCAGACAGACTGCCTGGCCATCGACAATATTCGTGACAGGCATAGGCACAGACGTAGGCAAAAGCTATGCCACCGGCTGGCTCGCACGGGAAATCGCAGGGACAGGAAAAACATGCATCACACAGAAGATGATACAGACAGGCAACTCCGGCATGAGCGAGGATATCGTGCGCCATCGCAAGATAATGGGAACCGGGATACTTGATGCAGACCGTGAGCATCTCACAGCTCCCGTTATCCTGTCATATCCCGCATCCCCACATCTCGCAGCAATTATCGACGGAGTGGAGATCGACATGGAAGCCATCGCACAGGCCACGAAATGCCTCAACGACACATACGACACGGTGCTTGTAGAGGGGGCCGGCGGACTTATGGTGCCGATAAAAGGGGAATACATGACTGCAGATTATATCCGCGACCATAGGCTCCCGACAATTGTCACCGTCACAGGGCAACTCGGATCGATCAACCTCGCTCTTCTGACATTCAACGCCATCCGCACCTACGGGATTAATCTATTGGGGGTGGTATATAATCCTTTCTTCGACAAAGACAGAACCATATGCGATGACACCAGGCGCTATCTGCGCCGGTGGCTTACCCGGCACTTCCCGGAAGCTTTCTGGACAGAGATGCCGGTGGTGTGACGACAATCACAGCATGCTGATGGCCGCATCTCTCCGGAGGCGCGGCCATCAGTCAATCATATAGCCCCATAAACGCAAAAGTTACCATATTTAGACCGATTTATCCGATTCTTTAGAAAATACTCGGTTTTTTTCACTATATTTGCAGCGCATAACAAAATCTGGATCCCTTTTTTTCGAGAGAAGAAAGATTTTTCACCAATTATCGATATGAATTCTGACGCACCATCGCAAGCAGTCATCACAATCTCCAAAGAGCAGCTCGCTAAGCTTCCCGCGGCTCAGTTCCAAGGGCAGATCTGTCTCATTGAAAATGAGCAGGAGATCGTCGCGGCGGTATCAGAACTTAGGGCCTCAGGAATCATCGGGTTCGACACGGAAACACGTCCCAGTTTCAGGAAAGGACAATCTAACACCGTCTCGCTCGTACAATTGTCAACCCGGACAGTCTGCTATCTGTTCCGCATAAACCACGTCGGCCTCGCGCAGCCTATAATTGATCTGCTTGAGGATCCCGGTGTGCTCAAAATCGGGCTTTCCGTACACGATGATTTCCATAACCTCAATAAAATCTCCCACATAAATCCCGGAGGCTTCATCGAACTCCAGAATTTTGTGAAAGACTACGGTATTGCCGACAATAGCCTGACAAAAATATATGCTGTGATTTTCGGACAACGCATATCGAAAGGTCAGCGCCTCACCAATTGGGAGGCTGAGCATCTCACCTCGTCGCAGCAGTCGTATGCCGCGCTCGATGCCATGGCCTGCCTGCAGATCTACGACCATATCGTCTCCGGCAGGTTCAATCCTGCAGAATCTCCATACCGTTGCGCTACCCCGTCAGGAGAAGAATCAGCGTCAACCGATGAACAACCGACAAACAGTTCTTCGCTATGAAACTACAGCGTCACATAGTGGTCACGGTCCTTCTTGTTGTCTATGCATTTTTCATGACCCTTTATTTCGGCCTCGACCTGCTGAAATCGGGACAGGCCTTGAGATTCTACATTACTCTCGGAGTTGAGACAATAGTGATAATACTGGCATTCTTTGCCCTCCGACGTCGTGATCGTCTTAGAAATGAACGCCGACGGCATTCCGACCGACAAGAATGAAAAAAGAGGGTGTATCAAAATTCAGTTTTTGGTACACCCTCCAATTTTTAAGCC
>CAJUQP010000016.1 GCA_910588245.1 uncultured Muribaculaceae bacterium | reverse complement strand
AACGGAAATCGAAGTCGAGCCAGCTCGAACGTTTTCGCCTTGATGGCGCCGGCAAGGCCAAGATGGCGGTATTCTGGGTCGACAATCAATCCGGACGTAGCGACATAATCTCCATGACCCCAGCTCTCGATGTAGCTGAACCCTACGAGCCGGTCGCCGTGGAGCGCGACCACGCTCTTGCCGCTGTTGATTTTCTGGGCAATGTATTCGGGCGTGCGCTTGGCGATGCCTGTGCCGCGCTGAAGGGCCGACTCGTAGATGAGCCTTACGATCAGATCGGCATACTTGGCCTGTTCGGGTTCGGCAAACTTGACAGTGATGTCTTTGATGTCCATTTCAGTTTCCGAAATTAATTGTTAAAATTACTTTACCCACGAATCAGTGTTGAAATGCAACCGCAGGTTTCCGACACGCTCATAGACGTAAGAAATCAATCAAGAAAGGCTTCCTGATTTCACTCATTTGCCACATGTCGTAATTTCCACCTGTAGAACTTTTTCAACTGGATTGGATGAGTTGTGTTCGTAAAAGTTGCCAAAATTACAAAAAATAATTGATATATGTGGCATTGGAGCGCCCAAAACTTTAAAATCGGAGCAATTTCGACAAATAACGTGACATAATTGGCCCTCCCGGCATGGAAAACCCTGAAAAATGATACCTATTGAGATCAGAATCTATAAGCGAGCCTCAACATGACCTCCCTCCCCCGCAGGGGAATGGATGTGAAGTATCTGTCGAGTCCCGTATATTCAAGGATGGAATAGTTTTTGGTGGCCAGAACGTTTGCAACCGTGACTCCCGCTTCCCATCGGTTGCTGATCTTATATTTCCCCTCGAGGTCGATGATGGCGCAGTTCACATATTTATGTGATGATATCTCGTTTGTCCGGCAGTCGAGGGTTATTCCGACAGTGGCGTTTCCGGTGGGGAAGAGATAGGCTGAAGCTGTTGTCTCAACCGATTTAAGATATGATGGATCATGGAGTCTGTTCTTCTGCCAATAAAGGTTGCCTTTTACGTTGAGATATATTCTCAGCCATGACAGTTTATGGAAATCTGATGAAACCTGCATCGAGATGATATTGGAATGATTGAACAGGTCGGTGCCTGACTGGGACAGGAGATAACCGCGGTTGCTGTACATCAGACTTGTCTTGAGTGTCATTCCGGCTCCACTGAAACTTTTGTCGGCATCCGCACGGAGGGTGAGGTTTGTAGCGTGGTTGTCACCTTTTTCGAGACATATTGAAGTGATCTGCTGCCCATAGCTGTAATGCCGGTATGCCTCTTTGTCAGTATGTCGGAATGTAGCCGAGAGGTTTGCGAAAAACATCGATGCAAGGTTTTTGTATCTCACATTGAGGCTTCCCGTACGTGATCGCGTGAGGAATATCCTTGTGTCGGGACTGATCACCGTCCTGTAGCCGGACCTCAGTGGTGTGGCCGACATGATCCATGAATCATCAGGTTCAGCCGACAGATGGCCATATAGACTGATATCCAGGAGGGCAGAGACAGTCTGACGTATTGTGACGCCGGGCAATATTGATAAGCGTTGCCGGTGTCCGGTTTCCCTGTGGTCTTGATCTACCCTGATATATAGCAGTTGCAAGGGGATGTCGAACGAAAAGTGTGTGCCTGTCGGCAGGCCGATACCGTAGCTTGGATATATGGTTGTCCTGTTCTCGTTTCTTTCAGTTGTTTGTTCATGAATGAATCTTTTGTCGGAGAAATCACTCTTTACCTTTATCCGGAAATTCCCTTTAAGAAAAGGGAGCGTGGTCTGAGCCGATATCCTCGATTTAAAGGAACGGGTTGCCAGCCTCTCCTCGAAAGTGTAAGCCGCTATTGAGTCGGAGAGACTTCCGAGACGCTCCTTCTTGTTGAGAAAACGGATGAAAGACTTTACCTGCACGATCTGTCTGCCAATAAAGAAAGCGGAGGAAAGATAGTTCTGGATATATACCGGTCTGTCTTTACCTTTTTCTGAAATTCCGTTGCCGTTGGATATAGCGGAGATGTCAGACCTGTTGTCGGAATACGAGTATTTCAGTTCGTCGGATAGAAAGAGTCTCTTTGAGTTGAGCTCATACTTGATTGTGGGGAATATTGTCAGGTTTCTTTTCGCATATCGGTGCGAGCCTGCGATTTCCAGCCTGGTGTCGCCTCCGTATATGTTTTCAAATGAATTGGAATAGGAGGAATGATCGGAATAGAAAAGGAGATTGAGCCTGAGTGATGATTCTGTCGCGAGGCTTTGCAGATAGTTTATGCCTGCGGAATATGAATCGTTCCGGATATATCTTTTAGGCGTCATGTTCTCAATCGGTAATTCCGATGTGAGGGTGGAGGAGGGGAGAGGCTCGTAGGCATCGATGTCGCCGACATCTATATGTTCTTTAGTATCGGTTGAGAGATCGGAGCCTGCATTGCTCATTTTTCCTGTCAGCATGAGTTGACTTTTTTCAAGGATCTGCGTCATGAACAGGCTGTTGTCCCATATGGTCGGTTTCCAACCGATGGCGCCGTGAATCTCTCCGAAAGGACGGTTTCTGAAACTCTTGTTGAGGCGTATATTTATGGCAGCGTTGTCCGACGACTGTCTGCCCCTGAGCATGCTTACAGGTTGATGACGTTCAAGTATCTCTATAGTGACCGCTGCATCGGCCGGCATGTTTCTCGAAGCCTGGTTATAGCTTTTCCCGAGAAGGTCTTTCCCTTCGATATAGAATCTGTTGATCGCTTTACCCTGGTAGGAGATACCTCCGTTTTCAGCTACCTTTATTCCTGGAAGTTTCCTGAGTACGTCTTCGAGGTGAGTGTCTCCGCGTGTAATGAACGATTTGACATCGTACGCGATGGTGTCTCCTTTCTTTCTTATGGGTGGACTTTTCACGACCAGCTCTTTTAGTTTGACCGCTTCCCGGCTAAGTCTGACCACGTAAAGTGAGTCTGTACCAAAACTTTGTGCTGCCTTTCGGATCCTGCCATATCCCATCGCACTAAAAGCGAGAGTGTCGGCGAGCTGGATTTTTACTGTCAACATTCCCCTGTCATCAGCCATGGAATATGAATGCAGTTTACCGGTTGGAGTATAGACACGGCATATAGCTTTATAGAGCGGTTCTCCTGATGTGGAGTCGATTATCCTGAACGAAAGGGTTATCTCTTTATCCGCATATGCAGGAACCGCCATAACAATGACGGTTAAACATATTAAAATGGATATCAGAGAGAATCTATTCAAGTTCTATGGGGTTGTATGGACGTGATTTAATGCCGGATTTCGAGCTCTCGGGGAGGATTACGCTTCCGTCGGCTGTCAAGGCAGCGGCCGGATCAGCGTGATAGTTACGGATGATTTTCCTTGCATTATCCCTTGATGTTTTGTGAATACGGAGTTTTCTGTTGTAAATCGGGGTGTATTTCTCAGTTTTCCTTATCTGTCTGACAAAGAAGATATGTTCCTCATTCGAATCTTTTATCATCAGGATAAGACCAGGAAGACCGTTGAACTTGTAGGGCCCGTAAGGGAGATCGAGCTCAGGAGTATACCATGCGATATAGTTTCTTCCGGCATACGACAGATCTGCCCGGTTGCATCGATAGCCTGCGATGACGGTATCTCCTTCAGCCAGTTTCCAGTTCATCTCCGGCGTTTTCTCGTCGTATTGGTATCTTGTTGTGGAACCTGCCTTGAATTGTATGGAGTTTTTCTTTTGGCTGAGATCAGTTATGATTGATTCCTCATATCTTACTTTTTTGAGCATGTCCATCAGTTTCGGGGTGGCGGCATAAAGATCTGACTCCCCTTTGGCAATGCCGTCATAGATGGAGTCGAATTTAGCTTCGAAATAATCTCTGAACCCTATATTCTTTTCACCGATAAGCAGCTGAGTGATACCCCATCTTTTTTTCTTAGGCTTTTTCGAGTCGTTGGCAAATTTATAGTCGTAAGTCACTATGTATTTCGCATTGTCATATATCCTCTTATCGATGCTGTCTTTCTTTTCCGATGCATTGGCTGCCGACCAATTGATGTTTTGAGCATGCACGTCCATGCTGATATTTGTCAATATCAAGATTATTGCCAAAAGTATGAGTTTTATGAGTGGCATAATGATAGGCATTGTTGTTTAAATTTGTCTGCGCCTATAATACTTTTATGGTATTATAGACGCAGGCAAAAATTTTACGGCTCAGGGTTGGGTGCTTCTTCCTGATCATCCTCTTCACTGGGATCCCCGTCCTCCCCGCAAAGAACTTTTTCGATTTCTACAGCCTGTGCTAACACATCTTCAATTGTGCCTCTTTCTGTGTCGATCCATCCTATTTCACCGCACCAGGTATATACTGGCACTACATTTTTTGCATATCCAGTCAAAGCTGCCAGAGATATGAAAAACATAATAATTGATACTTTGAATTTCATAGTGGAATTTGTTAATAGAATTGTTACAATGCGAAATTAATATAATTTTGTTGAAAATAAAAGGAATCCTACTGAAAAATTAACACCAATTAAATATTATTAGAGATATTTTATAAAGGTGCCATTAATTGACGTTAAATTCCTTTATGACAGGGTCGGGGAGACCTTCGACAGTGATGATTACCCGGCCTGTACCCTGTTTGTCGGTCGATTCCACACGTATAAGACCTTCGCCGAAGTAGGTGGGCAATTCTGTTGTGCACCAGGATTCCTTGCGGCGCATGTCGCCGGTCTCAACCCCGAGAAGCCTCAACGGACCTTCCGTGCGGACATTGAAAATGCGAGGCTGCATCTGTTGTGTGCGTCCCAATGAATCAGTGAGCGTGAGACGCAATGCTGTGGCGGTGGCACGACGTCGGCCTTCTTCGACCGGTGTCATGTCGGCAGGCTGACTGCGGAGCGACGCGCTTCCCTCGAAATCGAGACGTGCGGCAGCCACATCGCCATGGTTCACTAAGGAATCGCGCATCACTTCCCTGCCCTCCTTATATCCTATGGCAAGCACTTTCCCCTGACGCGCCGGGAGCTGGATGGTGATGCAGTTGTCGGGATAGTCTTTCGTTCTCCTCGCTTTCAGCGGCAGTTGCGGATTGCTCCACATTGGAAAGAAGAACTGCACGGAATCGCATGTCGTGTAGCAGCGTACCTGCACACAGCGCGAGTCGGTGTAGGGGAGATCCCAGGTGTCGGCCATCGGCGGATATTGCCAATGGTCTGTGCCTATGGCCTGATCAAAGCAATTGTCGCGCACCACGAGTTTCAGATAGTCTTTTTCAGGCTGCCAGGCTGCATGGTAGTATGCCGCCTGCGGACGTTCTTTTAAGGTCATGTCGAAAGGGCACGAACACCATCCCTTTGCAGGCCAGGGCGACGATTCCCCCAGATAGTCCACTCCGGCCCAGACGAACGAGCCGGCAATGAAATCATTCTCCTCCACAAAATGCCAGGGATTCTCCTCCACGAAGTCCCTGACGATATCCTCCCGCAGACCGGAATAATACACGAACGCTTCCGTGACCATCATCTTCCTTCGGGGATGGCGGCGATGGTCTGCGATCATCCTCGGCTCGAGATAATTATAACCCACAAGGTCGGTCACCTCTCCGAACTTATCCTGAAATCCTTGCTGGCATGCCACGAGCGTGGGGCGGGTAGGATCGAGATCCTTCACTATCCTGTTGAGCATGCGTGCTCTCTCCACCCCTTCATTGTCATCTCGCCAGGCTTCGCTTACCTCGTTGCCGATACTCCAGACAATGACCGAGGGATGGTTTCTGTCGCGCACCACCATGTCGGCGATATCGCCGGCGGCGTTATCATCGAAAAACGGAGCGTAGTATCCTGATTTCCATTTGTCGAATGCTTCGTCAATGACGAGTAGCCCGAGAGTGTCGCATATCTCGAGAAATTCCGGAGAGGGTGGATTATGTGAGCAGCGTATGGCATTGCAACCGATATCCTTCAGTGTCTTAAGCCGCCGTTCCCAGTAATCGTCGGGCACAGCCACTCCCAGGCTTCCGCAATCGGAATGCAGACACATCCCTTTGAGCTTCATGCCTCGCCCGTTGAGGAAGAATCCGCTGTCGGCGTCGAAGCGGATATCGCGGTTGCCGAATTTCGTGCGCACTTCGTCGATCACCTTCCCGCTGTGTGTCTTCAGTTGCGTCACGAGGGTGTATAGATACGGTCTTTCCGTACTCCATTTCTCCGTGGCCTTCTCTACTCTTTTCCCTTCCGCGTTGAGGATAGTATTGGCAATCTTGAACTGTTTCCCCTTGTCGGCCGTCGCGGTGTCGATCTCTGCGATGACGGTGACAGTCCCGTCCGGTTGCGTGGTTATAAAAATGCCGTCATGCCTGATATGGGTAGGAGCGGTGACATCAAGCCAGACGTGGCGGTAGATGCCGGAGCCGGTATACCAGCGCGACTGTTCCTCACGGTTCACATGCACCACCACCCGGTTCTTCCCGTTGCGGTTGAGCCAGGGGGTGATATCGTAGCCGAATCCTGTGTAGCCATACATGTGATGGCCGACACGGTGGCCGTTGACCCAAACTGTGGCACGGTGGTATACTCCATCGAATTGCAGCCTTACTTTCCCATCTTTTCTCAAAGAACGTGGCAGGGTGAAATCTTTCATATATACCCCCTGCCCTCCGGCGAGATAGCCTGCCGATCCTCCCATGGCCGGATCGAACGGCAATCCGGCGCTCCAGTCGTGAGGCACCTGCACTGTTGTGAATCCGGACTGAGTATAGGAATGTCCGGAACCTTTGGCCTGGGTGATCTCACTTGCCGTGACCTGCGCCTGTTCGGGCTCTGTGTCATCGGTGACTTTTGTCTTGACGGTGACGCGGGGCGACGACAAGGGATTGTCTCCTATGCCGAGATCGCGGAGCGTATGGATAAGATCAGCGGAGTCGCTGCACAGCCGGAAGCGCCAGTCACGGTCGATGGTGAGACGCTGCCGGGGTGGCGCGGCTATGACATGGGATGCGCAGATCAGGAAAAGGGTGAGAAAAGTAAGGAGTCTTTTTCGCTTCATGTTAGGTATGAATGGTGTGAGGTTCTTGGCGTTGGTTGAAAAGAATCACGGCGCAGACTGAATATGAGCCGCGCCGTGATAATGTTGATGCTGGTTAGTCTTATTTCTTGAACTTCACGGCAGCTTCCTCGATGGGGAGACATGCCTTGTAGTTCTCGATGTAGGCATTGAACCCGGCCACCTCTTCCTCTGTGGGAGAGATGCTCGTGCCGGTATTTCCGGCGAAGACATCCATCTCGAGGTAGTCAGCCAGATTGCGGTCTTCCTTGTTGTTGACAAGATATCCCGCAAGGAGGGCCATACCCCAGGCTCCACCCTCGCCTGCGGTCTCCATGACGGAGATGGGGGAGTTGAGGGCTGCGGCGAGTATGCGCTGGCCAACGCCTTTGGTCTTGAAGAGACCACCGTGGCCGGTGATGCGGTCAACTTTCACATGCTCGTCGTTGAAGAGCACGTCATTGCCTATCTTGAGCACAGCTACAGCCGCGGCTATGTTGGCGCGCATGAAGTTGGCGAGGTTGAAGCGGTTGCCTACCGTGCGTACGAACAATGGGCGTCCCTCCTGGAGTCCAGTGACCGGTTCTCCTGAGAAATAGTTGTAGGCCATGAGTCCTCCGCAGTCGGGATCTCCGTTGAGAGCGTTGTTGTAGAGCGTGGCGAAGATCTTGTTCATGTCGACGGGAATACCCATCAGCTCGGTGTATTCCCTGAAGATTCCAACCCATGCGTTGAGGTCGGAGGTGCAGTTGTTGCAGTGCACCATGGCCACAGGGCTGCCGTCGGGGGTGGTCACCATATCGATCATCTCATAGGGCTTGGTGAGCTCCTTCTCAAGCACGATCATGGAGAATGAGGAGGTGCCGGCCGACACGTTGCCCGTGCATTGCTTCACGGCGTTGGTCGCAACCATACCGGTTCCGGCGTCGCCTTCAGGGGGGCATACGGGAGTGCCAGGACGCAGGTTGCCGGATATGTCAAGACGCTTGGCGCCCTCTTCTGTGAGAGTGCCCGCGTTCTCGCCGGCGAGAAGCACTTTAGGCAGGATGTCGGTGAGCTTCCAGGAGAATCCCTTGCCGGCCACCAGATTGTCGAACTTCTCTACCATTTCCGCTGAATAGTCTTTGGTGGTCGAGTCGACGGGCATGATGCCGGAGGCGTCGCCTATGCCGATCACCTTCTCTCCGGTGAGCTGCCAGTGGATATAGCCGGCCAGAGTGGTGATGAAGGCCACGTCTTTCACGTGAGGCTCCTCATTGAGGATAGCCTGATAGAGGTGGGAAAGGCTCCAGCGGAGCGGCATGTTGAAGTTGAAGAGCTTCGAGAGTATGGCCGCGGCCTCGCCCGTGTTGGTGTTGCGCCAGGTGCGGAATGCAGCGAGCATCTCTCCGTTTGCGTCGAAGGGCATGTAGCCGTGCATCATGGCGCTCACTCCTATGGCGGCGAGGTTTGTGATCTCGCAGTCGTATTGGGAGAGCACGTTGGCACGGAGGTCGCGGTAGCAGTCCTGCACGCCGAACCAGATGGCCTCCAGACTGTATGTCCAGAGCCCGTCGACGAGCTGGTTCTCCCATTCGTGGCTTCCCTGTGCGATGGGGCGGTTCTCCTCATCGATAAGGACGGCCTTGATGCGGGTGGATCCGAACTCTATGCCGAGCACGGCCTTTCCCGATTCGATAGTGGCTTTTGCTTTATCAGTCATGACGGCCGGATATTAGCAGAGAGACTTGTTGAGCATGTAGTATACCTCATTCCAGCGGAGATGATCCTTGAATGCGGGAATCGTGGTCTCGGCGTTGATGTGTGCCATCTCGATGCCTGCGATCTCGGCATAATCCTCCCAATATTCGGGAGTGAGCTCATAGGAGAAACAGGAGTGATGGGTGCCACCTGCGAGAATCCATGCGGCGGCCCCGATCTCGAAGTTGGGCGCGGGGATCCAGAGTGCGGATGCCACGGGGAGCTTGGGCAGCGGTTTCGACTTGATGCAGGTCACGTCGTTGGCGATGAGGCGGAAGCGGTTGCCAAGGTCGATGACAGTGGCTGTGATTCCAGGCTCGGGACGGGAAGTGAAGACGAGGCGTGCGGTGAGGCTCTTGCGGATACCGATGCCGAGGAAGTGCACCTCCAGACGAGGCTTCTCCTCTGCGATCAGCGGGCATACCTCGAGCATGTGGGCCTGGAGTATGGAGCTGTTCTCGCCGTCGAAGTTGAGTGTGTAGTCCTCAAGGAAGGAGCATCCCTTGCCCTCCGACATCATCCACACAGTGCGGTAGAGAGCGGCGCTCTTCCAGTCGCCCTCGGCGCCGAAGCCATAGCCCTCGGCCATGAGGCGCTGAGATGCGAGACCCGGGATCTGATCGAATCCAACGAATTTGGGATCGTTGATGTCGTCGGTGCCGAGATCGTCGAAGTTGGTAGTGAAACCTTTGGCGCCCTTGGCGGTGAGGATGGCACGGAGCGTGAGTTCTGCGTGTGCGGCGTTCCAGATCTTCTTATATTCCTCTGTGGAGGGATCCTTGAGGTTGTCGGCTACGACATACTCGTTGAAATATGTCTCGACGAGAGCCTTGATATCCTCCTCTTTCACTTTCTTGTGATACTCCATGAGCTCGCTCACGGGGGTATAGTCCACGTGGTAGCCGAGACGTTGTTCTGCCTCTACCTTGTCGCCATCGGTCACGGCCACATTGTTCATCTGGTCGCCGAAGCGGAGTATGAGCATGTCCTGAGCGTCGGCCCATGCCACGGCCACACGCTCCCATACGGCGATCTTCTTCTGTGCGGCGGGATCCGACCAATGGCCTACCACAACCTTGCGGCGCAGACGCATGCGGGTGCAGATATGTCCGAACTCACGGTCGCCGTGTGCGCTCTGGTTAAGATTCATGAAATCCATGTCCATGTCGTCCCAGGGTATCTCGGCGTTATACTGGGTGTGGAAATGGAGCAGAGGCTTGTTGAGCTGCTGCAGGCCGCGGATCCACATCTTGGCGGGTGAGAAGGTGTGCATCCAGGTGATGACACCGGCGCATTTGGGGTCGTTGTTGGCGGCGAGCATGATCTCGCTGACCTCTTTCGAAGAGTTGGCTGTGCCTTTGTATACGACCTTCACGGGGAGGTTGCCCGACTGGTTGAGGCCCTCGACCATGGCTTTCGAATGAGCGTCGACTTTCACAACGGCATCGCCTCCATAAAGGAGCTGGGCGCCGGTTACCCACCATATTTCATAATTCTCGTACATGTCTTTGTTTGTTTTAAGTTGTTTTGAGTTTTGTTTCAGGTTTATTGGATTTTTGTATAGCCCTTTTCTACAGGCTTATTTCTGGCCGTAGTAGGCGTTGGGTCCGTGCTTGCGGTTGAAGTGCTTCTCCACGAGCAGCGGGTTCATTGTCAGATTGGGGTTTACGGCAAATGAAATCGATGCCATCTTGGCAACCTGTTCGAGCACTACGGCATTGTGTACGGCCTCGTGGGGATTCTTGCCCCATGTGAAGGGACCGTGGTTTGTGACGAGCACTCCGGGAGTGTGGATCGGGTTGATGTCCTTGAATGTCTCTACGATCACGTTGCCGGTCTCAAGCTCATAGTCACCCTCTACTTCCTCGCGGGTCATGGCCCTGGTTGCGGGCACGGCATCATGGAAATAGTCGGCGTGTGTAGTGCCGATGTTGGGTAGGGAGAGCCCGGTCTGTGCCCATGCCGTGGCATAGGTGGAGTGGGTGTGGACCACGCCGCCGATCTCGGGGAATGCGCGGTATAGCGCGAGGTGGGTCGGAGTGTCGGAGGAGGGACGGAGGTTGCCTTCAACCACCTGGCCTGTCTGGAGGTCGACGACCACCATGTCTTCGGGTTTCATATTGTCGTAGCTCACGCCGGAAGGCTTGATCACCACAAGGCCTTTCTCGCGGTCGATGCCCGAGACGTTGCCCCAGGTGAAGATCACCAGGCCGTGGGCCACGAGCTCGAGGTTGGCTTTGCAGACTTCTTCTTTAAGTTGTTCGAGCATATTGTTTCAGTTTAAAGATAAGGGTTTATTGAATCCATAATTCATAATCCATAATCCATAATCGATTCAGTATTCATCATCAATGATCCATGCTTGATATCCGATTATGCATCGCATATTGCCTGAGCTTTTGCTAATCCGATTATGCATTATGAATTATGCATGCTTGATATCCGATTATGCATCGCAGATTGCCAGAGCTTTGGCTAATCCGATTATGCATTATGAATTATGCATTATGCATTGCTCAAAAGGTTACGCATTGATTCCAGTGTATCGGTAGAGGCGCGCTCCCCGTTTCGAAGTCTCTTTGTCGATGAGATCTGTGGGCTCTATTCCGGGGTTGTCGGTGATGCGCTTGCGGAAGTTGCGTTTGTCGAGCTTCCTGTCGGTCACCACCTCCACGAGATTTTGCAACTGGGTGAGGGTGAAGAGCTCGGGGAGTAGATTGAATGCCAGCGATCCCGACAGGATCTTCCGGCGCATCACTTCGAGTGCTTTCCCTATCATCTCGGAATGGTCGAATCCGAGAGGTGGAATCTCGTCGATATCCACCCATTGCGCGTGATGGCTTCTGATCATATCCTGGTCTGCCTCGTCGAGTTTCAGCAGTGCGAAATATGCCACGGAAACCACTCTTGCGCCCGGATCGCGGTCTACTTCCCCGAATGCTCCGAGCTGACGGATAAAGACATTGTCGAGCCCGGTCAGTTCGGCAAGCACTCTCCCGGCAGCCTGGTCCACACTCTCATTATCATTGACAAAACCGCCGATCAGCGACCATTTCCCTTTTTCGGGTTCGAAATCGCGCCTGATGAGGAGGACTTTAAGCCGGTCGTCGCATATGGCGAAGATAATGCAGTCTACGCCTACATGGAAGCGGGGGAGATGAGAGTAGTATGATATTGCTGATTCTGTCATTTATGTCGGTCGTGGAGTCCGGATTGGATGTCCGGAACCGAGTCTTTGCGGCGAAGAAGGCGCCGCAAGGACTCTCCGGAATTTTGATTACCAGAAATAGATATAGAACGCTACTGTGATGCCGAGGATTATCACGGTGTTGATTATATCCCAGGCATTCCAGCTCTGACGTGTGGCCAGGCGCTGCTCGGGTGTGGATGTGCCGAATACGAGGCCTTTGATCTTGGCTTCGTCGGGAGCCTTTGTGAAGAGGCTGACAATGAAGACCACTGCGAGACAGAAGAGGAGCATCCAGCCGCAGAAGAAGAGCCAGTTGCAATCATAGAAGATATACTGGAACCAGCTGTGGTCGCCCTCGGGGAGTTCGGGGGCGTTGCTGTAGTAGATCTTCGCGCCGAGGCGGGTGCAACCGATCACGAGGCCGGAGATAAGACCCCACATGCCGCCTTGTGCCGATGTGCGCTTCCAAACGATGCCGAGGAGGAATGCCGCGGCGATACCCGGGGCGAGCACTGACTGAACATCCTGCAGATAGTTGTAGAGCACGTCGCCTACGGAGCGCATCACGGGAATCCAGAGGATGCCGAGGATCACGATCACCACAGTGGCGGCCTGACCGATACGCACGAGTTTCTTAGGATCGGTCTGGGGCTTGAACCTCTGGTAGAAGTCGATGGTGAAGAGGGCTGCCGATGAGTTGAACAATGATGCCAGCGAGCTCATGAGAGCAGCAAGGATACCGCAGACGATAAGACCTTTTACACCGGCGGGAAGCAGCTTGGCCACGAGTGTCGGGAACGCTGCGTCCGGAGTCGACAGGCGGAATACTTCGCCGTTGACTGTGATACCTTCGTGTGAGAGGGCGAATGCGATCATACCCGGGATGAGGAAAAGGAACACGGGGAGAAGCTTCAGATAGGCTCCGAAGATGGTGCCTCGGCGTGATTCCTTTTCGTTCTTGCCTGAGAGCACGCGCTGCACGATGAACTGGTCGGTACACCAGTACCAGAAACCGATCACGGCAGAGCCGATCAGGGCGCCGAGCCAGGGATACTGTGGGTCGCGGTTGTCGCGGATGAGGTTGGTCATAGTGTCGCCGTATTCGTTGACTTTCTCTATGGAGCAGATACGCATCATCTCGTCCCATCCGCCGAGGGCCTTGAGGCCGAGCACGAGGATGATCAGCGAGCCGAGCAGAAGTATAGGTGTCTGAAGCACTGAGGTGTAGAGCACAGATTTCATGCCTCCGATGATGGTATAGAGGGCTGTGATGACCACAAGTCCGATGGCGGCGATCCAGAAGAAGTCGATGCCCCAGAGGGTCTCGATGCCGAACACTTGCTGGAACACGAGTCCGCCGGCATATACCGTCACTGCCACTTTCGTAAGCACATAGCTGATAAGAGAGATCACCGAGAGAATGGTACGCGAGGCCGAATTGTAGCGGCGCTCGAGAAATTCCGGCATGGTGATCACCATTGATCGTGAATAGAATGGCACGAATACCCATCCGAGAATCAGGATCATCCATCCCTGGATCTCCCAGTGGGCCATGGCCATACCGCTTGAGGCGCCGGCTCCGGCAAGGCCGATGAGGTGCTCGGAGCCGATATTCGATGCGAAGATCGACGCACCGATCGCAATCCAGGTGGCGTCTTTGCCACCCAGGAAGTAGTCATCGGCATTTGCCTGTTTCTGCTGCATCACCCACCAGATGATGGCGATGAGCGCGAGGGCGAACAGACCGATGACAATCCAGTCTAATGTTTGCATAATGTCGGGGTTTTATAGGTTAGGTTTGTTGGTTCAGTTCTTTACCGAGAATTTATAGATGCAGCGCGACTTGTAGGTATCGCCCGGGTTGAGACGGGTCGAAGGCCACTGCGGTTTGTTGGGAGAGTCGGGGAAGTGCTGGGTCTCGAGGCATATGCCGGTGTGCTGTTTGTAGACGATGCCGTTCTTGCCTGTCTGTGTGCCGTTGAGGAAGTTGCCGGAGTAGACCTGGATGCCGGGCTCGTCGGTATAGACATCGAGCACGATGCCTGATACGGTGCTCTGGAGTTCTGCCGCTATCTGCGAGATGTCGCCTTTGGTGTCGAGCACGAAGTTGTGGTCGTAGCCGTTGCCGTTCTTCACCTGCTCATTGGAGAAATCCTTGATCTTCTCGCCTACCATCCTGGCTTCGATGAAGTCGAAGGGAGTATCCTTCACATCGGCCATCGTGCCGTCGGTCATATATGTCGAATCGATGGGGGTGATCTGCGATGCGTTTACCATCAGAAGGTTGTCGGTGATGGGAAGGTTGGGGTCGCCGTTGAGATTGAAATATGAATGGTTGGTCATATTTATGATGGTCGGCTTGTCGGTAGTGGCCGAGTAGGAGATGTCGAGAGCGTTGTCGGCGCGTAGCACATAGGTGACGGTCGCTGTGAGGTTGCCGGGATATCCGTTGTCGCCGTCCTTGCTGTCGATGGTCAGCACGAGAGTGGTGTCGTTTTTCTGCTCAGCCTTGTAGACGCGGTATTGCCATCCGAGGTCGCCGAGTTCGCCTCCGCCATGAAGCGAGTGTTTGCCGTTGTTGAGCGGGAGCTGATACTCTATGCTGTCGAGCTTGAATTTGCCTTCATTGATGCGGTTGGCATAACGGCCTACCGACGAACCGAAATCGGAGAGGTTGTTCTCAGGGAAGTATGCCTGGACGCTGTCGAATCCGAGCACCACATCCTTCAGCGCGCCGTTTTTGTCGGGCACCATGAGTGAAACAACGCGTCCGCCGAAGTTCGTGATGCAGACTTCGGTGCCTGCCGGGTTGGTCAGAGTGTAAAGCGCTGTGGTGTCTCCTCTGAATTCCGCTACGAATTTCTGAGGATCGAGTCCTGACTTTGTGAGCTGCGGGATGCCGGTCTGGTTTCCGCAGGCAGCCAGGAGTGCGAGTGTCGCGAGTGCGGCTGCTGATCTAAGTTGTTTCATGAGTGATATTGTTAATTGGGTTTTAAAGGTCTTTTCCGGTTTTCTAAAGGCTTTTGTGAGTTTTCTTTAGATTTTGGGTGTAAAATTAACACTAATTCTCACTCTTGCAAATTAAATTTATATGTTTTAAAACATATTTTTGCATTTTGCCGATAAAACGACTAATCAATCGGATATATAGAACAAATAAAGAGTGTAAAAACTACACTCTTTCTTGATTATAATACCAATTTTGTCAGAATTGTCTTTGATTTTTCGTGAGAAGGTGCTTATAGGATCATTTCATTATTTCTACGAGTTTGGCATCGAGTTCCTCGGCGTCGTCGAAACGGCCTACCATGTTCCCCTCCGCATCGATGAGGAATTTCGATGGGATATACATGATGGCGTATTTGTCGGAATTCTTCCCTCCTTCGTCAAAAATATTGTAATAAAGTTCAAGGCCGCTGCTCTTGGTCTCGATAAATTCCTTCCATGCGTCTTTGTCGCGGTCGAGCGATACGGCGAGGATAGCGAAATTCTTATCCTTGTATTTGTCATAGACCTCCTTGACATGTGGAAGCGATGCACGGCACGGACCGCACCATGTGGCCCAGAAGTCGAGAAGCACCACTTTCCCCTTTAGGTCAGAAAGTTTCACTGTCTCCCCTTTTTCGTTGAGTCCGGATATCTCCGGAGCAGGTTTCCCCGGCTGTATGGCTTCCATGGCTGCGAGATAGTCGGCGGTAGCCTTGTCGGCTGCCTGGATTTCCGGAGTCATTGACGCGTATATCTCTTTGATCTCTTCAAGACTCAGTTCTGACCGGAGCTGACGCATAATGACCGGAGTATAATAAGACTCCGGATGCGACTTGACGAAATCAAGATTGTTTTTAGTGATTTGGCCTACCAGCTCATCATATTGTTTGCGGATTGCAGCCTGCGCTGCTGTGTCGTTTTCTGCCCCCCGTGATTTTTCGCTAAGTCCGTTGATCTGTTCGTAGACGGCATCCTGAATTTTTACAAGAGAATCCCTCTGGGCATTGAGGAGCGAACCTTCTATCCTGGCATCATTATACTTCTCTCCTGTGAGGTCTACCGTGATTGTGCCAGGCTCAAACATCATCATGCGATACTTTCCCGTGCCATCGTTCTGATTGCCGGTGGAGAGCCAGCCCATGGCGGGAGTATCGATGGTTCCCTTGAAAGAGAATTTCCCCTGGGCAACCACGCAACTGTCCTGAAATGTAGAATCATTGTTTACCTCGTAGGAGAGGCGGATGATCTCACCGTCAGCAAGGTCGGTGGTACCATTGATGATGTACTCGTTTGAGGGCTTTGAATTGCAGGCACTGATTAGAGCGGTGAGCCCCAGCGCTGCCCATAGTAATTTTTTCATGATGGATTATTTAAGTTCAACTATATTTATGTAACCGAATTACGGCCTATTTATTGCCAGCAGGGAATCATTTCCCTATCTTGCCTGATCCGCAGTATGCCGCTATGTGCGGTGAGTCAGGTTGTCGCAACAAAAAGTCGGCAAGACAGCTTGTCTTGTGTTGCAGCGATAGTGTAAAAACAGGCGGCAGATAACAATACATGGTCAGCATGTGCCAAACAAGACGATGAGGCCGCAGATGATGATGTAGGCCGCGGCATAGGGAATGGCCTTGCGCAGGATGGCGTCGTCGGCTCCCTTCATGTCGCAGGCGGCTGTGGCTATGGCGATACTTTGCGGAGAGATCATCTTGCCGCCGGTGGCGCCGGCTGTGTTGGCGGCTGCGAGCCAGTCGGACTCAGAGCCGGTGAACCCTGCCACGGATGCCTGTCCTGTCATGCCGAGCTGACCGGCCACATTTGCCTGAAGCTTGCCGAAGAGGATATTGGAAGAGGTGTCGCTGCCGGTCACGAATGTGCCTATGGCTCCGATTAACGGAGCGAAGAAGGGATAGAATGATCCGGAGAGGGCTACGAGCCCTGTGGCGATTGCGGCGATCATGCCGCTATAGTTCATCACCGAAGCCAGGGCAATGAGCGAGATGATCGTCACGGCCGTGAACCGGAGGTTGACGATCGTACGTGCCATGACGACAGTGAGCTGCTTCCATGAGAGCCCCTGGATGAGACCGCCGGCCACACTGCCGATGAACAGCATGAGTGCGGCGTTGCTGATCCACCCGAACTTGAAGACTGAACCTACCACCGGAATGGGGAACGAGGTGACGAGCGTTGACTTGAGGAAATTGTTGACAGGCGGACAAAGGGCTCCCGTGATGAGGATAAGCAGAAGAATGAAGATATAGACACTCCAGGACCTGAATGTCTCGCTAAACGTGAATCGCTTTCCGGTGGCAACCTTTTTTTTTGGCAGGAACAGGCGCGAATATATGATGATGGCGATGATTGCCGCGATCGATCCGAGTATTGCCGGGGTCTCGGCCCCGAGGAATGTGGCGCAGAGCAGTTGAACGGCCAGTGATATGCCGCCGACCCAGACCGATATGCAGATGTTCTTCAGCCATGCCTTACGGTCGGTGAGGGTGAGAATCACGAACGGGATGAGGATGAAGAGGGGAGAAAGCTGCACAACTGCAAAGGTGGAGACCTCACATATGGTTGACGGGCCCGCGGCTCCCCCTTCGGAGATCTCGTTACACAAGGTCGTGACTGGCACTCCCACGGCGCCGAAGCCGGTGGCCACAGTGTTGCCGAGCAATGCCACGAGAGCGGAGAACATCGGTTTGAATCCCAGACCGATGAGAATGGCGGCGGGTATGGCCACGGCTGTGCCGAAGCCTGCCATGCCTTCGAGCAAACCTCCGAATCCCCACACCATCATCAGAACCAGGATGCCCCTGTCATCCGTAAACGACATGAACTGGCTCTTTATCACCTCTATCGCTTTTGACTCCACGAGCACGTTGTAGCTGTAGATGGCCATGAGGATGATCAGCAGGATTGGGAAAATGGCCTTAAGCACACCTTCCGCCACGCTCCAGCTTACCACCGAACAGATAGAATCGGCTGAGAACCGCTCCGGAAGGATGCCCATTTCCGGAGCCGCCCATAAGGCAAGTGCCGCGGTTGCGGCGAGGGTGATGAGGGCGCTTTTCCATCCGTTGACCTTGAATCCGAGCATAAGTACGAACAGAAGGATCACAGGTATTGCCGATATGATTGCATTCATTTGCGAGCCAGTGTTTTGTGAACGTTATTGACAGGTTGTTTACATCTCCGTAATGCCTCTGGCTGCTTATCCCACCAGAAGCAATGTCATGCTACGTGCGGCCTGCGCCCCGTTGACGAGCACCTGGGCGATGTCGGCCGTCTTCGAAGGTCCGGCGATGAAGACTCCATACCCATACGACCGGAACTCCTCCGCTCCGTATTCCGGCAGTGTTATGCGCTTGTACGCCTCGTGCATGTTGTTGACTATCTCCTTCTTGGGGAGCACCGCCACAAGGTTTTCCGAGATGAAGCATACATCGCGCTCCTTCACGGCTTGCGGAATCCAGACGCTGCCATTCTCGGCTACGCCGAAGCGGGCCTCCACCACTCCCACATCGGTGTGGTTGAGAGCGGCGGCATCTTCAACAGTGTCGGGATTGAGCGTGGCCGATTTTACTTCCGGAAGATTGCTGGCTATCACCTTCGCATCCGGATAGACGGTGGATATGACATCGTCTGCCATCGAACGGTCGGCGATTTCCACCACCTTGCAGCCGGCCAGTTCTGCCTGGCTCATGAATTTTTCCAACGTATCAGTAAAGGTCAATGGGTGGAGACCTTCCGACGACGGACGATCATATCTTTTTGAGATGGCGCGACGGCATCTCTCTATAAATTCTTTCTGGGTTGACATAGTTAGAATGGCGTTATAGGTCTTTACTGTCGTTCTCTTTCTTCTGATATTCCTTTATGAGGCTGTGGAACGGCTTGGGTGGAAACTTCATCATCTTGTGGCCATATGCCCATGGATTGAGCCCGTTCTCAATCATAAAGGCGGGAAGATGGTTGATTACCGATGCACACCCGGTGAGTTTGTTATATAGCGATGGATTGTCGAGCACCTTGTCCATGACCGAGCATATCATCTTTTTCTCCTTGTTGGCCACTCCGAGCGAATCAAGTTTCTGGCGCCAGAGATAGATCTGTTCTCCGAGATTTACTTTCACCGGACAGGTGTTCTGGCAGCTCAGACATAACGTGCATGCGCTGACGTTGCCGGCATATTTGCGGGGATCGCGGAGCATCCCGAGATTTACGCCGAGCGGCCCGGGTATGAAATAGCTGTAGGAATAGCCCCCCGACCACCGGTAGACCGGGCAAGTGTTCATGCAGGAGCCGCAGCGTATGCATTTCAGAGTCTCCCAATGCTCCTGATCAGCGAGCCAGTCGCTGCGGCCGTTGTCTACGATGACGATATGCATGGGTGCGGCTCCGGGACGAGCCTTGCGGAAGTGGCTGGTGTAGACTGTGGAGGGCTGCCCTGTGGCCGACCGGGCGAGGAGCCGGACGAAGACCGAAAGCGCGTCGTAGTCGGGTATTATCTTCTCCATGCCGATGACCGATATCTGTAGCTTCGGCACAGATGTCGACATGTCGGCGTTACCCTCATTGGTGCAGACCACGATGTCGCCGGTCTCGGCTATGCCGAAGTTGGCGCCGGTCAGTCCTGCGCCTGCGGTGAGGAATTCATCGCGCAGGCTGAGCCTGGCCTCATAGGTAAGATATGCCGGGTCATGATTCTTCGGGTCGGTATGCAGTTCGCGTTCGAAGATGTGCCCTACATCGTCGTGGCTCAGGTGAGTGGCCGGCACGACGATATGGCTCGGCCTCTGGTGGTCGAGCTGAAGTATGCGTTCCCCGAGGTCTGTCTCCACCACCTCTATGCCGTGCTCCTCGAGATAGGGATTCATTTCGCATTCCTCCGTGAGCATGGATTTCGACTTGACAATCTTCTTCACGCCATTGTCGTTGAGGATGGACAGCACTGTCTGGTTCATCTCCTCGGCGTCTTTTGCCCAGTGCACTATCGTGCCGTTTTTCTCGGCAGCTTCGGCGAATTGTTCCAGATATCGGTCGATATTTGTCAGGGTGTGTCTTTTTATTCCGGAAGCTGCCTCGCGTAGGCGTTCCCATTCCGGAAGTTGGTGTGCCATTGAGTCGCGTTTCACCCGAAGGCCCCAGAAGGTATTGTCGTGCCATTCGGCATAACTTTTATTCTTGAGGAATTTTTTCGCCGCTTTGCTGTGTGTCGTGCTCATAACTCTGAAGCTAAGATTTCTACGATATGTTTGAATTCTATGCCACCGTCTATTTTTTCCTTGGCGGCAACCCCGGCCATATGCATGAGGCAGGAGCAGTCGGCGCCGGTTATGTATTCGGCGCCGGTGGCCTTATGGCGGAGAAATTTCTTTTCTCCCATGATTTTGCTGACGGCCAGTTCCTCGATGCTGAACATGCCGCCGAAGCCGCAGCATTCGTCATCCCTTTCAGGCTCCACGACCTCAATCCCCTCCACCAGTGAGAGAAGGTCTTTTATTTTGTTGAATTTAGGCACCGCGCATTCGGAGGGCGACGAAAGGCCGAGTTCCCTCACTCCATGACATGAGTTGTGGAGGCTCACCTTGTGGGGAAACCGTCCGAGCGGAGTGTTGACTTTCAATATGTCATGGAGAAATTCTACCATGTCGACCGTAGATTCGGCGATCCGGCATCTGTGGCCCTCCTCTCCGAGAAGCTGCGGATAGTGATAGCGTATGAACGCCGTGCATGATACTGAAGGCGCCACGACATAGTCGAAACCTTCGAACAAATCGTTGAGCCGGCGGGCCAAAGGCACGGCTTTGGTTTCGAATCCGGCGTTAGCCATAGGCTGTCCGCAGCAGGTCTGCCCCTGCGGATATGTGACGTCGATGCCGAGATGGCGCAGCAGACGATATGAGGCCATCCCGACGTTGGGGAATACCGCGTCTACATAACAGGGAATGAATAGTCCAACCTTCATTGCATATATTGTGTGTGGAGTTAAACTGTCAGTGGATATTTATTTTGTCAGGTCTGAACATTATGGAGTGTCAGCTAACTTACAACGTAAACAACCCTGCGGGAGAATAGTTTTGCATAATGCAATAAAAAAAGAGAGACGGGTTTGCCGTCTCTCTCATTATAGGATTGATTGTCGTCTGTGCGAAGATCAGAGGTTGGGGTTGAGTTTGCTCCAGTCTGCCACAGGAGGAAGCACACCCATCTCGATGACCTCGTCGCGGAGCTGGCAGAGGTGCTTGTAGCTCTTTTCGAGCTCTGCCTCCTCGGCGGGAGTCCCTTTCACGGGTTTCACCTCGATGCCGTTCTTGTCGACGGTAGTCTCCATGGCCATCATGATGTTGTGGAACTTGTCGTTGTCAACATATGTTCCGACAGGCCAACGGAAGGGCTTGCCGCCCATGGCTGCGGCGATTGTCTCGATCGAGAGATAAGCGGGGCTCTGGAAAGATGAACGTCCGCGGAGGTCGATGATATGCTTGCCGCCCTGCACGACGTTGAGCTTGATCTGCTCCCAGTCTGCCTCGGGAAGAGCCTCTGTGCCGATGAGGGTGTCGAGGGGTTTGCCGTCTACGAGGGTTGTCGAGGCGAATACAGCCATCTGCTCGCCGTGGCCGCCGTAGGTGCGGCAGTTCTCGATCTTCGAAGCGGGGAGCTTGAAGTATTTTACGAGCTGATCCTGCAGACGTGTGCTGTCGAGTGCTGCCAGGGTAGCAACCTGTGAGGGCTTGAGGCCGGAGTAGATGAGGGTGATCAGGCCGGTGATGTCGGCGGGGTTGAAGATTACCACTACAAACTTGGCGTCGGGGCAATAAGCCTTGACGTTCTTTCCGAACTCCTCGGCGATGGCGGCGTTGCCTTTGAGAAGATCCTCGCGGGTCATGCCTGCCTTACGGGCGGCACCGCCCGACGATACTATGTATTTAGCGCCGGTGAAAGCCTCTTTTACGTCGGAGGTGAATGTGAGGTTCACTCCCTCGAACGCGCACTGATAGAGCTCCTCTGCCACACCCTCGAGAGCGGGTGCATAGGGATCATAGAGGCATACGTTGGGGGTGAGACGCATCATAAGGGCGGTCTGAGCCATGTTGGAGCCGATCATTCCGGCGGCTCCCACGATGAGAAGTTTGTCGTTGGTTAAGAAGTCCATAATAACTTGATATTGGAATACTAAATATTGGGTTCAGATTTAATACTGCAAAAATAACACTTTTACTTCAATAAAAAATCTTTTGTTTAGGAATTTTTTGGCTGGACCCCGGGAATTTGGCTTTTTTTTAGAATAATGTAAGCTTCCGCGATTGTCTCATGGAAAAGTGCGGAGGGATTCGGACATACGTATGGCAGAATCCCTCCGCACTTTTTTTGCTAAACAATACCGCGGTGCTTTTGTCCTTCATTAAAACAAATTTGGAGCGAAAAATCATAATTATTGATATTTATTGAAATTTTTTTAATAAAAATTTGTTTTTTGAAATAGAATTTGCATAATTTTGCATCATAAAACCAAAAGTAATGAATAATTGCATAAATATACAGATGTGGTGGCCCATCGGAGTCGATTTCCGATGGTGATGCCCTATATGCGTATGCGATTAGAGATAAAAGACACTGCGAAGCCACCGGAAAAACTCCGGTGGCTTTTTGTTTGAATCCACAATATTTTCTGAATATACACAACAATTGTCAGCAATGAACACATTTGTGAACGATCCTTTCCTTCCAGTCGACGAGGAGGGATTCTACGGCGAATTCGGAGGCGCTTTCATCCCGGAGATACTCCACGACAACATCGAGAGGCTTAAAGAGGCTTTCGCAAAATATATAGATGATCCGCAGTTTATTGCCGAATACGAAGGGCTGCTCGCGGATTACGTAGGGCGTCCCACCCCGCTTTATCATGCGCGGCGCCTTTCCGGGCATTACGGCACCAACATATATCTCAAACGTGAGGATCTTTGCCACACCGGAGCCCACAAGATCAACAATGCCATCGGATCGGTGCTTCTGGCCCGAAGGATGGGAAAGACGCGTATCATCGCCGAGACTGGAGCCGGACAGCATGGTGTGGCCGTCGCTACAGTATGCGCCCTGACCGGACTTGAATGCGTCATATATATGGGGGCGACCGATGTCGAGCGGCAGCGGCCAAATGTGGAGCGTATAAAGATGCTTGGAGCTGAGGTGCGTCCCGTCACTTCCGGCAACATGACCCTTAAAGATGCCACCAATGAAGCCATACGCGACTGGTGCTGCAATCCGGAAGATACTTTCTACGTGATTGGCAGCACAGTAGGCCCGCATCCCTATCCGCAGCTCGTGGCGCGTTTTCAGTCGGTCATCAGCCGCGAGATACGCCGCCAGCTGAAGGCGCAGACAGGCCGTGAACTCCCCGACTGCGTGATAGCCTGCATAGGCGGGGGGAGCAATGCCGCCGGAGCCTTCTATCATTTCTTGAAGGAACCGCGGGTAAGGCTTATCGCCGCTGAAGCTGCCGGCCTCGGTGTCGACACCGGAGAATCGGCTGCCACCATCCGCCTTGGCCGCGAGGGGATAATCCACGGTTCGCGCACATTGGTGATGCAGACTCCCGACGGACAGATCACCGAACCGTATTCCATCTCGGCCGGCCTCGACTATCCGGGCGTCGGCCCTCTCCATGCCTATCTCGCGAGAAGCGGACGGGCTGAAGTGGCGGCTGTCACCGACGATGAGGCGTCGAAGGCTGCATATTTCCTGACAAGGACAGAAGGGATAATTCCGGCGCTTGAGTCGGCCCACGCGCTCGCCGTGCTTGATCAGCGGAAATTCGGCCCCGACGATATTGTGGTGATCAATGTCTCCGGACGTGGCGATAAAGACATGCACACATACCTGCGACATCCTATGGAATTATAAATCACACTCTAAAGAAGAATGCAATGAAACTCAATCAGAATATAACCGTTATCTCCGCCGATCTGGAGACTCCCGTCGGTCTTTACTTGAAGATCCGCGACCTCTATCCGTGCTCCGCACTCCTGGAGAGCTCCGACTATCATACCTCACAAAACTCCGTATCGCTCATAGGAGTAGACCCCATAGGTTCGTTCACGGTTGTCGGCGAGAAGATAATATGCCGCTATCCCGGAGGCAAAGAGACAGTGAGTCCTGCAGAAAACGTTACAGACGCATTGAAAAAATATATCGTATCGTTTGAGAATGCGGTTGCCGACAAGGATGTGTTCAACGGGCTGCTCGGTTTTACGGCATATGACGCGGTGCGATATTTCGAGCCATCGGTGAAGATAATGCCCCGCGAGGAGAAACTTGCAGACATCCCCGACATGCAGTATATTCTCTATAGGTTCATAATCCAAGTGAACCATTTCCGCAACGAGATGACGATCCTTGAGAATATTCCCGAGGGTGAAGACTCAAGGACCGGGGAGCTGATATCCATAATACGCAACAATAACATAGCTGTCTATCCTTTCCACGCGAATGACGATATTGAGTCACCCGTGACCGACGGGCAATACATAGAGATGGTAAAGAAAGGGATAGCCCATGCCCGGCGGGGCGACGTATTCCAGATAGTGCCATCCCGCAGGTTTTCCCAGGGTTTCACCGGCGACGAATTTAATGTATATCGTGCCCTGAGGTCGGTAAATCCTTCTCCATATCTGTTTTTCTTTGATTTCGGCAGCTTTAAGGTTTTCGGGTCATCGCCTGAGACTCATTTCCGCGTCACCGCCGACCGCAAGGCGTATATCGACCCGATTGCGGGCACGTTCCGCCGCACGGGCAATGATGCCAAAGACCACGAGCTCGCGGAAAAGCTGCTTAATGACCCCAAGGAGAATGCCGAGCATATCATGCTTGTCGACCTTGCCCGCAATGATCTTAGCCGCAGTGGCGGAAAGGTGCATGTGGAATACCTCAAGCAGATACAGTTTTATTCTCACGTCATCCACATGGTAAGCCGTGTGGTGGCGGAACTCCCGGAAAATGCCGATGTCTATAAGCTTTTCGGAGAGACTCTTCCGGCCGGAACTCTCAGCGGCGCTCCCAAAGTGCGAGCCATGCAGCTTATCAACGAGTTGGAACCCCACAGCCGGGTGACATACGCAGGCTGCATCGGCACCTTCGGCTTCGACGGTTCCATAAACCAGGCCATAACCATCCGCTCTTTCCTGAGCAAGGATAACAGATTGTATTCGCAGTCGGGCGGTGGCGTCGTGGCACGCTCGGTGCCGGAAAACGAGCTCCAGGAGACCAAGAACAAGCTCGGGGCACTCGTTAAAGCCGTGAGCCATGCTGAATCGTTCAACATCTAAAATCTCCAGACTATGAAACTTCTTATTCTTGACAATTACGACTCCTTCACATATAATATCGTACATGCCGTGCGCGACACCGGTATCGTCCCCACAGTGGCCCGCAACGACAAAATATCGCTCTGCGAGATAGCCGGTTTTGACAAGATAATAATTTCCCCCGGTCCCGGCATACCTTCCGAGGCCGGAATCCTTCCGCAACTGCTTGCTGAATATGCCGACAAAAAGCCTATACTCGGAGTCTGTCTCGGCCATCAGGCCATAGGGGAGAGGTTCGGGGCCCGACTCGAGAATCTCGCGGAGGTGTATCACGGTGTGCAGACCCCGGCGTTCAAGACCGCCGACGATTATATCCTCGACGGAATGGGCGACACCTTCCCGGTAGGCCGCTATCATTCATGGGTTGTAAGCGAAGATGGACTGCCCGACTCGTTGATCGTGACATCGCGCGACAGCGACGGGCGTATCATGTCTCTCAGACACCGCGACTACGACGTGCACGGAGTGCAGTTCCATCCCGAATCATTGCTCACCCCGGGCGGCGTGAAGATTATTTCCAATTTCCTCAACCATTGAATCAGATAAAGAGATGAACCGTATATTATCCAATCTATTCGAGCACAAGAGCCTGAGCCGCACGGAAGCTCGCGACATAATGCTTAATATCGCCGACGGCAGATATAACGACAACCAGCTGTCCGCCTTCATGACTGTCTTCCTCATGCGCAGCATAACGCCCGATGAACTGACCGGTTTCCGCGATGCCATACTTATGCGCCGTGTGGCCGTCGATCTCGGTGCTCCCGATGCCATCGACATTGTCGGTACGGGGGGCGACGGCAAGAACACGTTTAATATTTCCACGGCCTCCTGTTTCGTCGTGGCTGGAGCCGGACGCAAGGTTGTGAAGCACGGCAACTACGGAGCCAGCTCCGTGTCGGGGGCCTCCAATGTGCTCGAGCAGCATGGAGTGAAATTCACTGCGGATCCCGAACGGTTGCGGCGTTCGCTCGACGAATGTGGCGTGACCTTTCTCCACGCCCCATTCTTCAGCCCGGCGTTGAAGAGCGTGGGCCCGGTGCGCAGGTCGCTGAGGATGCGCACGTTTTTCAACATGCTCGGTCCGTTGGTCAATCCTACACTCCCCCGCAATCAGCTCCTCGGCGTCTACAACCTGAAGCTCATGCGTCTTTACCGCTATATAGCGCAGAACGAACATATCAACTGCACGATAGTGCATTCGCTCGACGGATACGATGAGATATCTCTGACTTCCCCGTTCAAGGTGGCGACAAATACCGGCGAGAAAGTGCTGGAGGCCGCAGATCTCGGCCTCGCGCCTGGCCGCCAGGAAGACCTCTACGGAGGAGACACTGTGGAGGAGGCTGCCGCCGTCTTCGACGACGTGCTCTCCGGCAAGGCTTCCGAGGCTAAAAGAAACTGTGTGATAGCTAACGCCGCCTTCGCCTTGCTGACGCTTGAACCCGGCCTCGGCGTGGAGAAAGCCGTGGCTGAGGCAAAGGCTTCTCTCGAGGAAGGTGCGGCTCTCGACAGATTCCGCAGATTTGTGGAGCTCAACAACTTCTTAGAAAAGGATAAGACATGAAAGCAAACATTCTTGACAGGATAGCGGCTACGAAACGGGCGGAAGTGGAGGCATTGAAACAGATAATGCCCCTTGAGACGCTATCGGAACTTGCGCACGCCGTGCGCCGCCCACCCCTTTCCCTAAAGGATTCGGTAAGAAGTCGTGAGACCGCGGTCATCGCGGAGCACAAGCGGCGTTCTCCATCGAAAGGGGAGATCTCTCCGATGAGTCAGGTGGCGGAGATTGCCGAGACATATGCCGTCAACGGAGCCGCGGGAATGTCGGTGCTCACCGACACTGCTTACTTCGGGGGCTCGCTCGCCGATCTCGCCCTCGCCCGCCGCACAGCCCCCTGGCTTCCCCTGCTCCGGAAGGAGTTCATAGTGGATGAATACCAGCTTTATGAGGCGAGGGTTTACGGTGCTGACGCCGTGTTGCTGATTGCCGCTATGCTCGACGCCGATAGTCTCGGCAGACTCAACGACACGGCCCACGCCATCGGACTGCAGACCCTTGTGGAGCTTCATTCGGAAAAGGAATTGGAAAAACTCCCTTCAGACGCTGACCTTGTGGGAGTGAACAATCGTGACCTCACTACCTTCTCAACCGACATATCCGTGGCCTCGGGGCTTATCGGTCGTATCCCCGCGGATACCGTAAAGATAGCAGAGAGCGGAATAAGGAATCCTTCCGACTTGAGGCGTCTCAAGGATGCCGGCTTCGACGGATTCCTGATAGGGGAGGCTCTCATGTCCGCTCCGGAACCTGGAATCGCCTTGCAGGAATTTCTGGCGGCAGGGTTATGAGGTTTGATGACGTCAGTCCATGATGAAATCGGTATCAGAATATGGAGACAACAGACAATTTGAGAATAAAAGTGTGTGGGATGCGCGAGCCCGGCAACGTCCGGGAGGTGGCGCGGCTTCCCCTCGACTACATGGGTTTTATCTTCTATGACCGCTCGCCGCGTTTCTGTGGAGGAATCTCTCCCGATGTGCTTGCAGGTGTCGCCGAAATGGGGGTCGTGCCTGTGGCGGTGACAGTCGATATGGCTGCCGACGAGCTTTCCCGGCTCGCCGATATATACGGTGTCGGCATTCTCCAGCTTCACGGAAGCGAGACACCGGAGGTATGCTCGGTGCTGCGTTCACGCGGTTTTACTGTTTGGAAGGCCGTGGTGCTGAGATCGCACTTGGATATGGAGAAGCTTGCTGCCTATGCCGGGACTGTCGACATGTTCCTTTTCGACACCCCGGCGGAAAATCACGGCGGCAGCGGTAGAAAATTCGACTGGAACCTGCTCGGTGCCTATCCATTGGCTACCGGGTTCATGTTGAGCGGAGGGATATCTCCGTCAGACGCCATGCTGATAAAAAGACTCAGGTTTCCTGGCTTGATGGGGGTGGACCTCAACAGCAGGTTTGAGATATCGCCTGGCGTGAAAGACGTGGCGCTCCTTAGTGAATTCATGGCGGAGATGAAAGAATGACATTAAAAATAGAAAAAATGAACAGACTGATACATACACTCGAGACAAAGAAGAAAGATCTTCTGTCAGTATATTTCACGGCGGGTTTTCCCCGCCTCGACTCTACGGGAGAAGTTATGGAAGCCCTGTGCAAGGGTGGTGCGGACATAATAGAGATCGGAATCCCGTTCAGTGATCCTATGGCAGACGGCCCTGTGATTCAGCACAGCGGCACGGTGGCCCTGCGCAACGGTATGACCCTCGGGCTGCTGCTCGATCAGGTGAAAGAGGCGCGTTCGTGCTGCGGCGATGTCCCTTTTGTGGCTATGGGTTATCTTAATCCCATCATGCAGATGGGGGCGGAATGTTTCTTCAGGCGTGCGAAAGAATCCGGAATAGATGGAGTCATCATACCCGATCTTCCATTTTCAGTATATATGAAGGAGTATAAGGCATTGAGCGAGCGTTACGACGTGCCTGTCATAATGCTTATCACCCCCGAGACTTCGGAGGAGCGTATCCGTCTGATCGACGACAACTGCGACGGATTCATATATATGGTGTCGGCGGCATCCACTACTGGAGCCCGCGACAGTTTCACGGCCTCTCAGCTTGATTATTTCCGCAGGATAGACTCGATGGGCCTGCGCCATAGCCGTCTCATCGGATTCGGCATCTCCAATAGGACTACATTCTCCGAGGCTTGCCGCTACAGTTCGGGCGCCATCATCGGGAGCCAGTTCATAAAGTTGCTCGAATCCGAACCTACCCCTGGGGAGGCGGTGGAGGCTCTTATGCGGAGAATAGGGCGTGATTCTGACCGGGGTTGACGTTGTCTGTCAACCCCGGGTTACGGATCATTCGCGGTAGTAAACTCTTTTTACGCGGGGGGATACGGATGTCAGGATCTCGTAAGGTATGGTGTCGAGCACATCGGCCAGACGTTGCACATCGGCCTGGGGCCCGAAAATCTCCACCGCGTCGCCCACCTGGCAGTCAATCCCGGTGACGTCGATCATGCATGCGTCCATGCAGATATTGCCTACGGTCGGGGCATCCTTGCCATTCACCTTCACGGAGACTGCTCCCCGTCCGAAATGTCTGTTCATGCCGTCGGCATAGCCGATGGGTATGGTGGCGATGCGCGATCTGCGTGTCAGCACTCCGCGGCGTCCGTAGCCGATGGTCTCTCCGGCCTCCCATTCGCGTATCGCTATGATGACGGTGCGGAGGGTGGAGACCACCGCCAGCGGCTTCTCAATGTCGGATGGGAGCGTGTTGGCTCCGTAGAGCCCGATGCCGAGCCGGGCCATGTCGTAGTGATGGTCGGGAAAACGCAGTATCCCGGCGGAATTAAGCACATGCCGCTTCACCGGATAGGGGATCCGCGCCATCATATGCTCGGTCATCTCCTTGAATCGCGAGAGCTGAAGCTCCGTGTAGTCATCCATGTCTACACAGTCGGAGGTGGCGAGATGGGAGAACATAGATGCGAGTCTCACAGCGTTCTGACCGTTAATTATCATGGCTGCCTCGTCGAGTTCCTCCGGCACAAGGCCCGTGCGGTGCATACCCGTGTCGAGCTTGAGATGGATGGGATAGTCTTTCACTCCGTTTTTCTCCCCCTCACGGATCACGTCGCGGAGCATGTCGAGACTGTAGATCTCCGGCTCGAGACGGTTGGCGAACATTGAGCGGTAATTTACCACCTTCGGGTTCATTACCATTATCGGCATGCGTATCCCCTTGGCGCGCAGGTCGATGCCTTCATCGAGCACGGCCACGGCGAGATATGCCGCGCCGCAGTCTTGCAGGGTCTTGGCTATCTCGTAGCTCCCCGCGCCGTAGCCCGACGCCTTCACCATGCAGACGATCCCTGTCGACGACGGGAGATGGCTCCTGAAATAATTGTAGTTGGCTACGATTGAGTCGAGATTGACCTCAAGCACTGTCTCATGCTTGCGGGCCTCGAGCATCTCGTTGATCCTCTCGAATCCGTAACGCGGAGCGCCTTTGAGCAGGATTATCTCGTCGACGAAGTCGGAAGGGGAGAGGATGTCGAGAAACTGTTCTGTCGATTCGAAGAATTTTGAATCAGCCGGAAAAAGATGGCGATGTGACCTAAGGTTCTTTCCGATGCCTATGAAACGCTCCACCCCCGACTCCTTTATGACGCGGGCTATGGCCTCGTAGATCTCTCTCCCCTCCGATGTCTCGTGGAGTATGTCGGAAAGGATCACGGTAGGGCGTTGCCCTGGCATAGCCCTGCGCATCATGAAGTCGATGGCCGGACGGAGCGATGAGAAGTCGCTGGTGTATGAATCGTAGATCATGGAGCAGGAGTTCACGCCTTCAGTCACGTTGAGGCGTGTCCCTATCTTGTGGAGCGTGGCGAACCTTTCTTTGATGAGGTCATGGGAAAGTCTCTTCTGTAGAAGGAAGGCGAGCGCCCCGGCGGTGTTTTCAAGATCCGCCTGGCAGGCCACTGGTGCGCCGATCCGGTGCGTCTCCCCTTCATAGGTGTATTCCACTTCGGCGAGGCCTTTGTCGCGGAATGCCACGCAGCTGACGAAGAGTTCCGCGGATGGGTCGGTTGTCGACCATGCTAATGTCTGCTTACCCTGCAGATATGGCCTCAGCGCCTCTCTCAAAGGTGCGGAGTCTGCATTATAGATTATGCTTCTCACTTTGCTGCCGGCGGCGAGGAGCGCCTTTTCATCCGCCTTTTCCTGAAGCGACTGGAATCCCTCGGCATGGGCGTCGCCGATGTTGGTGAATATCACGATGTCGGGATCGATGCATTCACGCAGAGGGGTCATTTCCCCCTTCCGGGATATTCCCGCCTCGATTATGGCCAGGTCGGTGGTCGGCTCTATCTCCCACATGGAGAGGGGAACCCCCGTCTGCGAGTTGAAACTTCTCGGCGACCGCGCTATCTCGCAGGTAGGCTCGAGCAGCTGGAAGATCCATTCTTTCAGAGTGGTTTTTCCGCGGCTTCCGGTTATGGCCAGGATCTCAGCCTTGATTCCTGAGTGGCGCCCGGCCATTTTCTGAAGCGCCTTCACGACGTTGTCTGTCACTATCCATTCCGCTTCCGGCATATCGCCGGCGTCGGTGGGAATATGGGTTGTCACGAAATGCCGCACTCCACGCTCGTAGAGGCTGCGGATATATTTGTGCCCGTCGTTGCCTCCGGGGGTCGTTATGGCGAAGAAAAGTGAGGAGGAAGGACGGGTAAGACTGCGGGAATCGGTCAGAAGTGTGTCGATGACGTCCTGTGATTCCGAATGCCGGCCGAGCCGGGCTGCCAGTTCTGCGAATGAAGCTTTCATTTTCTGATATTTGTTTCAGGCGCCAAAATTACAACCAAGAATCGAGATGAGCAAATAAAAAAGGGACGCATATCACTACGCACCCCATTTTTCCAATATCTCTCGAATCGCATCGAAAGGTATTGAAGGTCCTAATCCTAATTTTTACTATTAATCCATAACTTTACTAATGCAACAATAAAAATTGTCAATGAAACGATTAATTGGTCTTATGAGAAGAATTTTTCTATCCTATTGCTTGTCGTCTTCTTTCTGGGTCAGAAAAGAGAGGGGAATGTGATTGATGGGAGAGATTTCTTTCACATCGCAAAGTTAATAATAAAAATTTGGTTAATACCACAGTTTTTATATTAAAATCGACTGTGATGTTAAGTTTATATGGATATTTGTGTTAAATTTTGTGAAATCCATTGGAGTCCCCTCGTGTCGGGGGCTGTGCGGTAGATGCTTTCCGCAACTACAGATACTATTCCGTGGGCGAGACACCACTCGTCAGTGTCTTCGTTTTCGGGCTCCTCATTGACGAAATTTCCGGAAAGCCAGAAAAATTTCCTCCCTGCCGGATCGGTGTATTCCCTGTATTCATCTTTCCAGTTCCCTTTGGCCGCGCGTACGAGCCGCATTTCCGAAAGTGGAGAATGCCACACCGGAATGTTGACGTTGAGGCATGTCCCCTCCGGGAGCCCGTGGCGGAGCACTCCCGCCGTAATGGCGTCTACAAACGGATGGCACGGTGTGAAATCCGCGTTGTGCGAATGGTCAGTGAGGGATATGCCTACGGAGGGTATGCCATAGGTGCTCCCCTCGAGTGCCGCTCCCATGGTGCCCGAGTAATTTACGTTGATGGAGGCGTTGGAGCCGTGGTTGATGCCCGACACCATAAGATCTGGCATACGCTCCACTATGGTATGCACGGCAAGCTTGACGCAATCCACCGGCGTACCGTTGGTGGTATACATCCTTGCGCCGTGATAGTCGTCGACGCGGCTGACACGGAGAGGGCCGTCGACGGTGAGTGCCATCGACTGTCCCGAACGTGGCGAGTCGGGACATACGGCCACGACATCTCCGAAGGTGATGAGACGGTCTATGAGCTCATGCACCCCCTTTGCGTGGATGCCGTCGTCGTTGCTGACGAGTATGAGTGGTCTTTCCATTTTTTATTTCTTTTTGCCGAGGAGATAGCGGTCGATTATGATATTCCGTTTTGCTCCCGGAAGAACCGAGAGGGTATCGGTTGCAGGAAAATCGGTATATTCCTTACGCATCTTCCTGAAGTCGGAGTGTGCCTTGATCACGGCACGGGCATTTCCGAGGTCGCCTTTGAGGAGAAACATCATGAACGCGAGCGTGTCGGCGAGGCGTCGCACGAAGAGTTTCCTGCGTCCTGCTGCGCGCGGAAGGTTCTTGTGGAGAAGCAGGAGGTTGTTGCGGAAGTTCAGATACGTCTTGCGCGGGTTTCCCTGGCTCAGTGATGCGCCCCCCACATGAAACACTTCGCAATCGGTCAGGGCGCATACCCTGTAGCCCGCCGCATGCATGCGGCAGCAGAGGTCGATCTCCTCCATGTGGGCGAAAAACTTCGGATCGAGGCCTCCCAGGCTGAGGTATGTCTCCGTGCGCACGATCATGGCGGCCCCCGAAGCCCAGCATACATCGGCCGGAGCGCCGTCATACTGGCCGTTGTCCTCTTCCACATGGTCGAAAAGTCGTCCCCGGCAATAAGGATAGCCGAGCCGGTCGAGATATCCGCCTGCCGCGCCTGCATATTCAAACATGGCAGGTATGCGGTAACTCCTGATCTTCGGCTGTGCGGCCCCCACGTCCGGGTGGCTCTCCATGAAGTCGAGCAATGGGCGCCACCAGTCGGGAGATACCATCACGTCGCTGTTGAGCAGAAGGGTATACGGGTAGCGCGTGGCTTCGATGGCGCGGTTATACCCCTCTGCGAATCCGTAGTTGTCGCCCAGTTCGATTATGCCTACCTCCGGATGGTTGGCGCGGATCCATGCCAGGGAGTTGTCGGTCGAGCCGTTGTCGGCCACGTAAAGGTCAGCCCTGTCGCATATGGTCAGGGCCGATGCCGCAGGTAGAAATTCTTGGAGCAGCTTCTCCCCGTTCCAGTTGAGAATGATTACTGCCAGACTTTTCATGAATATCGTGGTGTTATGGTTGCTTCCCTCATGCGCGTTTACGCGGAATCAGGAAGAAATGTGCGATGCTGTGATGATCTCCGGCTCTGAGGGATGGATCCCCTCAAGACGCACGTCGGTTATGGTGTTGATGAGTTCCTGACGCAGAGGGGCCTCCACGCGCAGGTAGTTGTCGGTCAGGCCATGCATGCGGTCGTCGCCCGATGGCTGTTCCCAAAGCACGGGGCGTGTCTGCCCGAGCGAGGAGCGCATGAAGCACTCCGTCTTGCGGTCTGACACTCGGGTGAGTTCACCCACTCTGCGGTGCTTCTCCTCCTGTGTCACGGCGTCGCCGAGTTGCAATGCCTTTGTGCCCGGCCTTTCGGAATAGGGGAACACATGATAGCGCGTCACGTCGAGACTCTCCGCGAAGGCGAGGCTTTTCTCCCATTCTTCCTGGGTCTCTCCCCTGGCTCCGGTGATTATGTCCACTCCGATGAAGGCGTCGGGGATAAGGGCGCGTATCATGTCGATACGCGAGCGGAAGAGCGATGTGTCGTAACGCCGGTTCATGAGCCTGAGCACTTTGTCCGATCCCGACTGAAGCGGTATGTGGAAATGTGGCATGAAAGCTCGTGCTTCCGATGCAGTCCAGCGTATGATCTCCTCCGTGAGCAGGTTGGGCTCGATCGATGATATGCGGTATCGGCTTATCCCCTCTATGTCGTCGAGACGGCGCAGAAGTTCGAAAAGCGACTGTTTGTTGTCTTTGCCGAACTCTCCGATGTTGACTCCTGTTATAACTATCTCGCGGCCTCCCTCCTCTGCGGCGGCGCGAGCCATGGCGGTCAGGTCGTCGATCGTGCCTGAGCGCGATCTCCCGCGTGCGAAAGGGATGGTGCAGTAGGTGCAGAAATAGTCGCAGCCGTCCTGCACCTTCAGGAAATATCTTGTCCTGTCCCCCCTCTCGCACGACGGCTGAAACCGCCGTATGTCGAGAAACGGAGTCACTTCCACTCTCTTCTTCCGGTCGGCGAGCCAGGAGTCGATATATTCGGCCATGCGTAGTTTCTCGTCTGCCCCAAGCACGATGTCAACTCCCGGAAGAGCGGCTACTTCCTCGGGTTTCAGCTGGGCGTAGCATCCCGTCACGGCTATCGTGGCCCCGGGATATCTTGACGCGAGGCTGCGGATGAGGCGCCGCCCTTTCTTGTCGGCCATCTCGGTGACGGAGCAGGTGTTGATGACGCAGATGTCGGGAGTCTCCCCTTTGGCTGCCCGGGAGATGCCTCTTTGCGACAGCATCTTCCCTATGGTGGAGGTCTCGGCGAAATTTAGTTTGCAGCCGAGTGTGAAATATGCTGCTTTCAGATATGCTGAATTGTCGGTCATAGTCGCAAAATTACTAAAAAATGGTCAAAAAGTGGCTTTCAGGTCGTTAAAAATAAAAAAAGATATTGAAAAGATTGACAAATGGGGTATAAATTTATTAACTTTGCACGCATAAGCGATCGTAGTAGACAACCCGGTCTTGCGGCATCGTTTTTCCGTGGACGGGATATGGATTCCCGCCAGCGGATCGCGGAGGCCCGTGGCCCGGAGGAAACACTGCTGTCCGGAAGAGGACTTACTGTGGTTCCCGCTGTAGAATCATGTGCGAGACACATGGAAATATCCTGAGGATATGAAACATAATAAAGAGGTAAACATCTCATATTGGGCTGCCCATCTCACGACTGTCGTCAGTGTGACTCTTGTGCTGGTAATCATAGGGATCATCGCTCTTGTGACGATAGGCGCCACAACGGAGACTCAACGTCTGAAGGAGCGCCTGGAGGTGAGTGTGGTCATGGCAGACAGTGTCAGCGATGCCGGCGCTTCCGCGCTGGCCGGAGAGATAAAAAAGGCTCCTTATGCTCTTTCCGTGGGCGTGATCACTAAGGAAGCCGCGCTTAAGAACTGGAAAAACGACACCGGAGAAGATCTTGAGGCTCTTTTCGGGGTCAATCCTCTGTCGCCCGAGGTGACCTTCGCTGTCAAAGCCGATTATGCCTCGGCGAAGTCGCTCGCTCAGATCGGGGCGTCGCTCAGGAAAAAGAGTGGCGTGGCCGATGTGG
This sequence comes from uncultured Muribaculaceae bacterium, assembly GCA_910588245.1. Lineage (GTDB taxonomy): Bacteria > Bacteroidota > Bacteroidia > Bacteroidales > Muribaculaceae > Lepagella. The sequence goes on along the minus strand of CAJUQP010000016.1, from coordinate 30,943 downwards.
CGCTTCCCGATGCCGCGATGGTTGAGAACATGAACCGCAATATCGAACGTCTGTGCATTATCCTTGGCGCCATAGCTCTGGTGATGATTATAATATCGTTTGTGCTTATCAACAATACCGTGCATCTGGCCATATATGCCCGGCGATTCACTATCCACACCATGCAGCTCGTCGGCGCCACCAATGGCTTCATACGCCGGCCATTCATTCTCGACAACATGCTTTCCGGACTTATTTCCGGGCTTATTGCCTCGGGGTTGATAGCTGTGCCGATACTCCTGGCCCCGGGAAGCGGTTTCTCCGACCTGACTTCATATGTGGGCTGGCAGATCTATTGCATTGTGGCCGGGGCGCTTATCCTGACAGGCATGTCGCTGTGCGCGCTCGCCGCCTGGATCGCCTCTTCAAGATATCTGCACCGCGATTACGACGAACTCTTCAGATAAGGGCGACGGAGTCTGCCACTTTACCGACAATATAGACTTGACAATTCATAAGCAAAATTCACATGGCATTGAATCTTAATGTAGACGACAAGGATCCGCAGGGGCTCGACCGCATGAAGCCCGCGCAGCGTCCGTTCTCGAAAATCAATTATTATCTCATGGCCGGATGCCTGGCTCTCATAATCGTGGGCTTCATGCTCATGAGCGGGGGAGGAAGCACCGTTGAGAACGGATTCAATCCCGAGATTTTCAGCACGCGCCGCATAGTTGTCGGCCCGACACTGGCCTTCCTGGGATTTCTCCTTATGGCTTTCGCCATAGTATGGTCTCCATCGTCGAAAAAGCATGAGGACGACAATAAATAACCCGATAATCATCAATCAACTTATAAATAATAGCTATAGACTATAAGAATGGAATGGCTTGACGCTCTCATACTCGGCATAGTGCAAGGACTTGCCGAGTATCTTCCGATAAGCTCCAGCGGGCATCTTGAGATTTTCCGCGAGATCCTCGGCATAGATCTCCCCTCCGACAAAGTGCTGCAGTTTGACCTCATCCTTCATGCCGCCACTGTATGTTCCACTATAGTGGTGCTTTGGCCTATGTTCAGGAAGCTGTGTGTGAGCTTCTTCGGTTTCAAGAGGGATTATGACTTCTACTATGTGTGCAAGATCCTTCTCTCATGCATACCGGTGGCTATAGTCGGATTTTTCTTCAAGGACACCGTGGAGAGTTTCTTCGGAAGCGGCCTGTTTGTGGTCGGGATATGTCTGATCATCACAGCGATGCTCCTCACATTCGCTCATTGGACCGGATCCAGGGAGAATGGCCGTGGCATGGTGAGTCCGGAGAAGGGACACGACATCACATGGCTCGACGCCTTCATAATAGGATGTTCGCAGGCTGTGGCGGTGCTCCCGGGCCTGAGCCGTTCGGGCACTACGATCGCCACCGGTATCCTGCTGGGCGACAAGCGCGACAAGGTAGCCGCTTTCTCCTTCCTTATGGTGATAATCCCCATCCTGGGCGAGGCTATACTCGATGTGAAGGATATTGTGTCGACTCCTGCCGCGCAGGGCGACAGCCAGGTAGGCGCGATGTCTTTGGCCATTGGTTTCGCTGCGTCATTCATTGTAGGCTGTTGCGCCTGCAAATGGATGATCGATCTCGTGAAAAGAGGCAAGCTGATATGGTTTGCCCTCTATTGTGTCGTGATGGGAATCGTCTGTCTTCTCTGGCAGTGATTCATAGTTGATGGATAAACGTAAAAGATGGATTTCATAAGCGGAGAGATAATAGCTGTCGACAAGCCGTTGGGCTGGACATCGTTCGATGCGGTGAAACGCATACGCGGAGCCATACAGCGGCGTCTTCATGTAAGGAAATTCAAGGTGGGGCATGCCGGCACCCTCGACCCTCTTGCCACCGGAGTGCTCATCGTTTGCACCGGACGTGCCACACGAAGGATAGAGGAGCTCCAGAACGGAGATAAGGAGTATGTGGCCACGATCCGTCTCGGAGCCACGACTCCGAGCTACGACCTTGAGACCGCTATCGACAGGGAATATCCCTGGGATCACATAACCCGGGAAATGGTTGAGGATGCTATTCCCGCTTTCACGGGGAAGATAATGCAGGTGCCTCCTGTCTTTTCCGCCGTAAAGGTGGAGGGGAAGCGTGCATATGATCTGGCCAGGAAAGGTAAGGAGGTTAGCCTTAAGGCGAAACCTCTCGAGATTCGCGAGATGGAGCTGCTTGAATTCACTCCGCCGGAGATCAGGGTCCGTATCGTGTGCAGCAAGGGTACTTATATCAGGGCCATAGCACGCGATCTGGGCGAGGCGCTCGGCACAGGTGCCCATCTCACGGCCCTGAGGCGCACGCGGGTCGGAGCCATAGACCACGCTTCCTGTCTGACTATCGACCAGGCTGTGGAGCGGATCGCATCGTGCGAACTCACATATCCGGATGACTACAGGCTCCCGGATCAAACACAATCATGCAAAACAACTCCGGGAGACATTTCTCCCGAGAACTAATCATAAGAATCAGAATGAAACTCTCACAGTTCAAGTTCAAACTTCCTGACAGTCTGATAGCGCAGTATCCGTCCGAGAACCGCGACGAATGCCGCCTGATGGTGGTTAATGCCAAGACCGGCGAGATCTCCCACCATATATTCAAGGATATCCTCAATTTCTTTGACGACGGTGATGTGATGATATTCAACGACACCCGCGTGTTTCCGGCCCGTCTCTACGGTAACAAGGAGAAGACGGGCGCCAGGATAGAGGTGTTTCTGCTGCGTGAGCTCAACGAGGAAAATAAATTCTGGGATGTGCTTGTCGAGCCGGCCAGAAAGATCAGGATCGGCAACAAGCTTTATTTCGGCGAGGATGACTCTATGGTGGCTGAGGTGATCGACAACACGACCTCTCGCGGGCGCACTCTGCGTTTCCTTTACGACGGACCGCACGATGAGTTTAAGGAGACTCTCTATTCTCTTGGTGAGACTCCGCTCCCTGAGTATATCACCCGCAAGGTCGAACCCTGGGATGAGGAGCGCTATCAGTGCATATTCGCTAAGAATGAGGGGGCTGTGATGGCTCCGGCCGCCGGCCTGCATTTCAGTCGCGAGCTCCTTAAACGCTTGGAGATAAAGGGCGTGGAGAGGGGATTCCTCACCCTTCACAGTGGCAGAGGGAATTTCAAGGATATCGATGTGGAAGATCTGACGAAGCATCGCATGGACAGTGAGGAGATGTTTGTCAACGAGGAGCTTGTGGAGATGGTCAATGCAGCGAAAGATCGCAACTCAAATGTCTGCGCCGTAGGCACTTCCGTGCTCCGTGCAGTGGCGAGTGCTGTTTGCATGAATGGTCATCTTATGACTTTCGAGGGATGGACCAACAAATTCATATTCCCCCCCTATGATTTCACCGTCTGCAACTCGCTTGTCTCCAATTTCCATATGCCTCTGAGCACAATGCTCATGATGGTGGCTGCTTTTGGCGGCTATAACACTGTCATGAAGGCCTACGATGTGGCCGTGAAGGAGAAATATCAGTTCGGTGCGTATGGCGACGCTATGCTGATCATTCGTTAACAGTTTTTTGCGATTGATTGACATCAACGATATATCACACGATATAAAATATTAAAAACCGTTAAAACAATGCAAAATTAAGTTAACGCTATTTTATTCGGATGCGTTTTATATTAATTTTGCATTGTGTTTTTCATGGTATTAGTTTTAAGGTAAGAGGATTAGTTGTCGAGAGACAATTAATCTTTATTTTTTATATCCCTTTCCCATCTTATCTATTGAAAAATCTCATGGATGATCTCCAGTGATTTCAGCGACGCTGTGCCGGGATAGTGTATGCCGTAATAGCGCAAAAGTGTGGAAAGTATGCGGTGGCGCAGTTCCCCGTTCAGGCGTAGCGCCCTTGTGTTTGAGAAATTCACCCGGCAGAGTATGGCGGCGAGTTTCGCGTCGTTACCCTGCAGATAGTCGCGGTGCGAGGGAACGCGGTCGGTGAACTGCCCCGCCAGCATGTCGAGAATACTCCCTTTGGTATATTGCGTGTGGTCGGGCTGTATCCCCACGAAAGGGAGTAGCGAGGCCAGAAACGTTATATGGAAGTCGGCGATGCCGCTCTTCATGTTGTCGAGAAGCGATAGGGAGCCCACGATATAGTCCCAGAGCGCCTCGTCGGGCATCGACGCCCGGAGAAGCCTGTTGAGGAATTCTGACAGGAAGATGGCAATCAGTCTTTTTACCGGATGAAAATATATGTCGCTCCACACCCTGTGCATGGAGAATGAACCGAGTTTCTGTAGCTCGGCGTTGCCTCGGAATATGTAGTCTCCCTCTATCACGGCCAGAGGCTGGAGTCTCGACTGCCTGACGCGGCCTGACTTCCCTCCTCCGGCCGCCGAAAGGAAGGAGACCCTGCCTCGGGTGCGGGTGAAGAGGGTCACTATGTTGTGGCGGTCGGAATGCCTGACGATGTCGAGCACTATCCCCTGGAATTTCTCTGTCATGTGGTCTGCGGTTATGCTTTATCTCGCGAATATAGCGAAAAAGTGTGATCCCGACAAACCAAACATCTGCTGATGTGTTTATAAGATATGCGGCATTCCTGTAGCCCGCATGGAACTGACAGAAACTTAATCTTATAAAAACTATGGCTGATACAAAAAGCATAAAGGGCACAAAGACCGAGGTCTGTCTTGCCAACGCGTATGTGGCCGAGTCGTGCGCTTATTCACGTTATACTTTCTTCTCGCAGTCTGCTCAGAAGGAATCTTATTTCCAGGTAGCCAATATTTTTGCAGAGACAGCGGCCAATGAGCTTCATCATGCGAAGATATTCCTGAAGTATCTCACCGAAGGGGCTGTTATGACAGCGCCGATAGGGGTGGATCCCGGCATCCTTACCCCGACTGTCGACAATCTTAAAGTCGCGGCTGCTGAAGAGGAGGCTGAGGGTGTGGAGCAATACACCAAGTCCGCTGAAATCGCACGTGAAGAGGGATTCCCCGAGATTGCAGACCGTTTCGAGGCAATCGCCACAATCGAGAAGCATCATATGGATCGTTTCAACACTCTCCGTGAGCGCATTGAGAACGGCACTATGTGGAAACGCGAGAAACCGATCAAATGGCAATGCCTGGTATGCGGCTACATATTCGAAGGCACCGAACCGCCGGAGAAATGTCCCGCATGCAAGCACCCCTACCAGCATTTCATGCCTGAGGAAGATAATTATTGATTGAAAGCATTTACCGACGCGAGAGAGGACGGTCCGACCGCCCTCTCTTTTTGTCTCCCCTATAATCCAATGACCTCCGCTCCCATTTAGATCCCTGACCCACACCTAAATCCCTAACCCACGCCCCTCACCTCTCAACCCTCAACTCTCACCTCTCAACCTCTTTAACCTTTAACCTTTAATCTTTAACCTTTAACCTTTAATCTTTAACCTTTAATCTTTAACCTTTATAAAAAAGGTCTACCTCTTTTCACAAAGAAATAGACCGAAACCTTAATCTTAATTATACTATGAAAAACACTATGCAAAGTTAAAGCAAATTCAGCATTATTTCCAAAGTCTGCTTGTAATTTTTCTGATTATTAACAATTATTAAGTGGAAATTGTGTACTTTTGCATTATAAAGCGGAAGAGCGTTCCTGAGTAATGGGGCTGCCCTGCCGCTGCCCTTGTCGCCAGATGGAGAAAATGTATCAATATCTTTGGAAATCGCGCATGTTCGGGCGTCACCTCAGAGACGAGGATGGCGAGGATGTGCTCGTGATAGATCCGGGAAAGCTAAACACTGATTCCGGACCTGATTTTTTCAATTCAAAGGTAAGGATCGGCGACACGGAATGGGCCGGAAATGTGGAGATCCACGTGAAGGCATCCGATTGGTACCGCCACAGGCATCAGGACGATCCCGCATATGATAACGTCATCCTGCATGTGGTGGGTGTATCCGACAGGAAGATTGTCCGTCACGACGGCAGGAAGATCCCGCAGGTCACTGTGGCACTCCCCGAGGATTTTTTCCGCACCTATGCCACCCTATCGACTCCGGGTGCCGACATAAGATGCGCCGCGTTTCTACCCCGGCTCTCGAGCCTCGAGATGACAGATTGGCTTGAGTCGCTCGCTGTGGAGCGTATTCAGAAAAAAGGGGAGTGGGTGTTGGCGACTCACCGCGAATGTGGTGCCGACTGGGAGCAGACTGCCTTCGTGACGCTCGCGCGGGGTCTGGGTTTCGGCCTTAACGGAGAGCCGTTTGAGATGCTGGCCAGGAGTATCCCTCTGAGGATACTGCACCATCACAGCGATAACCCCCTGCAGCTTCAGGCCTTGCTTTTCGGACAGGCTTCCATGCTCGACTCTTCTCTCCATATATTCGATGAGTATTACCAGCTCCTGTGCCGGGAATACTTTTTCCTCGCCCGCAAATATGGCTTGCGCCCCATGCGTCCCGGTTTGTGGAAATATGCCCGCACGCGTCCGCAGAATTTCCCTCACCGGCGTATCGCTCTTCTCGCCAGGGCTTGTGAAGGCGGATTCTCCCTTTTCTCAGCCCTGAAAGAGGGGATAGGCGATGAGCGGCGCCTGCGTGAGGCGTTCGGATGGAAGCTCGGGGGATACTGGCACAGCCATTTCTCTTTCGATGTGGAGGCTCGCGCCGTGTCCGACGCTCTGTCGCAGGCGAGCGTGACCCTCCTCCTCATCAATGTGGCCGCGCCGATTGTGTATGCCGCCGGCGCTATGCGTGGAGATTCCGATATGGCGGAGAAGGCGCTCGATCTCCTCTCGTCGCTCCCCGCGGAGGCAAACGGAATAATACGTATGTGGTCGCAGTTGGGTGTCAATGCCCGCGACGCTTTGCGTACGCAGGCGCTTATTCATCTCAGAAAGGAATACTGCGACGCGCGTAAATGCCTCTATTGCCGCTTCGGGCACCAGGCTCTGAGAAAATCGGCACTCTCCGCCGATGGCTTCCGACCGATTTGACATGTGGAATTGTTATATAGAAAAGATAAAATGCAACGCGAAAGACATCATCAGACATCACGCCCGGTTAAGCAAGACCGGATACTATCTTGGAGCAACGACGGGTCGGAACCTGCCGAGCTTATGTCGTTTGTCATGGAGAAGATGCCCGACAGGAGCCGCACTGATATTAAGTCGTGGCTCCGCCACGGACAGATGAGGATCGACGGCACCGTGACGACTATCTTCAATGCCGCTGTGGCTCCCGGAGCGAAGGTTGAGGTGAATCTTGGCCGTCCTTTTGTCACGCTTCGCAATCCAAGGCTCCAGCTCGTGTATGAAGACGACGATGTGATCGTGATCAACAAGGGGTATGGACTTCTGTCTGTTGGCACTCAGAGCCATCGCAAGGAGGAATCGGCCTACAGTATACTGCGCGACTATGTGAAGACTCAGGATCCGCGCAACAAGCTCTATGTGGTGCATCGTCTTGACCGCGACACTTCCGGACTGATGATGTTCGCCAAGTCGGAGGAGGCGCAGGAGACGTTGCGACACAATTGGAACAATATGGTGCTCGACCGTCTGTATGTGGCGCTTCTCGAAGGATACGTGAAGGAGGACTCCGGTTTCGTGAAGAGCCGTCTTGCCGAGAATTCTCAGTTTGTGGTCTACTCCACCGAGAATCCCGAGGAGGGTAAACTTGCATTGACCCGCTTCAGAGTGCTCAAGAGGGGCAATGGCCTTTCGCTGGTGGAATTCTCCCTCGACACCGGACGCAAGAACCAGATTCGCGTGCATTCATCGGAGATGGGGCATCCCATATCTGGCGACCGCAAGTATGGCGCGCGGGAGAGCCGTCTTAACAGATTGTGTCTGCACGCGCGTACTCTCCGATTCGCCCATCCTGTCACCCGTAAGGACATGCGTTTCGAACTCCCTGTCCCTTCGCGGTTTCTCGATGCGGTGAAATGACCCCTGACGGGGTATCCGCTGGAATTTGAATATCATCGATATCAAGGATATAGAATAAACATCTGATTTTATGCCGATAGATACATCTTCATATTATCCTGAAGTGCCGTCAGACAGCGGCAATGGCGATTCCTACAGTCTTAACAGTCGTGGGGGAGGCCTTTTCGGCGACAGCTCCGCATCCGCACATGAACCGGATCCTGCTCCGCTTCCCCCGCCGCAACCCGAGCGCCCGGAGAGGCGGCCGAAAGATGACGGTAGCACATTTGGCGATCGTCTTGCCGACGGTATCTCCCATTTCCTGTCGTGGGCGCTTGTGCCGCTCCTTATGCCGGTATACGGCCTCATACTCGCTTTCGGACTTTCCATACTCGATGTGGCCCCTATGGGCATGAGGGTGGTCTTCACCGTGATAGTCGCCGCAATCGACGTGTTGCTTCCCATGCTCCTGATTCTCCTTCTCAAAAGGCTCGGCGTCGTATCCGACATTGGTCTCAACGGCCGGAAGGAGAGGCTCATTCCTTATATCATCATCATAGCCTGCTATGCCGCTACCGCCTGGTTCATGCATTTTAAGGGCGCTCCGATGTGGCTGGGCATGTTCTTCATGGGTGGTGCTCTGGGCGGACTGATCAATATGCTGATAAATTTCCGCTGGAAGATCTCGGCCCATAGCGCCGGAATAGCCGGTATCGTCGCTTTGCTTATACGGATAGAGAAAGACGGCTCGCCTGAGCCTGAGCTTTTCTTCTGGCTTATCCTGTCGATATGTCTGGCGGGACTTCTCGGTTCGGCGCGTGTCTGGCTCGGACGTCACACTGTATGGCAGGTGCTCGCCGGATATGCCGTGGGTTTCTGCAGCGTCTTTTTCCTGACAATGATCAGATGACACCGCCGGGATAGGAGAGATTAGGTAAAATTCGAACAACCAAACAACTGAATCCTGAATGAACTTATATAATTATGCCCGGCGCCACAGTAGCGTCACGAAGGTGGGTGCCACAGAGATTGGGGGGGGCAACCCCATACGTCTGCAGTCTATGAACAATACCTCGACTCTCGACACTGAGGGGAGTGTGGCGCAGGCTCTCCGCATCGCCGATGCGGGTGGAGAGATTGTGCGTCTCACCACCCAGGGTGTGCGTGAGGCGGAGAATATGGCCCGCATAAGGGAAGGCCTTGATGCTGCCGGATGTCACGTGCCTCTCGTGGCTGACGTGCATTTTAATCCCAACGCCGCTTTTAAGGCTGCCGAGACCTGTGAGAAGGTACGTATCAATCCCGGCAACTTCGTAGATGCGGCACGTACTTTCAAGAAGCTGGAATTCTCTGATGAAGAGTATGCCGAGGAAATCGAAAAGATTCGCCAGACTCTTGTCCCTTTCCTGAATGTCTGCAAGGAGCACCACACTGCCGTCAGACTCGGTGTTAACCATGGTTCCCTCTCCGACAGGATCATGAGCCGCTATGGCGATACGCCTGCCGGCATGGTGGAGTCGGTGATGGAGTTTCTGAGGATATGCCGTGAGGAGGATTTCAACGACATTGTGATCTCCATAAAGGCTTCGAATGTGGTGATCATGGTGGAGACAATGCTTCTCCTTGTCAGGAAGATGGATGAGGAGGGGATGGCTTTCCCGCTTCATCTCGGAGTGACTGAGGCCGGCGACGGTGAGGATGGACGCATAAAGAGCGCCGTAGGCATTGGCACTCTTCTCTCGCTCGGAATAGGCGACACGATCAGGGTATCGCTCACCGAGGATCCGGAGAAGGAGATCCCTGTCGCCGCCAAGCTCCGCGACTATATTGAATCGCGCTGCGGCCATGCTCCTGTGGTCGAGCCTGAGGGAGAGGTGGTCATCCCGTCGAGAGGTGTTGCTGTCGCTGTGGAGGGCGTCCCTGCGGAAGCTTATCCTTTGGTGGTAGGTCTTGATGTGGAGGAAGCGCCTGATTCATGGCACCGGGTTGATGCTGCGAATGCTCCTGAGCTTTTTGGTGATCAACTTCCCGTAGTGGTTTCCTCCCGTAATGCCAATAGACCCGGTGAGATCGCATCTTGGATCGACAGGTTCGTGGCTCTCGGAGGAAAGAATCCTGTCATCATCCGCATGGATTATGACGATACTGACCTGGAGGATCTTCAGGTGAAGGCTGGGGCTGATTTCGGGCCGCTGCTTCTTGGCGGCTACGGATCGGGTATATGGGTCGAGGCGTCTGCGTTCAGCCGCAGTGTGCTTGATTCCCTCTCGCTCGGCCTGCTCCAGGCTGCGCGTCTGAGAATCAGTAAGACGGAATACATAGCGTGCCCCAGTTGCGGACGTACCCTCTTCGACCTTCAGACCACTCTTCGTGAAGTGAAGGCCGCCACTCAGGATCTCAAAGGATTGAAGATCGGAGTGATGGGCTGTATAGTCAACGGCCCCGGGGAGATGGCCGATGCCGACTACGGCTATGTCGGCGCCGGTCCCGGCAAAGTAAGCCTCTACAAAGGAAAGACCCTCGTGAAGAAAAACATCCCGAGCGAAAACGCCATCGCCGAACTCCTCGCCCTCATCAATTCCGATAAAAAATAAATCCTCGCCTTTTCTCTAACCACGGTAAGAGCCGAACAATTCCACTCTATCCGTCATCTAAAGATCGTACAATAGCACACATCCCGCTGTTTGTCATGACAAGCAGCGGGATGTGTGCTACCATGAGAACATTGCCATTTTGCAACCCCGTCAGAGGAAAAGTTCCCTCAGCCCGGCATTGCCGGGCCTCGTGTGCCGCGGCCGAATGCCGCGGTTTCCGTCCCCCCCCCACAGTCAAATCTGCTCAGAGTCCTGCGCCCCGAGCAAAGCGAGGAGAATCGCAAACGGTCAGCAAAAGCCTGACCGCCGGATGGCATCGCTGTGTCGAGGCTGAAAGCCTCGATTCCCGTCCATATCCCACCCCCATACACCAATCTCTAATCCGCGAAGCCGGTTTGTTGCAGGTGCCGCAAAAACGACAATTGAAAACTGACAACGGAAAAGTTGCGGAATAAAAATTCCTCCTTCAAATCCCGTATTAACTTTGCCCCCGGAAACAGGAAAGAAGAGTCTTTCCCCGGCATCGAAGCCTTCACCGGCTTCACCGTCTTTAGTCCGGACGCCCTCCCCAAAAGGGTCGGCATCCACAGTCCGGCGTCTGAAGGGAACATCACCGATGGACCGCCGATGAGACAGGACACGATGGGTTGAGGTATTAAATTGTTGTACAGCCTGGATCCCCCTCCGGAAGGATCCTCATGGCCCGGAAGCATATGGCACCTCCGGAAGCATCCCGCTCCCGCAGCCTAAGGCCGCTCGCGACCACTGTACCCCGGCGCACAGAACATCCTACCAAGTTGGCCGCGTCCGTTTGTCCCCACCGGCGTCACCTCAGCCCACCGCCCCGCCGCTGCTCCAGCCAAGGAGCCAAGCTTCAAGCGAGAAGCATCGGCTTAAAACAATAAGCCAAGACTTCAAACGAGAGGCACTGATCCTTGACAAAGAGCGACAGCCAGGCTACTGTCTCATCCCCGATCCGGCACAGTACGAAAAGATCCGAAGGCGAATGCCGCCATGGAGTCCCCTGAGTATGCTCTCCCCAGCATCCTCCCGTGCGTCCTCCATTACGAGAACATTGACATTCTGCAACCCCCGTCAGAGGAATTTCCCCCTCAGGCCGGCCTTGCCGGGCCTCGTGTGCCGCGGCCGAATGCCGCGGTTCCTGCCAGCCCTGCAGTCAAATCTGTTCAGAGCCGTAGGCTTCGAGCAAAGCGAGGAGAATTGCAAACGGTCAGCAAAAGCCTGACCGCCGGATGGCACCGCCGTGTCGAGGCTGCAAGCCTCGATCCCGGTCCCCCACGCGAAAACAGGAACAGCAACCACGAGTCTTTTTCTGTTCTCCGACCAAAGGGAGGAGCTATCGGCAAAGGAATCCCTGACGGAAGCCATCCGGCGAGACCGAAGCAAAAGCAAAGAACGTATATCCAATCACGCCCCGAGCTTTTGTTGGCAGTGATGCCCCACGACAGGCAGCCAAGCTTTTAAAAGCCAAATGCACAATGCATAAAGCATAATTCATAATCGTGACTTTTGCTTGCACATAGCATAATTATGCATCATGCACTATGCATTATGAATTGCATCAAGCTTTAGCTTCGCTGTCGACACCAACTCCGAAAGAGGTCGCTTCATAAAGGTCTCGCGCATGACAATTAGGATCACCACGACTGGGACTGTAGCCCCCGGAAGCCATGTCCCCAGTCGTTCCAATGCCATAATCCCTTATAAAGCCCTTTAGTTCCATCTAAAGTGTTAAGGTATCTAATTGGGCTCCTAAAGTCCCTTGAGCAAATCGAGAAAACCCCGATTAGCCTTGATAAGTCTTTATAATAGCATTCTAAACAAATAGCGTCTAACTGCATAGTTATTATGTACTATACGTTATAAATTAATTGAGCAAATTACAATTGCTAATCGCAAACTACTAAATACTAATTGAAAATTGTTGTTCGCTGTCATAACGATCAGGCAGCACTTCCGCGGGTGGCTTTCAATGCCGGTAGGCCGGCATAGTCAAAGAATCAAAAGAGTATATGAGCTTTGCCTGTTTATAATAGCACGCAGCTACATGACTCCTTTTGCGTTTACACTGCTACTCAGCATACCTCAGAAAGCCCCTTATTGTTAATTAAATTAACAATAAGGGGCTTTTATTATATGTGTAGATTAATAAATGTTAAATTGATAAAGATTTTTCATGTTTAAGAACATAGTTTGAAAAATAATTTCTAATTTTGCAGTGAGTTTTTCATGGTATTAGATTTTAAGGTTAACAGAAGATTGGTTGTCGGGACGACAATCAATTTTTTTTGCCCTTATTTCAGCTATATATTCCTTTCCCCATCGTCCTATTTTTTTCCTTTCCCGGCAGTCGAACAGCAGCCGGTCGGCATTACGCACGAAACTCCCTTCACCTGTAACCGCTATCCCTCCTCCGAGCGTTTTCAGATCCACAATCTCCGGATATCTCAGCAGTCGTTCGGAAAACAGAACTGCCACACCATGGGCGGCAGCCGCGAGAACGGTCTGTGCGGCTTCCCTTTCAATCCCGTCTCCATCCCTCCTTCCGGAATCCCCTACACCTACATAAACTATGTCGGCATACCTTATTATCCCGCTACTCATGCCATAAGTCAGATACACGGCTCTGACTTGTTCCTTTTGCGACACCCACCTCTCAATCCATCCTTTCCCGGCAACCCCCGGCTCGATTGAAACGAAAATGAACCTCCCCTCCTCGCGGGCCGCTTTTATGGATTCAGCGGTCTCAGACTGCGAAGAATCGGCCGATGAGAACGCCTTGACAATCTCCGGCCGTGGAAAGTCCCGACAGGATAAGCCTGACTTATCTCCGGTGCTTTCGCGCATAAAAAGATTGCGGAGGCCTTTCCACAGCCTGGGAAAAGCCTCCGCCAATCTTTTGTGGGTGGTTTTGTCAGTATGCCTGTCAGTCATTGGCCGGAACCGGTATCTTCTCAATGGCGCGGCGTATGCGCGCTATCACTTCCTCCTTGGGCATCAGCTCGGTGATGTCAAACATATGCGGACCACGGCATGCGCCTACGACCGCCAGACGGAAAGCATTCATGACATTGCCGAGATGATATCCCTTGTCGGCGATCCAGTCGAGCACTATCTTCTCAGCGTTGGCCGAGGTCATGTCGTCGATCCCTTCAAGCACACCGATAAGTTCCTCCATAATGCGCGGGGTATCGGCGCTCCAGCGTTTCTTCACGTCTTTCTCCGCATATGCTTCCGGAGCGCGGAAGAAGAAGTCGCCCTGGGTCCAGAGATCGGGCACAAGATCAGCGCGTCCCTTCACCATGCCGATCGCTTTCGCTGTATATTCCGGATCGGCGTCCGTGATGCCATTCTCCACGAGCGTGGGCTCGAGAAGTTGCGCGAGCAGTGCGTTGTCGGCTTTCCCGAGATATTCGTGGTTGAACCATATCCCTTTCTTGTAGTCGAACTTGGCGCCGCTCTTCGAGCAGTGGGCGAAGGAGAATTTGCGGATCAGGTCATCCATGCTCATAAGTTCGCTGTCATCGCCCGGATTCCATCCGAGCAGGGCGAGGAAGTTGACCACGGCCTCCGGAAGATATCCCTTCTCGCGATAGCCTGAAGAGATCTCGCCGCTCGCCGGCTCATGCCATTCAAGCGGGAACACCGGGAACCCGAGTTTGTCGCCGTCGCGCTTCGAGAGCTTACCGTTGCCCACAGGTTTGAGCAGAAGAGGAAGATGCACGAACTTTGGCATCGTGTCCTGCCATCCGAAAGCTTCGTAGAGAAGCACGTGGAGCGGGGCTGAAGGAAGCCATTCCTCCCCGCGGATTACGTGGCTCACCTCCATGAGATGGTCGTCGACGATGTTGGCGAGATGGTATGTCGGGAGATCGTCGGCGCTCTTGTAGAGCACCTTGTCATCGAGTATGCTGCTGTTGATCACTACCTCCCCGCGGATCAGGTCGTTGACTTTCACCTCGCGGTCAGGCTCGATCTTGAAGCGCACCACATACTGGGCTCCGTCGGCGATAAGGCGTTCCACCTCTTCCGCCGGCATCGTCAGAGAGTTGCGCATGGAGCCGCGCGTGGAGGCGTCATACTGGAAATTCGCGATACGACCGCGGGCCTCCTCGAGTTCCTCGGGTGTGTCGAAAGCTATGTATGCCTTGCCGTTGTCGAGGAGTGTCTTCACATTCTCGCGGTATATGTCACGGCGCTCGCTCTGCTTGTAGGGACCGTAGGCTCCCCCTTCGCGCACGCCTTCATCAATGCCGATGCCGAGCCATGCGAGACTCTCGTTGATATAGTCTTCCGCTCCCGGCACGAAGCGGCGGCTGTCGGTGTCCTCTATGCGGAGGATCATGTCGCCTCCGTTCTGGCGGGCGAAGATATAGTTGTAGAGCGCCGTGCGCACCCCTCCGATGTGGAGCGGACCCGTAGGCGACGGAGCGAATCTGACTCTTACTTTACGTTCCATGTCTGTGATATTGCTGTTTTGTTGTTTTTTTGTCAATCTGTCTGTAGAGACCACGTGGGAGTTATCCTGCCGGATCGCCGCGGCTCAGCGTGAGAGTTTGTAGCGGTCTTTCCACACGAACGTTATCTCCGGTTTCAGAAACAGGCGGATGATATTATAGTCGTCTGTATTCATGAATTCTCCGACTGTGAGCCGGGCCCGAAGGTTGTTGTCGTCAGCCGAGGCAGAATATTCCACGGTAGGGAAGGGGATCATCTCTCTGATCTCCTTCATTGAAGTGATGGATCCTTTCGGAATGTCGAAGAAATCCTTGAGATTGGGTGTCGGCAGATATTTCTTAGGGTCGGAAGCCCGTAATGAGGCATCGAAAAACTCGATACTGCTGTCGGGAGCCTGCACGGAGTCGCCCACGGTGTAGATGGTCATGACGGTGCGTCCTTTCTTCCCGGGGAGTATCTTGATCTCGTAGACGCTCACCGGAGATACGCTGACTTTCATATAGTCTGGAGTCAGCGCCATGATATGGGATACGCCTCCGAGGGCGTTGGTTGCTTTATACACGCTGTCGGCGTCCCAGTAGTCGAGCATGTCGAGCCTTGTCGACGGCTTCAGAATCTCAAGAGCCGGAGTCTGCAGCCTGCAGAATATATCCCTGGAGGTGAGCGAGTCGGGCGCCTCGGCTCCCCGGGCTAAGGAAGGCAGGAGCGCGGCTGCCGCCATCAGCAGGATGGCGGCGAGGCCGCGGATCATGTCATTTCTTTTTCTTGTTGTAGAAGATCTCATAGTTTCCGTTGTATTCAACTTTTTTCCCCTTCGGAGCTTTCTTCTCTTTCTTCTCCTTTTTCTCCTTCTTCTTTTTCACCGGTGTTTTATCACCTGTGAGGAATTCGTCGGCAGTGAAGAAATCGTCATCGCTTTTTTTCGCTTTTTTCTTCCCTTTGGCTGCTTTCGCCGGGCGTTGTGTCTCCTCCTTGTCGCGTTTGCGGCGCCGTTTCTCGCTCCTGTCGCGCGCTTCGCGGGCATAGTCGCGGTCGGTGGCGATCTCGGGATGGAGGGTCGTGCCGAAGAAGTCCACATTCTTCAGTGCGTCGATCACCCTGCGAGCATCCTGTTTGCGCACGTCGAAGAGTGTGTAGCCCGGAAGAAGGTCTATACGTCCGATATCGGGCTTGTCGCCCACCACGTTGCGGTTGACGAGCTCCATGAGATTGCCGGGGAAGAATCCCTGCGATTTGCCGACGTTGACCATCAGGCGCTCAAAGCCATCCTCGGCGCTCCGGCGGTCTTTGTCGCGGTTGCGTTCGCGTCCTTCGCCTCGCCCTTTATCTTTCCCTTTCTCCCCTTTCTCTGGAGCGTTGAGGTCGATGTCGGGCATATTCTGGTAATACTTGAGCAGACGGTTGAACTCAAGCGAGAGCACCCTTTTCAGAAGATCCTCCTCGGAGAGCCACTCGAGTTTCTTGCGCACTCCCGGGAGGTATTTGGCTATCTCTGTCTCGTCTACCTCCACGCGCTCGAGGCGGTCGGCGAGATTGTAGAGCTGTTTCTCTATGATATGCTCGGGGGTGGGCACTTTCTTATACTCGAATGTCTTTCCGATGATCTTCTCGATCTCGCGGAGTTTCCCTTTCTCGCGCGAGTGGATGATGGCCACGGAGACGCCTGTCTTGTGGGCGCGGCCTGTGCGGCCGGAGCGGTGGGTGTAGACGGCGGCGTCATCGGGCAGACCATAGTTGATCACGTGCGAGAGGTCGTCGACATCGAGTCCGCGGGCCGCGACGTCGGTGGCCACGAGCAGCTGGGTGACATGGTCGCGGAATTTCTTCATCGCCAGGTCGCGCTGGGCCTGCGACAGGTCGCCGTGCAGACAGTCGGCGTTGTAACCGTCGGCTATGAGCTTGTCGGCGATCTCCTGGGTCTCCTTGCGGGTGCGGCAGAAGATGATGCCATAGATGTCGGGACTGTTGTCGGCCACACGTTTCAGGGCAAGATATTTATCGTGAGCCTTCACCATATAATATATGTGGCGCACGTTTTTCGAGCCTTCGTTGCGGTTGCCGGCCACGAATTCCACGGGGTCGTGCATGAAGTCTTTGGCGATACCCGCGATCTCCTTGGGCATCGTGGCGGAGAACATGAGCATTTTCCTCTCCTCCGGCACATGGCTGAGTATCTCCTTGATGTCGTCGAGGAAGCCCATGTTGAGCATCTCGTCCGCTTCGTCGAGAATCACTGTATGCACGTCGGAAAGATTCACCTCCTTACGTTTTATGAGGTCGATGAGGCGCCCCGGGGTGGCCACGATCACCTGCACACCGTTGCGCAGGGTGCGGATCTGGCTCTCGATGCTCGATCCGCCGTAGACAGGCAGTACCTTTATCTCAGGGATATATTTGGAATAGTCCGCGAGGTCGCCCGATATCTGCAGGCAGAGTTCCCTCGTGGGGGCTATTATCAGCGCCTGGGGCACATTGCGCCCGGCGTCTATGCGTTGCAGCACGGGGAGTCCGAACGCCGCGGTCTTGCCTGTGCCGGTCTGCGCCAGGCCAACGACGTCGCCCTCTTTATCGAGAAGGTGCGGAATCACCATCTCCTGTATTGGCATGGGGAGTTCGAACCCCATCTCCTCTATGGCTTTGAGCAGCCTCGGCTCCACGCCGAGCTCCTCGAATGTCTTTGTTGTCTTGTCTTCACTCATATGGTTATATATGTATGCCGGAATGCCGACGGTATCTATTAATAACGTCCGGCGTCCGACAATTCTTCATCAGGAGGAAATTTTGCCTTGAGATTCTCCCGAATCGGGCGTAATCCTTTATTTACGCATATTTTTTGCAAATTTACGAATTTTATCGTAAATTCGCTACATGAAACGAAAATCTCTTTACCTGACATTGATGCTTCCCGCGCTGGCTCTTATGCCTGCGGAGGCTGAGGCCTGCACCAATCTTATCGCCGGCCCTAAAGCTACCACCGACGGCTCCGTGCTTGTCACTTACGCCGCCGATTCCCATAACCTTTACGGTATGCTTACCCATACCCCTGCCGCCGACCATGCTCCCGGATCCATCCGCAAGGTCGTGGAATGGGACACCGGCAAACCGCTCGGGTCGATACCGCAGATCCCCCATACGTATAATGTGGTCGGAAACATGAACGAGCATCAGGTGGCCATAGGCGAGAGCACCTGGGGCGGACATGACGAGCTCGTCGACACCACCGGCAATGCCGTGATCGACTACGGCTCGCTCATACAGATTGCCCTCGAGCGCTCCAAAACCGCGCGTGAGGCCATCGACGTAATGACTGACCTTGTGGATAAATATGGCTACGCGAGTAGCGGCGAATCTTTCTCCATCGCCGACAAAAACGAGGTCTGGGTGCTTGAGATGATTGGCAAAGGTGCCGAGAAGGGCGCTGTATGGATCGCTGTCAGGATTCCTGACGATGCCATCTCCGGACATGCCAATGAGCCGCGCATACGCCAGGTCGACATGAAAGACAAGAAAAACGTGCTCTTCAGCAAGGATGTGATATCTTTTGCACGCAAACGCGGATATTTCAATGGCAAAGACTCCGAGTTTTCTTTCGCCGACGCCTATTCAACCCACGACAAAGGGACGCGCCGGGGATGCGACGGACGTGTATGGAGCTATTTCCGCCGTTTCAAACCTGAGACCGACAAATATTTCACATGGTGCAACGGGGAGAGCGACGAGCCGATGCCTCTCTATATAGTGCCCGACAGGAAAGTAAGCCTCAAGGAGATGCAGGAGAGCATGCGCGATCATTTCGAGGGAACACCCTTTGAGATGACTTCCGACGTAGGTGCCGGTCCCAACCACGTGCCCTACCGTTGGCGCCCTATGGAGTATGAGGTTGACGGCAAGACATACACCAACGAGCGTGCCATAGCCACACAGCAGACTGGATGGAGCTTCGTGAGTCAGAGCCGTGCTGATCTCCCGGATCCGGTCGGCGGAGTGCTCTGGTTTGGCACGGACGACACCAACACCACCGTCTACATGCCTTTCTACTGCAGCATGACCGAGATTCCCGCGCAGCTTGCCGAGGGAGATGTCAACACATTCTCCTTCGATTCCAATTTCTGGATGACAAACTGGGTTGCCAACCAGGCCTATAACCGCTATGATCTCATGATTCCCGATATCCGTAAGGTGCAGGGGGCGCTTGAGGAGAAGTATCAATCTACGCGTTCGGAGCGTGAGAAGGAACTTGTGGCCATTCTTGAGAGCGGCGATGACAAGGCTTTCCGGCAGAGTGTGAACCGGGAGGGTAAGGATATAGCCAAGGAGGCCACCGACGCTTACCGTGACCTCGGCATATATCTTTTTGTGAAATTCATGGACGGAAACATGAAGAAGACCGACGCCGACGGCAATTTCATAAAGTCGGAATACGGACTGCCCGTCTATCCCTCTTTCCCGGGCTATGACAAGAAATATTACGAGAATATCGTTAAGGAGACAGGCGACCATTTCAGGGTGAAATAACGTATCTCCATTTGCGTGGCGGTCGATAGTGACCACGCGATGGCGACTGGGTATAAAGAGAGACCGGAGCTGATGCCACAACGGCAAGCTCCGGTCTTTTTTTGTCTGTTTCCGGTGTGAATTGAAAAGCTGTTTTAATCTTGCTTTAAATCAGCTTCTAAAACAAGGGAATGGTCGGGAAGTCAGAGATTGGCTGCGATTCCGGCGGCGATCTCTTTCATCTTCTCTGGGTCGGGATTCGCGATCTTGTTGCGGAAATCCATGTCGCCCTCGTTCTGGATCGGCACAAGGTGTATGTGCGCATGGGGAACCTCAAGACCGAGGACGGCTACTCCGATTTTACGGCAGGGAAGTGTCTTCTTCATGGCTGATGCCACTTTTTTTGCAAACACCATCATGTCTCCGAGGCTCTTGTCGTCAAGATCGAAGATGTAGTCGGTCTCCTCCTTGGGAACTACCAGGGTGTGGCCCCAGTTGACGGGATTGATGTCGAGGAAGGCGAAGAAACGGTCGTCTTCAGCCACCTTGTAGCAGGGGATCTCCCCGGCTATGATTCTGGAGAATATCGTCATCAGATCTCTATCTTGAGGATTTCAAACTCGAGAATACCGACGGGGGCGGTGACTTTCACCACATCGCCTACCTTATGTCCCAGCAGCCCCTGGGCGATAGGGGTTGACGACGATATTTTCCCTTCCCGGAGGTTGGCCTCGTTCTCGGTCACTATGGTGTAGGTCACGGTCATGCCGGTCTTCACGTTCTTGATCGTCACCTTATTGAGAAGCTGTACGATCTCCGTGTTGAGCTTGCTGTCGTCGATGATGCGCGCGGATGCGATCAATTCCTTGATTTTGGATATTTTCATCTCGAGCATGCCCTGAGCCTCCTTGGCGGCGTCATATTCGGCATTCTCTGAGAGGTCGCCCTTATCGCGGGCTTCGGCTATGGCTTGCTTGATCATAGGACGCTGGGCCTCAAGTTCGGCCAGTTCCTTCATTTTCTTGTCATAGCCTTCTTGTGTAAGATAAGTTGCCATGTCTATTATGGAGAATTAAATGATTGTGCGGATTGTTTACACACTTTCGTGTGGGTATTAAAAAAATAGGAATCTTTTACTTCCGCCAAAATATCGGGATGAACCCGAATTTCTCAACGGCCTTAAAAGACCCTTCAAGACGTCTGGTCACGTCTGTCCTCGTTTTTCGCTGCAAAGGTAACAATTTTTAATTCTCTCGACAAATATTAACAGTTAAAATTTCACAAATGGAAGATCGGGCATCTCTCACTGTCGGCTCTTTTTATTAATTTTGCATGGGAGGGAAGCGCTTTCTCTCCGGCTCATCACATGCAATATACTTTCCAGATGAAAATCAGCCCACGACATCTCCTCCTGACCGTTGTAATGGCAATGGCCTCACTGCCCTCCATGGCATTCAGCGATACGCTCGACCTCTCGGGCAAATGGCGCTACCAACTGCTTGACCTTCCCGATTCGGTGGCATCTGCCGTGTCGGCGCGGGGCTCCCTCACTCTGCCGGGCACCCTCGACACCAATGGCGTCGGAATACCAGTGGCTCCATCAAGGGTTACCACCCAGCTGTCGCGACGGCACACCTATACCGGACGCGTCAGATACAGCCGTGAGATAGATATCCCCGCGTCGATGGCCGGAAAGACTCTCACTCTTGAGATGGAGCGTTCGCGACCTTCCTATGTTATTGTCGACGGCAAGGATGTCGGGGCTCTCAGCACCATATCGGCCACACAGCGTCACCGGCTTCCTCAATTGTCGCCCGGACGGCACACTATCGATATAATCGTCGACAACGGTGAGTCGATACCCGCGGCTGTCAGAAATAATTCCCACGCCTGCGCGGAGGCTACCCAGACCAACTGGAACGGCATCATCGGGCGTTTCGCAATCCTGGCATCAGATCCTCAGGGCATCCTGGACGCGCGCGCGCTCAGCGACGCTCCACGCAGCAGATTCAGGATCTCCGGAAAAACCGCCGGCGCGCAAGGCGTGAAGGTCACCGCACGAACGGAAGGTCATTCCGCATCGCAGATTATCAATGCCGGATCTGACGGCAGTTTCGACTTCTTCCTCGATCTCGGACCCTTGGCTGAGAAATGGAGCGAGTGGAATCCCCGGCTACATGACATAGTTATCACTCTTGATGACGGAAGCGGCCATACCCTTGACACGCGCACCATAAGGACAGGCCTCAGGGAGTTCTCGACTTCCGGCACGCATTTCACCATAAACGGCGACACCACTTTTCTCCGCGGGCGCCACGATGCATGCGTATGGCCACTTACGGCACATGTGCCGATGGATATCGATTCCTGGCGCGGATATTTCCGTGTGCTCCGCGACCATGGAATAAATCATGTCCGCTTCCACTCATGGTGCCCGCCGGAGGCATGCTTCCAGGCAGCCGATGAGGCCGGAGTGTATCTGCAGCCGGAGCTGACAATATGGGGTGGCCTTGACAAGGAACAATCTGAGCTCCTTGAGTTCCTTGATTCCGATATGGAGGATATTCTCCGCGACTATGCCTCTCATCCTTCGTTCACGATGTTCGCCATCGGCAACGAGCTCTGGGGAGATGTGGAGACCATGCGCCCGTTTATCGACAAGGCGAGGAAGGAGGTGCCGGGCCTTCTTGCCACATTCGGCTCTAACATATACCTGGGTTGGAACGGACATATTGACGGTGAGGATTATCTCGTGACTTGTCGCGTCGGACCTGGCGACGGCTTCTCGTCGCATGCCCGTGCGTCGTTCTCATACGCTGATGCCGATAACGGGGGGATCATGAACTCCACCTATCCCGACTCTCGCAAGACATTTTCAGGAGCCATCTCGAAGTCGCCGGTGCCTGTCATAGGCCACGAGACCGGGCAATATCAGGTGTATCCCGATTTCAGTGAGGCTTCCAAATATACGGGAGTGGTCCGCCCGGATAATCTTCTTGAGTTCCGCAACCGGGCAGACAGCGCCGGCACACTCCGCAAAGCCGAGCGTTATTTCAAGGCCTCGGGCGAATGGGCCGCGCGCCTTTACAAGGAAGATATGGAGATGAACCTGCGCACTCCCGGGATGGGAGGCTTCCAGCTTCTCGACATTCAGGATTATCCCGGCCAGGGCACCGCGCTTGTCGGTATGCTCGACGCATTCATGGACTCCAAGGGATTCATGGACGCTGAGCAGTGGCGACAGTCGTGCGACGATGTGACGGTGCTCGCCTCTCTGCCGGGCTATTGCTTCACTGCCGGCGATTTCGTGGAGATCCCTCTGTCGCTTGTAAACTACAGCGACCGCGACATGGAGGGCACGGAGGTGGAATGGTCACTTCCGTTTGCCAAAGGTTCCTCAAGAGCCGCCGGCGGAAGAGGTGTGTGCGCGGCGGGCAACATCTCTCTGACAATGCCATATCTGAAACATCCACGCAAGGTACGGCTTGACCTGCGTGCCGACGGAGGTAAGGTGACCAATTCCTATAACCTGTGGATTTATCCCAAAGATGGCAAGGAGATAAAAGGAGTGACCCTCACAAAAGATATCGACGAGGCGCTCGCCCTTCTCGACAAAGGGAAACGTGTGATACTTTGCCCGGATTCGTCACAGGTCGCAGAGTCTACTCTCGGCCCGCTTTTCCAGACTGATTACTGGAACTACCGTATGTTCCGCACCATTTGCGACAAGGTCGGAAAGAAACCTTCGCCGGGGACAATGGGATTGCTCATTGACAGCGGCCATCCTGTGTTTCGCGACTATCCTACCGACATCCATACCGACTGGCAGTGGTTTCCTGTGGTCGACGCCTCTTATCCCCTGATCATCGACCGTCTGCCGGCCTCTGTCGATCCTATCGTGGAGCCTGTCGACAATGTGGAGCGCAACTATCGCCTGGCTCTTCTCCTTGAATGCAATGTCGGGAAGGGGAAACTGATGGTGCTTATGGCTGATCCCGACCGTTTCTCGTCTCATCCGGAAGGGGAGTGGCTCCTGAGAAGCATGAAGGAATACATGGCATCGAAGGAATGCAAGCCTACCCTGAATCTTACTCCCAGGCAGCTTCGCGATCTCCTGACTAAGCCCTCTGTGGCCAGGAGCGTGGGCGAACTCAACAATATTTCATACTGAGTTGGTTCAAATGTTGCGGATATGGATGAAAATTCCTATATTTGCACATCGTAAAGGACCTGTGCCTTTTTCTCGTGACTTATCTGAGGAAAGGACACTAAGCGCCTGCTAAAAAGATTTCATTATGACAGTCAACGAATGCCAAGACGAGATAATTGAAGAATTCGAGGGTCTGACCGACTGGATGGACCGCTACGCCTATATCATAGACCTGGGCAATACCCTCCCGGAATTCCCGGAAGGGGAGAAGACGCCGTCCAACCTCATAGAGGGATGCCAAAGCCGGGTGTGGATCACCGCCAACCGGCTTGATGACGGACGGATTCATTTCATGGCAGATTCCGATGCGTTGATCGTGAAGGGTATCGTAGCCTTGCTGATGCGGGTGCTCGATGACCGTACGCCCGACGAGATCCTCGGCTCCGATCTTTATTTCATCGACAGGATAGGGCTCAAGGAGCATCTGTCGCCAACCAGAAGCAATGGCCTGGTGGCGATGGTAAGGCAGATCGAGAACTATGCCAAAGCCTTCAAGATGCTCGACAGCAAATGACCGGGCCCCACCGGACGAGTCAGCACAAACTTTCCGGAACCGCTTTCTAACCGTAGAACTAACACCAAAACCCATCACCAATGTTTAAGAACCAACCCAAAGGCCTTATCCCTGCCGCCCTCAGCAACATGGGCGAGCGTTTCGGCTATTACATCATGAATGCGGTGCTGGTGCTTTTCCTTTGTTCGAAATTCGGACTCAAGGAGGAGACGAGCGCCCTGATCTATTCCTTCTTCTATGCGGGAATCTATGTGTTGAGTCTCGTAGGCGGTCTGATCGCCGACAAGACGCAGAACTACAAGGGCACGATTATCACGGGTCTCTGTATCATGACTCTCGGCTATATCGTGCTGGCGTTCCCGATTTTCGCCACTGCTGAAAACCAGACCTGGCTGCTTACCCTCACATGCGGCGCGCTTTTCCTGATAGCGTTCGGCAACGGCCTTTTCAAAGGCAACCTGCAGGCTATCGTAGGACAGCTCTACGACAATCCCCGTTATGCGTCGCAGCGCGACTCCGGATTCCAGATTTTCTATGTGTTCATCAATATCGGAGGCCTTATCGCTCCGTTTGTCGCTCCTCTGCTCCGTAGCTGGTGGCTCGGTGTGCACGATCTCAGCTACAATGCCTCACTGCCGGCTCTCTGCCATGAGTATCTCAGCCTGACCGACAGCATGAACACCCAGAACCTCAACAATCTGTATGCTCTCATTACGGAAGTCGGAGGTAATGTGCAGGGTAATGTATCGGAATTCTGCACCACATACCTCAACGTATTCAACACAGGCATACACTATTCGTTTATAGCCTCTGTCGCTGCCATGCTCCTTTCTCTCGGCATCTTCCTGGGCACCAAACGTCAGCTCCCCTCCCCGGCAAAGAAAACGAAAGAGGAGACGGTGCAGTATTCCGCAGAGGAGAAAGCCCGTATGGCCAAGGAGATCAAACAGCGCATGTACGCTCTCTTCGCCGTGCTCGGTATCGCTATCTTCTTCTGGTTCTCTTTCCACCAGAACGGCACATCACTCTCGCTTTTCGCTCGCGATTTCGTGAAGACAGACTCCGTGCAGCCTGAGATATGGCAGGCACTCAATCCCTTCTATGTGATTGTTCTTACTCCCGTTGTAATGTGGCTTTTCTCCGCCCTGTCGCGTCGCGGCAAGGAGATATCCACTCCCCGCAAGATAGCCATAGGCATGGGCCTCGCAGGTCTTGCCTACATTTTCCTGGCAGTATTCTCCCTAATCCAGGGATATCCTTCGGCAGAGGCTTTCAAGGCTCTTTCTCCCACAGAGGCAGAGGCTATGAAGACCGGTCCGTGGGTGCTCTTCGTGCTCTATTTCTTCCTTACAGTCGCTGAGCTTTTCATATCCCCGCTCGGACTCTCATTCGTGTCAAAAGTAGCTCCCAAGCATCTGCAGGGCCTTTGCCAGGGTCTCTGGCTCGGCGCCACCGCCGTAGGCAACCTTCTGCTCTGGATCGGTCCCCTTATCTACAATGCATGCCCGATATGGGTGGCATGGACAGTATTCCTCAGCGTTTGCCTTGTTTCCATGGGCATAATGTTCTCCATGGTCAACTGGCTTGAGAGAGTTACCAAGTAAACCGACGTCAACAACAGTATAAGATGTTCAAGAATCATCCGGCCGGACTCTATGTGCTGTCGCTCGCCAACACTGGCGAGCGCTTCGGCTATTACACGATGCTGGCCATATTCCTTCTCTACATCCAGGCGAAGTTCGGACTCGATGCCACGGTGTCGGGTCAGATCTACGCCGGATTCCTCGCCGTGGTCTATTTCATGCCTCTCATCGGAGGATGGGTGGCCGACAAATGGAGCTTCTCCAAATGTGTCGTGACCGGTCTTTTCGTCATGTTCCTCGGATATCTTGTGATGGCTGTCCCCACCGATATCCGTAGCACATCATCGCTTGTGATACTCTGCGCCGCCCTGCTCCTGATAGCTTGTGGCACAGGCCTTTTCAAGGGCAACCTCCAGGTGATGGTCGGCGACCTCTACAACGAGAGCCGCTATAGCGGACAGCGTGATGCCGCGTTCTCGCTGTTCTATATGGCGATCAACATCGGCTCCATGTATGCCCCCATGGCTGCCACAGCGATGACCAATATGGCTCTCAAGGCTCATGGTCTCACTTATGTGTCGTCGCTCCCCGCGCTATGCAACGCATATCTCGACGGGGCTGAGAACGGCGCTGAACTCGCGCAGGCGATCGCCGCAAACGGCATGGCGGCTACCGACCTGACCGCGTTCGCCAACGAGTATATAACGACGTTGACCACGGGCTATGGATATGCTTTCGCTGTGGCGTGCGCCTCCCTGGTGCTGAGTTTCCTGATTTATTTCTGCGGACGCTCCACATTCTCTCATATCATCGGCGACAAGAAGAAGGCAGCTGCCGCTACGGCTGTCAAGGCTGCGGAGGTAGAGCTCACGCCGGCGCAGACCCGCCAGCGTGTGGTCGCCCTGCTCCTCGTCTTCGCGGTGGTGATATTCTTCTGGATGGTGTTCAGCCAGAATGGCGCTACCCTCACCGAGTTTGCCAAGAGTTGCACGGCTTCCGACGCCGGCGGCTGGACCAGGATAGGATTCAATGTATGGGCGCTTACTGCAGTGGCTGTGGGAGTCTACGCTCTCTTTAATCTTTTCCAGTCGAAAGGCACGACCGGACGTATAGTCTCCGTGGCTATCCTCGCGCTCGTGGCCTGGGCTCTCTGGTATTTCTATTCGTCAACCCCCGATCCGCTGACCGGCATCCAGCCCCAGCAGTTCCAGCAGTTCAACCCCTTCTATGTCGTGGCGCTCACTCCAGTATCGCTCGCCATATTCGGCTGGCTTGCCAAGCGCGGGAAAGAACCTTCCGCACCGCGTAAGATCGGCTATGGAATGATAATGGCCGCCATCGCCTATGTGGTGATGCTTCTCGGATCGCTTGCTATTGTCGGCACGAGTGGCGCGGTATCGCCCAACTGGCTGATCACTACATATCTTTTGCTTACGTTTGCCGAACTTCTGCTGTCGCCGATGGGCATCTCTTTCGTCAGCAAGGTCGCTCCTCCGAAGCTGAAGGGTGCCATGATGGGCGGTTGGTTTGCCGCGACGGCGATAGGAAACTATCTCGTGTCTATTCCGATGGTGCTCTGGGGCAAGATTCCCGTGTGGAGCATATGGGCAATCCTCATTTCACTCTGTCTCCTCTCCGCGGCGTTTATATTCGCCATCATGAAGAAGCTTGAGGTCGCTACTTCCGATGAACCTGCCATGAAGCAGGTGGCAGAGGGTGAGAAACTCGCGGCGGAAGTCGAGATATGACATATTGACATACCGTCAGACATAAAAAACAGACGCATGCCATCGGCGCTTCCTTGGCATGCGTCTGTTTTTGAGAAGGAAAATATGTCAGAAGTCCTGAATTATTTGTTATGTAAGTGTATGCCCTGCCCTTATCCTATGAGATAGCGGGTAAGATAGGCGAGACTTTCATATTGAGAGTATATATTCAATTAAATCCCGAAATCATATTATGGACAATTTCATCTTTCATTCGCCTACGGAATTCATTTTCGGCCGGGGCACCCAGAAGGAGGTGGGAAAAACTCTTAAGCGCTATGGCGCCGGAAAAGTCATGCTTGTATACGGAGGCGGCTCTGCGGAGCGCTCCGGACTGATCAAAGAAGTGACCGACTCTCTTAAGGCGGAGGGGCTTGACTACGTCACGCTCAAAGGTGTGAAACCCAATCCGGAAGCCGATCTCGTGTATGAGGGTATCGCCATGGCCGTAAAAGAGGGAGTGACCTTTATGCTTGCCGTAGGAGGGGGATCAGTGATCGATACCGCGAAGGCCATTGCGGTCGGTGCTGTCTACAGTGGCGATTTCTGGGATTTCTACTGCGGAAAGTCCACGCCCTCGGCTGCATTGCCTATAGGAGTTGTGCTCACTATTCCCGCAGCCGGAAGCGAGGGGAGCTGCAAGACAGTGATTACGAAGAAAGATGCCGACGGTCTCCATAAGATATCAATCGGTTCGGAGCTGATCCGTCCGCGTTTCGCAGTGATGAATCCTGAGTTGACGATGTCGCTTCCTTGGTTTCAGACAGCCTGTGGAGTGGCCGATATGTTATGCCATATATTCGAACGCTATTTCTCCAATACCACAGCCCAGCTCGTCAACGCCTATTCGGAGGCAATCATGCGCGATATCATGGATCAGGCCCTTACCCTCCGCGTGAATCCTGACGACTATGAGGCCCGTGCCGACATCATGTGGGCAGGTACGCTCGCCCACAACGGTCTCTGCGGGGTAGGAAAGGAGGAGGATTGGTCGTCACACCGGCTTGAACATGAGGTGTCGGCCTTTTACGACGTGGCCCACGGAGCCGGCCTGGCGTGCATAGTTCCCGCGTGGTTGCTGTTTGTGGCTAAGAGGAATCCTGACATGGCATGGAAGTTCGCCATCAACGTGATGAGCGTTAACCCTCAGGGCTTTGACACTGACCATATCATAGCAGCCGGGATAAGCGCGCTTAAGGATTTCTATCATGACATAGGCCTTACCACTTCCTTGCGTGAGCTCGTGGGGAAGGAGCCGGATATCGAGGCTATGGTGAAGAGCCTCGAATACAACATGGGCCCATCGCTCGGCAAGTATGTGCCGCTGACCATGGACGATTGTCGTGAGATATACCGTCTTGCCCTTTAATTTTATATAATATGATGAAGATACAGAATTTTATAAAAATATACGAGCGGAGTTTCATTGAAAACTGGGATCTTCCCGCGTTGTCGGAATACGGTAAGAACAATACCATAACATACGGGGAGTTCGCTACCAGCATCGCGCAGATCCATATGTTGTTTGAGTCGCTTGGCCTGAAACCGGGCGATAAGGTGGCTCTTTGCGGAAAGGACTCTGTGGAGTGGGTCAGGGCCTATATGGCCACGGTCACCTACGGTGGGGTGATAGTGCCTATTCTTCCTGAGTTTAATCCTCTTGATGTGACGCATATAGTGAATCATTCGGAAGCCCGCCTTTTCATTGTCTCTGACAATATATGGGAACATATAGAGCCGGAGTCGCTTCTGAATGTGAGCGGAGTGCTTAGCCTTGAGACAAGAAATGTGCTTCATGAGGCCCCCGACACAGAATTGCAAAGACATATAAGACTGCTTAAACGTCGGTTCAACCGTCGTTATACACACGGCTATACGAGTGGTGATGTGAAGTATATTGACCGTGACAACGATGAGGTGACGGAGATAAACTATACTTCCGGCACCACTGGCTTTTCCAAAGGAGTGATGCTTACTGGAGAGAATCTTGCTGGCAACGTGTGTTTCGGCATTCATTCTGAATTGCACTTCCGCAACTCGAGGGCCTTGGCATTCCTTCCTATGGCACATGCCTATGGGTGTGCCTTTGATATGCTCACGCCACTTGCGGTAGGCTCGCATGTCACGCTTCTTGGCAAGACCCCATCGCCACGTGTGCTGCTGAAGGCCCTGGCAGAGGTTAGGCCTAATCTTGTGGTCTGTGTGCCTCTGATTCTCGAGAAGATCTATAAGAACCAGATATTGCCGATGATTTCAAAGGGGACCATGCGCTGGACGCTTGCGGTGCCATTTCTTGACTCGCTTATCTATTCCAAGATTCGCAAGAAGCTTGTCGATGCATTCGGCGGCGAGTTTGAGGAGGTGATTGTCGGTGGAGCACCGCTCAACCATGAGGTTGAGGAGTTCCTTCACAAGATAAAGTTTCCTTTTACAGTGGGCTACGGCATGACGGAATGCGGACCTCTCATCTCCTACACTCCGTGGCGTAAGTTTATCGTCGGGTCGTCGGGGAAGACCCTTCCCATCATGGAGAGCAAGGTGGAGTCGCCTGATCCGGAGCATATCCCCGGCGAGATATGTGTTAGGGGCACCAATCTTATGAAGGGTTATTTCAAGAATCCTGAGGCTACGGCGGCCGTGATCGACGCTGAGGGCTGGCTTCACACCGGCGACATGGGCACACGTAGCAGCGACGGCACGCTTTTCCTGCGAGGGCGCTCCAAGACCATGCTGCTCTCATCGTCAGGCCAGAACATATATCCTGAGGAGATTGAGGCTAAGCTCAACAATATGCCGTTTGTTTCCGAAAGCCTTGTCGTAGACCGCGACGGAAAACTGACGGCGCTTGTGTATCCCGACTATGAGGCGATCGATAAACTCGGTGTCTCGGTCGGAGATATGGACGACGCCATGGAGAATGTGCGCAAGGAGCTCAATAAACTCGTGGCCCCTTACGAGCAGATAGCGAAGATAGTGCTTATGCCCAACGAATTTGAGAAGACTCCGAAACGAAGCATCAAACGCTTCCTCTACACACGTTGACATAACAGTATAAGTTGATAAGGAGCGATTACGCGTAAGATTGTTTTAAGAGCGCTCTAAGCAGGACTGAGACAGGCAAAAATGAATAGCTGCTGTTTCAGTCCTGCTTTCTATATTTATCCGCGGATAGGTGGATGGCATTTCCTTAGAAGTGTTTTTTTGCCCGTTCAACTATAAAAATAGTTGAATTTGTTTGTCAACTACAAAAATAGTTGTACCTTTGCAGTGTCCAAGTGATATCCTCCCTCATTACTGACAATCAGCCGCGGATATCCGGTGGAAAGTCTAAGAGGTTGTTTAAAAACGATTGTTAACGGAAGTGAGTTTGCGAAGGGTAATA